>NZ_JBIVLA010000003.1:0-815823 GCF_044751065.1 Streptomyces sp. NPDC088746
AAAGCCCTACGGGCTTTCAAACCCATTCCTCCGGAATGGGTTTTGGAATTCCTCCGGAATTCCCGCGCGGGGTGCGGGGATTGGTGCGGGCATGTTCGGCGACAGCAGGCCCCGGGGGTGACAGGAGGTCAGGCCCTGGGACGCTCTGTCTGCACGGCTCCGCAGTGCAGACAGAGCTGATGCCGGATCACCATCTACCGCACGGCTCATGGCTGACGTCACGACAACTACGCACCAGAAAGGGACCGGACGCGAACCGCGTGCATCATTTCTGATAGCAGCTAAGAACTGGACTCAGAACACGCCCTCCTGCATCATCCAAGATGCATGGTAGAAATTGGGAATCTGCTCTACCGCCGACCGGATATCGAAATCCGCTTCTGACCTTCGAAAACCAAATAGTGCGAACTCGTGTGAGAGCACTCCGCGTCTCACTGCTATTCAGTTCGTCATAGGTCTCGCGCGGCCTCCAATTACCCCTGAGTCCATTATTTCTGACGCTCAGGGAGCTCAGTAGTTTACGGCAGTGGGTGCCACGAGAACGGAGCTTCGAGGGGCGCGAGCGGCCGTGTAAGGCGTTGACGTCTACCGGATCGCCCGCTGTCGGCCCCGGCGTTTCGCGACAGCCGGACACGTTGGCTGGCGCAGCGCCGGCATGCTTCGCCGCGACTACGCCCCCACAGGGCATCACCCGCAGCTGCCAGAGCCCCGGGATACGCTGCTCGGCCTTACCCTGACCGGAGGTCAACTCAGTGTTACCGGTGTACGTGTACTAGCAGGGGCCCTTTCGCTGCTGGCGGTTCTCGCCCTGTCCGGCTGCTCTTCCTGGGTCTGCACCGACACGATGGCAGAGCGCGGTGAGGCCGGTGTCCGGGTGCAGGTCGAGGACATGTCTGGGCAGCCTCTCGGCGTCACCGCTGCGGTCGTTGACTGGCGCCTTGAGCTCCACCCGCAAGTGCTATTGATCCCCAATGACCAGTCCTAAGCCGGCGGAGCAACCTGCGACACGGACATCAAGAACGGCGGCGGGACGCATCCTCCAGAATCACCCGGTGTAGGGGACCAGCAGTAAGGCGGTCATGGCAGTTGAGCACGAGGTACAGGTCTGCCGACGCCCCGTTGCTTACTGCTGTCACCGAGTCGTCGAGGGGCGCGTGATCGTCAGTTGTGCGTCGTTCACCTGGTGCGCCGGGGCGGGACGCTCGACCGGGGCCCGGTGGTACGCCCTGCGCCACGAGCAGCCGCAGGAGCGCCGTCACGGAGCGGGTGGTCACGATCGACCACGTCACCACTACGACCAAGCCGAGGTGGAGGCGTTCTGGGCTGCGCACCAGGAGGCCGTAGGAACCGCCCTGCTGGGCGTCTCCGGGCGCAAGAGTGGTGCCGAGCACGGAGGGGAGAGCCCCGGGGAGGCTTCCGGTGTCTGCAGAGCGCGCTCAGGCCGTCCAGGTCGCGCTCGCGGAGCTCCGCCGGGCCGTTGGACACCAGCGGGGCCTGGCCGGGCGGCTGGCCCGTACGCACGGCGGGAACGAGCGGACCTGGGCGCGGGCCCCGTCACCGACGCTCGGGCGATGTACGCCGCCGAGACCACCGAGGACGAGCACAAGGCGCAGCGGCCGGCCCCGCAGGCGGAGTAAGGGCCAGTGGCATCGTGCCCGCCCTTACCGAGTGGTGAGGGGCCTGTGTGAGGCAACCTTCCGAAGGTCGCGCGGGTCTCACAGGCGCATCAGCACCACCATGGAGGCACGCATGCCCGAGTCGCTCCCGTCCCAGCCCGACCCCGAGGAAGCACCCAGCGTTCCAGCGTTCACTCCCCCGATCCCGTGGCTGGCGGCCGGCATGGACGAGGAGGAGGCGGAGCTCACGATGGGAGTCGGCCTCCTCGTACGCGAAGCGGCGCTCCTGGAGTACACGCTTCACGGCCTTTTGGTGCACCTTGCAGGTGCGCCCCGGGCCTACGCCTACGAGGCCGGGGGAACGGGCTCGTTCTTCGCCAATGAGTGCATAAAGAGCCTGAAGGCCATCGAGGGAGGCCGCGTTCCTTCCGCCTCGCGCGAGGCGCTGCTCGAGGTCCTTGAGCGGTGCAAGGAGCAGTTCAAGAGTCGGCATCGCTTCGTGCACGGTCATCTGGAATTCGACCATGAGTCCCAGCAATGGCTCACGCTCAAGGGCCGTCGCGAGAAGGGCGCTCGCCATGCGGAAGTCAGGTTCACCACCAGCTCCGAACCCTGGGACCTGGCCGCGGGGTTCCACTGGCTCCAGGAGAAGGTGCTGTGGTGGGACATCAAGCTCTTCAGCGAGCCGGGAGACCCGGATGAGGGAGAGCCCGAGTACGTGTCCGTGAAGAGGTAGCGAGCGGGTGTGGAAGCCGAGGAATCGACACCCGTCGTGGAAGGGGCCAGCGCAGCGCCGCCCCGCTTACCCGAGACCACGCCCGCCCACCAGCCACACACCCACAGCCAGGCAGCCAGGTAGAAGAGGGGAAGTCTGAGCACGCACCAGTGGCTGCGGGGTCGCCTACCTGGGCATGCGGAGTGTGAGGCTTACAAGCTCCGCGTCGTCGGGAACGTCCAGGCGCTGCTTGCGAGGGGCAGGGAGTAGCGGGTGGAGGCCGCCGGGCATGAGCCCGCGGCGGTGGAGGACCTTGTCCCGGTCGCGGCACCAGGCGGTGCAGAACTTCCGGGGGCGGCGGGTGGCTTCGGGTAGTGGCTGGGTGCACACCGGGCGACAGCCGGGGTCGGCGACTGCCGCCAGGCGCTCCAGCAGCTGCCGGACGCGTTCGGTCTCTTCGTCCGTGGCGAAGTACCGGGCGTCGGCCTGGCCCCGGCATCCGGCGAGGAGTTTCCCGAATACGTCGCGCAGCTCGGTGAGGTCGCGGCGGCAGGCGCCCAGCAGGGCGAGGAAGTCGTCGACGGGCCAGGAGGTGAGGGGCCCGGAGCGGCAGGTAGAGGCCGACCGTGTCGATCCGGTACTGGTCGGTGGCATCGAGGAGCAGGTAGCCGGTCAGGTGCCAGGCCGTGCGCTGCGACATCTCGGGCAGTGGGCGTCGGGCGCTTTTGAAGTCGAGGAGCAGGCCGTTGACGACGAGGTCGGCGTCGGCGGTGATCTGGGTGTCGGCGAACGTCGGCCCACCGACGCAGTCCACTGGTCTGGTGCGGGCGCGCAGAGCCTGCAGGGGGCTGTGGGGGGCGGCGTGGAGCTGGTTGGTGACGTCGGCCACCAGGTCCGCGGTGTGGGAGTTCCAGCAGCCGTGTGAACGTGAATGCGCCGGGGTCCTCGAGGGCGGCCTTGGCCAGCGGGGTGAAGGAGAAGCCGATCGGAGTACGGGCGAGGGCCTGGTACCAGGCTGCGGCGATGAGCATGCGGGCCAGGTCTTCCTCCTCGTCCTGGCCGTGGTCGATCGGCTGGTTCCTGTTGTCGAGGTCCGGGCGGCGCACCGTCTCTGTCAGGCGGACCGCGAGTTCGTTTCCGGCGGCGCGCATCCGAAGGCCGGCCCCGCGGCCGCTGATCCCGCCGGACAGATCGATCCCGATCAGAGAGGCGTCGTCGACGGGCGCGGCTGCGGTGAAGGCCAGGCGCAGCCGTTGGTCGATTGCCGTGCCGACGGTGCCGGCCTCGGTGCCGACGCCGGGCGGCGGGAGCAGGACGTGGTCGGCGCGGTGCTGAGCGCGGTAGTTGTCACGCAACGGCTTCGGACCGGCGGACAATTCGCGGTCCAGGAACCGGCGCAGTGGGGGGTGAGGGCTACGTAGCCCGTCGACCAGGGACATGACCGATCACCACCGTTCGTCGGGCGCCACCTACGGCGCGGATGTCATGGTTCGGGCGGTAGGGAGCGGGACTGACACGACGTCACCCGCAGGAAGTAGTGGTAGGGCGCCGCAGGCCAGGGATTCATCCGTGCGGGTTAAGGGCTGCTCGCAAGCGGCCTGCGGGAGGCCGTGAGGTTCGGCTCGGTGATCAACGGCTCTGTGCTCGCGGGTGTGGCGGAGGCCGGGCTGTTTGCCGGAACCCTACGCAAGTGTGTGATCCTCGGAGGTCACGCCAATTCGGCGGCTCTTCGCAACTGGGCGCAGCGTGAACTACGGGGCTATAACGGCGTGGACCTGGCGGACGTCCCGCCGTACTGCATGGTGGTGGCGTCTGTGCGGATCGACGCGATGGTGGCGAACGGGATCATCACCGGCCAGCAGATTAGTCCCGGCGCGTTGCCTGACTTTGCCCGCGACTTGATTACCAATGAGCTCCCCCTACGCATGGGGGTCGGCGAGTTGGAGGCCGCGGCCCGTCGGGTCAGCGAGGCAGACATGCCTTTGAAGCTCAGCTTGCCGGGAGCCGCTGATCTGGTGCGGTACATGAACCATGACATCGGCAACCCTCGCCAGCAGATCACCGAGCTGTACTGAGCTGTGGCCGCGGTACTGGGTGTCATCGATCAGGTGCGGACAGCGCTGGCCGACCTCATGGGCGAGCTGCGGGCCACGATGGCTTCCGACGACAGCAACCTTCCTACCCCCGAGCAGTTCGGCCAGGCGTTGGACGTTGCCGTCCTTGGCAACCGGTCCCGTGTGACGGTGACCAGCGCGCACGCCTCCGGGGAAAGCAGTGCCACGGTCTCGCCAAGCACCGATGACGAGCCGGGACTGTTCGGCACGACGGGCCGCCGGATCGGCGCCATCGTCGTGGGCTTGGCAACTGTGGCAGGCACTGCCGCTGCTCTGTGGCCGCTGATCAAGTAAGCCGCCGATAGTGCGGTGCAAGCGGAAAGCTCCGGACTGACAGCGGCGCGTGGCATCGCTCGACGGGGCATTGGCCGCGAGATGCTCATGGCTACGGGACGAGTGAGAGGGCGGGGTGTGCGGGCGCTGTTTTCTGCTCTCCGCCCTTGACACTGATGGGTGCCAGGCCGAAGACGTAGTGGTTGAGTTCTTCGGGGAAGATGTGCACTGCCGGTCGGCGAGAAGCCGAAGGACTAGGGACCTCGCGGGACGACTTTCCGGCATGCGATTCGGCCCTGCGCCGTTTGGCGGAGGGTCGCGCTCGTGATTGTCGCGCGGGTCAGGAAACGGGGCGTATCTCGCGGCGGCGTTGACCGTCGGCAGGGGAGGTGCGGCGAGGGCGGCCGGCGCGGGCGTCGGGCGGGACGTCGAGGGCGTCCAGGGCCTCTATGGCCAGCCGTGCCAGCTCGGGGTTCTGGGCGAAGAAGCAGTGCGCAGCTTCTTCGTCGTGGCTTCCCCCGTTCCTGAGGTGGAGGCGGTCATCGTGAGGACTTGGCGTCGACGAAGGCGTTGTCCACGACGATCCGCAGGGGCGGGTCCGTCGGTGCAGGCCGCTCGACGGACGCGTCCAGGACCGCGGAGATCTCGTCGTACATGCGGATGGACTCCGCGTCCCGGCTGCGCCCCCAGGGTGTATCGCCGCTGGCTCCTCCGTGCGCGTCGTGGTCGAGTTCGCGCAGGTAGTTAGCCAGGCTCACGCCGGAGAGCTCGACTCGCTGCAGCCCGTTGGGAAGGGGCGTCAGCTTCGCCTTGATCGGGCGTTCCCTGTTGTCGTAAGGGGTCTGGTCCGACGTCGTGGTCCACAGCTCCTTGCTGGTGTCGATATGGAAGGTTTTCAGGCCGGCGGCCTTCTGCAGCCGCTGGGAGTGCTCCTGCGGCGAATCGACCGAGCAACCGGAGACAGCCAGGAGCAGAGCGGCCCCGAACGTCACCGCGACGGACTTGGAAATGATGTTCACCGGCGCATTGTCCCGGTCCGGGCACCGCCGTGCCGTGGAGTCGGCGTGGATCATCCGATCGGGTGACGGCTCCCGGGCGGGCAGCATCTGGGCCGCCAGCAAACGGCCGGTCTTCACGGGGTGATGACGAGGGGTTCGCCTGGCGCGGGGGTCAGGTGTTGGGCAGGTCGACGAAGCGGTGGTACTCGGGTCCAAAGCGCACGGTGGCGGTGCCGGTACCGGACCAGCCGTGGGCGGCGATGAGGTCGACTTCGCCGCGTCGCCGGGGGACCGTTCCGTCGCGGTCGGGTCGGTCCAGGATCACTGCTGTCGGAGCCTTTGGGAGGGGCCGCTCAAAGCGGCTCAGTTCCTCGAGGATTGGGGGTTCGGCCTCAGGTAGGTCGGAGTCTGCGCTGAGGTGGGCGGTCACGAGGACCACGGCGTCGCGTTCATGGGCGAATTTCTCCAGTTCGGCGAACGTGGACGCCTCGGAGGGCTCTTTGTAGGAGGCCTAGCTGTATCCATCCACGATCAGAAGCTGGACAGTCGGCTGGGCTTTCAACTGCGCCATCAAGGCGGCGAAGGGTCGGCCCTGCTTTTGCGCGGCGCTCCACATCAGCAGGTTGGACCGCTCCATCGCCTCACGGGCGCGGTCGATGCGTGCCCGGCGGCCCGAGTTGAGCGAATGAGGGCGGTCGACATTTACGGAAGTGTGAGCGGCAAGCAGGTTCCCCATGATCGTGTCGGTGCCGCCCTCGAATACTGGCGAGGGCGTCGAAGTCAGAGCCCGGTGTTGATTTCGGCAGCACGCGGATCAGTTGTTATATATTCTCCCGTTTTTGATCAGAGGTGAGGCGCCGCAGGTCGACGGTCTCGCGAAGATCGCTCACGTGGGCCGCTCGCCGACGATCTCCATTCCGATCGACCCGAGGCGTTCCGGGACGGAGATCGTCGGCGAGCGAGGCGCACAGGGGGCTTCTGGGGCAGCTGGGGACGGAGATCGTCGCCTCAGGTTTTGTTCATGTCGACGAAGCGGCTGTAGTGGCCTGGAAGGCGACGGTGATGGTCGCGGTCGGTCCGTTGCGGTTCTTGCCGATGATGAGGTCGGCTTCGCCGGCCCGGGGTGATTCCTTCTCGTAGGCGTCCTCGCGGTGTAGCAGGATCACCGTGTCGGCGTCCTGCTCGATGGATCCGGACTCGCGCAGGTCGGAGACCACCGGCTTGTGGTCGGTGCGCTGTTGGGGCCCGCGGTTGAGCTGGGGCAGGAGCACGACGGGGATGTTGAGTTCTTTGGCGAGGAGTTTGAACTGGCGGCTCATCTCGGAGACCTCGACCTGCCGGTTTTCGGCGCGGCGGCCGGTGGACTGCATGGGCTGGAGGTAGTCGACGGCGATGATGTCGAGGCCGCCGCGCTGCTGGAGGCGGCGGCAGTGGGCCTTGATCTGGGTGGCGGTGAGGCTGGCGTCTTCGAAGATGTGCAGGTCGACCTTCTCCAGGCGTTGCATGCTGCGGCCGAGGCGGGTCCAGTCCTCGTCAGTGAGGTCGCCGGTCTGCATCTTGTGGAAGGCGACCTTGGCGTCGGCGGACACGATGCGTTCGTGGATGTCGTCGCCGCCCATTTCGAGGCTGAACAGGGCGCCGGAGTAGTTGTGCTTGATGGTGGCGGCGCGCAGGAAGTCCACGGCGAGGGTGGACTTGCCCATCGCGGGGCGGGCTGTGACCACGATGACCTGGCCGCCGTGGAAGCCGTTGGTCAGGTTGTCCAGGTCCACGAGGCCGGTGGGTACGCCCGGGTGACCTCGCCGCGGCTGCGGGCTTCGAGACGGTCCATCGGGGACACGGAGCGCTCACGGGGGCGGAAGCTGGCGGCGTCGTCCTTGATGTCGACGGCCGAGTTGAACTCGGCGCCGGCCGCGTCGGTGACCTCGTCGGCGTCACCGTCGCCGTAGCCGAGGTACGTGATCTTTGTGCCTGCTTCGACCAGGCGGCGCTTGCGGGCCAGGCCGCGCAGGATGCCGGCGTAGTAGGCCGCGTTCGCGGCGCTGGGCACGGCCTGCACGAGGGTGGGGAGGTACGGGGCGCTGCCGGCCCGGGTGAGGTCGCCGTGTTTGCCCAGCTCGGCCGCCACGGTGATGGGGTCGGGCCGAACATGCGGTGTCGGTCCCGATGCCTCTGGAGTCCGCGGTTGCTGATTCCGCTGACAGGCTCGCGGCCCGGGCGCCGAACAGTCTGGAGCCCGCTCTGCTCGTTCTGAGCTGTCTATGTGGGGAGGGTGAAGCGGTCCTGGTGGGCGAAGAGGGCGGTCACGGCGGGCTGGAGGTCCCCTTGGTCAGCGAGGTCGACGTTCTCGGGGTTGGCGGCGTTTGCCAGGAGCCCGGAGAGCTGGTGGATCGAGTTGGCCACCCGCGTCGCCTTCAGCCTGGCGGGGTTGAGGTCGGAGGCGCCTTGGGCCGCCGGGGCGTCCTGGAGGGCTGTGTCGGCCTCGTAGGCCTGCCTGAGCCGCTGGGGCCAGGGGATGCTGAGAGCCGCTTGCGGCAGCGGCGTGCCGGTCTGTATGGCGCTGCGCATCGCGGTGTCGTGCGTCTTCTGGGCGGTGACCGAGCGGTCGGCCCTGACCTGGAGATCGGGTACGTTCAGCAGCCGTTGGGCGAGTTCCCGGATCGTTGTGGCGTTGCTGACCGCCCATGCGCGTTCGGCGCGCCGGTCGCGTTGGTCTCGGGCGTACCCGATGCGTTCCTGCTGCGTCAGCGTGGAGCCGTGCAGTTCATCCATGTCGGTGCGCAGCTGGAGGTAGCGGCGTTCGGCTGCCTGTCTGCTGCGCAGTTCCAGTGCTTCTGCCAGGCGTGCCCAGGTGACCTTCTTGCGGCGGGCGGCGGCGATGAGGCGGCGTTCGTCCTCGGCCAGCTTCTCGCGCAGCGCTCTGATGACCAGGATGCTGGCCAGGAGGTCGGTCTCGGTGATCTCGTCGGCAGCGTCCAGTTCGACGAGTTTTGCGATCTCGTCGTATTTGTCGGCGACTTCCCTCAGCGTGCCGGTCGGGGGGAGGGGGCCGCTCACGTTTGCCATCTCTCCCGCCCAGCCGGTGGGAGCTTGAGGGGTGGTCAGGTGTTGCCAGGCGTGCAGCCGGTTTCCCTCGGCCTGAGGGCGAACAGGTGATGTCGCCTTCTGGACGACTCTTTGTGTCGTCTTCCGGATGACGAAATGAGGTACGGGCATCTTTGTATCTCCGAATTCAAGGGTCGTTTTATTCGCCTGTGCCGGTGTCGGCCCGCCGCGGTGAAGGGCCGCGGGTCCGAGGAACTCGGCGCCGGAATGCCGGAAGATGGAAAGCATGCAGGTAGGACGGCGTGTGGAGTCGGTGGTCGTGCATCGCTCTCCTCACTGGTCTGCAGGGGCTTGGGTGGGGTGCTGCCCGGCTCGTGCGGCTCGGACCGCGGCCGACGGCCGCTCCGCTCAGGTGCCTTTCGTCCAGCGCGGAGCAACGGTGACGTGGGGGCGGAGGGAGCTCGCTTCTGGCCACCAACGAGTCTTACCGAAGTTTCATCGCACATATGACACCGACGGAATTCGCCACCCTGCGCCAGACCTTCAATGTGGGCATTTCGATTTCGCAGCCCACTCGAAAGAAAGCGGAATTCTCTCTTCACGTATCCGTGAGGTATGGCCACCAAGGTGTGTGCGCGTCGGTGCGGGTAACGGTCTGCCGCGCTGCATCACGTCTTCGCTACACGCCCCGAGGCGGTGGTGCTCGTCACGAGCCCCACCCCCTCCTCGATCGTTCCCACGCCGAAGCCGCCTGAATGATCCCGCCTGCGCCCGTGGGCCTGTTCAGGCGGAGGCGGAGCACCTGTGGAGGTCGGTGACACCGCTTTCGTCGACGCCGAGTTCCAGCGTCTGCGTGTGCGGGCCGCGAACTGCGGCGAGCACGGCATGGATCTACATGGGCAACGGCTTCGGTGGGCTTTGACCTGGCCCGGGTTCGTGCGACCCGCGTGGTGAGGGGCGCCGGGGTGCGAGTGCCTCCTGGTGCCGGGCTGGCGGTTGGATGCTGTTCTGGCGCCGCGGTGGGCGGCGCCAGAACAGTGGACATCCCCGCGGCAACGGGGCTGCTCCATCTCCTGGGTGACTGTGTTGCCCGCAGTACTTCGGAGAGCCCGCCGGCGGCCGTGAGGCGTGCAGTCAGGCACGCATAAAGATCAGGCATGTGGGCCCGAAGGTCAAGGGTGGGACGCGGTCGCGGGAACTGGGGTGACAAGTGCTGTCCTGAGCTGCGGTGATGTGGGTTTCGGCGTGTCCGAAAGCGGTAGTGGATCGTGGAACAACCCTGCGGATTGTCACTCTCAGTCACCATCATGCCCGTTGAAAGGTGGGACGCAACTGCGGAAAGAAGCCCGCATAACCACCCTTGACCAGGCACGATCCCCAAGCAGGGGCCGACGTGGGCCCAGCCCGACCAAGGGACACACCTGCGGATTGCGTGCCTGGGGGTTAGTACTGCGGGCCGGGATGCTGCAACATCGCTAACCACCCGGGGCGGCGGCAACCGACCCGGCGCACCATCAGCACAGCCCGCAGTAACCGCAGTTGAGCCCGCAGTACGTGCAGTTGAGTCCCCGACGAACAGTTAGGCAGTGAGTTGAACAAGGAAACGTGCGGCACCTCGCGTCCCCTGACGGCGCCCGAGGCAGCCGTCCTCATCGTGATCATCATCGTCGCCGCCGTACTGGCCGCCGCCGGCCTGCCGGCCGTCAGCGTGCTCGTCCTGGTCCTCGAGGCCATATCCCTGGGGCGCCGTCTCCTGGTGAGGCTGCGGCGCGAGCGCGCCGCGGCGGTGCGGCCCGCGCAGGCCTGAGCGTCCGATGGCGCGCCGAGAGAACCCGGTTCCCCCGTGCAGCCGGTCACTGCTGGCCTTGGTGACCTGGCTGCGCAATGGCAGGTCCGCTGCCGCTTTGACCTACGAGCAGCTCTCCGCTCGTACCGAGTACAGCGCGGACACTCTCGCGCGCGCCGCTTCGGGGCGCAGTGTCCCGCAGAACATGGTCGTGGTCCTCGCCTACGCCGCGGCCTGCGGTCTCAGTACGAAGGATGCCGAGCGGCTGTGGAAACACGCCCGGCGCGACGAGGCCCGCACGCAGGGCGTGTTCAGCGGCCATCGCAGCGGCGTGCACATCAGCGTCGTCAAGGACTTCGCCGACCTGCACGCGGCGATCGTCGATCTCCACCACGACGACGGAAGGCCGCCCCTGCGCTCCCTGGACGCCCGTCTGGGCGGTGTGGGGCGCCTCCCGCACAGCACGGTCGGGCGGGTCCTCAAGGGCAGTTCCACGCCCAGCCGGACGTTCGTGGCGGCGTTCGCCGAGGCATGCAACGTGCGCAGGAGCGAGCTTCCCGAGTGGACGAAGGCATGGGACCGGGCGGACGCCGACCGGCGCAGCAGCCGGCTGCGCTCACGCCGGCGCCCGACCGCGCAGCAGATGCTGACCGTCCACGACCGTGTCACGCCCAGGGATCTGCAGCTGCTGATGAGCGAGCTGGAGTCCACCGCACGCAAAGAGCCCGCTCTCAAGATCCTGGTTCACGTGCCTGATCCCTCCACCGCCGACGAGGACGCCGCCGCGCGAATGAGCCGGGAACTCCTCATCGACCAGGCGCAGCGCCGCGGGGAACTCGCCTGCCCCCAGTGCCGCCGGCCCTCGTTCGGATACGACGACGGGCAGGGCTGGGTACCACAATTGTGCTCGAGCTGCGCGCCCGCGGCCCCCGCGCCCGGGCTGCGCGGCGTGGCTTCTTCAGACCCCAGCGCCGCCACTCCCCCACTGGAGCCGGGCCCGCCCGCCAGCAGCCCCCCACCCCTCCCCGCAGCGGACACTCCCACCTTGTCCCTGCGGGTACCCGGCCTCAGCGGACGGCCTCCTCTTCCCCGGCGGACCTCCGGGGCGTGGCCCCGCCCCCCAGCGCCGCCGTCCCCACCACCGCAAAGGGCCGATCCCATGGCGCCACCGAGCACACCGGCAGCTCCCTACCCGCACACACCGGCCCACGCCCTTCCCGGCACGAGAAGGCTCCCCCCGAAGCCCTCCCTTTTGCCGGTGGTCTGTGTGCTGGGCGCCGCCTGCCCCACACACGGCGAGGGGGACAAGACCACCGGCCAGCAGCCAGACGTCCAGTGCTTCCCCACAGCGACGCTGACCACTCGCGTCCGCCTCAACATCCCCGGATCCACACCCACCCCGCCCAGCGTGATGCGCGCACCCCTCCAGCCCGCGCCCGGCGAGCCCCCTCCCCACGCATCACCAAAGGTCAACCCGCCTGACACGACCAGTCCGGAAGGGAACGAATCCCGCAGCACGGCCACGCAGGACAACACCTGACCCTGCCACGCCAGACATCAGCGACACCCCACCCGACAGAGACGGGCATACCCGACGGAAGCCGGGAGCAGGCGCCCGTAGCGACCCTCTCGTCCCAGACGCCCTGGAACAAGCGCTCCCCTTTGACCTTGACCCGGCCGACGAGGCGCAGCTGACCGTCCTGGGACGCGCGGTGCGGATGACCGAACTCACCGGCGGCGCCGGGCCGGCACCAAGCTGCGCAGCGCCGTCGCCGGGTCGGCCGGGTCCAGATCGTTCGGCGCCACGGCCGGTCCGCGCCTCTTTCCGCCGGGGAAGGGCAGCGCCCCGTGCAGCTCAGCGCGCCTTCATGTCCTCGTAGGATGGCAGGAGTCCGAATTCTCGTGCGGACTGCAGGTCGGCGTACGCCTGTATCCGTCCCACGTGGGTGGCTGGGCAGACCAACGTCGCGATCACGCGTCGGGCAGACCAGTCGGCAGACGCCTCCCACACGACCTCTGCGGTCTGCTCGATCCTGGGCAGGTAGATGGACCACCCTTTGGGTCCGCAGCGGCACCGGAGCTCCTCCAACAGTGCGATCTGTCCGCTGTCCGCCAGGCCCGTGCACATCGTGCTGCCTGGCGACCAGCCATCGACTCCCCACTTCCAGCCGTGCGATGACTGTTCGAAGGTCCTCGGGCACCGTCGCGCGTGCGACTGGCAGCGCGAGCTTGCGGGCGGAGGCGCGGACGTAGTCCTTCTCCAGCCGGACGAGAGCCCGGTGACAGAGATCGCGTTGTTCGGCTCGATGAAACCGCCCTGCTCGACTTCCACCGCGGTGCACATCTCGATCTCGGTGGCCGCGCACCGCAGGCTGATGCGAAATCGGGGAGGAAACAGCCGGCCCGCGACTGATACCAGCACCTCCTCGTTCCAGGGCTCATCACCGTCATGGTGCGCGGGCCCGACACACTCATACCTCCAGCCCAGTACGTGTTCACGATGGGCCTCGCACCGGGCCAGAGGCCCGCGATCAGAAGGCCGAGCGCCGTGGCGACACCAAACGTGCTCGCAGCCGTACGGATCGCGCGGACAAGGGAGTCATGACCGGCCTGGGAGAGGGCATGGAAATCAGCGCGGCGACGAGGCCGACCACGACAGCCCCAGGATGTAGTGAAGTGGAATCTTCACTCGGACACTCTCTCGCCCCAAAGCCCCATAAATCCACGCCCTACCGGTCCGGAGAACCAGCTTCGAAAAAGCGGACAACCTGTGAGCAGGGAACACGCACAACTCATTCGAACCCCAAGGGCGATCGACTGCCCCTCCCGGGTGGGCCCTACCCAAGGCAGCCGCAATCCCGGACGAGGCGCTTGCCGGGCTCAGGCGGCCCAGCCGATGGAGGAGACGTTGCTGTACGCGTCGTACTCGGAGCCGATGTCCTCGATGATCTGGTCCCAGACCGCGTCGAGCCCGGCCAGGTCCTCCTCGAGCCAGGCGTCCACCGCTCGGTCCCACACGCCGCGGACGTTGATGCTGCGGCTGGCCAGCTCACGCTGGTGCCTGCGCCCGACCCCGGACTGATCGACCGGGTTGATCTCCACCCGGGTCCCGCGGCCCTCGTTGTTGAGCCGGTGCTTGAGATCGGTGGCCACGTTGCGGCGCCGCAGATCCCAGTACGCCGCGTCCAGCCGGGTCCGGTTCGCCTTGTTCGGGGTGCGCTCCTCGGCGAGCCAGGCCACAAGGGTGCGCGGGGAGACGTGGATGCCCGCGCGGTCCATGGCCTCGTATCCGGCATCGGTCTTGGTGAGGTAGCGCAGGCGGGCGGAAAGCCCGCGGTCACTGTCCACGGGTGAGGCGATACCGGTGACCATGTTCTCGATCGCCGCACCCAACGCATCCGCGCCCGGGATACCGCGGGCGTTGAACATGCCCAGGTCCATCCAACGCCCGGCCATCAGCGGGCCACCTTGCCGACGGTGTACTCACCGGACGCCTTCGCATCACCGTGCTTGACCTTCATCTGGGCCACGCCCCTGCCCTCGGGGAACACACTGCGCCAGTCACCGGTGACGTGGAGCTCGTCGGTGCCCATCATGCTGATGACCTCCAGGCCCGCCTGATGAGCCTTGAAGGCCTTGCCCCACAAGTTCGCGTAGGCCTGGGAATGGATGACGTGCATCCAGTCCGGGCGCACCATCTCCCGGTTGTGGATCGACTCCCCCATGGTGGAGATGAACTTGCTGTACATCGCCTTGACGTACTCCAGCGTCAGCGTGTCGTTGTTCTCGATCGCCTCGTCCCGGGCGGCGGACAGCAGCTTGCGCAGCGCGTCCAGGAAGTTCTCCGTCGCCCCGGACGTCCACGACTCATGGATCACCGGGGCCTCGGCCAGGGCGTGCTTCGGGCCTGAGAGGCGCTGCAGGAGGCGGAGGGTCGCGTTCGTGACCCACAGGGCGCCGGGCTCGTCGCGGTCGCCGATCGGGTCGGGCAGGTGCGGATGCTCCCACGGGGCGGGGGTGATCAGGTGGACCCCGGACCGCTTGGGTTCGACACCGTCCGTGCCGGCGTGGTGCTCCAGCTTCCCGATCGGCAGCCAGCACTTGAGAGCCGACAGATAAGCGGCGTTCACGTCGAGGGCGGTGACCTTGACGTCGCCGGGGGTGCGCAGTGAGTAGCCGGGGTGATGGAAGCGGGGGCGGGCTTCCCAGATCCGGTCCGGTTCCTTCTTGCTGGGCTTCCTCAGGATGTCGGGCAGTGCCGGGTAGGCGGTGTAGTCGTAGCGGGCGGTCGCCCTGGTCTCGTTGAACAGGTGCATCACGTCAGGAATCGCACGCTTGATCAGCGCCTTCAGCGCGACGTCCATGTCGCCGCCGGCACGCTCGAGCTCCTCCCGGACCGCGCGGCTGATAAGGCCGGTGCTTTCCTCCTGGGCACGAGCGGCACTGCGGGCACGGCGCTCCGGGCGCACTGCCATCGGCACCGGGACCGGAGCAACCGGGACCGGAGCGGGAGCGGCCG
The DNA here is from genome assembly GCF_044751065.1 of Streptomyces sp. NPDC088746. NCBI lineage: Bacteria > Bacillati > Actinomycetota > Actinomycetes > Kitasatosporales > Streptomycetaceae > Streptomyces > Streptomyces sp. NPDC088746. The sequence continues at coordinate 15,067 of NZ_JBIVLA010000003.1, forward strand.
GTGAGGCGGATGCCGCAGCGGCGAGCGCCGGCGAGGCCACGGCGCCCGGGCCGACAGGCCGGCACAGGGCCCCTGAGTGCAGCGGGCGGCCATCAGTCGACTGATAGGTGGTGGTGACACCACAGCGGATACAAGGACCCGGCTCGCCCTGGACAGCACGCCCGTCCGGGGCGCGCAGCGTCTCGAGGACGGGCCTGAACCCGACTGACGCCAGGGCAGGTTCCTGGACACCAGGCCCGGAGACAGGTTCCGGGGCGGCGGCGGGGGCAGGAGCGGGTTCCTGGACACCGGGCCCGGAGGCGGGATCCGGGGCGGCGGCGGGGGCAGGAGCGTGGGCGGCGGGGGTGGGGGTGGTGGGGGTGGGGGTGGGGGTGGCCGGGTAGATCTCGGCAAGACCCTTCAGCAGACGCAGGTACTGCAGGCGCCCGGGCGGAGCCGGCTCGGACACACCGGTCTCCCAGTTCGCAACGGTGGAACGCCCCACACCCACCGCCTCGGCAACCTGGGCGCGGGACAGGCTCGCCGCCTCCCGCAACCGCTGCCGCTCAGCCGGCGGCGGGATCGAAGCCGTCAACCGGGCTTCCTCCAAGAGCATCTCCACACCGTTCACTTCACTCATACCACGACTCTAACAACACATGGTCAACAACTGGCGCCTTGTTGGACACCCATTGAGCCGATACTGGCCACTCACAGGATGGGAGCGTGAATGCCGCACGGGGCAGCCCTCAAGAAGCCCACCACCGGCCCGCCCCTGCAGCCACACACCAGGCCAAGGCCGTGGACTGCCCGGCCGCAGGCCTGGCGCCATTCGCCGCGAGGCCGGTCCGCCGTGCCGGACGGTCCCGCGTAACCAGCCACCGCCCCGGTACCAACCCTCCACCCCTCCCACCCACAACAAACAGCGACAACCAACCAGCCACCAGAGTCCGGCGGTCACCATGCATGGCCGCCGCCATCAGCCGGGAAGCCGCTCGGGGCTGCCGGCCGAAAAGCTAGGCGGTGTTTTAGAAGTTGCTGGTGTGCTGGGTGGGCTGTTCGGGAAAGTTCCGGGCGGCCATCCAGATCGTGAGGTCGCGGGCGATCCGAGCGATGCTGGTCTCGGTGAGGACGTCGTGTTCGCGGCGGGTGGTGTCGTGGCGGACAACCTCGTATCCACCTTCGTCCAGGACCGCGACCGAGGCGAACCAGACCGGGTCGTCCTCGTCGGGCTGGATGACGACGAAGGTGTTGTCCGAGCCGCTGAGGTCGTAGAGCAGCATGAACAGCGCGTCCTCGGACGGATCCTCGATGTGGTCGCCGCTCTCACTCTCGGCCCGGTAGTACGCGGCTCCCATCGGCCCTGTCTCCCCTCAGCCTGCTGACCTGATCGCGGCCAGAATGACACGCGGGGCTGACACTTCCGGCAGGTCACAGCCATTCGTTGATCGCGGCGATGAGAATCGTCGCCTCGAAGCAGACCGCGACCTTGTCGAACCGGGTGGCCACCGCCCGGTTCCGCTTCAGCCGGTTGATGCCGCACTCGACCGCGTGCCTAGCCTTGTAGTCCTCGCGGTCGAAGGCCGGAGGCCGCCCGCCAGCCGTTCCCCGGCGCTTGCGGCGGCCGACCTGATCGGCAGGTTCCGGGATCGTGCAGAGGATCCCGCGCCGACGCAGATACGTACGGTTCGCGCGCGATGAATACGCCTTGTCGCCCCGCACTCGCAACGGACGAACCCGCGGCCGGCCCAGCCCGAGACGGGGAACCCTGATGGCTTCCAGCACCGCCGTGAACTGCGGGCTGTCTCCACGCTGACCTGCTGTGACCAGCAGCGATAACGGCTTCTGTCCTTGCTCGCAGGCCAGGTGAATCTTCGTGGTCCAGCCCCCCGCGGGACCGGCCCAGGCCATGGCCGTCGGGTTCGGCCTGCTTGCCGCCCGGCGGTTCCTTCTGGGCTCGGCTGTCCCGCCGGGCACCGGCCGCGTGCTGATGGGCCCGGCAGATCGTGGAGTCGACGTTCACGTCCCAATTGATCAAACCGGCGGCATCCGCCCGGGCCTGCAACCCGGTCAGGACCGCCGACCAGACGCCATCGCGCTGCCAGCGACGGAAGAGCCCACAGACCGTCTGCCAAGGGCCGTACTCGGATGGCAGATCCCGCCACGGAGCACCAGTCCGCACCCGCCAACGGATCCCGTCGATCAACCGACGCCGGCCGAGCGACGGCCTGCCCAACACCGCGACCGGCAACAACGGCCCCAGCACCGCCCACTGGTCATCTGAAAGATCCCCTCGCCCCACACCGAGATCATCACGGCACGAGGCGAGACAGAGACCCCACTTCTAAAACACGGCCTAGGCGACCAGGCACGACACTGTGCAGAGGCCAGCGCCCTACGGGCGGCGGCCCTCCAAGGGCGCCCGGTACGCGGTCAGTTGTCTGGTGCCACTCCGGCGGGCGGGTGCAGGGCCTGCAGAGCGGCGTGGGTGGTGATCACGCGGCGGTCGCAGTGGCGCAGCAGGCGGGCCAGGCCCGCGTGCAGCCCGGCACGGTGCACCACGACTACGTTGATTCGGGTGGTGCGGTACAGGTTGACCAGCTCCACCCACCACCCCCACCCGTCGCGGCGGTCCGGAGCGGTCTCTTCATCACCGCCGGACGGGAGCGGGGCCGGCCGGCCTGGCGTGGTCAAGGCGGTCAGGGAAGCCGGGGTGCGCCACCCGGTTAGGGGCGCGGCCGGCGGGATGAGGTCCGGCAGCGCCAGATCCGCAAGATCGGTGCCGATGGCCTGTGCGGCAGTCGGGGCCAGCGACCGCTCACTGCCCGCCCCGCACAGCACCAGCGTCATCCGCGTGCCCGGGTGGTCCCACAGGCTCTGGAGGTACTCAGGCACAACAACACGGGCAGAGTCTGCGCTTCATCGATCACGAACACCCGCGCCTCGCCCAGAGCGCCCGCGACTACGGCGTCGGCGAGCGCCGAAATGTGCGGGAAACGGCCCGGCAGTGCCAGCGCGTCGAACACCACCCGCCTCATGCCGACCACCGACGGACGCACCGCCACCGGCACCCACGTCACCTTCCAGCCCGCGGCACCTCGCCAAGCGCCATCCGAACGGCCGCGGCCCTGCCCCGGCCCACCGAACACACACACCGCGCCCTCGGCCGCCATCGCCTGCCCAACCGCCTCCGCCACCGCCCGAACCAAAGACGTCCGCACCAACCTCGCTCCCGCCGGCAGAGCCACACCCGCCACCGCACCGCTCTCCCCCACCAACACGACAGGCACCGCCATCGCCTCGGAGCGCGGCAGCCGGAGCGCAGTCTCCTGCGCCACGGCACCCTGAGGCGGCGAGGCCAGCGCAAGGTCAGCCAGTGCCTGCCGCGTCTCCCGCTCCTCCCGATCCCGCCACACCACCGCACGGTCCGGCAGGACCCTGCCGTTTCGAAGGTCCCGATGCACCACCCGGTACAACCACGCGAGCGAGGGCACCTCGCCCCCAGCAGCTGTCAGGTGCCTGTGCAGCACCGCCACGTTCCCACCCGCCTGTGCCAGTACCTCCCACCCCGGGTCGGACAACTCCAGCCGGGCCCGGAGCTTGCGCTCCTCAGCCCTCCGCGCGCGCAGCCCCAGCCACCGCCACACCTTCACTCCACCAGCCTGGGCACCCGCAACCCCGACGCGACCTCACCCCACGCACTCGGCTCCCCCACCGAAAAACTTCTCCCCCGCGGACACCAACACCCACCACAGTGACAACGCCGCACAAGCACCGAAGAACCAGAAGCACCATTCCCGAGACAGCGGCACGGAACGGGCTGCACCGGCCCATCACAGCCACACCCACCCCAAGTCCCCCCCCATTACCTTTTTGGTGGCCCCGCAATGGGGCTACCGGCCTCCGGGCCCGGCATGACTTCCCCCCCTTGTTAACCATGATCCGGAGGGTGGTGTCACCGGGCCCGGAGGCACTGACTGACCGCTGATTAGGGGCATAACCACCGACTCTTCGCAGGTCGGGAGGCTCTTCGTAATGTGGATGTGGCGATCGGTGCCGTGGACGAGGCCGGGCAGAAGCACGACCGGAGTATGCACGTGATCGAGACCGGCAACATCGACGTCTATCTCGGCCTGGACGTCGGCAAGGGCGAACACCACGCCACCGCCGTCACCCCGGCCGGGAAGAAGGCGTTCGACAAACGCCTGCCCAACACCGAGCCCAAGCTCCGCGAGCTGTTCGCGAAACTCCAGGCCAAGCACGGAACGGTGCTGGTCGTGGTCGACCAGCCGGCCTCGATCGGAACCCTGCCCCTGGCCGTCGCCCGCGACATGGGCTGCCCGGTCGCCTACCTGCCCGGATTGACGATGCGGCGGATCGCCGACCTCTACCCCGGCGAAGCCAAGACAGACGCGAAGGACGCGTTCATCATCGCGGATGCCGCCCGCGCGATGCCTCACACGCTGCGGGCGATCGACGGCGAGGACGAGACGATCGCCGAACTGGAGATGATCGTCGGCTTCGACGACGACCTCGCCGGCGAGGCCACCAGGATCGCTAACCGGCTGCACGGCCTGCTAACCCAGATCCATCCATCGCTGGAACGAGTCCTGGGGCCGCGGTTGCAGCACCCGGCCGTCCTGACCCTGCTGGAGCGGTTCGGGTCCCGGGCCCAGATCCGCAAAGCCGGACGCCGACGGCTGATCACGTTGATACGTCCCAGAGCACCGAGGATGGCCGAGCGGCTGGTCGAAGACATCTTCACCGCGCTGGACGAACAGACCGTCGCCGGGCACGGACGCCGCTGCACTGATCGTCCCGAGCCTGGCCGGCTCACTCACCGCCGTCCTTGACCAGCGCAAACTCTTGGCCGCCCGGATCGAGGAAGTCTTGGAGAACCACCCTCTTTCCAAGGTCCTGACGTCCATGCCGGGGATCGGCGTCAGGACCGGAGCCAGGATCCTCATCGACGTCGGCGACGGCAGTTCGTTCCCCTCCGCCGCCCACCTCGCCGCCTACGCTGGCCTCGCCCCGGCAACCCGAAGTTCGGGCTCCTCGATCCGCGGCGAACAACCCTCCAGACGCGGAAACAAGCAGCTCAAACGGGCCTTCTTTCTCTCCGCGTTCGCCGCCCTGGCCGACCCGGCATCGAGGACCTACTACGACAAGAAGATCGCCCAGGGCAAGCACCACACCCAAGCTCTCCTCTGCCTCGCCAGACGACGAGCCGACGTCCTCTTCGCGATGCTCCGCGACGGAACCTTCTACGAACCTCAACCCGCCACCGCCAGATGACGAGGTCAAACCGATCCTTCAGTCCTCCGGCCGCAACCGCTGACGAGCCGCCTCAAGCCGCCGGCCGTAATCATCTGGAGCTTCTCCAGCCAATGCGACAGCACCAGCGCCTCATCAGCCGTGAGCTCGATCGTGATCTGACTATCGCCCATGCCCACCCCTACAGCTCGGCCCCCACCCTCGACCACCCGAACCTACTGGCCTCCGACCTTGACCAAATACATAGGGGCACCCCCCCAGTCAGTAACCACGCCCTCACTCACCGGCTGACCCCCCTGACCCGTCACGCCGCATCCAACCCCAGACACCGACCGCCCCACACAGTTCGGCATCACCGTCTGCTCCCTCACCCTCGGCACCGTCGCCGAGCCGACCGTCGCCCATCTCCGAGAACCGGTCTTGCACGCGGTGCATCTTCCCGAAGGGCTCGGCCGCCCGCTCGGCTTCGCGGTCGCGCTCGTACCCGTGGTTTTCTCCATCTCGTCATCGGCGAGATGGTCCATAAGAACCTCGCGATGGCCGCCCCCGAGAGGACCGCGATGTGGCTCAGCCCCAGCCTGGGGGTTCGCCCGGCTCTACCGGCCCCTCATCTGGCTCCTACGAAGCGCTACAACGCGAACGGCGCGGGCGGGGGCTGCTACGTCTACTGGCCGGCCGATCCGAGTCCGCGACGCTGCCGTGTCCTGAGGTCGCCGGGTCTGGCCTGATCGTGTGAGGCCCTATGGCCGCCTCGACCACCTGACGGCAACCTCCCCGGCCGTCATGGGTGGGCGGCCCTACCAGGCCACGGAGTGGTGCCGATCCCCGTACGGTCTCGGCCCCGGCCTCCAGCCCGGTGCTGCGGTGGTTCGTTCCGTCTGACAAGATCCGTTCCCGGCACGTGTCATGTGCCGTTCACTTAAACAGTGTGTCAGGCCTGGTGCTCCGGCGCGGGCTTGACCGGGGAGGGGAATCGATGCAAGCCACCACGCGACGGAGATCCCGCATTCTGGGCGCGGCCGTGAGCACGCTCCTGCTGACTGCCGGAATACACCTCGGGAGCGCCGGGGAGGCGGCCGCGGCCGTGGCCGAGGGGCCGGTCTTCAACAAGCCCACGGGCACGTACGAGGAGCAGCGTGCGATCCGTACGCAACTGCTCTCCTACATCACCACCGCGGCCCCGCAGTCGGACATCAAGGTGGCCCTGTACCACCTGTACGACGAGGAGGTGGCCCAGGCCCTCGCGGACGCCCACACGCTCCGCCAGGTGAACGTGCGGATCATGCTCGACTCGACCAGCGTGATCCCCACCGACAGCTCGTACGAGATCCTCGCGAACGCGCTGGGCACGGACCGTACCCAGTCGTCCTTCGTCGGACTCTGCCCCGCCAAGCGGTCCTGCCTCGGCGACCCCGACGCTCTGTCGAGCAACGGCATCAACCACAACAAGTTCTGGCTCTTCTCCCAGGTCGACGGGGCTTCGGACCTCGTCGTGCAGAGCTCGTCAAACATGTCGCCCTCGGGCTACACCCGCATGTGGAACAACGCCTTCGTCCTGCCGTTCAACCCCGCGATGTACGGGACGTACGCGAGCTACTTCGACAAGCTCGTCGCCATGGACTGGAAGGCGTGGAAGTACACCTCGGTCACCCACGCTCCCTTCAAGGCCTACTTCTTCCCCTACCCAGGGTCGGGCAACTCGCTGGACACCGTGTGGAACACGCTCGACAACGTCACCTGCAAGTGGACCGAGGGCAGCACGACCAAGCAGACGAAGATCCGGGTCGCGGTGCTGCGGCTCACCCGCCAGGGCGTCGCCGAGAAGCTGACCGCACTGCAGAAGGCGGGCTGCTCGGTCGACGTGCTCTACGCCGAGACCGACAGTGCCGCCGGCTCCGGGACGCCCGGCACCTGGGAGGCCCTGCACGCCACGGGCGGGCCGGCGCTTCGCTGCTACAACCACGACGAGGACAACGTCCCCTCCACCACCAACTCGGTGATCCACTCCAAGTACCTGCTCATTGACGGCAAGTACGACGGCGTGGTCAACAAACTCGTCTGGACCGGCAGCCACAACTACTCGGGCCCGGCCCTGCGCGAGAACGACGAGGCCCTCCTCAAGATCGACGATTCCACCCACCACGACGCCTACGTCGCGAACTTCAACGCGGCGAAGGCGGCCGCGGTCCCCGGCACCGCCGACAACACCGACGCGTGCAAGGGCGTGAAGACGACCCCTGACGACTGACCCGGCACCGACACCCGCCGGTTCCCGTACGTCGACGCGGTGCGTCGGCCCGTGGCCCGGCCACCAGACCAGTAGCCGCCGAAGGCCGGGCTACGCCGTCGCATGCCTTCGTCCACGTGTATCGCGGGGCAGCCGGTGTCCGCCGGGCCCTGCCCGTACCGGTACCAGGCCTGTTCTCCCGGAGAGCGCCGCTCGACACCCGCCCCTCGGACACGCCTCCACGCACAGCACCTACCCCTTGGCCCTCTGCCGGTGACCTCACTCGGCAAGTGCTTCCTACGTTCCCGAGGACAAAACCCCCTTGAGACCCATACCATCCCGCGGCGTGGCCGCAGTGACAGCCAAGTGCCTGGTGGCAGGGCTGCTTTCGGTGTTCATGCTCAGCCCCGATGCAGCAGCTCTGCCTGACGGGTCCGAACCCTCCGTGGCGGCCCGTCCGCTGAAACCGCCGGTTCCCGAGGCCGCCGAGCCTTCGATGACCAAGGCCCCCGAGGTGACGTGGCCCGCCGCGAAGACGGCCACCGTAGACCTGAGCGCGAGCACGCCGGCCAAGGTCTCCGTCGTCTCCGTGACCGCCCACCGCGGCGGGGCCGCCAGGACAGCGCCGATCGCCCCGGGCGCCGGCGTGGCCACGCCCGTCTCCAAGGTCGACGTCCGGGTCCTCGACCGCCACCGCACCGAGGCCGTCGGCGGCCTCGGCCTCGCCCTCCAGGTGTCCCGCCGCGACGAGGCGGCCATTGCGGGAGCGGTCGACGTCGCCATCGACTACTCCGGCTTCGCCCACGCCTACGGGGGCAACTTCGCCTCCCGCTTGCGCTTGGTGAAGCTGCCCGCCTGCGCCGCGACGACCCCGGAGGCCGCCTGGTGCCGCCAGGCCGAGTACGTCGAGGCGACGATCGACACCGCGGCCGGGACGCTGCGTGCCACCGTCGAGGCTTCGCCGAACGTAGCGCAGATCTCCGGCATGGCAGCCGTCTCCCAGCCCTCCGTGTACGCGCTCACCTCCGGCTCGTCCTCGGACAAGGGCGACTACCGGGCCAGCACCCTCTCGCCCACCGGCAAATGGGACGTCTCCCTGGGCTCCGGCGCGTTCACCTACTCGGTTCCCATCGAGGTGCCCGACCCGCCCGTGGGCGAGGCACCCAGCCTGTCCCTCAACTACAACTCCCAGTCGGTGGACGGCCGTACCTCCACGTCCAACAACCAGTCGTCGTGGGTCGGCATGGGCTGGGACCTCAACGTCGGCTACATCGAACGGCGCTACAGGAACTGCACCCAGGACGGTCACCCCACCTTCGGTGACCTCTGCTGGGACTCGCCCAACTCCACCAAGGACCCCAACGGGGCCGTCTACGTGATCAACATCGGCGGTGTGACCTCCGAACTGATCCAGGACGACACCGGCACCGGAAGCTTCCACCTCCAGGACGACCCGGGCTGGCGCGTCCAGAAACTCAACGGCGGCTACGGTTCCGACAACACCGACGAGTTCTGGGTCGTCACCCACCAGGACGGCACGCGCAACTACTTCGGCTGGGGCCGGGCCGAGCGCAAGAACTCCGACGGCGCCAACCCCAGGACCAACTCGGTCCTGACCGCGCCCGTCATCGGTGACGACGAAGGCGAGCCCTGCCACGCCTCCTACCCCAGCCCCTGCCAGCAGGCCTGGCGCTGGAACCTGGACCGCGAGGTGACGCCCAACGAGGTGGAGAACTCTTACTTCTACGCCAAGGAGCGCAACTACTACCGCTCCGTCGCGGCCGCCGACAAGGCCCGCGGCTACGACAGCGCATCCTACCTGGAGCGCGTCGAGTACGGCTGGTCCTCGCAGATCCCCGGCGCGCAGCTTCCGGCCATGGTGAAGTTCCAGCACGTCAACCGCTGCGTGGAGCGGATGGCCGAGAAAGACCCGCTGAACAACGCCACCCCTGAATGCCCGACGATCGACGCGAAACCGGCGTCCTACCCCGACGTGCCCGTCGACCTCATCTGCGACGGCCCCGACGACGGGGAGTCGTGCGCCGGCAAGACGTACTACCCCACGTTCTTCCAGCGCAGCATGCTCTGGGACATCAACACCTACGTCCGCGACAACGACAGCGCCGCGTGGGACGTGGTGACGCAGTACCAGATGAAGTATGCCCTGACCAACCCCGAGGGGGTCATCGACGGCACGCTGTGGCTGGACTACATCCAGCGGCGCGGCTACTCGGGCGACGACATCACACTGCCCACCATCAACTTCAACGGCGAGTACCTCGACAACCAGGTCGGCTCCTCGCTGCTCAACTTCCGCCGCATCAACAAGGTCTACACCGACCTCGGCTCCACCGTCGCGGTCACCTACGGCCACGCGACCGACGAGGACGGGACGATCGACCGGCAGTGCGACGCCGCGCGCCTGCCGACCCAGTCCGACAACACGTACGAGTGCTTCTGGCAGAAGTGGACCCCCGAGGGCGCCGAAGAAGCCAAGACGGGCTGGTTCAAGAAATTCGTCGTCACCAAGGTCGTCGTGGATCCTGGTGACGGGAGCGACGGCGCACCGGCGATGACCAGCACCTACGAATACGATGGCGCGCCCGGCTGGCGCTTCACCGCCGACCCGCTGACCAAGGACGAGGACGAGACCTGGTCGGAGTGGCGCGGCTACGGCAAGGTCCTGGTCACCACCGGCGCCAATACCAACAAGCATTCCACGTACCACTGGTTCTACCGGGGGCTCGACGGCGACCGCACGGACAAGGCCGACCCGGCCAAGACCCGCGCTGTCCAAGTCACCGACTCCGAGGGCGCCCAGTCCACCGACCACGCCTGGCTGGCCGGGAAGACGCTGGAGACGTCCCAGCGTGACAACGAGGGCGCCTCGCAGAGGCGGGAGTGGCACGACTACTGGACCCACAACACCGCCCAGTACACCGGGCTTCCCGACGCCCGCCTCGTGAGAGAGTCGAAGACGCGCACCCTCGAGCGCGTGCACTCCTCGACCGACGCCCTGGCCACCTGGCGCGAGCACATCGTCGAGAACGAGTACGACGACAAGGAGGCCGCCAGCACCACCTTCGGCCTCCCCATGCGCGTGGACGACTGGGGCGAGACGAACGTCTCCGACAATACGTGCACCGAGTTCGGCCGCGCCTACAACACCGAGCAGCTCGACGGTACCGGCACACGCCGCTGGATGGTGTACCCGGACGAGGAACGCCACTACAGCGTGTCCTGCACCACCCAGGCCGAGGACCAGGCCGCCGGGAACCCGGCGCTGCACCAGGACTCCGCCAAGACCACCTTCTACGACAACGCCACGTCGCTCACCGAGAACGACACCAAGCTGACCGACGGCAACGCCACCGAGGCGCGCAGCTACACCGACGCGACGCACTACCGCTCCTCCACCGCCGTCTACGACCAAGCGGGCCGCGTCACCACCTCGTGGGACGGCAAGAAGAACGCCACCACGACCGGATACACCCCCGCCACCTCCTGGCCGGTGGACGGCATCAAGGTCACCGGACCTGACCCGGACGGCACCGGCCCGCTCACGGCCCAGTCCGCGACGACGTACCTCTCGCGGTACTTCGGCGCACCGTGGAAGACGGTCGACGCCAACGGCAACACCACCCGCGTCACCCTCGACGCACTGGGCCGCACGATCAAGGTCTTCAAGCCGACCGAGGCCGCGAACTATCCGGACGGCACCCCGTCCATGCGGTTCTCCTATGACGTCCCCGTCGCCACGTCGGCCACCGGCGTGCCAGGCGTCGCCACCGGATCGCCTGCCAGGGTGACGAGCGAGACCCTGCAGGCCGGCACCACGTACCTGAAGACCGTCGCCTACGTGGACGGCCTCGGGCGCACCCGCGAGACCCAGCACCCGGCGCCCTCGGGCACCGGTCGCGCCGTCCAGGTCACCCGCTACGACTCGTCCGGGAACGTCGCCGGCACCTCGGGCGCCTTCTACAACGACAAGTCCGTCGACTCCGGCATGGTCAACCCGACCGTCGCGTCCCTGCCCGCCTACAACGACCTCCAGGTCGACTGGGCCGGCCGCACCACACTGTCCCAGCTCATGGCCAAGGGCGTTCCTCAGCCGCAGAACAAGACGGTCACCCGCTACGGTGGAGCCGACCTGACCACCGTCTTCCCGCCGACCGGGACACCCAAGGACACCTACAAGGACCTCAACGGGAACATCGTCAAGGTCGTCGAGCACATCGGCGCCACCTCGCCCACGACGACGTACGAGTACACCCGCAAGGGCGACCTGAAGTACGTGCACGATGCGCGGGGCAACACGCTCAGCCACTACACGTACAACTGGGTTGGCGAGCGCACCGTCAGCGACGACAAGGACAGCGGCCAGACCACCACCACCTTCGACCCCAACGGCAACATCGAGACGGTCACCGACGCCGCCAAGAACGTCATCACACACGGCTACGACAACCTCGGCCGCCAGACGTCCCTCAAGTCAGCCACCGGCACGCTCAGTTCCTGGGCCTACGACACCGCCCCCGGCGGAAAGGGATTGCTCGCTTCCTCCACGTCCTACGCGAACGGGCAGGCCTACACCTCCCGCATCGACGGTTACGACGCCCGCGGCCGGGCCACGGCGAAGACGACCGTGATCCCCACCGACGGCAACGGCCTCCAGGGCAGCTACACCTTCACCTACCACTACGACGCCAACGACCAGACGACGTCGGTCGACTACCCCGCCGTCGCCGGACTCCCGGCCGAGACGGTGACCACGTCGTTCACCGCGGCGGGCGACGCCGACACCCTGTCCAGCCCGCTGGCGACCTACCTCGCCGGGGCGGGCTACGACGACCTGGGACGCCTCACCTCCCGCTCGTACGGCAAGGTCGGCACCGGCACCAGCGCGACCCGCGTCTTCACCTACGACGACGCCAACGCCACCGGCTGGCTCAAGAGCGTCACCACCGACACCCGCACGGGCACCGCCACCAAGCGTGTCCAGGAAGACGTCTACGCCCGCGACAACGCCGGCGTCACCACCTCACTGCGCGACAACACCACCGGCCAGCAGGAGTGCTTCGGCTACGACGACCTCTCCCGCCTCTCGGCGGCCTGGACGACGACCGCGACCGCCTGCGGCACCACCCCCACGTCCGACTTCGCCGGACCCGACCCCTACCAGCAGCAGTACGCCTACGACCAGCTGGGAAACCTCCAGTCGCTGACCGCGACCACCGCCACCGGGTCGACCACCCGGGACTACAAGTACCCCGGCTACAGCGCCGACGAGAAGACGTACGCCCCCGACCAGGCCCGGCCGCACGCCGTCAGCGAGGTCACCACGCCGAGTGGCAAGGACACCTACGGCTACAACGAAACCGGTGACCTCACCAGCCGAACCGTGGGCGGAGTCTCCTCGGTCCTGGCCTGGGACGCCGAGCACCGGCTGACCAAGGTCACGCAGAAGAAGACCACCGGCGACGAGGTCTCGACCTACGTCTACGACGTCGAGGGCAAGATCCTTCTGCGCACCGGCAAGAACGAAAAGGTCCTCTACCTCGACGGCCAGGAAATCCACTCCGGCACCGGCGGCCCCAAGGCCACCCGGTACTACGCCGTGGAGGGCACCGCGATCGCCATGCGCGTCGCTGACGGCACCGCGACCGGCCAGCTCATGTGGCTGATGTCGGAGACCCAGAACTCCACCCAGCTCGTCATCGCGCAGGCCAACGGGGTAGTCATCCGGCGCCGCTACCTGCCCTTCGGTGAGCAGCGCGGCGCAACCTCGTTGCCCACCGGGACGGACCGGGGCTTCACGGGCAAGACCGAGGACGACTCCACCGGCCTGGTCATCATGGGCGCGCGGCTCTACGACCCCGCCCTGGGCCGGTTCCTCTCACCGGACGCCCTGGCCGCCCCGTACCTGCCGCAGAGCCTCAACGGCTACAGCTACAGCGTCAACAACCCCATCGCCTACAGCGACCCATCCGGGCTCTTCTTCGGGCTCTCCGGGTTCAAGAACTTCTGGCGCACCATCCTCAACGCCCGGCACAACGCCGCCGTCATGATGCGCGCCTGGGCCGTGGTCCACTACGACGTCGCCAACAACGGCGGGAAGGGCCGCGTCACCACGGGCCGCAAGAACAACGCCATCAGGCACGGCTCCTACGGAACCATCAACAAGAAGAATGACAAGGACAAGAACACCGGATACGCCGACCTCATCTACTGGACCGACGACGCCGTGTACGTCTGGGAGATCAAGCAGAAGGAGAGCGCGAACCGCAAGTCCAAGAGCCCCTCGGCTGAGGCACAGGGCCCGCGACAGCTCGCCAACTACCTCAAGTACCTGACCAAGCAGCTGCGCGCCGAGGGCGACAAGCGGCCTGTCAGAGCGGGCTTCAAGTTCGAGTACTCGCAAAAGGGGCTCAGCCTGCTGAACAACGAGCTCATCACCGTGCGTTCCTCGACCAAGAAGGGCGCGGCCGGCATCGAGCTCTACACCGTGGAAAAGTTGAGGAAGAAGGAGCCGAACCCGGAGCCCAATCCTGAGCCGGTGGCCGAGCCGGTCCCCGAGCGGGTACCCCAGCCGGCCGATCCCTACCAGCCCCTTCCGGGTGCGACCTCGGCGCCGGGCACCTCGCCGGCCCTCCCCAATCCGCACAGCGGCAGTGACGTGGACTGGGACTTCGACTGGGGGAGCGCCTCGTCCCCCGACGCCACGACGATGGGGTCGGCGGGAGCGGGCCTGGCCCTGCTCGTGGCTCTGTTCCTGAGCCCGGTGTAGAAATCGGCCCGGAGTAACCTTTCCCCATCGCGCGCGATCGACTCGCGCGCGGCAACCGATGAAGGAGCACAGCATGTCGGCGGAGCAGGCCATCCGGTTGAACTCGACCCTACGAGCCGAGATCAACCTGCCTTGCCCCGCCGACGGCGAGGCCTACCGCGACCTCGTCTCGAGTTGGTTCACCCGGGCGGTCCGTGCTCTCGCCGGACCGCTCGGCGACACCTTCCACGAGGACCTGGACCTCACGGAACAGGCACTCGCGCACGATGGAACAGGGCCGTGCGGGGCCCCCGGCACCCTGTGGGCCTCCTTGCGGTACGACACGGAGACCAGAGGCCGCTGGAAGGAGGTCGAGACGCACTGGTCGCCCGAGAACCACCGCACGTTTCAGCGGGAGCTGGGCAACATGCCCGTCCAGGCGGGAATCCAGCTGGCTCTCCTCGACGGGGAGGGCCAGCCGGGGGAGCCCTGGTTGGAGGTCTTCGTCATCCGGGAGAACGAGACACCGGATGTCGTCTCGCTCGTCGCCGTTCGCACGGCGGAAGAGTTCGAGAACCACACCACGGCGCGCCCCGCCCAGACCCGCTGGGAGGAACTCCTGCGCGAGCAGCTCGCCGAGGCGGAGACATCGCACATCATCCCCCTCTACGCGGCCATCTGCGACGACGCGGAGTACGTCTCGGGCCGGACCGCGCTCGAAGACGGTCTCGGCCTGCTGCTGGAGGACACCCTTCCGGAGCTGGAATCCACGCTCCGCGGTTACTCGTGGTTGACGGTCTGTTCCCCGGGGGTCACGGCGGCCCTGGGCGGACCGCAGGCCCTGGCGGCGGCCGACGACACGTTCACCGAGGTCGCGCCCCTCCCCGGAGGAGGGGTGTGGCTGAAGGCGACGGAGGACATCCACAGCTACACCGACGCGCGCGTACGCGCCGTCTTCCAGGCGCTTGCCCCGGTCCTGCCGCCGGGGAAGCCGGTTCCCTCTCTTGCGGCAGAAGTGCGGCGACTGGTGTTCGAGGCCCCCGAGTAGTCGGTCCGAGACCTCACCGGTGGAATGACGTTGCCCGACGGCCACGCGAGAAGACGGATCGGTTCTACGAATACGATGACATCGACCTCCGCAACGGCATCTACCACGTCCGCACCCTGCTGGAAATCACGCTCCATGCGCTGAGGACCGAGGCACGACGCGAACTTGCCGCAGCTATCGGGCCCGCAGACGACAACAAACTCCGGCGCACACTCAACAATCCCTTCGCAGCCACAGGTCTGCCGTGGTGGATGCGTCAAATCGATGTCTGACCGCCCAGCCGTTTCTACTTCTGACCGACATTCCCGAGCCTCTCGGGCGAAAACCGCTGCCAGCACTCACCGATATTCGTTCCTACATCTCACCTACGTAGCCACCAAGCCCCTTACGACCAGTTTGGCTTTGCTGAACGACGTGAGGGTTGCGGTGCTGGCCGGTCATTCGACTGTACTCAGCCCTCCTGGTCCCAGCTCCGGAGGACCGCCAAGGCGTACGCAACGCGGTTGTCCAGGCTCGGGGCGACGTAGCGATAGTTCTTGCTGAGTCGCCGATAGTCCAAGAGCGTACCCGCGCCCGCGGTGCACCAGCGGGTTCGGGCCGGACTCCAGAAGTTGCAGTCGTCCGCAGTGCCGTCGAAGAGCGAATAGACCATCACGCACAGCGCGAAGAGGAACCAGATCGGAGCGGTCACCACATAGAGCAGCCATGCGTACCAGGTGCCAACCGGACCTGTCACCGACTGTTGCGGGCCGGTGAGCAGCGCCGACCACCGGACGCGCCGGGGCGGCCAGGGCAGGATGCGGGCGGCGCGGCGGTCGACGCGTGCTACGGAGGTGCCATCGGCCGCGCAGACCTCGTAGACGTCCGGGGCGATGGGGCGCACCGAACACCACAGGCTGTAGTCCGGTCCGTGATGTATCCAGAATGGCGGGGCGGGTGCCCGACGACCGGAGTATTCGTCGGCGCGGGAGGTAACACCCGTGCGAGCGGGGCGGCCTCGGAGCGCGGCACTGTGGACAGCCGGATCGTTACGGTCATGTCTGCATCGGGCGGCAGGTGAGCCGGTCGCGGTGCCGGCACGGGAACGGGGTTGACCCTGGAGACCAGGAACGTGTGCGTCGTATTGTCCACGGCGTTATCCAAACGGGTTGACGTCGGAGAGGCGGCCAAGCGCAGCACCGGCTGACTCCCGTGCCTGGTCGATCTTCCCGTGAATCTTCTCCGTCCCGTACTCGATCGGGTCGGAGGCCAGCCGCACGCCTTCCTTATACAGGTTCTTGGCGCCGGTGACCGCCTCGTAGCTGCGTGCCGTCCAGGATCGGGGGTCTATGTAGCGGCCGACCGGCTCACCGGCGTCGTCCACGATCGGCCGGACGGAATCTGCGAGCGCGGGTATGCGCCCCAGTGGAGTACTTTCGATCAAGTGAGGCATGACCTTCTGGAAGGCGATGTCCGTCAGTCCCGCGCCAGCCCGGTACAGGTTACGGTCACCGAACTCCTTGGCCACGGCGACCTGGAACCGATCGGCCAAGGTGTCCGCGGTGATGTGGATCGCGTGCGCTTTGCTGCCGAGATCGCTCACGTTCCGCATCGCCCACTCCTCATCACCTCGCAGACCGCCGAGATCGCCACGATGACCAGCCTGCTCGGCAAGAGCTGGCCCACCCGGCAAGGGGGTGTGCCGGTTCGCGTGGCCCGGCACACCCCCTTGCCCTTTGCTGGGATCCCCCGGATCCCTCCCCACGGAATACCCCCGAGGGGTATATCGTTGTCCTGTGAGTCCGCGGGAAGCGAGTGACAATGGACGGGACTGGGGTTGACGGTCATGGATCACAGCTCACACCACACCGGTACCGCTCACGACCACGCCGAGCACCGGGCGCACCGCGGCCACGGGCTCGGGAATGCGTCCTGGGGGACGGCGGCGAAGGCGACGTTGCACTGCCTGACAGGCTGTGCCATCGGTGAGATTCTCGGTATGGCCATCGGTACCACCCTGATGTGGGGCAATATCCAGACGATGATCCTGGCGATCACCCTGGCGTTCGTCTTCGGATACTCCTTCACCCTCTTCGCGGTCCGGCGAGCCGGCCTGGGCTGGAAGAGTGCGGTCAAAGTCGCGCTGGCCGCGGATACCGTATCGATCGCGGTGATGGAGCTCGTCGACAACGGCATCATTGCCCTGACGCCCGGGGCGATGGACGCCGAACTGTCTGACGCGCTGTTCTGGACGGCGCTGCTGGGCGGCTTCGCCGTGGCTTTCGTGATCACGACGCCGGTCAACAAGTGGATGATCGGCCGCGGCAAGGGCCACGCCGTCGTCCATGCCTACCACTGACCCATCTCTCGGCAGCGCGCCCGGCTGCACCCTTCACGGTGCGGCCGGGCGCGTTCGCATGGAGGGGCGTCAGCTGGAGATGTACCTGAGGTTTTACAGGCGGCCGACCCGGATCCGCCGAACCCGGGCGTTCAGGAGGCACGCCGAAGTCCAGCACGACAAGGACATGCTCGCCACCACCTGGCTGATCTCGGCGACATCGACCAGGCCAAACTCACCCGCTGCATCAAGGAGTGCGTCGCCTGGGCATGGGCTGCGCCGACATCTCCACCGCGACGGCCGCGGTGCTTCCCCGGCGCACCGGCTACGACCCGAACATCACCGCCGCGATCCTGCAAGCGTGCGCCAGGGCCTGAAAGGCGTGCGCCGACTAATGCGGACAGCACGCGAACATGCACGAGCACTGCCGCGTCTGCGCCAAAGCCTGCCGCTCCTGCGAGAGGCATGCAACGAACTCCTCAGCGCCCTCGGCTGGCAGAGAGGCATCCTGTCCTGCCGGTTCCGCGAAACCCGGCAGCCTGGGTAGCAGCCCGCCATCCGGACCGCCACACCCCCTGTGGGCGGATCGCCGGGCTCACCTACGAGGACTACGACGCCGTGGAGTTCCTGCGCCGGGCCGGGCTGCGCAGAACCTCTACTCACCTTCAGCCGGCAGCTCGGGGGCGGGGCCGGCCCCGAGCGTTCGCAGACGCGCAGGCGCTGAACGTAGCGCCGAGCAGAGGGGCCATCCCCGCAGAGGCCCGGAGCACTCGGCGAGGACCTTGTTCGTGCCGCGCGCGACGCCTCCCCCGCGGGTGCGGGGGCACTTCGTCACGGGCGGTCTCGCTTGCCGTAATGCGAGGCCCGCAGGTCACGGCAGGCGGCGAAGAACTCAAGCCCGACCGCATCTGTCCTGGTGCGGATCTTGCCGCCGTCCTTGGTCCGTTGCGGTAGGAGTAGGTGAGGTCGACCAGGTTCCCTTGGGCGAGGTGGCCTCGATCTTTCCGGGCGGCCCGACTTGTCCGGGGTGACCGTCTGGATGGTGTTGCCCGGGTAGGTGGTCGTCTTCCCGAAGTCATTCTTGTCGTACTCCTACGAGGTGATCTTGCCTTTGGGGTCCTTGAGCGACTTGCGCTTGTTCACCTCGTTCCAGGTGTAGTCCGTGAGACCGGCCGGGTCCTGGTAGGTGTCGACGTTTCCGGCGGGGTTAGGTGAGGACGGTGTGCGAGCCGTCTTGCAGCGTCCGCACGGTCTCCCGGGAGCGGGGCGAAGTCGTACTTGATGACGCCGGTGCTGTCCGAACGCTGCTTGAGGTTGCCGGCGACGTCGTACGAGTAGGTGACCGTCGCGGTAGTTGGAGCTGTCGATCTTGGTGACGCGTTCGCGGTTGTCGTAGGTGTAGGTGACTGTGACGCCGCGGGGCTCCTTGACGGTTTCGGTGCGGCCGAGCGCGTCGTAGGTATACGTCGTGGTGCCCAGCGGGGCGAGGACGTTGACCGTCTTGAGGTTGCCCTGGGCGTCGTAGGCGAAGGTGGTGGACACCGACTTCGCCGAGGTCATCTTCGTCGTGGCCTTACAGCGCTGCCCCTGGAAGCCCTGGCAGGTAGGGGTGGCCGGTCGCGGTGGACGTGGCCCCGGTCGGGGCTTGGCCGAGGTGAGGTTGTTGCGACCGTCCCAGCCGTACGTCGTGAGGTTTCGCACCGCTGCCGTCGACCCCCATGGCGTCGGAGGCGGTCTCCACGTTGCCGTTCGAGTCGTACGACCTGGCGCGGTTGCGACGATGCCGTTGCGGCGTCACGGCATCGTCGCGTGCTCCGTCAGGAGTTCTTCTCCTCACCGCGTGGGGGGAGCGCCTTCCAGAAGGCGTAGTGGTGTTCGGCCGCGAAGTCGGTGTAGCCGATCCGGTCGGACGCCAGCCGTTGCAGGTAGGAGCCTCGGTTCGTGAACTGCTTCCACAAGGGCAGGCCTTCTCCGTTCACCTGACCGGTGGCCGCGAACCGGCTCCAGTAGGCGATCACCATGTCCGACAGTGCGGCCTGCGTGGTGTCGAGTGGCTCGAACAGGTCGTTTTCGAAGAGGTAGGCCAAGTCCGTCATGTGGCCGGTGCCGAGCGGGAAACTCGTCGGGCGGGGAACGTTCTTGAAGTACGGGGCGTGCGCTTCGGCGAAGTCGTAGGCGTAGACGCGAGTGTGACGGGCCATCGCGCGTTGGGTGTCGAGCGCCGCAGTCGACCACTCGGAATCGGTCAGCACGGCCGACAGCGCTGCTCCGGGTGCCGGGTACTCCGCGGCCGGGTACTCGGCCAGGACCGCAGAGGCGTCCTTCCCGAACTGATCGGTCACCTTCTCGGCGTAGCCCTCGGCGGTCAGCGGCTGCCCTGTCGTCAGCTCGTGCATCCCGGCGAGTCCGCTCATCTCGTCGTGAGTGGTGCCGTGCAGCACGGGTACCCGGGCGAACCGCCCGGCGACTATCGCACGTGACGGGGCCTCGGGCAGCACCTTGCCGTCCACCACGGGCCGGTACCCGTCGTGCCCGGAGACGGCAGCCTTCATGAGCTCGGCGGTGGACCTGCTCCGCAGGCACGAGTCGACGGCACGCGGATCCTTGCAGAGCGCGGCCCCAGCGACTGCGAGCCCGCCGGCCTCCGCCTGCTTGCGGGTGAACGAGCCGTCCGGTCCGACGCAGCCCGCGCTCTGCACGATCGCCTTGCTGAACAACCCACGGGCGCCGGGCGAGACCAGTTGGGCGCAGACGCTGAAGCCCCCTCCCGACTGCCCCATGATCGTGACGTTGCTGGGGTCACCGCCGAAGGCGCGGGCGTTGCGGTTGACCCATCTCAGCGCGGCTTGCTGGTCGAGAAGGCCGAGGTTGGCCGGTGCTTGCAGGCCGGGCGCGGTGAGGAAGCCGAACGCCCCGAGCCGGTAGTTGATCGTCACGACCACCGCGCCCTGCCGCGCGGCAGCGAGCTTGGCTGCTCGATAGGTGGCGCCGTCACCGTAGGTGAAGCTACCGCCGTGAATCCAGACGATGACCGGCAGTCGTTCCGTACTCGTGTCCGGAGTCGTGACGTTGAGGTAGAGGCAGTCCTCCGTGCCGCCGCCTTCGATTGAAATGGGTTGATCGGTCGGCTGCGCGCACGCTCCCTTCGGTGCACCGGCGTCCAGCAGCGACGACCAGGGGCGCACCGGCTGCGGCTCCTTCCATCTGCGTTCTCCCGTCGGCGGGGCCGCATAGGGGATGCCCTGGAACGTCCGCACGGACCCGGCGGCCGTGCCCCGCACCGGGCCTTCGGCGGTCATGACCCGGGTGGGGGCGACCTGGCCGCCGGGGTGCGCAGAGGCCAGGCCGGTCGCGATCACCGTGGCGGCGAGCGTCACGGAGAGGGTGGCTGCTGCGAAGGCCACGACATGGGTCTTTCTGATGCTCATCCGGGCTCCTGAGGCTGTGTGAGGTTCGGTGCCCAGAACGGTAGGGAAGATTTGGGCAAATGCGCAAGACGTTTGCCCAAGGCGTTCGCCTGATGCAAACGTGCGCTTCGCTGCTAGGGTCTGCTTCATGGGGAACAGGGAGAAGCTGCTGGAGGCGGCCAGAGAGTGCCTCTTCGCGAAGGGGTACGAGCGCACGACGGTCCGCGACCTCGCCTCCGCGGCTGGCGTCAGCATGGCGGCCATCGGCTATCACTTCGGCTCGAAGGAGGCGCTGCTCAACCAGGCGCTCTTCGAGGCACTCGACTCGGGAGACCAGGCGTTCGGGCCGCCGTCGGGCGACACCGACCTCGGCGTGCTCTGGCACCGCCTGATCGAGGCGTTCTCAGCCAACAAGACCTTCTGGATCGCCAACCTCGAGACCGTCCTGCGCGCGCAGCGCGATCCGGAACTTCGTGAGCAGATGGCCACCGGGCTGCGGCAGGGCCGCAGTGGCATGGCGCGGGAGGTCACCGGAACCGCCGAAGCAGAGCTTCCCGAAGAGACGATCCGCACCATCGGCTCAGTACAGCTCGCTCTCGTCAGCGGCCTGATGATGCAGCACCTCACCGATCCGGAGTCCGCACCCACCGCCGACGAGGTACTGACCGGCCTACGGGAGCTGGCCGCCCAGCTGCCCGAGAAGACCTGAGACGCAGGCTGCACCGAGGCGACAGGACGCAGACGCCTCCTTGGTTTCTGGCGATCGTGCCTCGGTCCGCGGCGCATGGGGCTGTTGCGCCCTCAGCCACCGGGCCCAACCGGGTAGGCGTACTCGATGTACTGCAGACGCGCCAAGCCCGCTACGAGGAAAATCAGCGGCGGTGCCAGCCACCAACGGCTGAGGGATCGCCGCACCACGGGGAACAGAGTGAGCTTCGCGAGAATGAGGAGCACGCCCTACGGCCCCCGCAGCGCGCCGGTCAGCTGAGAGCACTCCTTGCTTCGTCCAGGTTCTCGTCAAAGCCGCGGCCGTAAGCCTGGCGCTCCCATCCTGCCAGGAGGGACCACCGTTGTAGCGGGCAGCGAGCTCCTGGTACAAGTCGCTGGACACTTCTGAGTCTGCCGGTGGGCTTCTCCTCGCTCCCGATCGGAACGCAGCCCGGACACTGGTTCGGCGACGGCTCAGAGGTATGCCAACAACGCGCTGAGTTCGATGGACAACCCCAGGGCACCCCAGAGGAGGATGCCCCCAACTGGCCGGACCGGACGTCCTGCGTCTTCCCGCAGCACGGTCATGTGGACGGCAAAGGAAGCCGGTGCCGAAGCGGCCCACAGCACACCCGCAAACAGCAGCCCGTCCACGGCGAGTTGTCGCCACTCATGGTTCCCGCTCTGCGACATTCGGAATATCGTGGGCAAGCCTGCTACGGGCAGAAGGCCCAGCACTGTGCTGACCGCCACCCACCACCACTTCCTCCCGTGGCCTGCGAGCCGCCCGAACCAATGCCCCAAGGCCACAGTCGGCAGGATGTATGCGGCCGTCAGCAGCGCACTCGCACCCAACAGCGCCGGCAACCCAACCACCAGCGTGAGAGGGAGCAGCGCGCCTCCCGTCGGGACACCGGCGAGCCGTCCGGTGCACGCCAGTGCCAACGCGGCAATGACCACACACAGCACAGCCATCGATACCGACGACGGCGCTGCCCCCACTTGGTTGGCCTCACGTCTGCCTGACAGTTGCGCCATCTCGACCCCCGACCCGACCGTGCCCTGCCCACGCAGGTCGCGCTACAAGCATCCGCGGGCATTCAGCGCCACCCTAGGGCCATTACTGAACACGTTCAATGACGAATCAGGCGCATGTTCCTGGCAGCTGGTGGAGAACCCACCGATCAACTCCGACCCACTGACACGCCACCGGAACACGCCGTCGGCGCCATGCCGAGTACAGCCCGTGGCCAGTTCGGGCCGACAGTCGCGCCGACTACAAGACCCGGGCCGACGCCCCCGGTCGCTGGGGCCGTGGCGGCGACGTCTCCCGACGTAATCGGTGCCCCGGGCTGCCCACCGACTCGGCACTCCACGCACTCGTCTTCAGCGTCGCCGCTCAGCCTTCATCCGGTCTGCTTGGCCTCGTGCCTTACGAGTCGACTCACTGAGCCCCAGCGGAAGGAGCCGGAGAGCAGCTCCTCACGAGAGCGAGGTCGGCCTGCGGGGAGGCGGCACTGCCCGCAGGAGCTCCCAGAGCGGGCGTGAGCCTGCGGCCCATGCGGCCAGGGTGTGCCGGTCGACCAGGTGCAGTCGCTGGGATCTGGCGAAGTCGGTGGCCGGTTTGGTGAAGCGGCCGTTGGTGACCAGGACGATGACGTCGCCCTGGTGTACGGGGCGTCCGGTGCCGTTCAGGACGTGCAGGTCCGGTGTTCCGACGGCTGCTCCGGCGAGGCCGGCGCGGCGGTGTTTGCACTGGATGACCCAGCGGCGGCCGTAGGGGTCGGTGGCCTTGACGTCCGCGCCGTTGTCGCCGGCGCCGCCGACCTGGGCGGCGTCCGGGCAGCCGTCGCGGAGCATCAAGTCCCGTATCGCGTGCTCGAACTGGCGGTGATGCAGCTGGTCCAGACTGGCTATCGGGTACCTGAGGGCCCTGGCCCGTGCCTGTCGTTGCCGCTCGTCCTGTACGCGGAGCCGGAACCAGAGGAAAGCTCCGGCTACCGCCGTCAGCGGGATAAGGGGCAGGACCCAGGGGTGGGCGGCGAGCCAGTTCATCAGTGCGGAGACCACCCCCACGATGGCGACGACGCCGACGAGCACCTCGCCACCGGTGTAAGCCTGCTTACGCTTACGTGACCGGGGCCGTCCGCGTGGCCCGACGGGTCGGCGGCGGGCGGTCATCGCCCACTCCTGTCCCACGGGATCGGGTACGCCACCGTGGACCGCGGCGCCGGCCGCGCCGGAGCTTTTCGCGGCTCAGGAAACTTGATCGGGTACGACACGGTCGGCTGAGGTCTCGGCCTGGTCGTCGACTTCTGCGTCCCGGGGAACGTGACTGGGTACACCGCGGTCGACCCCGGTCTGGGCGTCTTGTCCGGGCCCTCGGCCGAGCTCGAGGGATTGCCCAGCACGACCACCGCCAGCCCGACCATGACTACGACCGACATCTCCCGGCGCCCACCCGCGGCCCACCGGGAATGACCCTTCACCCTCGTTCCGTCCCTGCGCACGTACGGTCTCACCCACGGCACAACGAACCCCCTCCCCCACCAAGCCGCGCCCCCTTGCGCAGCAGATCCATCAAAGCAGCCGCCACTGACAACACGTCACCAGAAGATCACTTCTGGTCACAAGGCCTGAACGAGACCCCAGAGGATCTGACGACCGGCCGACAGCCGCACGCACGGAAAGCCCCGGCTGGTCGGGGCCGATAGGGGTGTGGGTGCAGAGCCCCCGGGACACAATCCCCTCCGTACCCAGACGCAGAGCAACGCATCTGAGAGTGGCCATGGCGAAGTCCAGGTAAGCGGCCATACGAATTCAGACCGGTGGCCCCAGGAAGTCACATGTCCACCTCTCCGGCATCGATGGCGTGGTCGATCCAGCCGCAGGCCGCCCGGACGACCCTTGCTATCCGCCCGTGGACCTTGTCCGGTCGGAGATATTTCGGCTGACCGGCCCTACGGTGTGCTGGCACCGTGATCAGCCGCGACCTGCCCTGTCGCCGCTGCCCGGCGTGTGTCCGGGGTAGCGAGAGCGCCGAACGCTGTTTCGATGTCCTGCGATTACGCCCGGGGCTTCCCCGGGCCGGCCAGCGACCGGTAGATGTCGGAGAGCTCGGAACCCCACCCCTCGAAGCGGGTTGATCAGTTCTGCACCACGTTCGCCGCGGTCACATTCTCGATCACGCGGCCGAGTTTGGTCTTGGCCCGGGTCAGGTCCTGGATACGTGCGGCGATGCGGTCGCGTTCGATGATGAGCTGGTCGAGCATGGCGGGGGTCGCGACGCCGGTGCTCACGCACGGCAGGAGTTCGACGACGGTACGGCTGGAGAGGCCGGCTGCGAAAAGATCCTGGATGAGCTGGACCCGCTCCAGAGCCTCGTCGGGATAGTCACGCTGCCCACCGGACGTCCGCGCCGACTCAAGGAGCCGCTGCTCCTCGTAGTAGCGCAGGGCCCGCACGCTGACCCCTGACCGCCTGGCAAGCTGTCCGATGCGCATGCCGCAGGTCACTCCCTTCCCGCTCATACCTCACATTGACGTCAGGTTAAGGCTAGCAATACCGGCTCCCGGGGCAGCCCTGGGGGCTTATTGAACCGTTACCGGCACCGAGATCGATCATGACCGGTGGCGGACCCGAGGGGGTTCACACAATTCACGTACGCACGGCAGTCCTCGCAGCGTGCCGGGGTCGGCGAGCCCGCCCGAGGGAGCAGGGGTGTCGACCGTGACGGGCGGCGTGATCGCTCGTACCGGCGCAGGCCCCCCGGCAAACTCACCCAGCCGCGTCTGCCCTCCTCCGGCCGGACGGCAGTTGCGGCTTGCACCTCACGTCAACGTCAGGTTCTAGAGTGACGAGCGTCGAAGGTACACGTCATTCCAGCCCGTCAAAGTAAGGCAGACCATTATGCGCGCAGCCCGGTTCCACGAATACGGCGGAGCGAAGAACCTGGTGATCGAGCAGGCCCCCGACCCCCACCCCGGGCCCGGTGAAATCCGTGTCCGTGTCGCGGCGGCCAGCGTCAATCCCATCGACTGGAAGCTGCGCGCCGGCGCCCTGCACCAGCTGATTCCCCTGGAACTGCCCGCCATTCCCGGGCGCGACGGCGCCGGTGTGGTCGACGAGATCGGCGACGGGGTGCAGGGGGTGAGCATCGGCGACCGTGTCTTCGGACTGGGCGGTGTCACCGGGGCGACCGCAGAGCTGTTCATCCTCTCGGCCTGGGCGCACACCCCCGCCACCTGGAACGACGAGCAGGCCGCTGGTGCCGGTCTCGCGTCAGTGACCGCGATGCGTGGACTCGACGCGCTCGGCTCCGTCGCGGGACGCACGCTTCTCGTCGAGGGCGCCGCCGGAGGCGTGGGCAGCGCGGCGGTCGAGATCGCGGTAGCGCAAGGTGCCACTGTGATCGGGACAGCCAGTGAACGCAACCACGAGTTCCTCACCGCACTCGGCGCCGTTCCCGCCACCTACGGCCCCTGCCTCGCGCAGCGCCTCACCACCCTCGCTCCGCACGGCGTCGACATCGTGCTCGACACCGCGGCCTCCGGATCGCTGGATGACCTCGTCGCGATCACAGGTGACCCGAAGCGCGTCGCGACGGTCGCCGACCACGCGGGCGGACAGCGCCTGGGCACGCATGTGGTCAACGCGGAAAACGATTCCGTTCTCCTGTCCGCGGCGGCGGAACTGGGCGGGCAGGGCCGCTACACACCCCGTATCGAACAGACATACCCCCTGAAGCGGATCGCCGAGGCCCACGCGCACGCCGAGCGCGGACGCACCCGAGGGAAGATCGTGATCTGCATCTGAACAGGTCCAAGAGGTGGCTAGCACGCAGCGTGCGGGCCTGCTTGGCAAGCGGCCCTCGATCGGTCCCGGCGAGCGGGCGGTCCGGAGCGGGCCGATCTCCATGGCGCCTCGTCAAGCAGGCCGCCTCCACTCGGGCGCCGCACGTGGCACATGAGCCGTCGTCCACGGGGCACCAACCTCATCCGGCTTCAGCAGCCCCGTGAGAGAGGTTCAATTACGGGTTCTAACCGTTCACCGAACCGGGCACCTTCCGCCAGTGGTGTGAGGAGCGCCGCGCCGACTTCAACTCACACCGTACGAACGGTGAAGTGCCGTACATGTGCCCGCTCCCACAGTTACGGGTCTGCCGCGTGGACGCCTGTGTCTACGCGGCAGGCCGGCCGTGGGTTCCCGAGCCGGGCCGCTGGCTGCAGTGCGACTGGGGAGAGGCCGGCCCCGCCTCGGTGGGCGTCGGGCCTGGCTGTTCTGCGCGTGGCTGTCGCGTCCGGCTCGCGGACGACTCCGCCAGGCGGCTCCTTCTGCTTGGTCTCGTCCCGCCGTGCGCCGGCCGCGTGCTGGTGGGTCCTGGCAGACCATCGAGTCGACACTCACCTCCCACGTGATGAGCCCTGCCGTGTCCGGCCTCGCCTGCAACAACGTCAGCACCCGCGCCCAGGCACCCTGGCGTTGACAGCGGCGGAACAGCCCGTACGCCGTCTGCCAAGGCCCGTACTCGGGCGGAAGATCACGCCACGGCGAACCAGTTCGCAACGCCACCGCACCCCATCGACCAACCGCCGCCGGTTCTCCGGTCTACGGCTCACGCCCGCCGCAGGCAGCAACACCGACTCCAACACTGACCACTGCTCGCCCGCACGTTTCCCCACGCCCCACAGGGCCAAGATCACGGCTCAGGAGCCACTACGGAGCCGCAACCCAAAACACGGCCTGGCTCCGACCTCCTGGTCCGCGCCGAGGACGGCACCGCCGCCATACTGGCCGACGCCGACGGCTACTGACACACCACATGGCAGAACCACTGACCTCGGCATGGCAGACGACAGAAGTGTCGCAGCGGAGGTTGCGTGATTCTCATCGAAGGTTGAGCGGTCCTCGGGTACCCACCCCGGCGCACACCCCACATATTCCAGAAACGCCATCCACCGGGCCCGGTCAGGGATTCCAATAGACGGTGCCGAAGGTACGGTCGAACCGACGGGCCTCCAGGTCCGCGCGCTGGATTCCCCACTGCACGTCCGCGCCTTCCCGATTACTGATGTCCGGGTTCCAGTGGGCCAGCAGCACCCAGTCCTCGACGGCGCCCGACACCGGCCCATCGCCGCCCCAACGCCCCCGCTTCGCCTGGCGGACTGCGCAGCTCGCGACATTTTCCAACGGGTCCGGGTCGGAGTCCTCCTGGTCCGCGTATCCCGCCGATCTGCAGATGCCCTCTTCTGTCAGAGGCGTCGCACCAGACAGTGACCAGCTCGTCAGCGTGCGGAAACCCGGGAAGTGAGTGATACGGCAGGTCCGGTTCGGTTCTGGCTCTCAACTCGCCCTGCGGGTAGGAATCGACGATCTTCTGGTAGTGGTCATCGCCGGGGTAGCCGTTCCAAGTGTTCTTGTCGCGTTCCTCCACCGGTGTGCCGGCCGGAACATAAATGGCCTGGCCGCAGTTGCCGTCGCCGTCCGTTTCATCGAGTGAGGCAAAGAGCAGCAGGCGGCCGTCGGGCGGCAGAGGGAGGTCCGTCGCGCCCTTTCGGCAGCGCGGCGAAGTCGATGGACGCGAGGAGTGGGTGCTCAGGGTCCGGGACCACGGGGGGCAGCAGCAGCGGCCCGCCGAACCTGCCCGCGACCGGCCCGTCTCCGCCACCGGTGAGGACCGCGCAAGGCCGGACGTGGCCGATCCACCGGTCCACCTCTTCGGCCGGTAGCGGGTCTATGTCCTCCCACGGGTACCCCTCCTCAACTGCCCGCGTACGAAAGGAAACCAGCATTTCTCGAAGCTCATCATCCGTCACACCGGCGACTGTAGTTCCCGCCACCGACAACCCCGTGGCCCCCGGGACAACGAGGGCAGTGCACCACCGCCGGAAGCCATGGATTCGCCCCGACCAGCAACCGCACCCCGGGCAGGCCGCCCCTCCTACGGTCGTACGAGCCTCGACCCGGACGGCCGGTCGACCCCCTGGCTCTATTCACGAGTAGTGCCGCCCGTTGTTCACGGGTTTGGGAGGCACCAAGATCCACGGCGGGTGATGTTCACGAGTTTCGACTCTGGTCCAACTTCTGTGGAGCGGTCACGCTATGTAATTTGTCGGGACTGGATGGCCCTTCGTGACTCGCTGACAGACCTGTTTGGGATCATGCCCGCATGGACTTCGACCTCGCCCCACCAACCGGCATCGGCCCGTTGCGGATCGGGATGACTCGGCAATCGGCCATCGCGGCGCTGGACTCGCTCCGCGATCCCTCCGCGGTCTCGGCGTCCGACCGTCCGGGGCAGCACGTCTTCCGTCCCAGTGGACTGATGATCAGCATCCACTGCACGCGAGACATGCTCGAAGCCATCGAGATCGGGAGGCCTTCGACTCAGACGGACCGAGTCGTCTTCCGGGGCCTGGACGTGTTCGCGCTCCCGGCCCGCGAGCTGGTGCAACGCATGGGCGAGTACACCTCGATCGAGGCAGACCCTGACGATCCAGCGTCCTTCGTCGCCTCTGACCTGCTCCTGAGCTTCTGGCGCCCGTTCGCGGCGGACGACGAGCCAGAAGAAGAGCAGGGTTACTACTTCAGCTCGGTCCTGCTGGCTCGGCCTGGCTACTACGACACCCCTGCTCAGGCTGCGGAGCGGCTCCAGCAGAGCTCGTGACTCTTCCGTCAGGATGCCAGCAGGGCTCGTTTCCGCGAGAGGCCGAAGCCGGCCAGGACGTACATCCGGCGTTTGATCATTTTGCCCCGGTTGACGTGGCTTTGCCGACGCCGGAGCTCCAGAGCGGTATGAGGCCGGCGGTGACGGCGGCATGATCTCGTTCGAGGCCGTTGACGAAGGCGTGGAGGCTTGGCAGGTCGTCGGCGCGGGACGGACTTGAGCTTCAAGCGCTCGCCCTCCGGCACGGTGTCGGGGTTAGGACTCCTAACAAAAGTAGTGGGCTTGACCTGGTCAAGGGTCAGTGTCGAGCAGGAGGCTGTCGGGTAGCGGGACGCGGTCAGCTGCGTAATCGCATTCGATAAATCTGGCGACGTCGGCGATCACCTCCGGGATACTGGTCGCCCATGGATGAGGTCAAAGTCGTCGCCGCCCATTCCGAGCGCGCAACCCTGCGCGTCGGCGACGTGTTCCTGAAGGTGGACGCCGATCAGGCGCGTATCGACGTCGAGGTCGAGGCGATGTCCCTCGCGCCGGTCCCGACCCCGGAGGTCCTGTGGCGCAAGCCGCCCGTGCTCGCGATCGCTGCGCTCCCCGGGGCGACGCTTGGGCGCCTCGGCGGGCCGTCGACCGGGGCGTCAACGGCGTGGGCCGCGGCGGGCTCCGCCATCCGGAAGCTTCACGACGCGCCCCTGCCGCCCCGCCCCGGCCGGGCCGGGCGGAGCATCGTCGCGCTGGCGGCGGAACTCGACGACGAGTGCGAGTTGCTCGTGACGAACGGCCTCCTGCCCGCTGACCTGGTCATCCGTAACCGCCGGGTCGCCGAGGCCGCGCTCCGGCCGTGGACTCCGGCGTTCACGCACGGCGACCTGCAGATCGCGCACGTCTTCGTCGACGGCGACGAGGTGACGGGCATTATCGACTGGTCCGAGGCGGGCCTGGGTGATGCTCTGTACGACCTCGCCACCTTCACGCTCGGACACCAAGAGCACCTCGACGACGTGCTCGCCGGCTATGGCACCGACATCGACCTCGACGTGATCCACGCGTGGTGGTCGTTGCGAAGCCTGCTGGCAGTTCGCTGGCTGATCGAGCATGGTTTTGACCCGTTCGCGCCGGGGTGTGAGGTCGACGTGCTGAGATCCCGGGTGTGAGGCTGCGCGGGTGCGACTGCTACGTATGCGTTCTGACGCATCGAGCAGGCCGGCCCCTCCGGCGATCGCCCGCCCTTACTTTCAACAAAGTGTGGTGCGCAGTCGTCGCCAGCAGATGACGGCGCAGCCAAGGGTGACGAACGCGTGGTGGATGTCGTCGCGGATCTCCCAGCGGATACGCAGGCGGCGGAACCAGTGCAGCAGCGCGATCGCTACCTCCGCGACCCAGCGGTACACGCCCAGGCCAGAGCCGTGCCCGGTGCCGCGCCGGGCAATGTGCGGGGTGATCTGGAACCGTCGGACCTTGTTCCGGTAGACCTCATGGTCATAGCCGCGGTCGGCGTACAGGTGCTTGGGGCGGCGCAGTGGCTGGCCGCGCTTGCCGCGGATCGGCGGGACGGCCTGGATCAGCGGGATCAGTTGGGTGACGTCGTTTCGGTTGCCGCCGGTAGTGCTCGCGGCGATCGGGATGCCGTGCGCCTCGACGATCAGATGGTGCTTGCTGCCGGCCTTGTCCCGGTCCACCGGGGACGGACCGGTGGCCGACCCGCCCTTCATCGCGCGGCTGGAGTCGACCGCGGCGCGGGAGAAGTCCAGCAGGTCTGCGGCCCGCAGCTCGGAAAGCAGCAGCTCGTGCAGGCGCTGCCAGACCCCGGCCTCGTTCCAGTCCCGCAGCCGTCGCCAACAGGTCATCCCCGAGCCGAAGCCCAGCTCCTGGGGCAGAAACTCCTAGCGGATCCCGGTGTACAGCACGAACAGGATCCCGCACAGCACCCTGTGACTAGCCAGACGCTTACGACCGGGACGCCGCGGATTACGCGGGACAACCGGCAGCAGCGGCTCGATGCGCGCCCACAACTCGTCGTCGATCTCCCACGGTCTGGCAGCGGTCTTCCTCATCTCGACTGGCTCGCCCCCCTTCGGCCAGCGTCAACGAGGACTGACACACCATCATTCCTGGAAGTTCAGAAGCCTCCTTTTGTTAGGAGTCGTTAGTCAGGATCCAGCCGGTGACCGTGCGTGGGATGGCGCACGGGCTGCCGTCGTGCTCGGGGTTGTGCGGCACGGACGGAGGTAGGCGCGGACGGCTCCGTAACCGCCAGCGTAGCCGTGCGCCTCTCTTCCCAGAGCGTCCATGTCCGGCCAGTGGCCGGCCATCTTTCGGCCTGGGACGGCCGGCCGTCAGGAGCTGCTTCATGTGCAGGGGGTAAGACGTCGGAGGAGGGTTTGGCCAGGTCGTCCGCCGCGGTAACGCTGTGGGAGAGGAACAGGCAGGGCTCGATGACTTCGCACTCTGACAGCAGCGGAGTGCCGTCGGGCGAGGGCAGAAGGTCAGGGCGTCATTGACGCGGCGGCGAGCAGGCCGTCCTGGGCCTTGGCGCCGGGTCTGAGCAAGGCGCTGCGCCGCATGGCGTGGCTGTAGGTCCCGTCGATGTAGATCAGCGACGTTTCGCCGTGGGTGTCGACGGCGTGCTGGTAGGGCTGGGTCAGTACGGTCCGGCCCTGCGCGAGGAGTGCCTCGGCATGGCGGCGCGCCCGTGTCTGCTCTGCCGTTCTGCGTCCGTAACGTGCCGTGTCCGTAACGTGCCGTGTCTTTGGCCGAGCAGGAGACGGACGGTTTGACGACGTAGTCGCCCTCCGTGGGGGGATCCCACTCATGCCCAGGTGCTGTTCAGGTGCTGGGCACGATCGGCACACCCTCGGCGGCGAGGTCGGCCAGGTAGCGTTTGTCGCTGTTCCACTCCACCACCGGGAGGGGATTGCACAGCACCGTTTCGGCCGCCACCCGACGGGCCCAGGCGAGGAACTCGTCACTGCGCTTGGGGTAGTCCCAGGGAGATTCGAGCACAACGGCGTCGAACTGGCTCCAGTCCACGGGTTCGTCCCAGGGCAGCGTCACCGTCTCGGCGCCCACTCTGGACAGAACCGCGGTCAGGGGAGCCAGGTCGTCATCGGGTTCTTCCGGGACACGGCACTGCGCCAGGGCGATCCGCACTCCGTGCATCGCTGTTCTCATCTCGTTGACCACGGGATTGATCTGCACCACAACGCTCTTGCGTCAGTAGCGCGATCGGGTGACTTCGACGGTCTCCGCGCGGGTGCGGCCTTCGAAGAGCCTAGCCTCCGCACCCCGTACGGCGAGTACCGCGCCGAACAAGTGGTCCCCCATCGCCTTGCGCAGCACCGCCGAGTCCTCAAGGTGCCCGGCGGCTTCCGCCAGGGTGGCCGGCAGGCGCTCGATGTCGCGCCGCTCCAGGTCAGCGGAGTCCGCGTGGGCGGGGTCATTGGGGAATTCCTCCGGGAGGTGCAAGGCCTCCTCGCACCCCGCCAGGCCGGCGGCGATGACCGAGCCCACCACCAGGTAGGGGTTGGCTGCTTGGTCGAAGCACTTGAGTTCGGCGTTCGCGCAGTGCGATGCCGTGCCGGCCGGACCAGTGACGAAGCGCAGCGCTGCCTCCCGGTTCTCCCAGCCCCAGCAGCGGTAGACGCCGGCCCAGGAGGAGGGTGCAAGCCGCAGGTAGCTGGCCGGGGTAGGACAGCCGATGGCGGTCAGCGCGGGCAGTGACCGCAGCACGCCGGCGAGGAACGCCTCTCCCTCCGAGGTCATTCCGCGCGGTCCCGTACCGCCGTGCATGAGGTTCTCCTCGCCGCGCCACAGGCTCAGATGCACGTGACCGCCGTTGCCGATGCCGGAAGGCGTCGTCAGGGGGGCGAACGAAGCTTGCAGACCATGGGCGTGGGAGACGGTGCGTACCGTGTGTCGGGCCAGGACGGCGGTGTCGGCTGCGTTCAGCGGGTCCTCGGGCGCCGTCGAAACCTCGAACTGCCCCGGTTCGTACTCCGGGTGGATCTGGAGGACCTCGACGTTCTGCGCGGTGAGCGCATCGACCACGTCGAGGAGGTACGCCCCGGCGTCCGCCAGCCGGGACAGCTCGTACGCCGGACCGTCGCCGAGGCCGCCGGGGCCGATGCTCCACTCCGTCTCGAAGCCCATCCGCAGGCTCAGTCCCAGGTCGGCCGCCGTCTGCACCATGCGGTTGACGAAGGACCGGTGGCACCCCGGATGCGGGTCGCCTCCCTGGCTGTACCGGTCAGCCGGCGCCCAGGCCCAACCGGGCTGTGCGGCCAGATGCGTGAGCCGGTGAAGGTCCGGCACCAGGAGCAAGTCGCCGACCGGGCCGCCGTGCCCGTCCGCACTGGCTGCCGAGTCGTCCACGAGGAACGTGTCGAACACCGGGGACATCCCCACTCCGTGGTCGGCGAGCCGGGGCAGGCGATCGAGCGGCACGCCCTTCACCCGGCTGATACCCGCGTTGTCGACCCAGCTCAGCGCGATGACGCGCACTCCCGCCTCAGACAGGCCGGCCATCGCCCGCTCTACCAACGCCGCTCTGTCAGCCTTTCCACAGTCATATGCCCATGATTATCAGGGCAGGCCATGCAGCCTTTCGCCACTCCACAACGGGTGCGGCGACCCCCCCTGAGGAGACGCTTTTGGGTGCCGCACCGCACCCTGATGAGACTGCGCAGCTCAGCTGGGCACTTATGCAGCCAATCCGGATCCTGGCGACCGCTGTGGCCCTGGGCGGATCCCCCGAAGGGCCACAAAATAAGCACAGGCGAGCGGCGCCAAACGCGCTGCTGCTCCCAGGTCGGGGGCTTCTCGACCCTTGGCGAAGCAACCGCCCCGGAGCGGAAACACGCATTTCTCCGCCAGCCGTTGGCCCCTGGTCGGAGCCGTTCCCCGGCACGGTCAGGTGAGGTTCTTCTCCAGGGCACCGACGTACGCGTCGATGAAGTGGTCGCGTACCCCGTCGCTGGCTGGGGCCAGGACGTCGGCAGTCAAGCCCCTGGCGCGATCGGTGAGTGAGCCGAGCAGAGGCATCGTCTCGTGCAGCCTTCCGCGTGAATCGATGTAGCGCAGCGCGTTGACGTGGGTGTAGGCAGGCTCCGGCGGCATCTGCGGCACGACGTCATTGTTGTTGACGAAGCGGTACATGCGGTTGCTGTAGCCCTTGTTGTAGGCGGCGGCCAGGAGGCGGTCGCATGTGCGGGGCTGACCGTAGGTGTACACGCCGTCGGCGGCCAGGCGCGGCTCGTCGAGGTACATACGGGCGCCGGCGAGCATGGCCAGGGCGCCGCCGAGGCTGTGGCCGGTGAACCAGACGCTCTGGCCGTTGGTGCGGTACTCCGCGAGAGTGTCCTTGACATCGGGGTAGATCGATTCGAGTGCTTCGGCGAAGCCGTGGTGGACGTATCCAGTCCCGCCAGGCCCGGGGCGGGGCGGTGTAGTGGCGTCCGAGAGCCAGTCCTTGATCTGGACCGGTTCGGTGCCGCGGAACGCGATGATGATCATGTGCTCGCTGGCCGCGGTGTAGGCCTGGGTGTCCTGCAGCGGGAAGGGCGGGCTGAATTGCGTCTGGTGGTGGCGTACCCGGTCGAAACCCCAGGCACGCACCTGCTTCTCGATCACGGCGGTGTCCTGGTAGGCGAGGCCAGAGGCCTTGGCCATCCAGTAGGCATGGGCCGGGCTGTAGTCGGTGGCCCGGTGATCGACAGTGGACGGCATGGTCATGCGATGGTCTCCTCGCAACTGCGGTGTGACGCGCCCGGATGTCTCGCACCAGGCGCCTTCACTCCTTGTTACATGCATACTTCCTGGCAGCCGAATACCCTCGCGCGAGTGTCACCCGGACGGCATGACAGCCCTAACCGACTACTGCGTCATCGTTGACGCTCAGGTCGCAGCGGCGGGGGCTTTCAAGCCGAAGGCCAACTGCCGCTTCCTCAAGGGGAGCCGGCTGGTGCCCACGTGATCGGGCCGCAGCCTTTCGGTGGCGCCCCGTCGGTCATCCCACAGACACGGGGACGCCGGCTGTGAGGCTTGGGTGGGCTCTCAGAACAAACGAGGGCGGTACGTGTCGCCCCTGTCAGGGGGTCGGGAGGTCTTTGCGGATGAGCATCGTGAACTCGGCCGTTGACACTTCTCGCTGAACGTCCACGCTCGGCGCCGGTCCGCTCACCACCGGGAGGTTGAGGGTCTGCACGTCGGCGACCGGAAAGTCCTCCCGGGCAAGACCCAGCGTGACGTGAGGCCAGAATCCGTCTTCGACGATCTCCAGCCCCTGGGTGATGTCTTCATGGACGCGCGCCAACTCGGGGCTCTGCTCGACACCCAGGCGGACCTGCTCCCCCTTCTGCACCAAGTTCTTGTCATAGTGATAGGCGGGGTCGTTCTGCAGGTTCCAGCTCCCGTGTCGTACTTCTCCGGACAGTCGGATGGCCGGCGCAGTCCACGCTCCCCCCTCGACGAGCTCGCGGGCCTCGGCGAGCCTGGGCTCGTCAGCGCCGTGGAGGAAGCCCAGCGTGATGTGAATGTGCTCCGCCTGCTGCGGATCGACCCGGTCCTCGCATTGCCCTTGCAGATCGACCAGAGCGTCGACCAGCGCGGAAGGCACCCTCAAGCAGATGAAGGCGTTCGTCGTTTGACCGCTCGTCATGGAGATCCTCCTGATAGCACCTGGTTAGCCCGTCATGTGGCCCCCCGTACCTCATGGATAGCCCTCCAGCCCGCCCCGGCCGGTGAGAGGCGGCCGCGGCGTCACCCGGACAGGCGAGGAGCTTCACCACAGAAACGATCACGCATACGGCCAAAAAGCGCCCCCCAGATACCGAAGGATGCTTTCTGTGCATCTTTCGGGGTGAGGGCACCATCTCGCAGAGTCGGGCTCCCCTGAAGCGTCCACCCCAGTAGGCCTCAGGACCTCGGTGTTCCGCAGGTCAGCACGGGGTACTGGCCTCCGGCACGTGCGGGCAGGCCGTGGTCCACAACGGGACACGCCGCAGGTCGCGAGTCATCCACCACCCCTCCCCTACGGGCGGCCGACCAGGTCACCAGTCGTGGGCAAAGCGCCGGGCTCGCCTACGAGGACCAGGACGTCGTGGAGTTCCTGCGCCGGGCCAGCCTCCCGGACGCGGAACAGCTGCTGGACCAGCCCGAGTGGGTGAAGAGACGGGAAGGACACGGCCGCACGCGGCCATGTCCGGCAGTCCCCCGCCTTCCGGCAGGTCGCCCGCCGGAAGTAAGCGGGATCAGACCGGCCCCACCTCTCGCCGTGCTCGCGGCACAGCAAGGCGCCGGACAGTTTCTGGGGGCTGGCACGCCACGATGCTCTCCCGTGACTGTGCTGGGGCAGGGATGGGTGTAGTACCAGACATCAAGCGCTCCTTTCGGTCAGGCGGCCCACTCGCCGGACAGACGAGACCGAGCCGACGCGAGTGGGAAGCGCACCGGCGGACACGGGCCACCCGTGATCGGACGAGATGATCCGATTGAGGCCCCCATCCTTGCAACATGCAATTAGGCTGGGCCACTTGGAGAGGCCGGCCGGGGGGCCGACGGGTGGCTCACACCAGGTGCCGGTCCGGTACGGTCACGACGCCCGCGGCGCGCCGACCGTTCCAGTGCGGTCGCGGCGCCGGGGCGGTGGGTGTGCGCAGCAAGGGGGCTCCCCGCCCGCGCCGTGTACCCGGGAGGGGCCTTGTACGTCAGAGCAGCAGTCCGAACCGCCCTGGTCGCCGTGCTCGCGGCGGCGACGCTCGCGGCGACACCCACGCCGCCGGCCGCCTTCGACCACCCGCTGCCCCGGCCGGCCACCGACGCCCCGGCCGCGTCGGTCGTTGCCGGGGCTCAGGAGGAAACTCCGGCTGAGGCCCCGCCAGTGGCCGCCTGGCGGCTCGACGACCGGAATGGTTCCGCGCGGGCGGCGCAGTGGGCGGGGCCTTACGTCGGGCTTCCCGGCCCAGGCGTCCGCCTCGGGGAGCAGGGCCCTGACGGCAAGATGCCGGGTGCCGCTTACTTCGACGGGGGCGACTACAGCTACTTGATCACCGAGGGAACCGCCGTGGACACCACGCGCGCCTTCACCGTGGGGGTGTGGGTGCGTCCCGAGGACACCGGTCAGGACATGGTCGCCGTCAGCCAGTCCGGTATCTGGAGCACACCCAACTTCACCCTCGGCGCGACCACCGAGGCGGGTGGGAAGCCCACGTGGGGCTTCGCGCTGCCCACGGCGGGCGGAGGGGTCGTCGTCACCGGCGGGACGCCGGAGGCGGGCGAGTGGACCCATCTGGCCGGGACCTACGACCCGGCCACCGGCTCCGCCCGGCTCTACGTGGACGGCACGGCAGTGGCCGCCCGGGACGCCGTGGTGCCCGCGGACACCGCTCTGTGGAACTTCGTCATGGGCGAGGCCCTGGACTCCGACGGCTACACCTTCGCCCGGAGGTGGCGGGGAGACCTCGCGGATGTCAGGGTCTGGAACGCCGACGTCCCCGCCACCCAACTCGCCGAGCTGGGCCGCCGCAAGCCTCGGCCCTTCGCTTACTGGCCGATGGAGTCCGTCCAGACTCTGGAGGGCGGCTTGGCACGCGTCCCCGACGCGAACCACAACATCGGCTTCGTCCTCGCCGGTGACGCCCGCCTCAGCAGCGAGGACCCGCTGGCGGGGAGCGCCTGCGTCACATTCGACGGCGATGGCGACTACCTCTTCAGCGACATCCCGCCGCTCTACACCGGCCGGAGCTGGGCCGTATCCACAAAGGTCCGGTTGCACGGCGCTCTCGACCGGGACATGGCTGTCCTGTCGCAGACCGGTTGGCAGGCGGACGCCTTCACCCTCCGGTACCACGCGACGGACCAGACCTGGCGCGCGGTCCTCGCCCACGCCGACTCTGCGGACGCGGACACCACACAGCTCAGCGCACCGGCATCGGGCGGGGCGCAGAACCTGCTGCTCCAGTACGACGAGAAGGCCGGTCAGGTGCAGCTGTACGTCGACGGGGTTCTCGCCGACAGCGCGCCCTACGCGGAGGCCGACGCCTGGCAAGCCGATCGCTTCCTCCAGGCGGGACGGGACTCCGCCGCCGACGGCGTGGGTGCCCACTTCCTCGCCGGTGACATCGACGAGGTGCGCACATGGGAGGGGGCCCTCTCCGAGCAGGAGATCAAGGCGGTGCCGTAGACGGTTTCGTATGGATCAGCAGGCGTGGTGCGGGCCTGCCATGAACCCGTTGCGGCGGGATCCGAAGAACCGACACCCAGCGTGGAGCGCTGCTCGGCTCGGACCCCCGCGACGGGCCGACGGGGGAAGAACCGGCGCAGCGCCGCCCCGCTTCCCCGAGACCACGCCCACCACCAGCTACCGGCACCCATCCCAATCAGCAGGAGAAGCCAGGTGGAAGAGGGGAAAGTCCGAGCGGGCGGCTGCGATCGCGGCCGCCCTGCGTATCGGACTACGACGACGCCGCTGTGGATCTTTTCGACGGACCGCTCGACGATCGGGTCGTGGTGAACCTGCGGGATGGTTTTCCCCACCAGCCTTGGACGGCGGGGGGTGTCGTAGCGGCCCAGCAGCAGGTCCTGGGGGCGGCGCGGCGAACCCGTGACGCCGTCGATGAACTCTTCGGTGGAGTCCCCTGCGGCGGACCTTGGTCCAGCCGCGCAGGTACCGGCCCGTCAGACTCTTGACCTTCCCGTAAGGCCTGCTCGAACTTACCTGCAGCCTCGTATGCCTCCGTCGCCCGAGAAGCTCATTCTGAAACGATCAGCTACCCACCCCATCGACTTCGTGATCGCCGCTCACGGCGGCAACGTACCTGCACATGCTGATCGGCGAGATGATCCCCAAGAACATCGCGTTCGCTCGCAGCACCGGCTCCGACAGCCCTGCTGCTCGGCCCCCGCTGGTGGCCCTCACGCCGCGCTAAGACCGGCCCTCTTCGGCATCAACGCGTTCGCCTATGCCATCCTTCGTTTGCTGAAAGTGAGCCCAACGGCGAAGTCACCTCTGTCTTCACCGAAGACGAACTCGTCCGGCTCGTCAAGGAGGACTCCAGTGAGGCTAAACTCCTGGCTCCCGCAAACGGCGAGCGCGTCCAAGATGCGCTGGAACTGCAAGTCCGTTGACACCGACTTCAGATGGTCTGTGCCCGGTGCCGCAGCGGGCTGCTTGCCTGGTGCAGGCTCCTGAGCGCCTGTCCGTAGGAGGCGATGAGCGAGGTCTGAAGGTAGGCCACGCCCAGTTCGTCGCAGTACCGCTGCACGAGAAGCTGTGCCTTGCGGAGATTCGGCGAGGGCATGCTCGGAAACAGGTGGTGCTCGATCTGGTAGTTCAGCCCACCGAGCACCACGTCCTTGAACCAGTTTCCGCGCACGTTGCGGGAAGTGAGGACCTGACGGCGCAGAAAGTCGGGCCGGTCGCCGGCGGTGAGCGTCGGCATTCCCTTGTGGTTCGGGGCGAAGATGGCTCCCAGGTAGACCCCGAACAGGCACTGGTGCACGACGAGGAACAGCACGGCCTTCCACGGGGAGAGCACGAGGAACAGCGCGCCGAGGTACAGGACGAAGTGGGCGACGAGAAGAGTTCCTTCGATCCGGCGCTGCTTGAGGGTTCGGTCTGCCAGCGCCCTCATCCCCGCGACGTGGAGGTTGAAGCCTTCCAGCGTCAGCAGCGGGAAGAACAGATACGCCTGCACCCTGCCGAGCAGGCGCGGCAGACCGGTGGCCTTGCGAGCCTGAGCCTGGCTCCATACCAGGATGTCGGGTGCCACATCAGGGTCGAGCTCTTCGTGGTTGGGGTTCGCGTGATGGCGGGAGTGCTTGTCCTGCCACCAGCCGTATCCCATACCGATCCCCATGTTGGCGGCGAGCCGCCCGATCAGCGCGCTAGAACTGCTGCGCCGGAATACCTGACGGTGACCGACGTCGTGCGCGACGAGCGCGACCTGTCCGAAAACCGCAGCGAGAAACACGGCGGTGAGCAGCGTCCACCAACTGTCGCCGACCGTCACGAAGGCCAGCCAGCCCACCGCGTAGGCCGCAGTCACCAGCGCCATGCGCACGCCGTAGTAGAAGGGGCGACGCCGCATCAGTCCGGCGTCCTTGATCTGCTTGGCGAGCCGCGAGAAGTCACTGCCTGCGCGGCGTTCCCGGGTCGGTGCGACGGGGTCGCCGGCGCGTTGCGTCGTGTCTGTGGTCATCGTCGGTCCTGTCGTTCGCGAACAGAGCGGGGACAGGTTGTCGTCAAGAGACGACGAGTGGTCGGCATGATGCCTCATTTCCCGGCGCCGGCCAGTACGCGGGCGACGTCACAAGGGCACGTCGCGTACGGAAGCGGGTCGGGGTGGTAGGGGGTGAATCTATGTCGCCGCGGTGGCCACGTGTCCAGCAGATCGGTTCCACGCGGTGCTGGCGCAGCACTTGGAATCTCCGCGGTCCAAAAATTCGGCTCGGACACCAGTACTTCCCCCCAAGGCCCCGTCAGGGCAACCGGGGGGCGGGCATCCTTGCTTCAGGGTACACAAGGGGGTGTAAGGAGCAGGTGTGGCCGGAATGCGGGCGAGCCGGGCCGCTCATTGTCAGGCGGATCGCCGACATGACGGACCCGCAGGCTGCGCCCGACGACCGGTGGGCCGTCTCGAACGAGAGCTATGTGGTCGGCGCCCCGGGGCCGGCAGGACCGCCGCCGGGTACTGGCCGCCCCAGTGGCAGAGTGCGTCGCCCGCGCCACCGCGGTACGGGACGTCCTCGGCCTGGCCTGGCAGTCGCTGCTGGAAGGCCACACCGAGGACGAACTCGAGGTCATCGCCCGCTACATGCCACAAGCTCACAACCTCAACCACACCCAGATGCGCTCCCTGCCATCCCCCACCGAGCCGGACTGAGCATCCACATGACGGGCCTCCGGGGCGTCGGCGCGCCTCGTGGGCTGCAGCCCACGGTACAGAATGACTGCCGCGACGGATCTTGAGGTCGACCGGACGAACAGGTCGCGCAGAAAGTGCATGGTGCGGAGGTGCAGTGCGGAGTGTGGGGGCCCGTCAATTCGCAGACGGGTGAGGCTGCGTTCGGATAACTCCGGCCCGGGCTCGTAGGACCGCCGTACGCGGGCGTCGGCTGTGGGCCACGGGCTCCGGCCCCCGAGCGCATCACGCAGTTTGCGCGGGCGGACTCTGCGAGGGCCGAACAGGCCGTGGACGCTGCTGCATCGTGCTACTGATCGTCCGTCCGACCCTGCACACGGACCGGTGGACAGCGCAGGATCTGGCCTGCGGTGGTGCCGACGAGGACCGTGCCGTCGGGCGCCGCGTGCAGGGAGAGAGGTTGGAACGGGGGCAGCGGGTGCCGGTGGAGTACAGTCCCGTCGATCGCGTCGAGGGACACGAGGCTGCCGTCGGCGCACAGGACGTGCAGGGCTCCGTCATAGGCGTCGAGGTCGATGACTCCGGATTCCAACGGTCTGGTCCAGAGGACCTCGCCGGACGGGAAGTGTCGGCGGACAAGCTCCGTGCGCCCGTGCAGCAGTGCAGCGCCGGCGGCGTCGGATACGTACACCACCGGGCCGAGCGGTGCGTCGACGGAGAAGAGCGCGGTCTCGGTCGCACCGTCGGAGGCGAGCGCGACCACACTCCGGCCCCTTCTCCCGTACAGCAGCTCGGGGCACCGGCGGACCTGGAGCGGGACGAGATCGTACCGCTCCGGCACGTCGACCGCGCCGATCCGGTCGCTGCTGCCGGGGGCGAAGAACTGTGTGTTGGGCGGGGTGGGCGGCTCCGTCCCGAAACTGCGGTCGTACGTGTCCCTGATCGCCCAGACCCCGTCCGTACGGGCGGACATCGCGGCCGAGAACGGCACGGAGTGCCGGTCGAGGACGGTGCCGTCGGCCGTGTCCACCAGCAGGAAGTCGGTCCGAGCGCGGGCGTCAGGACCGGAGACGGCCACGCGTACGCTTCGCTCGTCTGCGGCCACCTCGATCCGGGTGCCGCCGCTCGCCGACGGCGCGGGCACGCTCCACAGGGCCGATCCGCCCGGGGCCCAACACTCCACCGCCACGTGATTGCGGGTGGCGAGCACGCGGCCGTCGCCCAGCCCGGCCACGGCCCGGACCCCGCCCCGCGCGTCGTAACTGCTTCCGGCCTGCTCGGCAAGCGTGTGCAGCAGCGGTTGCGCTGGCTCTATGTCGTCGTACACCCTCGGGTCCTCTGGGTCGAGCGGTGTTCGGTCGAGTGCGGTCAGGTCCAGGGCCTCGGAGGTGAGGCCCAGCCAGTTCTCGCGTACGACCGTCGCCCGGGCCGTCAGGTGATCGATTCCGTTGACCACAGCGAAGAAGACGATCTCCAGGGTGTGGTCGTCCAGCCAGCGGACGGGCTCGATGCCCCACGCCGGGTCCGTGAAGTCGACACGGTGGCCCGTGCCGCACTCGAGAAGCGTGAGGCCCCCTTCGCGGTCGTACTCGGCGCCGTTGTCGAGGCCGATGGCCAGAAGAGGCAGCGTGGGGTGGAAGGCGATCGTCTCGGCCTCCATGGTGAAGGTCAGAAGGTGGGCGCAGGACAGGTCGGCGGCGCGGTACACGGCGACCCGGCTGTACCGGTTCGTCACCGAAGTGCCCGCGATCCACTGCCCGTCGCTGCTGATCACTACTTGGCAGGGATATCCGAGCAGTTCGGGAAACGGCTCGTCGTGGAGCGTCGTGGCGTGTGACTCCGGCCGGTCAGGCATGCTGCTCCGTAACGAGGGGTGAACGAGACCCGCGCCAGGGTATCGAGGGTTCGGCGGGGCGGCTGGGACGAAGTTGGGAACGACGCCGGTAGGACGTTGTCGTATCCGGGTCGTATCCGGCAGGCCACTGGTGGTTCGCGAACCGCAGTAGCATCACGAGCTCGGTCATGAACTCTGGCACGCACCTGGTTGTGCCCGACGCGCGGCCCAAGCGCCGCGTCCGGCGGCCACCGACGGGAGCTGGCGTTCCTGAGGTTCCTGGAAGGCAACGGTTGATGGGTGCCGGCAGCCTGAGGAGATACGGTAGGGGCGGCCGAAGCACGGAGGGCCGGCGCGGGGCAGCCCGTACGGGCTGTCCCCCGACAACGAGCCGCGGCTACACCTCGCCGGTGGCGAACAGCTCGAGGTGCCCGCATTTGGGGCAGCGGAACGCCTCTATCTGCCGCCGGGGCCGGCCCATCCGCTTGGCACCCCCGAAAACTCCGCGCTCCAACGCGCCCTCGATCCAGCGCGCGTAGCCGCGCGAATGCTCGCCTGCGTCCTCGATGAATCCATCCACCAGGCCGACGGTGCCGCAATGGGTGCACGTGTAATTGTTCATCCCGCGAGTGTAGAAAAGGATGCGGCCGGAGCGACCCCGTAGCCGTTGACTCCTGCCTGATCGGAACAGCCGGAGTCCAGACCTTTACGCTGCGCTGCGAGCGCTCGAGCAGTTCGCGGGCCAGGTCGACACGGGCGCGCATCACCCCCATTGCATCGACGTGCAGCCGCTCTCCTCGACAAAGCGCCGGATGATCTTGTTCCGCTTTGACAGACACCATTGGTGTGGTGGTCAGGCTGCGAGCGTGGTCTCGTACTCGGCGGGGCTGAGGTAGCCGAGACTGCTGTTGCAGTCGGTGCAAGTTGTACCCAGCCCTCGATGAAATCGAAGATCGCGGTGCGGACCGCGGCCCGGCTGGGCCAGGCTGAGGTGCCGGGCGGTTCGGGTTTGATGGTCGAGAAGAACGAGTCGGCGAGCACGTTGTCCCAGCACTGGCCGGTG
The DNA here is from genome assembly GCF_044751065.1 of Streptomyces sp. NPDC088746. Classification (NCBI taxonomy): domain Bacteria; kingdom Bacillati; phylum Actinomycetota; class Actinomycetes; order Kitasatosporales; family Streptomycetaceae; genus Streptomyces; species Streptomyces sp. NPDC088746. The sequence continues at coordinate 59,211 of NZ_JBIVLA010000003.1, forward strand.
CGGCCGACCGACAGCCGAATATCGAACTGGCCTGCCGACGAAGCGAATTGCCGGCTGGTGTATCGGCAGCCGCGCCCCGGATGGAAGATCACGGGTGGGATGGGGCGACGCTGCGGGCGAGCGGCTGTCAGTGCTCGACGGAGGCCAGGGCCGCCTTTCTTCTGCGGTACACCACCACCACCCCCCACCCCGCGAAGATGGCGGCGGCCACGGCGGCCACTCCGAGGGGCGTCCGCTCGGCGAAGAGCCTTCCCAGAACAGCGAGCATGCCGAGCCCCACGGTCGCATAGATGAGCGCCCAGGCGGCTCCGCCCAGGAAAAGGGCAGGGAGGTAGCGCGGCAGGGGCATGCGCATGCTGCCCGCGAGAAAGTTGGCGGCGGTCTGGAAACCGACAGTGAGGAAGGAGGCCGCCACTACCGGCGCGCCCCACCGCTGGATCGCCCGCTCGGCAGACCGGAATTTCGCCGAAGAGATTCTTCTGGCGAAGCTGCTGCGCCGGGCACCGGCGCCGGCGAGCCATCCGACGGCGAACGTCCCTCCGGCGCGAAGCAGGACGATCACGTACAGGGTTCCGGCGGTGAGCACGATCTCATCCACGGCGCCTCGTCCCGGACGCTGGGCGGGAACCCGCGTCCCTCGCCGCTCGCGTGGACGGCTTCACCCCGCCGGGTGCGCGGCGCTCACGTGCCCGGTTTTTGTTTCTCACCTACGCCCTGCCTCTACTCGTTCCGTCTGCCAGGTTCACATGGTGGCACTGGAACCCGAACTCGTACGCCCTGGGACCTCATCCCAGGCAAGGTCAGGCTAACCGAACTTGCGTATGGTGGATGTCGGCACTTGGTTGCCCGAGGAACGGCAGGTGCGGGAGGTCGGCCTCCTCTGGCTCCCCCGACGGGAGGCACGGTGGGCTGTTGACAGCGCGGCTGGTACTCAGTGTCGGTCCGTCTCCTGGGTGCGCGTCCGCCAGAGATCGTTCTGGGCGCCTGCCTTCTCCCAGAGTCGGCCGACTCCGTCCGGCCCGAGATCTTCGAGCGGAACGAGGAATCTCTCGGAAAGCGTCGTGGCGAACCCGTCCACGCCCCTGATGACCCAGGAGCTCCTGCCGTCGGCGCTGTACTGCCGCACCGTACGTGACAGCAGCAGCGAGTTGTGCCTGGCGACGGGCCGCGCGGCGATCAGCGTGGTGACGTAGGGCGATTCTGGAGACGTGGAGAGCTCGTGCGAGCGGGCGGCGAAATCGGCGGGCTCGCATGGCTGGAGACGGAAGTCGTACGAGGCGATCGTCGCGCCCGGGTGGTGGTGGAAGCGCCAGGTGTCAGAGGTCAGGCGCTCCAGCCGGTAGGTGAACTCTCCTTGTGTGTGGGTCCCTTCGCACAGGTGGAGCGGTTCGAGGAACCCGTCTCCGATACCGGCGTCGGCAACCCATCGCCTGCCGTCGAGGTCGATGATCAGCGCATTGTGGTTGCCCCACATCGCATCCCCACGGGCCTGGCGCATGACACCGCCCTCGACCATCGAGACCTCGAAGCCGGCCAGGCGCAGCAACATGGCGAGGCCTGCGTTCTGTTCGTAGCAATAGCCGCCGCGCCGCCGTCGTATGAGCTTGTCGGACAACGCCTCGGGATCGAGGCTGACCGGCCGGCCGAGCTGGATGTCGAGGTTCTCGTACGGCACCGTACGCCGCCAGGATCGGTGCAGGGCGAAGAGCGTCTCCCGGTCAGCCGCCACACGACCTCGGTGCCCGATCCGGTGCAGCATCGCGTCGAGAGTCATCCAGACCCCTTACTGAGAGAAGATCCGCCACTTGAACTCATAATAAGGAGGAAGTTCTCTCAGATATAGTGCTGGGGTGACACCTTCGACTTCCGGGCGCGAACTGCGGGCCGATGCCCGGCTCAACCGTGAACAGATCATCGAGGCGGCCCGGGCGCTGTTCGCCGAGCGAGGGCCCGACGTACCGACCGAGGAGGTGGCCCGCCGCGCCTGCGTCGGGACCGGCACCCTCTACCGTCGCTTCCCGGACCGGCAGGCGCTGATCAGCGCGGTGGCGTTGGACGGGTTTCACCGCGTGGTGGCCATCGCCCGCACGGCCGAGGACGAAGAGCCCGACGCCTGGCGAGCACTCATGCGTTTTGTCCACCAGGCCAGAACCGAACTGCGGGTGGCGACCTGGCTGTCGGTCTGGTTCGCCAGCACCTGGGCCGACCTTCAGGAAGACCCCGAAAACCGCCGACTACGCGAGATCCTGCTGAAGATCCTCGACCGTCTCGTCCGCCGTGCCCAGTCCGACGGTGACATGCGCCCGGACGTGGGCACCGGCGACTTGGCGCTTTTGATCGCCCTGCTGTTGCGACCGATCCCCGGCCTGCGCGCTGAGCTCACCCAGCGGAGCGCGGATCGCTCTCTGGCCCTCATGCTCGAAAGCCTGCGAGCTCGCGACGATACCCAGCACCTACCCGACCGGGGGATCACCGCGGCCGACCTCGATCCTGGCAACTAGGTGTATGGGCAAATGACGTTGGTGACGGTCTGCCCGAGTGCTGCTGCGGGTGGTTGTCCGCCGAGGGCGGTGTGGGGTCGGTGGTAGTTGCAGTGGATGTTCCAAACCGCCAACCCCCGGGCGCGCTGTGCTTCGGAGGTCTACGTACGCGCGTACAGGAACTCTTCGGCCAGGATCCGGTTGTACCGTTCCACTTTCCCGTTGTGCAGGGGCATGTACGGTCGGATCCGTTGGTTCCGTGAGCCGAGTAGGGCGCGGTGAACGCATCTGCCCGGTAGCACGCACCATTGTCGGTGACGATCCGTTCGATCCGGGTGATGGCGTGTTACGGCAAACCACGCCCTGGCCCGGTGCAGGAACGCAATCGCCGTCGAGGCTTTCTCATCTGGCAAAGGCTCGATGTAGGCGAGGCGGGTGTGTCCGTCGATCGCCGAGTGCAGGTACACGTACCCTCCACGGCCGGCCTTCTTCTTGTTCCGGCTGACTGCCCGGGAGTGATCGCTGTTTCGGCCGTGGGCGTGCCATCCGCCACCGTCAGGTATCCGTCCGACCTTCTTCACGTCGATGTGCACCATGTGGCGGTCGGCGAGCGGTGATTGTGCGTGGTGTCCGCGTGGTGTGGCCCCTCGGGGTCGATGAATCGTCGTCTGCTCAGACCGAAATGGGCCAGGTGCCGGGTGACGGTGCGACGGCTCACGGCGTGCGTGGTTTGGCTGAGTTCGAAGGCGATCCGTCCTGCGGACCACTTGTGGTTTCGGCGCCTCTGCCCAATCCGCTCCACTACCTCACCCGGTGTGGCTGTGGGTTGGCGGTGGGGTGTGGAGGACCGGTCGTGCAGGCCGAGCTCACCATGACGACCATCCCGGTTGACCCACTTGGAGGCGCATGCCCTGGAGATACCCATCTCCGCGGCAACGTGGGCGATCGGACGTGACTTGTACCGCTCGACGAGTCGTCTGCGGCCCTCAGTGGAGAGCGGCGCGTTGGCATGGGTGCCTATCAGATGGCGGCGAGGTTGTTGAGCAGGTGTCCAAGCTCTGCCGGCGCCTGAATGTGGGCCAGATGGCCCTGGCCGGCGAGTTCGTGGACTCCGGCGTGAGCGACGTGCTGCCGCACATTGTCGAATGACGTTCCGTAGGGGGCTTTTCCGCGGTTGCACTGGCCGATGATCAGGTCCACTTGATCTGCCTGTCGCGCCATCACATCCGGAGGCGGCGCCGCGTTGAGCGCGCCGAGTTCGGCGTACAGCGGTTCGCTCAAGCGACGCAAGGTCGCCCAACCGTGCTGATCGGCCTGAAGCTCCTCGACATGCGCAGCGGAGAAGCCGGAGATCTGCCGATTGACGATTTCGACGCAGCGATCCCAGTCCGCCGTCTCTGCTGCGCTCTTCAGGTCCGGCACTGCATGGCGTCCGAATGGCCGCATCACCGGCTCGTAGGCGATCACATGGGGAATCCGGCGATCGTTGGCGGCTAGCAAGGTAATCAAGCCGCCGTAGCTCCAGCCGAAGAGTGCCCTCGTGCTGCCGAACTCGTCAAGGACCACGCCGAGATCCTCGACCTCTGTCCGCAGCGAGTAGGAATTGGGCAAGGGCCCCGCGGGAGTGCGTCCCCGACGGTTTACGACCACCACTGAGGGCCAGGCCGCGACGGCGCCCACGACCCGGCGCCACGTGTGCGCATCGCTCATGACGCCCGGGACGATGACGAGGCCCGGAGCATCCGGCTCCCCGTATACATCGACCGTGACCCAGCTGTCCCCGCCGACTGCAAGCTTCTTCTGAATCGTTCGCTCCATTAATCCATTATGGAGCGAACGATCTATAATGCAAGCGTGACCGAACGCAACCGTGGACGCCCCCGAGCCTTCGACCGCGACCGTGCGGTCCTCGAAGCCGCTCGCCTCTTCTGGCGACGCGGCTACTCCGGCACCTCGACCCGCACCCTGACCGCGGCCCTCGGGCTCTCCACGTCCAGCCTCTACGCCGCCTTCGGCAGCAAGGCCGGACTGTTCGAGGAAGCGGTGCGGACCTATGCCGAGCGGTACCGCGAGATCTACCAGCAGGCTGTCGCCGAGAACGTCATCCAGACCGTTATCGAACGCATCCTGACCGACTCGGTCCACGAGTTCACCCAGCCCAGCGGCACACACCCGGGGTGTCTCATCAGCAGTGCCGTGATGACCGACAGCACGAGCACGCTCGATACCAGCGCCTACGTCGCCGAACTGCATAGCTCGAACGAGCAGGCCCTCCTCGTGCGCATCGAGCGAGCGATCCAGGACGGGGACCTAACCGCGGGCACCAACGCACCGGTCCTGACCGGGCTCATCCAATCCGTCTGGCACGGATTGTCAGTGCGGTCCAACGTCGACACGGCTCGCGAGGATCTGCTCGCGACGGCGCAACTTGCTCACCAACTGATTTGCCAACAACTCACGTCACCAACGCCCTGACCCGCAACAACTAGGACTTGTCCGGGCGATCAAGGTGCTGACGGCTGAGACATGGACGGTCGCTCCAAAAACTTGAGGACATGACTGGCACAGGACGTCGTGTGCCAGGGTTGTGGGTATGGATTGGCAGTCTGAGAGCCCGGAACTGTGGGCGTTCCTTGAGTCCCTGCACTGCGGCGACATCCTGTCCGGCACCGTCGCGGCGATCGAACGGTTCGGGGTCTTCGTGGCCCTGGACGACGGGCCTGGACACCCCACCCTCCCCGGTGTCGGTTTCCTCGGTCTCCCCGAACTGTCCTGGCGGCGCTTCAAGGACCCCACCGATGTTGTTCAGGTGGGGCAGCGAGTCGCGTGCGAGTTCATTGGATCCGACACCTACAACGCTGAGGCCAGGCTGTCTTTGAAGGCGCTGGAGCCCGACCCCTTCCAGGCTTTCGCCGACCGCACAGTGGGTGGCCAGGAATTCCGCGGAACGGTTGAAAAGGTGGTTCCCATCGGCGTCTTCGTCGACCTCGGGGACGGAATCTTGGGGCTGGTTCCCTTCAGAGAGATCGACAAGCGCCCTGCGGCGAGTCCGGCAGAAGGTTTCGAGGCCGGAGATGAGCTTGCCGTCGTCGTCCGGGAAGTCGACCTGCCAGCCCGCCAGGTGTTCCTCTCCAGGCCGGAGAGCGGCCAGTACGCAGGGGGCGTGCTGCCCACGTGACGGCCGCCGCAGCCGACTTGTTGAGGTGAGCATAGGGCGGGGTGATCCCACGGATGCCGAGTGGGCACGGTTGCGGCCATGTTGCCGGTCAGCAACGGGCGTTGCGGCAGGGGGCGGGATCACCGGCAGCTTATGCGAGTCATGGTCCTGGCTTACAAGGCATCCTCGTCCCGCGCGACCCTAACCCATCTCCGTCGGCGCAGGATCCGGGTCGTGACCCCGCAGCCCCCTGACCAGGCCGCCAACCGCAAACGCCGCCGCAGCAGCAGCCAAGGCGGCAGGCCACCGGCCTTCGACCGGGATGCCTACAAGCAGCGCAACACGGTCGAGTGCTGCATCAACAAACTCAAGCAGGGGCTCGGCCTGGCCACTCGGTATGACAAGACCGCCGTGAACTACCTGGCGGCACTTCATCTCGCGGGCAGCTTCATTTGGTCTGCGCGCCGACTCGAAGCCCTCTTAGGCACAGAATGATCGCGTGCTTCCTACTCGACTGCTGTGGTGCGATCCTCGGCCCATCCCCCAGTTCAACCGTCAGGAACCGGTGACGCTGATCGTCCGGGATCCCGTTTTCTACGAGCCGACTGATGAGGACGACTGCACGGAATTCTCGTACTTCTGCCAGGCGCATGACCGCATCTACCAGCGCGAGGCTTGCGGGGAGGGACCGCATCTCGTGGCTCTGCACTGTGAGAAGCACGGGCCCGAAAGCATGTGGCCGCAGCCGCTCACGCTCATGTTCCCCGAAGGCTTTGAGCCTCCGCTCAGCAAGACGCAACTCAGCTGCCTGACAGCAGAGTGGGACGCCGCCTAAGCATGGTCCGAAAGAGACGGCCTAACTTTTCAGAATGCGTTGAGCTGTGGGTCTTGCGGCATCCGAGCGTTGCCGAGCACAGAGTGGTGGACTCCGTCGCTTTTGAGTTGGCAGTCTCGCAGGATCTTCCAGGTCTTCGTGCGGGCGAAGGCGAACCCGACACGCGCGCGGACCTGCTTGTGGGACTTGTTGTGTTCTTATCTCCAGTCCCGGAGTTCGGTCTGGCCGCGCTCGCGGCGGTGCGGGATGACGAGTCGGGTGCCTGGGCAACCGCAGTGGGCGATCGTGGTGGTCTTGCCGACGGCGGCCTTGGCGCCGGATTCCTCCCATGCCTTCCTGAGTCGGGAAGTTCCGGCCAGCGGGTCGGCCGGGGGCCGCGTCGGCGGCGACGGCGGTCAGGAAAGCCAGGGCGAGCATGGCGAGCGTGATGTGCCGGTGCCATGATGTCCAGTGCCTGACCTGATAGTGGTCGAGTCCGACCTGGCCCTTGGCGGCCTGGAAACACTCCTCGATGCTCCAGCGGACACCGGCGACGCGGACGAGTTCGGCCAGTGTCGCGGTGGTGGGTGACCAGCACAGGTAGAAGGCGAGTTCGCCGGTGGTCCGGTTGCGGCGGATCAGCAGGTGGCGGTGGCTTCCGGTGCCGATGTGGATCCAGGCCCAGTCGTAGTGGCGGTAGCCTTTCGCGCCTCTTCCGGCGCTGTGTCGTTGCCAGGCCGTGGCGGGCAGGCGCCCGGTGAAGGTGGCCGCGCGGACTGTGGTGTGGTTGATCCTCACCCGGGCCGAACAGGCGACGGCCAGCACGTAGCCGGTGCCGCGTGCTTCCAGGACGGTCCGCAGGTGGGGGTCCTGGCCGTAGGCTTCGTCGCCGGTCACCCAGGAGGCGGCGATCCCGGCGTCCAACGCGGCGGTAATCATCTCCCCGGCCAGGCGGGGCTTGGTCGCGAACTCCACCGACTCGGGTATTCCTGCCTCACGGCGGCGCTCGGGATCGGTGCTCCAGGAATGCTCGGGCAGGTAGAGCCGGCGGTCGATCAGGGCCCGGCCCCGGGTGGTGGCCAGGGCGAGGAACACGCCGACCTGGGCGTTCTCGATGCGTCCGGCGGTGCCCGTGTACTGCCTCTGCACTCCCGCCGAGGACCGGCCCTTCTTCAGGAAACCGGTCTCGTCGACGACGAGAACAGCATCGTCGGTGCCGAGGTGTTCGGCGGCGTAGGAACGCAGGTCGTCGCGGACCGCATCGGCGTCCCATCGGGCATACCTCAGCAGACGCTGCAAGGGCCCGGGCCGCTTATGCCCCGCTCGTTCGGCCAGCTGCCAGCAGTTCTTCCGCTCGACGCCCGTCAGTAGCCCGAGCAGGTAGGAACGGGCCGCCGCCCGGGGCTCAACGCGTCCGAACCTGCCCGCGATCCGGGCCATGAGCTGGTCGAACATCGCCCGCCATCGGTCAGGGTCTACGCTATGGCCTGCGGCCACCGCACGATCTTCGGGAGTCCACACAACCCTTGATCATCTCGCGGCGGCCGCTCGCGTCGGGCGCTGCCGTACTGGCCGTCGTCGCCTGGGCCATGGCGAGACTGCACACCGGAGTACTAATCCGCTTGCAGTACGAAGAACAGGAAGCACAGGAAGCGCGGCTCGGCCGCGATGGCCTCGGGGAACAGTTCGCGGGCGGCGGGATCAGGCTCCGGCTCGCTGATGACCGTAATCCGGAAACCGGCCCCGGTGAAAGCCTCGATCATTGCGTGCAGCGGCCTGTTCCAGCGACTCACCAGGGTGGTCTGGCCGCCCATGCTCCACTCCACGGTCCAGTTGGTGGTGTCGAAGTAGTCGCACTCGGCCTCGCGACCGGCCTCGCGGTGAATGAGGTTGACGGCAAAGGGATGGTCGACAGACGCGATCAGCCGACCGCCGTGCCTGAGTACGCGTCGCAGCTCGGCCAGCGCCGGCCCCCAGTCCTCCAGGTAGTGCAGCACCAGGGACGCCACTACATCGTCGAACGTGTCATTGTCGGCGTACGGACTTCTCTCCTCAGTTGCGTACGGATGAACGTCCCCAGTTCGGTGGCTCGGATCGTGGCCGTGCGAGGATGCGCGCATGGGGATCCTCAGCGCTTCAGACCGCTGGCAACGCCTGATCGATGCGCTCGCCCTTCTTGGTGCGGACTCGGCCGATCAGCTGGCCTGGATCGACAAGTACCAGGTCGTGACCGACGAACTGGCCCTGGAGTTCGATGACGCCTTTCGTCTGACGGCTGGCTTCCAGCAGGAAATGCCTCTGAATGAGGACGCCATGGGCAAGCTGCGGCTGATCGACTCGGTCCTAGATGAAATGAGCGGGAGGGAACACGCCGGGCGTTGGTCAAGGGAAGCGCTGGCGACAGACGCTGGATGGTGTCAGGTGCGGACCCTCGCGCGTGATGTGCTCGTCAGCCTGCAGGGCGATTGGCGCCTGCCGCTTCCTGAGATCGTGGTTGTGCGCTGACGGTTTCGGGGTCGTTCAGGCGACGTCGGTGTCCCGCTCGATGGCCTTGAGGCGGTTCTTGAGGCGGTAGCTGGGTCCGTTGATGGAGATCACATCGCAGTGGTGCAGGAGTCGGTCGAGGATGGCGGTGGCCAGAACCTCGTCGCCGAACACCTGTCCCCATTCGCTGAAGGTCTTGTTCGAGGTCAAGATGATCGAGCCCTTTTCGTATCGCTTTGAGATGACCTGGAAGACCAGGTTCGCTTCTCCGCGCTCGAGGATCTCGTAGCCCACCTCGTCGACCACGAGAACGCCCGGCCGGAGGTAGGTGCCAAGCTTGCTGGCCAGACGCCCCGTGGCTTCGGCGGCCTTGAGGTTGCGGACCATGTCGTCGAGGCTCGTGAAGTAGACCGAGTAGCCAGCCCGGCAGGCCGCGACCGCGAGAGCGACGGCAATATGCGTTTTGCCCACCCCGGGCGGTCCCAGGAGAGCCGCGTTCGCCTTGGCCTCGACGAACGAGAGCGTCGCGAGGTCCTTGACCTTGCGGGGGTCGAGGTCGGGCTGGAAGGAAAAGTCGTACTCATCGAGCGTTTTGTGATGCGGTAGCCGGGAGAGCCGCAGGCCCTGGCGAAAGCGCCGGTCGTCGCGGACGGCCAGTTCTTCGGAGAGGACCAGGTCGAGGAAGTCGAGGTAGCCCATCTTCGCTTCGTCAGCCCGGCGGGCGAGCTCGTTGATGGTCTCCGCGAGGTGCGGCAGGCCGAGCTTGCCGGCCGTGGTGCGGATGCGGTTGCCGGTCAGCTCACTCAAGACGATTCCTTCGTCGCTCTATGGGTGGTGAAGGGGCGGGTGCCGGTCAGCTCGTCATAGACCGACAACGGCCGGCGCCCGACCTCGATCTGGGTCGCCGCGGCCCTGTTCAGCAGGGCCTGCAGCGGGCCGGTTCTCTCGCCAGGCGGCCGCTCGCGGCGAGGCTGGATGGGGATGTCTCCGGTGGTGGTCCGGCGGTTCCTGCCGGTAGGCAGGCCGTCCCAGTGCGACTCATCGACGACGCGAGCACCACGGCCGATGGCCCGGGGATGGGCAGCCAGCAGTGTGTTGCCGTGGACGTCGGTGAGGGTGGCATGCAGCATGACCTGGGACTTCGTTGCCCGAATCTCGACCAGCTGGCGAGCACGGACTCGGCGGGCCGGCACGGAGTAGAGATTGCCGTCAAAGGCGACCAGGCAGTCCTTGCCGACGTGCCGCAGCTGCCGCTCGGCCACCAGATACGGAGTCGCCGGAAGCGACTTGAGGGCCGCGTGATCCCTCGCTGCACGTTCCGCGATGACCTCCCGGTGCGTCTTGTGGATCTGGGCCCGCCGCAACGGCACCCAAGCGGTGAACGCGGCGTCCATCTCCTCCACGGAGGAGAACGCACGGCCGGACAGGACGTGGTCGCGGACGATCAGGACCTGCCGTTCGACCCGGCCCTTGCCCTGCGGGCGGTAAGCGGCCAGCACGTCGATGTCGAAGTCGTAGTGGCCTGCGAAACCGACCGCTTCGGGATGCAGCGGGACTGCCTCACCAGGGGCGACGTGGCGGCGGACGACGGTCTTGGTCCGGTCGTAAACGATCGTCATCGGGGCCCCGCCGAAGTGGGCGAACGCCCGGCGGTGGCAGTCGAAGAAGGTCTGCAGATCCTGGCTGGTCGTGAAGCAGCAGAACGGGTCCCGCGAGTACGACAGCGTCATGTGGAAGGAATAGACCTTCGCGATGCCCATGTGAGCGAGGATCTTTCCCTCATCACCCCAGTCGACCTGGGCTTGGGCGCCCGGGATGACCTCGAAGCGGCGGTGCATCCCGGCCAGTTCCTTGGGCGTGATGCCGAGTTCCTCGGCGACCTTCGGTCTGGCTGTCTGGACGTAGAGCTTGACCCGCTGGTAATTGCCGGTGAAGCCGTACTCCTGGACCAGCCGCTCGTGGATGACCGCCGCTTTCATCAGGACCTCGGCCCGGAGCATCGAGTCGATCAGCGGTCCGAACTCGTCGATCACTCGCGCCCGTGACCGTCCGCTCGGCGACCGTCGCGGAGGCGTCGCCGGACCCGGCGCCGACAGGTACTTGCGGACCGTCTTGCGATCCAGCCCGGTCTCCCTGGCGATCTCCGACAAGCTCATCGCCCCGGACTCCAGCAGGCCCCGAAAGCGTCGAAGCTCCAGCCAACGCTGCGGATCCAAGACCACTGCCAGCCCCCTCCGCCTCCCGAATCGACCAAGCAGCAGAGTGCCGAGCCGCGGGACTCACCGCATCAGCAACTGTCCCTTTTCATTCGTACGAGGCTGGGGACGTTCACGTGTACGCCGACAGTCATCAGGGTAGGGAAGCGGGCCGCCCAGGTCCGCCACCTGCAGGTCCGCACCGTCGCCGAGCCGCTGCCGGGCCAGCTCCAGCATCCCGGCACTCGAGTCGAAGCCACTCACGATGGCGCCACGGTCGCGCAGCGCGGCAAACAGGGCCCCCGAGCCACAGCCGGCGTCGAGGGTCCGCCGGCCGGCCACGTCTCCGGCGAGGGCCAGCATCGCGGGACGCTCGTAGTAGGCATTGACCAGGTTGGTTTCGTTCGCGGCCGTGTACGCCTCGGCGAAGCTGCTGTAGTCGTTGACCTTCGACGAATCCACACTTACCGAGGACGGTGAAACCAGCCTGGTGGAAAACGCGTGCTCTTGGTGCTCGCTTGAGGTCATGGTGCGGGAGACGTGTGCTGCAGCAGTTCGGTTCCTGGCGCGGCCATCAATATGTCTGCCCACAGAGCCCGCCTGCAACTGCGGCTCGACTCACCGACCTTCGGGCAGGCCCGGGCGCAGTCGACCCGCACATGATCACGAAACCACACTGGAGTACTAGGACGCGTATTTGGTTGTGATCGAGGGCTGGTCCGTGCGAGGTCCTTGATCCAGATCGTTGAGGCGCGAAGGTGGAGGCTGGCGAGGTAGTTCTGAGTGGTCTTGTCGTAGCGGGTGGCTATGCCGCGCCAGGCCCTCAGTTTGTTGATCAGGCGCTCGGTGTTTCGTTCCTTGTAGAGGCTGGCCTCGTGGCTGACGAGCCGGCCGCTTCTGCTGCCTTTCTTCTTCCGGTTGGCGGCCTGGTCCTTCTTCTCCGGGATGACTGCCTTGATGTGGCGTTTGCGCAGGTAGGCATGGTTTCCGCGGGACGAGTAGGCCTTGTCCCCGGCGACCGGGTCGGACCGGGTGCGGGGGCGCCCGACGCACCCGCGGACCCCCCACTGGGCTATACGGCGACACACGACCTACTCCGAGGCGCGTGGCAGATCGCCCCGCCGACAGACAATGCCCGCTGACGAGCGAATTGTGCGGGGTGTGAACCCCGCCTCTTCACCAGTCGTAAGCCTAGCGGCGGTCTGCATCGCGATCTGTACATCGGACCTGCCGAAGGCTGTGGGGCTGTGAGGCTGTGAGGCTGTGAGGCTGTGAGACGGAACTCGTGACGATTGCGGACGGGTGCAGTTTGCAGGTTTGACGTTCGGGTGCCGGTTTCGGCGGTCTGTGTCATGGAGCTTCGGTGACGTGCTGGTTCCCCATACATTCAGGTCATGTCTGATCACTCGAAGTCTTCGTCACGTCCTGTCACTTCCTCCGGTCCCTCCGAGCCGTCCGGCCTCTCCCGCCGTGGTGTTCTCCGCGCCGCGGCGGCTGCCGGAGCGTTAGGCCTCCCGCTCAGTGCCGCCATAGCCGGGGCCTCCCCGGCCGCGGCGGCGTCCGCCGTCGTTCCGAGCGTCGCACCCGAACTCCCCGCCGGACTCGTGCCCTACCGCTCTCCGTACATCAACTGGGCCGGCGAGATCACCCACAGCGGGCTGTGGGCCTGCGCGCCCCGCACCGGCCAGGATCTCGCCGACCTCGCCAACTGGGCCCATGCCAACGGCTGGCGGCTGCGTGCCCGGGGTAAGTCGCACAACTGGTCGCCCTTGACGATCGTCCCGGCCACCGAGCCCGACGCGCAGGTCCTCCTGCTGGACACCACCGAGCATCTGACACACATGGAACTCACGACCCCGCCCGCCGGCGCCCCCGGCGCAGTGCGTGCGCAGGCCGGTGTGACCCTCGAAACGCTGATGGCCTTCCTCGCCGATCATGGGCTGGGCGTCACCAACACTCCCGCGCCAGGGGAGTTGACCCTGGGCGGCACACTGGCCATCGACGCCCACGGCACCAGCGTCCCCGCGGACGGCGAGTCTGCCCGCCCCGGCCACACCTACGGCAGCCTCAGCAACCTCGTCCTGTCCCTCACCGCCGTCGTCTGGGACTCCGCCCAGGACGCCTACGTCGTGAAGACCTTCCACCGAGGAACAGACGAGGAGTGCGAAGCCCTGGCCACCCACCTCGGGCGCGGCCTCATTGTGGAGGCCGAGATCCAAGCGGGCGAGGACATCCCGCTGCGCTGTCAGAGCCGCGTCGACCTCACCGCCGACGAACTGTTCGCCGCTCCGGGCAGCGCCCTCGCCGCCCGGGGAAACACCTTCGCGGACTTCATGGCCGAGTCGGGGCGGGTGGAGGCGATCTGGTTCGCCTTCACCGACCGGCCCTGGCTCAAGGTATGGAGCCTCAGCCCTGAGCGCCCGGTCACCTCCAGGCCGGTGCACGCCCCGTACAACTACCCGTTCAGCGACCTCGTCCCGACCCCGGTCGCCCGGCTGGCCGGGCTTCTCGTCGCAGGCTCCTGGTACCTCGCGCCGACGCTCGGCGCCGCGCAGTACACTGTGGCGGCGACCGGACTGACCGCCACCCTCGCGAAGGATCTGTGGGGCCCCTCGCACACCCTCCAGTTCTACTTGCGCCCCACAACACTTCGTGAGACCGCCAACGGGTACGGGATCCTTACCCGCCGCGCCGACGTCCAGCGCGTCGTCTCCGAGTTCGCCGGTTACTACCGGCAACGGCTGGCGGCCTGGGCCGCGGCGGGCAGATTCCCGATCAACGGGCAGGTGGAAATCCGAGTCAGCGGCCTCGACCAGCCCGAAGACTCCGCTGCGCCGGGCGCACGCCCGCCGCTGCTCTCCGTAATCCGCCCGCACCCCGACCACCCGGAGTACGACTGTGTGGTGTGGGTGGACGTGCTGACCCAGCCGACCTCACCCGGAGCCCACGAGTTCTACCGGGAACTGGAACGCTTCCTGATAAGTACCTTCGACGGCGGTTACGCGCTCGCGCGCGTCGAATGGTCCAAGGGCTGGGGCTATACAGATACGGCAGCCTGGGCCGACGAGCAGATCATCGAGTCCACGGTGCCCGCTTCGTACGGCGCCGGGCAGTGGTCCGAAGCCGTCTCCATCCTGGACCGGCTCGATCCTCACCGGGTCTTCGGCAACGGCTTCACGGATCAGCTGGTGCGCTAGGGGTATTTGGTTGTTATCAAGGATTGGTCCGTGTGAGGTCCTTGATCAGAGCGCCAGTGGGCGGCACTTCCGGTCGGAGGCGAGGTGGGACCTTGCTGGTCTGCCCGCCCCGTGAGTGCCCGAGCAGGGCGGCTTTCAACCGGAGTCTGTGCCGACGCCGGATACGTCGTCGCCCTTCCCGCTCCGAATCGTTGTCGGCGTCCCGCCCGACTTGTCCTTCCGGGTCGCCCCCTTTTGCCGAGCCTTCTTCCCCTCGGCAGCGGCGTTCTCCAGGGCGGTGATGACGCCCCGGCCGAGGTGCATCCCGGCAGCGTCGTGGTGGGCCCGGGCGGTGGTGGAGTCCACGCTGACCAGGGACAAGTCCACCTCACCCCGCTTCACGGCTTCCGCGATCAGGCCCAGCCACGAGGGTCGATCCCGCAGATTGATCACAACCAAATAAGCGCCCTAGTACTCCAGCTGTAGATCGTGATCTTGCTGGTTGAGCCGAAGCACGATAGGTGTCACGTAGTCGAGTTTGTTGTCATCTGCGGGGCGGGATCGCCTGCCAAATGGCAGGCGATATCCCGTTGTCTGCTTCAGATGGCGAAGGGTTCGAGGGCGATGGGTAGGGCACGAGCTGAGTTCGGAGCCCCCGGCGCTCAGCTGTAGTAGGCGATCTTCTCGTCGAGGACCTCCATGGCCCGGCACAGTGCCGCCACCCGCTCTTCCAGGGCGGTACGGCGCTCGCGGAGGAAGGCGACCCGGTCCTGCGGAGGGTGCTCGCCGCGCAGGATGGCGACGAACCCCCGAAGGTCCGCGATGCCGAGGCCGGCCTCGCGGAAGCACGTGACCAGGCCGATCCAGAAGACGTCTTCCTCGGTGTACTCCCGGCGCCCGCCGGTGGAACGCCGGACAGGGCCGATGAGCCCTTCGCGCTCGTAGTAGCGCAGCGTGTCGATGGAGACGCCGGTGCGGTCGGCAACCGCTGCCGGGGCGAGGGTGGTCATGGGACTCCTTTTGTGACTGCCGCTACCGCGCTTCGGCGAAGCGCGCCAGGTGCTCGCCGCCGAGCCGCACACGGCGTGCGGCGAGTGCCTCCTCGACCTGCTCCACCCGGCTCACGCCGACGATGGGGTCGATCCCCCGGCGCATCAGCCATGCGAGGACGACTTGGTTCCTCGTGGCCGCCAGCTCGCTGGCCACGTCGTCCAGGACCGAGAGCACCCGGGTGGTACCGGGATGATCATAAGTCTGCGGAAGCGGCTTGTCTGCGCGCACGTAGGAACCCCACATCAGCGAGCTGTACGACCACATGGTGAGCCCTTCCGATTGCGCGAAGTCCAGGTCCTCGTCAGCGAGCAGGCGATGGCCGTTCTCCGCCAGGGGGGTGAGTGGGCGTGGCTGAACGAGTGAGTGGCGCAGTTGCAGGGCGGTCCACGGTTCAACGCCCTGCTCCCGGGCGAGTGACCGGGCGCGCTCGACGCGCCAGGCAGCATGATTCGCCGCCCCGACCCGTAGAGCCACTCCCTTCGCGACCAGCTCGCCGAAGGCGCCGACCGTCTCCTCCAGCGGCACGGTGCGGTCCTCGGCGTGAGCCCAGAGGAGATCGACGTGATCGATTCCGAGACGGCCCAGGCTCTCCTCCACGCCGGCGTGAACGGCGCGGGCGGAAAGCCCTTCGGCACTTGCCGGCCAGGAGTGCGGGACGAGCGGGTTCTGCCGGACCTTTGTCGCGATCCGCACCGCGTCGCGCGCGCTCGGTCGCGCCCGCAGCCACTCGCCGATGAGGCGCTCGCTGGCGCCGCCGACGCCACTGGGGTCGGTCCAGAAGGAGTAGCAGTTCGCGGTGTCGAGCCAGACGCCGCCGCTGGCGACGAAGGAGTCGAGGATCGCGAAGGCTTGGTCGGGGTCGACGCGGGTGCCGAAGTCCATCGTTCCAAGGACGATCTGGGGGTCTGTGATGTTCATGTCCCCATGCTCGGATCTGGAGCGCGCTCCAGGTCAAGTGTGTTCGTAGGGAAGGTTCGAGTCCTGTCCTCCGGGGCCGAGCGCCGCGTGCAACGGGCTCGCGTGACGACGCCCGCATGGACGGCGATCCTGGGTGAGCGGCCCGCCGCGCAGGTCACGCTGGACGGCCGGCCGCCGTGCAACTCAGGTAGCCAGTGGTGACAACAGCAATGCTTTCCGTGCTGTTGATGACAAGTGGCACGCTGACCAGGTGACAACTGCTGTGCCGCGCCGTGCCGAAACCGCGGGTCGGCGGCAGCCGTTGGTGACACCTATCGTGCTTCGGCTCACTGGTGGGAGCCGGTGCGGAGACGGGTGCGGCCACCGTTGATCATCGTGAGTTGTGTGGACTGACGATGATCAACGGTGGCCGCAGGTCACTGGTCACGGCATAGATCCAGGTCGTTGGCGGGAGGCGTTCGAGGTGGCCATGGGCCGCATCTCGGGCCGGTTCGCCCGGGTCGAACCCCGGTTGCGGGCCGTGCGGTTGGTGCTGGGGATACTGTCGGACCTGCCGCGCAAGTACTGCTGGACGATCGCGGAGTGGGCCGGGGAGAGCACCCCGCACGGCATGCAGCATCTGCTGTGCCGGGCCTCCTGGGACGCCGATGCAGTGCGCGACGACGTACGCGAGTACGTCGTGGAGCATCTGCACGAGAGGGGGCGGTGCTGGTCCTGGACGAGACCGGTGACGCGAAGAAGGGCACCCGCACCGTCGGGGTCCAGCGCCAGTACACCGGCACCGCCAGCCGGATCGAGAACTCCCAGGTCGCCGGTTATCTCGTCTACGCGGGCGGGCGCGGGCACGCGGCGGTGGACCGGGAGCTGTACATCCCGCGCTCGTGGACTTCGGACCCGGAGCGGTGCCGGGCGGCCGGACCGGGCGAGGAGAGCGTCGCGACCAAACCGGAGCTGGCCCGCACGATGATCGAACGGTTCCTGGACGCCGGGCACCAAGTGGACTGGGTGACCGGCGACGGGGTCTACGGCGGCAATCCGAAACTGCGGGCGGCCCTGGAGCAACGCGGCCTGAGCTACGTCCTCGCGGTGGACTGCCCGGCCGAAGTGACCACCGGTGCGGGAAAGTTCCGCGCCGACGCACTGGCCGGAAAGCTGCCGAAGAGGGCCTGGCAGAGGCTGTCCGCCGGACGCGGTGCGAAGGGCCACCGCTTCTGTGACTGGGCCGTCATCGACCTCACCGACCCGGCACCGGGCCACCGCCAGCTGCTGGTCCGACGCAACCGCAGCACCGGCGAACTCGCCTACTACCGCTGCCATTCCACCAGGCCGGCACCGTTGCACACCCTGCTCAGGACAGCTGGATCCAGATGGCGGGTGGAGGAGACCTTCCAGGCCGAGAAGGGCCTGGCCGGGCTCGACGAACACCGGGTCCGCCGCTATCCGTCCTGGAGCCGCTGGGTCACCCTCGCCATGCTCGCTCATGCCTTCCTCGCCGTCGTCCGCACAGACGAACACACCCATCACGCCGGACCGGACGACCTGGCCCCGCTGACCTGCAACGAGATCCAGCACCTCTTCCTCACCGTCACCGTCCGGCCGCCGAACGACCTCGCCCACCGGCTCGGCTGGTCCACCTGGCGACGCCGCCACCAAGCACGATCACGGGCCAGCCACTACCGCCGACAAGCCGCACTCCAGACATGAAGATCACGACTACAGCTGGAGCACTAGTACGCCGCGACCAGCAGGGCTCGGTCTTCCAGCGGAAGGCCCCACGGCCGCCCCCTGCGGATCGCGTTAGCTCCTCGGAAGGCCACGAATCAGCCGCAGCGGCTTTCCTGCGGCGCCACGGAGCCCACCTGTTCCATACGCCGGATCTCCCGCTCAGCCGCTTCGAGATGGCCGAGGTCGAGGGCCATCGCGGCACGCCCGGCGACGTAGAAGACATCCTGGCGGATCCGGCAGTCCAACCCTGGTTGGCGGCACAAGGCCAGAAACCGCACCTCGAGACTGAGTTCGATGCGGCACATCTCATCCCGGACGCGGACCGGGAGTGTGGCGTGCCGGATGTCCTTGGCGTAGTCACGCGTTTGTCGGTCGGCCTCGTCAGGCCGGGCTTCCACAGGGCGATAGGGGTGATCGGCCCACTCCGCGTCAGCCCACCAGACGAGTTCGTCCAGGTACTCCGAAGCGAGCACCAGATCTGAAGGCGAGGCGGAGAGGGCCTCGTCCGCGTCGGAAGTCAGCTGGGCGAGACGGCGTCGCGCGTCGTCGTCCCCCGCTGAGCACATCGCGATGAAGCCCGACAACACGTCGAGCCTGCGCGACACCTCCGCCCGCTGCCAGATCTCGTACAGTCCCGCCATCCACCGTTCCCTCTCCGTCGACCGCGTGCCCACGTACGAACCCTACGATGCGCCTCCGCCAGCGCGTCCAACGGTTTTCCTGGGCTCAGCAAACGAACCTCATGCCGACTCGTGCGGCGCACGGTCTCCCTCTCTCCGCTCGTGTGTCCGCGAGCGAAGGCTTCGTGATCATTGCGGGACAGCCCTTGGGCGGCTCCTCTGGATCTCCGGTCACCGCCGTCCTCTCCCGGCCGTTGAGGAGGTCCGGGCTCGCAGATGCCGCCCACCCTTGGCGTTCATCCGTGTGCTTGAGGGCAAGATCGCCAAGAACCGGCTTCATCCAGGCATCGGCCCGATCGGCGGCATCGCTGAGGACGAGGTGACCGGATCGCTCGGCCGTCGGATTCTTCCACCATCGGGCGGACGATCAGCGAGATCGGCCTGCTGACGGCGTGGATGCGTGGTGCCGGACCGGCCCGGTAATCATGCGCGGGTCAGGTCGCAATCGTGGACGAGACCAGCTCTGTGAAGAAGGGCCGCGTCCTGCCCGCGAAGCGGACGCCGACATCTCGTTCTCCCCCGATGAGCTCGGCTTTTGCGGTCCGCCGCAACAGCGTGGCCGGATGCGGCGCCACTCAGCAGAGTGGGTCTCACCGTGCACAACAGTCCTAGGGGGAAAACGTGCAGAAGAACCTCAAGACGCTCGCCGTGGCCGTCAGCGGTCTTGCTCTGGCGCTCGGCGGATCGACGGTGGCTGTCGCCGCTCCGCAGGGCGACGTGAGCGCCCAGGTCAGCTGCTACGACGGGGCCTCGTCCTTCTCAAAGGCATCCGGCCGGAGCACGACGAGCGTCTTCAAGACGTCGACCAGGTGCAACGACATCAATCTCAAGATGGGCGCCAGCGGCCGTTACGTGAAGGTGTGCTTCAAGCTCAGCAGCGGCTCCTTCGACTGCCAGAGCGACTACAAGTGGGCTTCTGCGGGCTCCTGGAAGGTGATCGCCACCGACGTCCGCGACTCGCAGGAGTTCGTGTTCTTCTTCCAGACCACCAGCTCCGCGTCGGGCTCATACGCCGCCTGACCGCGACAACCGCAGTGACTGATCAGTAGGTAAGGGGCGGGCCCGCCGGCGAACACCTGGCGGGCCCGCTCCATGCTCCTGCGGAAGGCGACGAGCTACAGCTTGTCTTCTTGGTGTTGTTCGCCGTGCGAATCTGTCCGCCATGGCACCTCCGGTAGTCCGTGGACTTGCCCTGCCCGCCCCGCTGACGTCCCTCATCGAGCACCACCTCTGGCGCCACCCGGGCGATGCGGCGCTGACGAAGGTCATTCCGCGGTTCAAGGACCACTTGCCTTCGTGTCGGACCCCGGGCAGATGGCGTACGCGTCCCAATCAAGGAGGCGAGTGCAAGGCCGGTTGCGGCGCCGGCGTCGAGGCTGGTGATCAGGTAGATCCGTTCGATCGACAACTGCCCGGTGCTTCCGCGAACTATTTTGTTCCGGACTATCTGCCAGAGATCGGGTGTGGGTGCGTGTGTGGGCGGCGTCGGGCGCTCGGCGCTTTGGTCCGCCCGTGCCCGCCCGTTCTGTCCTCTGGGCGGGCCAGTCGCCCACGGGTGGTGCGGGTGGGGTTACCGGGGCGGTGCGGGTCGGCTGCCCGGCTCGTACAGGGCCGGCGCAGGGGTCGGGCCGGGCAGCCGGAGGGGGCGTGCGTCAGCTCGTCGAGGGGTTGACGGTGAGGGTGGCCGTGTTGTTCGTCAGGTCGGGGTCGAAGGTGCGGACGGCGGGTTCGTAGGCGTCGTTGTAGAGGGCGGCGCGGGCGGTGGCGTTCGGGATGACCTCGTCGATGTGGAGGGTGAAGGGGAAGGTGTGGGTGGCGGGCTTGCCGGATTCGGTGAGGTAGATGGGGGTGTTGCAGCGGTAGCGGGTCTCGGACTGGGACCAGCAGGCGGCGGGGGCGGAGGCGACCGAGGTGCCGGCGGGGATGTCGATGTCGACGGTCGCGGCGGGTTCGCCCGCGCCGAGGGAGGCGACCCAGGCGGGGCCCGCGTTGTGGACGGTGACGGTGGCGGGGACGGTGTCGCCGGCCGCGCCGGAGACGGTGGAGGCGGTCAGCCGGTAGTCGGCCTGGTTGACGGTCTTCACCGTGAAGCTGCGGTACGGCTGGAGCTCGTCGGAGGGGGCGGCGGCCGGGGTGAGGTTCAGCTCCGGGCCGGCGCCCGGGGTGAAGGCGCGGCCGGTGCGGGCCTCGGCGAGCGCCTGCTCGGAGTAGGGCTGCGCCGAATAGTCGACGCGGTCGAAGAGGGCCATGTCCTTGGTGCGGAACTTCAGCGGGAGGGAGTGGTACGAGCCCGGGGTCGTCCGCTCGTCCAGGACGCAGAGGAACGTACGGCCGGTGACGGCGTTCGTGGACTCGCAGTTGGAGGGGACGGACATGCCGAGGCGGATGCCGCGGGAGGTGAAGACGGTGAGCAGGGTGCGGTCGGCGGTGCGGTTGCCCTGGTTGCCGAGGACGACGGAGGAGTCGAAGGGCTGGTCGGGTGCCATGCCGGTGCGGTACTCGGCCTGGGTGAGGCCGAGCGCGGGGCCGTCGTTGACGGCGACGTAGGTCTCGCCCGGGTAGGCGTTCATGCCGCCGGCCTGGGCGGTGTAGCGGACGTAGCCGTCGTTGCCGTCGGTGGCGCCCGGCTTGGTGGTCAGGCCGATCCGCGCGGCGGGGGCGTTGGCGCCGCCGGGGAGTTCGGGGGTGGTGCAGACGGCGGTGGTCTCGTTCTCCGGGCGGCAGTTCGCGGGCCAGGTGACCTCGGCGAACGAGGCGACTTCGGAGGCGTCGACGGTGAGCGTGCCGGCCGGGACGGTGGTCGCCGTGTTGTCGTGGCTGATCTGCACGGTCAGCGACTGCGACGGTGCGGGGGAGCCGTCCTCGGACGGGCCCGCGAGCGTGATCTCGTACGGGTCGGACCAGAGCCACAGGGCGTCGGAGGCGGCCGCGGCGGGGGCCGCGGCCGGGCCGGTGACGGCGGCGAGCGCGCCGAGTGCGGCGGCGGAGGCGATGAGCGTCTTCTTCACGGGGATCAAGACAGCGGAGATCGGCGGATGGTTGTACGGGGGAGGAAAGCCGGTTTCAGTCCGCCGGGTCGGCCGTGCGGTCGTCGAGGATGCCCGAGCGGGCGATGAGGTAGTTGAGTTGGGCGCGGCTGCCGCTGCCGAGGGCGGCGGGGCCGCGGCAGGTGCGGACCTTCATGCCGAGGCGGCGGGCGATCGCCTCGTCGAGGCCTCCCTGCGAAACCTCGCCGTCGGCGTCCACCGCCAGAACGGCCAGACCAACATGGCCGCCGCCCTCCGCCGTACCGCCCGCGACTACCGTCGCCCCCTGACCGCCCTCGGCCTCACCTGACGAACCCGGACAAGATCACTTCACGCAATGACCCGGGCCTCGGTGCTCACGTCCGAGCCGGGAACAGGTCTGCGGTCTGCTGCCGGACAGCAGGCCGGCGATGGCTTGAACGGTGTCGTCCATGTGCTCGCGCCGACCGAGGTGACGAGCCAGTGCCCGCCAGTTCTTCAGGTGCGCGATGCCGTGCTCGACCCGGATGCGGTGTGAGGAGTGGGCCTTGCGCCGGCGCTCGTGAATCTCCTCGTACCAGTCCGGGGCATTCTTCTTGAATTTGCGGTGCGGGGGCGTCACGACGCGTCCGCCGGTCTGGGCGCCGAGGCCTTGATAGCCGGCGTCGGCAAGGATCTCGACCGCTGGACCGTCAGCCAGGAGCTTGACCAGCCCTAACTCGCGGGCATGGGTGATGTCCGCGCGGCTGCCTGGCTCGGTCGGGCTGCAGAACAGCAGCCGCCCGTCCCCGTCGGTGAAGACCATGGCCTTCACAGCGTTCTTCTTGTTCTTGCCGGAGATGAACTTGTCCCGGTTCTTGCGGCCGACGGCCGGGCGACGGACTCGGATTTCGGTGCCGTCGATGATGCCGGTCTTCCCGGTCGCGCCGAGGTGGCCAACGACCTCGGCCAGGGTTCGCAGCCGCACGCCGGGGCTGACCGTGCATCCCCGCTCCGCGAGCAGGGGCCGCACCTCGCCGATCGCCCGGGTGACAGTCGAGCGGTCCACGCCGAACCAGCAGGCCAGCACGTCATGCGTGACCCCGTGGCGAAGGTGCACGAGCGTGGCCAAGAGGCGGTCGATGAAGACCATCCGGTGCTTCGCACCGGCGCCCACCGCACGCTTCCGCGGTCGGGACGCAAGCCTGGCCTGGTGTCGCTCATGCCACAACGGTCCCACCTCGGCGACGAGTTCAGCGATCACCGTGGCCGACAGACCCGTGATCCTCCGGTCGCTGATGATCGCTGTGCGCGTCGCGTTCGCCACCACACGACCATGATCGACCATCCAGAGGTCGACGTCCCACCGCTGACCGTGCACGAGCTCGTTAGACGGGGAACAGGCAGTGTTGATCGCCATCACTCGCAACCCCGATGATGACGGCGCCTTGGCTCTCGAATACCGGACTGCGCGCTCAGATTGCCGCATCGTCGGCAGTGACTTCTGGACGGACCCCCTTCTGTGCCAGAGGCATGTCATAGCACCTACTTTCTCGGGCTTCGTCTCAAGCTTGGGCCTGCAGCCTCCACAGTCATGTCCCTGGCGCGCCCGGACAAGGGTGGCAATGAGGTGCAATGCGGCCTGGTGCCAGGCCGCCGCGGGAGTACCGGAGCTCGTGATCGGCAGGTTCGGACCGGTTCGGCGCCCCTTTTCGTGGGTATGGCGGCGTGCTGGTGAGCCCGCCAGACATTGGAGTCCACCGAGACATTTTCCGCACGATGGCCTCCGGAGTGCGGCAGTGGTCGGCCCACCGCCCTCCTCGAACCCGACCAGTCGGTATGAGCGGCTTGATCCGGTCCCGCGTCACTTCAGCGATCCCCGATGGGACACATACAGACAAGCAACGGCCTGCTCATCAGTGAATACGCCCTGGTGCTGGTCACTCCGTCGGGCTCACGGAGCGCAGCAAGGACGCGCCTGCCGGAGTGAGGGTGTGCAGCACGGTCGGGCCATTCCGGATTGTGGTGATGAGGCCTGAGTCGCGCAGCACCGTGGCATGTCTGCTGGCGGAGGATGCCGAGACTCCGGCGGCACGGGCGATCTCGCCGGTCGTGGCGCCGGTGGACGCGGCACGCAAGGCGACCGCTCGCGCACGCCCGAGCAGGGTGATCAGTGGTTTCCCGGGGCCATCGACGCCACGCGGGGGGCTCGGTTCGTGGAGGAGCGAGTACCAGAGCACGGGCGGCATTTCCGGGTCGGCGAAGGCAACCGGCTCACCCCAGTTGAAGTACGAAGGGACGAGGGTGAGCCCACGTCCGTTCAGATAAAGGTCCCGGTCCTCGACCTGCTTGGGATAGACGACTTCCAGGACGGGCGGGCGCCAGCACAGCATCGGTCCGAGTCCCGAGAGCATGCCCTCGACTCCGCCGTCCAGAACCCCACGGGCACGCGCCGCCCTCTCCGCCTCGATCCGGGCCTGCGCCTGATCCTCGTACGGGGCGAGCACCGCGTCGTGGTACGCCCGCAGCATCCCCGCGAACTCCTTGCGCGTGTCCAGTTGGGCCAGCTGCCTGGCCCACGAGGGAGCACCGACGGTCCGGTCGAGGATGGCAACTTCCTTGAGGACTTGTCGCGGAGGCGTGGCCAGAATTGATTCCAGTCCGGCGTTCAAGTCCCCCACCGCATCAGCAGGCGTCAGAAAGTCCGGAAAGTAGGCGGCCCTTGGGTACAAGGGCAGGAAGACGCTCCGCAGGACACGCCCCAGCCCCCTCTCCCGCGTCTGCTGCCTTGCCATGCGGTACCACCCGGCGTAGGCCCACCGCCCTCTGCGGGACTGTAATCGGTGCATACTCGAGGCGACTTCCCAGAGCGGATCAGGCGCGGCGGCAATCCTGGTTCTTGCCAGATCTGCATCGCTGAAATGAATGCGGAGCATGTCGTACCCCGTTCGGTGTGGTCAGGAGGAGATCGTAGGTCGCGGAGATCAATACGCGATAAACGGGGGTTCAACAGAAGTGAGTCACCTGTTTAGTTTCGCCTGGGCTGCAATGGATCGAGGCACTTACGGTTCACCGCTCGAACTGTAAATGCAGAGCACACAGGGGGCAGGAGCGGCGCACGGTCTGACGCGCTGCGTCTTCGCCTACGATCCAGCACTTCAGAGGGTGTCTCACGTGGCGAGTTTTTGCGAACCCCCAGCAGGTCAGCGGGGCGGCCAGGTCGAGGAAGTGTGAGCCCTTTCGTTCGTATCGGACGGTGTGGCGGCGGTGGTCGAAGAGCCAAGCGGTGGACGGTTCAATCTTCCAGGGGTGCCGACCGTTGCGTTCGCCGGACTCGACGCCTGGCCGCGCGATGCGCGCGACGAGCCCGCGCTCGCGCAGCCAGACCAGGTGTTCGGCGGAGAAGTACGCCATGTCCGCATGAAGTTTGACGGGCCGGCGCCGCCGTGGTCCCCGGCGGTCCCGGACGGGGGATGCAGCGGATGTGCGGCTTCAGGGCGAGGAAGTCGTGCGTGTTCGCGCCGGACAAGGTGACGGCGAGCGGGGTGCCCTGGGCATCGGACAGCACGTGCAGCTTACTGATCTCGGCGGCAGATGCCGCCAGGGACGGCCGCTGGTCAGCTCGCACACCGCAGCCGTGAAAACGTGCCCACTCGTCACACGGAGCGGTCCCCCACCTTGCGGACGAGCAGCGAAGGACAGCAACGGGGCTTCCAGCCCTCAGTGTTCATGAGGAACCAGACGCTTCGACAGCCTTGACCTGTGCGGCCGATCTGGCAGCCTGCTCAACCTTCACGCAGAAGGCCGCACGGGCATCCTCGTCGATCTGCTCCTCGTGTTCGGGGCGCAACCCGGTCCGACCGTCGAGGCCCTCGCGCAGGATATCGGCATGCCCGGCATGCCGGATGGTCTCGCCGAGGACATGGACCAAGACGGCGAACAGGTTCGTGTCGGCATAAGGCTCCGGCCACCACGGCACGTGGCCGGGGGCGTCGATGGGAAGCTCGTTGATCGTCGCATTCGAGTGATCCCACGTTCGCTGGTAGAACCCGATGATCTGATCGCGGGTCTCGTCCTCGGTCGCCCACAGATCGCTGCCGTCGGAGTCCTGCCACCGGGGCAGCGGTTCCGGGAAAGGGCGGTCGAAGACCTCGCCGAAGTACCTGGCCTCGACGGTGGCCACGTGTTTGACCAGGCCGAGAAGGTTGGTCCCGGTCGCTGTCAAAGGCCGGCGGGCGTCGTATTCAGACAAACCGTCGAGTTTCCAGAGCAGCGCCTTGCGGTCCCGCCGCAGTCTCCCGCACAGGTTGTCTTTCGCGAATTCATCGATCATGCAGCATGAGCCTGCCATGGGCTGCGCGTGGTCTCAAGATCCCGTACGTGGTCCGCAACGACTGGCAGAGCCGAGGCCATGGCCAACGCACCTGACCTGCTACAAGGAGCTCGCGCAACTTGCCGTGTAGGACAACCTCCTATTTGTCGTTTCAGCGTGACGTTGCGTGTGGGGCACGGAAGTTGGGTGCTGTGTGGGCGGGAGCTGGTGGGTGCCTGCTGATCTTGTTCCTGATGACCCGTGGGAACGTGCGGCTCCGCTGCTGCCGGATCGTCCGCCCCGTCGGCACCGGCATCCCGGGCGGTTGCCGACTGATGACCGTGAACTCATTTCGAACGATCAGCAAGGCTGGTTCCGCGATCTTGTGGCGGGGCCGGCTGTCTTGAGTGACGTCGATCAGCGACGATCCGGGAGTACCTGCCCCGAACCCCCGCGATCACGTCGAGAGAAACGGCTCCGTCAAATGCGGCGTAGCCAGGTGCAGCTTAATCGCGGCTCCGCGGTCGAGCATGCGCTCCCTCGAGCGCCTGGCCGCCTCGGGGTCCACCTCGTGCACGTAGGCGAGCTCGGGGTGGAGCAGCTGGAGCGCGTGCACCAAGAGGTCGCCGGTGACGAGCGCCAGCTCGCGCCCGTCCGCGACCAGCACGCTCTGGTGTCCGGGCGTGTGACCGGGCGTGGTGACCACGCGCCCGGCGCGCAGCAGCGTGTCCCCGTCGAGAAGCCGCAGCCGATCGGCGGCTGCGAGCGGGGAGGTGAGGGTCTCGCGAAGCTGCGGGTTGAGCTTGTCGATGGCGTCGTACTCGGCCCGCTGGAGCAGGTATTCGGCGTTCGGGAAATAGGGGCGGCGACCGCCGGTCGGAGCTTTGGAGTCCGCCGTCCCGGCCGTTGCCAGTACGGCGTCCTCGGTCACGACTGCCCACCCGACATGGTCGGTGTGCAGATGGGTGAGCACCACGGTGTCGACTTCGGCCGGGTCGATGCCCGCGGCGGCGAGCGACTCGGGGAGCGCACCGGGCACAGGCGCCCACGAGCCGGCCGGGCTGTCCGCCGGACCGATCCCGGCGTCCACGACGGTGAGGCCCTTGTCGCCGCGGATCGCGTACGCGCGGAACTGCAGCCGCCAGCTGCCCTCGGCGTCGACCGCACCCGGGTCGTAGCGGTCGGCCTCGGCCCACTGTGCGACCGTGGCCTCGGGGAAGGCCTCGGCGCGCGGGGAGAAGAATGGGCCCTCGCCGTCGGCGAGAGCGATGATCTCGGTCGAGCCGATCCGGAGACGGGGAACACTGAGAGACATGCCCGCGATCCTGCCATGCCTGCCGCGTAGGCGGGCTGCGATCGGCGGTACCCCGGCTGTCGGCGCTGTCACGAACGCGGGCCGGGCGGTTCCCTCCTGCGTGGATTCGGCAGTGTGCCGGTGCCCCCCTGACGGTCGCTGACTCACAGGCAGCGAACGCTCATCCCTGGCCGCGACTCCCCGTCGAGGTGCCGATACGACTTCTCGTTCCAGCCCGGCCTCGACCCGCGCACGGCCAAGGACCTCGTTACCCTCTCGTTCGTCGACGGCAAGGCGAACGCGGCCCTGCTCGGGCCGCCCGGGGTCGGCAAGACGTACATCGCCGTCGCCCTGGCGGTCGCGGCCTGCCTGGCCGGCTACTCGATCTACTTCACCAGCCTCGACGACATGGTCCGCAACCTCAAAGCCGCCGAGGCCGCCGGCCGTCTGACTAATAGGCTCGGCACCTACCTGCGGCCCAGCGTTCTTGTCATCGATGAGGTCGGCTACCAGCCCCTCGAACGCGCTGAGGCGAACTTGGTCTTCCAGGTCATCTCAAAGCGTTACGAGAAGGGCTCGATCATCCTGACCTCGAACAAGACCTTCAGCGAGCGGGGCCAGGTCTTCGGAGACGAGGTCTTGGCCACCGCCATCCTCGACCGCCTCCTCCACCACTGCGAAGTGATCTCCATCAACGGCCCCAGCTTCCGGCTCGAGAACCGCCTCAAGGCCATCGAGCGGGACAACGACGTGGCCTGACGACCCACGTCGCTTCCGGCAACCGAGCGCTTGATCAGTTGTTGATCGCCTGCTGAAAGATCTTGGAGAACTCACCGTTCTCGATCAGCCCGGCGATCACGCCGGTCATGTTGTCGATGCCGGGATCTCTGACGACCAGGCCGTCCGAGACCCAGAAGTACCGGCCCCCGAGGGCCTCGTCGGTTCCTGCCCAGAGTTCCATCAGACGCTCGACTTCCACGACGGTGAATACGGTCGCGGTCCACCGAGATCCATCCTTCAGAGTCACGAAGACATCGACGTTGCAGACCTCGTCCAAGTCCTCGCCGTCGCTGGGCAGGAATGACGCCTCAAAATCCTCCATGCGGACCCGATACCAGGGCTCGTCCCACCCTCGCTCGATCGGTTCAGACGATGTGCTGGGGCTCATCGCGCGAGTGTCCCCGGTTGGGGCATCGATCTCAACCGAGATCCTCTGCTGTGCTGCTGCCCGCGGTCAGAGCTGGGACGTTCGACCGTACGCAACTGGGGAGAAGAGTTGGTACGCCGACAACGCGGCATACAGCTTCCTGCGCACGGCACTTCCAAGACGCAGACCCTAAGGGCTGTCCCGTAATCCCTGGCGGGCGCACGACGACAGCTACGGCACCTCGCTGCGTTATCGGAACGCCCGAATACATCCAGTATGCGAACGCCCCTCCGCCTTGCGATGCACCGCATCTGACGCCGTGCGCTGATCCACCAGGGATTACGGGACAGCCCTTAGCCTGGCGCGTGCGTGATTCACAAAGGCACGGAACCTCTGGCCGCATCTTCCCCCACAGCCTGCTGCACCACCCTTCAGGCGATGCCCGTCGGTGCCGAGCGAAGGGAGATGGTGAACGCCATCCGGTCGAGCCCGGGGCCGTCGTAGTCCGGCTTCACGGCTGAGGCCGTGAAGCCGAGTCGGGTGTGGAATGCCCGCGACGCGGTGTTCTCCGGGCTGGTGATGCAGTGCACGAAACGGCGCCCGTGTGACCGAGCGAGTGCGAAGAAGGCCTGGTAGAGGGCACGCCCGACACCCTGCCCGTGCAGCGCCGGATCGACGCCGACGAAATGCACGTAGGCGGTCTCGGGCTGTGTCTGTGACAGGAAGCCGACCAGGAAGGCAGCAACTTCTCCATTGCCGCGTTCGACCAGAAAGCTGGTGGTGGTGAAGTGCTGGAAGTACAGCCGGGGCAGCAGCAGCGCACGTTCCGTCGCTCCCGCCTCCCCCTTCAGGCCGCCCCACCACGCGTCCAGTACCGCGAGCACGCGGGGGTGGTCCGTCTCGGCAAGGTGTCGGGCCTTCAGGCCTGAGGGAAGATCTTCGACCATCTGTCCAGTCTGTCAGCGCGCGAGACGTACCGCGAGCACGCGAGGCATTCCGCGAACTTGGCCGGTGCGGGGCGCGATGGCACAGAGTGCGCGCGGCAAGCCGGCAGTGGCCAAGCGCAGTTGCGTCAGTAACTGGCTGTCGTCGACCACACCCTCGGTGACCAGGAACGCCGCCAGCTTGGTCAGGCTCCAGGTCGAGAACCGAAGGCCCTGCGCGGACACCAGCACCACCTGTGCCCGCCGCCAGGCCTCGACGACCCGGTGCCACGGCAGCTGATCCGCAGAAACCGCCGGCCCTCGTCGTTATCGTTTTCCCGGACGCGTACTGGTTCTGCCTCCCGCGCAGTCTCGCGGGAGGACAGAGCGTCCAGGATGCAGGCCGGCGGGGCCTGTCAGTGCCGTCAGGCCAGGACCTCCCGTAGCCAGGACCGTTCCGCGTGGCTGGTGGCGCGGGCGATGGTGAGCATGCCGCGACGGTAGGGGTCGCCGGTGTCCTCGGCGCGCAGTGGGCGATCGCCGTCGTGGAAGAAGCTTGCGGGCTGTTGCAGGAAGTCCAGGCGCCGACGCAGTACCGCGTGCTGGTCGGCGGTGTCGGGGAGTTGGGAGAGGAAGGCCAGGATGGTGAAGTACCGGGTGCTGTCGCTGATGTCCAGGCCGTCGGCGTCCCGCAGCCGCCGCAAGAGCTCGGTGCGGCCGGTTGCGGTGAGGCTCAGGGTGTGCCGCTGGGCGGCCGAGGCACCCGGCTCGGTTCTGCGATCCAGCAGTCCGGCGTTGACGAGTCGGTTGATCGCTGGATAGAGGCTGCCGTCGCTGACCGGTCGAGCGTGACCGGACAAGTGCGCTATCTGACGGCGCAGTTGGTAGCCGTGCAGCGGCCCGTCGGCCAGGAATCCCAGGATCGCGAGTTCCAGCATTCTGCTAGTCTCGCACATCGAAACGATGTACCTCGAATCGATGTAAGGAGGTGAGGATGTCGTTTACCGAGGAATGGGTGACCGAGCGGGCGCGTGACGCTTACGAGCACGGCCGGGCATCCTTCGATGTACGGCCGGAGCGGACGGCGTTACTGGTCATCGACATGCAGGATGAATTCGTCCGGCCCGGCTGGAGCCCCTACTGGGTGCCGGCGGCGACCCGGATGGCACCAAGGCTGCGTCGACTGGTCGAGGGATGCCGATCCACCTCTGTCCCGGTGATCTGGACCATCTTCGACGACACGCATCTCGGGCTGGACCGGCCCAAGGCCCTGCGTTACCTTCCGCACGCCGACACCGACTGGCATCGGCCGGGCCCGGCCGAGGTGTGGGACCAGATGGGTCGGCGCCCCGAGGAGGCCCTGATTCGTAAGCCTTCCTACGGCGCGTTCTACGACACCCCGCTCGACACGATGCTCCGTAACCTCGGTCGCGACACGGTCATTGTCACGGGAACGCTCACCAACTACTGCTGTGGCACCACAGCCCGGCAGGCATACGAGCGCGGCTACAAGGTCGTGTTCGGGGCAGATGTCACGGCCACCGACGACGAATCCAGGCAGGAACCAGAACTCGCCGTACTGCGCAAAGGCTTCGCACTCGTCTTGACCGCCGAGGAGATCGCGAGCCGACTGGGCACAGCCGACACCCGCCCACGAGAGGTAGCCGACAGGGCGAACGTTGACTGATGCGGCATTGGGTTCTGTCCGGCGGATCTTGTAGCTCAGAAGCCATCTCAAGTGGCTCGGTAGGCTGCTGGCCATGGCGGGGATCGTTGAACGGCTGGCGCCGGACGACGTGTGGGAGATGTTCCAGCGGGTGGTGCCGGAGACGCCGCCGCGGCCGCAAGGTGGCGGTCGGCGCCGTCATGGTGATCGGGAGAGGTCCTAGCGGCGATCGTGTTCGTGGCCCCCTCAGGCTGTACGTGGCAGCAGCTGCCCACGGCGTCGTTCGGTCCGCCCGGTGCGACAGCCCACCGAAGATTCACCGAGTGGACGAAGGCACGGGTCTGGTCCAAGCTGCACCGCCTGGTCCCCGACGAACTCGGATCCCGCGGCGAGTTGGCCTGGTCGAGGTGCGCCGTCGACTCGGTGAACACGCACGCTCGTAGTCACGACTCGCCCCAGTGCCCAGTGTCAGGCGTTCGTAGACGGCTGATGTGCAGTGAGCTCCGCCTTTTCCAGCCAGTCGGAGTACCAGCGGGCGAAGGTGACCGGCTTCCCGGCCCGGTCGAGGAGGGGGACGAGGTCGGTGTCATCTGCCCGGCAGTCGGACCAGATGGTGCCGCGGTGGATGCCGCTGATAATCAGCCACTCCCTTTGGGCGCAGCCGAGGTGAGAGATCACGATGGCGCCGGCGGTGCGCTCGGGGGCGAACATCAGGGGTTCCCAGCGCTCGTCCCACGCTTCGATGGCGTCGTCGAAGTCCTCTATTTCCTCGAACTCCTCTTCCTCCGGGCGCACTGCGAGAAGTGCTTCAAGTTCCTCGGGGTCAGGGCCGTGGGCGGGAAAAGGCCGGGCAAGCATGGTCAGGTCGGCGAGGTCGGCGCCATCTCCTTCCCAGCGCCAGCGGCCCTGTATGCGGCGGACGGGGAAGAGGCCGTAGGCGGGACCCGCGCCGCCTGCGCCCACGGAGGTGAGGAAATTCCGGTAGTCATCCGGCAACCGCACACCCATCTGCGCTTCGAGTTCAGCAAGCTCGTCATCGGCCAGCGGGTCTTCCAGCGTCCACCTGTGGCCGAGCGAGCCGAACACCTTGCCACTCGCCGGTTGGGTACCCAACTCGGCCACGCGCTGACGTACACCGTTCCACTGCTGATCAATCATGCCCAGACGATACGGGGGGCCAGTGACAGCGGAGGCTGCTGGACACCACCGCACGCTGACAAGCCACCTCCGAGGCTCAGCCGGCCGACAGCCATGAATCCGAATGACGGCGCACGCGGTCCTGACCTAGCGTTCTGCCCATGACCTCTCCCGACGACAGCACCGGGCCCCGTGTGACGATCCGCTGCCAGGACAACGCGTGCGTCGGTATCGCGTTCTGCGACCGGTTCAGCTTCGACGCAGACTCTGTGCACTATGCCGTCGAGCTGGAAGCCCCGGGGCTGACCGCGCGCGTCAACGAGGTCGTCGCCTGGATCTGGGACAGGGATCTCGCCCCGTTCCTGGAAGGGCTCGCCGCCGACTACCGAGGATGGGACGGCGAACGTAACTGGCAGACCATTGACCGGGACTTGGCGGTAACGGCTGTCTTCCGCTCCGGCGGATACGTCGGACTGACCTGGACCTTGCGCCCATGGCCGACGGCCGCGGGCGGCTGGGCCGCATCAGTGACCACCTGGCTGGAGGCCGGCGAGCAAATGGCTTCCCTGGCTTCCGACATCCGGCAATTCCTCGCCGGAGAGCAACAGTGCATTCCGACTCCGGCACCCGCATCATCTGGTCACCGGGGCACACGCATGGGTCGACATCATCCTTGAGGAGCATCAGGCAACGGCCGAGCTCACTGCGCCCTACATCCCCAGTGCGCCCGAGGATTTCCTGCCCGCAGTGGTCCGGCTCGTCGCGGGTGAACGGGAGACCCGTGTCCAATCCGAGGCCGTGCCGACGGCCCACCGGTGGATTTTCTACCGCGAGGACTCAGCCGACCCTCGGCATGACGTTGCCGTCTTCGTCGCGGAACGCGGGATCGGAGACCTACAGACGGAAACGCAATCGATCAAGCCGCATGGAGGCCCCGTGGGATCCAGAGACGCCGACATCGATTTCACCTTCACGCGGCCGACCACGGTACGCGCTCTTCTGGACGCCCTGACAACGATGGGTTGGTCCGCCGTGACACCAGTCGGCCACGTTGCATACATGGTCAATGACGAGGACGACTCCTACGAGTGGCACGACAGCACACCCGAGCACATCGGCGAGGCGCTGGCGGTGCTGGACGCGAGGGCCCACCTGCCGTACACGGTGGCCCTCGACGTCTACCACTCAGAGGCGAAGACAGGAGGCATGCTCATGTTCCACGCTGGTCGCACGGTTGTTTCGTTCGTTCCCGGTATTGACCGTCGCCGTGTCCCCGCGGCACCGGAATTCACCGACGTTGCCTGGTATCTGCAAGCACTCCTCCCCGCTCTCGTCACAGCGGGACTCAGGGGGTACGAGGCCCGCGAGGTGTGCTACTGAGACTTCGGCTCCGTCGAAGTCAGGAGCCCTGAGTCTCATCGAGGACGTCGCCTCGATTTCCGGCGCGGTGGCGATTTCGGCGATGTGTCGAAGCGCGCCCTGGCAGACGTCCGCGTTGCCGGCATCTTCTGCCAAGGCGCGGATGGCGACGGTCGCGGACTGATCGGCACCGATCAGATCTTCGGCCTCTTCCGGCACCGCCAGGTCCATGAGTGAGCAGCCGTGAGTTCAGACCGGCCCACGGTTCGCGTTCGCCCGGTCGACGGGGGACGTCGCAACCCCAGCACAGGTGGCCAATAGCCGGATGGTGCCGCCGACGTTCATCGGGCTCTGCGGCATCCAGGCCACGGTCGACAGGCTGCAGCAACAGCGTGCGCGGACGACGACCACGCCTGGCGCCCGTCGCCTACTGGACCGGGTTGGTCGTGAGCCAGTTGTTCAGTTCACGCGCCGGCCCGAGCATGGGAGGGAGGCGGGCCTCCCCGCTCAGTCCCGCGGCCGCGGTGAACCCTTTCTCCAGCTCGCCGAACAGACGAAGCGGCTCATCGTAGACGCCTTCCGGCGCTCCGGACTCCTTCATCAGCTCCGTGAGCAGGTGCGCGGCATTGAACATTTTCACCAGGCCCGGCCCGCAGTCTGCGGAACAGTCGACCGTGGCCAGCCCCTGAAAGTCCTCTTGGAACATGCGCGCCGCGTCCTGCAGAGTCGCACTGTGCCAGGACGCGGTCAGGCTCGCGCTTGGTACCGCCTCCTTCTTGTCGGCAGACGCGTCCGCCTTTCCCCCGCAGCCGCTCATGGCTGCTATCGCCGCGGCAACGAGCAGAGCTCCCGCCACGGTCTTCCCCCACTGGTATCTCCCCATGACGGTGGATCATGCCATGGTCCTCCCGCGCTCCTACGGGGATGGGAGCCGATACGCTCCCGGCGACCACACACGGTGACACCAGGACCGGCTCAACGAGGAATGCGCGACACCTCAACGTGCGATCCCCTCAGTCACGAGGACGGATCACCTGCGAAGTCGAGAACGGTACTCGCCCGGGGCCGTGCCTCGGGCACGTCTGAAGGCACGGCTGAAGGCGTGCGGGGAGCCGTATCCGACCGCGCCGGAGATCGACTCGACCGGCTCATCGGTATCGCGGAGCCGGACGGACGCCAGGTCGATGCGCCACTGCGTCAGGTACGCGCCCGGCGTCTGACCGAGGGCGGACCGGAAACGCCTGGACAGCGTCGCCCGGGAGACGCTCGTCGCGGCGGCCAGGGTCTCCGTGGTCCAGGGGTGTCCCGGTTGGGCGTGGACACATGCCAGAGCGTCGCGCACGACCGGATCACGCATCGCTCCCAGCCATGAGCCGGACTGCTCCTGCGGGTGGCGGGCCAGCCAGGCGCGTACGAACTGGACGAGCAGAAGGTCGACGATGCTGTTGATGGCGGCGGTGGTGCCGATCTGCGGCTGTGCGAGCTCGGCAGCGAGAAGTTCGACGGTCCTTCTGAGCTGCGCGTTCTCCCGGGCTGTGACGTGCATCGGCCGAGCGAGGGAAGTTAGCACCGGTGTGCGCACCTCCGGGTCCTGCTCATAGTGCAGGACGATCACTTCCGTCTGCTCCGGTGCCGAGCCCAGCCGCAGGGCCCGGCCATCGCCAAAAGCCCGGGCCGCCGCCTCACGATCGCAGGAACCCATCGTCACGTTGGCGCCGCCGGCTATCCCGTGTGCGGTGCCCGGCGACACCAGGACGGCGTCCCCGGCCTGCACCTGAAGAGGCTTCTCGCCTGTGGTGTGGAGCCACATAGTGCCGCGGGACACCACGTGCAGTGCCGCTCCTGGATAGGAGTCCAACCACAGGCCCCACGTTCCTCCGGCCTTCAGCATGACCCCGAGCGCCCCACGCGCACCCGAAACACGCAAGACCTCCGCCAGCACATCCATGGGGTCCATTCTCGTCCACCGCCGCGAACCGCCCACCGACGGCCTACAGCCGACGGCCGACGGACGACGGACGACGACGCATGTGTCCTCGTCCACAGCTTCAGGCCACGTCAAGAATGACCTTTCCGTGCACCTTCCGCGCGAACAGCGCCTGGACGGCGTCGTCCACGCTCTGCCAGTCGCCTCGCAGTCCGACCGGAGCCGAGAGCCTCCCGGCGGCCATGAGGCCCAGCAGGTCCGTCAGCTCCCCACCGGTCGGCGTCATGTCGCCGTAGGTGGCCATGCTGCGGGGCTCACCGAAGCCGAACAAGGCCCCTGATGGGAAGGTGGTTTCCTGCCCCGAGGAGTAACCGACCAGGTGGATGGTGCCGCCCTCGGCGAGGGAACTCCATGCCTGGGCCACCAGCGGCCCGCCGACCGTGTCCAGGACGAGGTCGAACCGGTCCCCGGTCTCGGCCAGGTCGGTCAGGACCCTGTCGGCGCCGAGCTCACGGAGTCCGGCGGACCGCTCCGGCGAACCGACGAGTGCCGTCACCCGGGCGCCCGCCAGCGCCGCGAGTTGGACGGCGAAGTGCCCCACGCCCCCGCTGGCGCCGGTGATCAGCACGTCACGCGCCAGTAGGGAACGCTTGCGCAGCACCCGGAATGCGGTGACTCCGGCGATCCCCAGCGCGGCGGCATCGGCCAGGTCCACGCCCTTGGGGACGGTGCCGAGCGAGGCGGGGCTGACTGCCACCCGCTCCGCCCACGCGTGGGGAGCCATTCCCACGGCGACGCGCGTACCTTCGGGCGGCCCCGAGCCGTCGGATGCGGAGCGCACCACGATGCCGGCCGCGTCGTGACCGTGCACGGCGCCGGCTGGCCACTGGTGCACGTAATTCAGCTCGCCGAAGTTGAGACCGATGTGCCGTATCTCCACCAGCGCCTCACCGGTGGACGGTACGGGCTCATCGACATCGGCGAACCGGATGGGTCCGGCCTCACTGTGATCGACCACAAGGGCGCGCATAAGGGCTGTGTTTCCTTCTCTCGTGGACGTGCCTGAACACTCGGCGCGGCAACAGGTCAAGTGCGCAAAAGCCGCACTGCCGCCTTCTTGGAACCCTTTCGCAGGACCGGGACAGCGACCAGCCCCGTGAGGATCACTCAGTTGACGATCTGTGTCAGTGCGGTTCACGGCGCGTCGAGCCCTGCGCCCATCTGGTCGATGGCCCTGTGCTGGGCAGACATGCCGGCAATCCGGCCCGCCCGCAGGCGGTGGGCGACGGCGATGACGGTCCGGCCTTCGAGGGCGGCGGCCAGGGCCCGTTTCGGTGGCGGGCGGCCCGGGGGTCCAGGTGGGCGGTGGCCCTCCTGGGCCCAGGCCGGTGTCGAGGACTGACCCCGACCGGGCCTACGCGGCCTCCAGGTCGGACCACGCGGGCGAGACCAAACACCGCTTGGGCACGCCGCTCCCGACGGGAACGCGTCCGCAGCGGGTCCCGCACGCCGCCACCGCCACCGCCGCCACCGCCACCGCCACCGCCACCGCCGCCGCCGAGCAGACCCTCAACGGCCTTCCGACGACGCCCTCTCATCGGAGGCGCGGCGCATCGAGCCCGGTTTCACGTCGCTGGCGACGCGGCCGGAGCGGCCGTAGACGCGCGCGAGGTGTTGCTGCAGCCGGATGTGCCGGAACTGGTAAACGGCACCGGCCTGCCGGAGTACCCCCCGGCGATATGCGTCGTCCAGGAAGGCGGCGGTGTCCCACGGCAGCCTGCCCGTCAGCGGCAACCAGAACCGGGCCACCGTCAGCCACTGCCCCCACGCCGTGAGTGCGAGCACGTACGCCGCCGAGCCGCCCAGCCCGCCGACCGCCCCCAGAAGCAGAGCCTCTTCCAGTGGCCACACCAGCGTCCAGGGAAGCACCTGCTGGAGCAGGCCGACGACGACGTGTCCACAGACAGCGAGTCCGGCAGTGACACCGGCAGCAAGTACGAGGAACTGCCGGGTGGCGGTTGACCGGTTGACGGACAGCAGTCGCATCGGCGTGGCCGCGGCGGCGATGTCCACGGGTGCCTCGAAGGCTGCGACGAGTCCGAAGGTCAAGCCGGCCGTCAGACCGAAGATCAGTCCCAGGGCCAGCGTGTCCTGAAGCGCCGCTCCGATCAGATCCGCGTGCGGGACGGTTCCGGCCAACGCGCGAAACATCGCGGTCGTCCAGGCGTGTGCGACTCCCAGCACAGAGCCGCCCAGCAGCCCGACCCCGAAGCGCGTGAGGATCTCGCGACCCGGCCTGTGATCGACCCCGGGGGCCACGGCCGCCAGCCTGAGTCGTACCTGGGTCGGCACGGCCACGGTACGGCCCACCGCGGCCAGGGCACAGTGCGCGAGACCGAAGACGACCGCAGAGCAGAGCCCGAACACCGCCACCTCAAGCATCACTGAGGTCTGCACGGGCGGAATGTACCCGAAGGAAACGGCGAAAAGCATCACAAGCCAATTGGCCGCGAACATGCACAGTCCGCCGAGCAGCGCGGTGTGCAGGACGCGCATCGGCAGACGCACGGACGCGCCGAGCCGCCACCAGGCAAGGTCTCGACGCTCGTGGGTACCGCTGGCCAGACTGTGGGCGAGGAAGCCGAGCCAGCGTTCGGCTTGGTCAGGGTCGCGGTTGCGCTGTCCGGGGGCGGGGTCGGCCCGTTCGGGGGTTCGGTGCCGGTAGACCGTGGGCACGAAGTTCGCCAACAGATGTTCCTCGAGGTGACGCCCGGTAGGAAAGCTCGCGGTGTCAAGCAGTTCGACGGGGTCGTTGCCGGGCACCTCGCTGTACATCGTCCGCGCCAGGGTGACCATCAGGGGCGTTCCCAGGACCTGTCCGAGCTGGATGCTCGCCGGGGTGTCACTGACCCGCAGTTCGTCCAGGACGGCACCCCACACGCCTGTGGCACCGCGGCTGCCCAGGGAGTCGCCGAGGCGGTCGGTCCGGGGCAGGTACGCGGCCAGATCCTCGACGGTCAGATCGGCGAGTTCGACGCAGGCTGCCATCACCAGAGGCGCGTGCACGTCGCGGACCGCTCGGGCGTACTCGTCCCGTCGGCTGGTCAGGAGCACTGGGTGGGACGTGGCGTTGAGTGCTTCCAGCGCGGGGCCACGCAGCGCTTCGGCGAGCTCGTCGAATCCGTCCAGGACGGGCAGAATCAGATCGGAGTCGACGAGTTCTGCGGCCAGCGTCGCACCCTCGGGAGTCGTACGGGCCAGATGCGGGTGGTCCCGTAGAAGATGGTCGACCAGCAGGTCTCGCGGTGTGATGGTCAGCGGGTCCCAGGATCCGATGCTGAGAATGACCGGCACCCGGAGTGAGGAAGTCGGGGCCGCGAGGAGCTCGAGGACGAACTTGATGGCCAGGATCGATTTCCCCGAGCCGGCGCGACCGAGAATGACCAGTCGCTGCGACTCGACACTCCGGTAGGTGTCGGCGACAGTCCGCAGGTCGCCGTTCAGCTCCAGATCCCGGGCAGGGACTCCCGGCTGCAGGCGCTGGATGTTCTCCGGACGGTCCATCAGGACGGCGGGAGCCGGCTGGAATCGCACGGGCAGCGGGAACGGGTCATGGACGCGACGATGTCTTTCCTCCCGCTGCCAGCGCCGGCCGACCTCGCGGGCCAGTGAGGCGGCGGCGTCGACGAGCGGGCCGGCCGGCGACGGAACGGCCGGCTCGGGGTCGGGGAGCGGCGCGGCTGGTGCCGGTGGCCCCGGCTGAGTCTGGGGGTGAACGGCTGGTGCCGGTTCCCCCGGCTGACCGGTCGGTTCCAGCTCCTCGGGCTGAGCAGCGGGGGTCGGCTCCTCCCGCGTACCGGCGGGTGTCAGCACCTCGGCCCGGTCGGCGAGGGCCGGCTGTGTCAGGTCCAGGGTCGCGGTGAGCCGTTGCCACTCCTCCGGCGACACGTTCAGGACTTCCGCCACCTTCTGCAACGTCCTCAGCCGGTGCTCGGGGAGTCTGCCGTTCTCCAGCCGGCCGATCGTGCTCACGCTCACCTCGGCCAGCTCCGCCAGCTGCTCCTGGGTGAGGCAGGCGCGTTTGCGCAGCTGACGCATTCGCGTGCCTAACTCATTGGTCACTCCGGACTCTCGCCTTCTATGGACACCGGTACCCCCCGAGCGTATCGAGACGACCGGTCACGGATGACCGGTCACAGATGACCTCCTCCTGACCTGCACATGCCCTGTTCTCCGAACCCGGTGGGCCGCATCGTGGTCGTGCCGACGGCCCGTCGGCGACCTCACACAAGGGAGTACCGGAGTGAGACCTCCATCAGCCCGCCATCGTCGCCTCGCCGGCGTCCTGTTCGCGGCGGCACTGCTTCCGGCCGTGTCCCTGGGATCGGCCGCCTGGGCGGACTCCCCGGCCGTCCCCGGCATCGACTTCAAGGACGGCTTCGGCCTGAGCCAGGTCGCAGGCGGCACCGAAGTCCGCTCCAGC
The DNA here is from genome assembly GCF_044751065.1 of Streptomyces sp. NPDC088746. Classification (NCBI taxonomy): domain Bacteria; kingdom Bacillati; phylum Actinomycetota; class Actinomycetes; order Kitasatosporales; family Streptomycetaceae; genus Streptomyces; species Streptomyces sp. NPDC088746. The sequence continues at coordinate 99,125 of NZ_JBIVLA010000003.1, forward strand.
ACCGACTTCACGATCACCGTCACCACGCCGGAGGTGGCCGGCCCGCACCGCATCCGGATCTTCCTGCCCAGCGGCTACGCCGACGATCCTGACCGGCGATGGCCGGTGACCTACTTCCTCCATGGGGGCGGCGGCAACGTGGACGATGCCGCCGCCGCCCCGGCCCTGCACTCCGACGCCATGATCACGGTGGTCCCCGACGGAGGTCTCAAGAGCTGGTACGCCGACTGGTACATGCAGAACACCGCCGTAGGGGCGGCCAACTGGGAGACCTTCCACCTCGAACAGGTCGTCCCCTACATCGACGCCAACATGCGCACCCTCCCTGACCGCGAACACCGGGCCGTCACCGGGCTGTCCATGGGCGGATCCGGCGCACTCCACTACGCCCAGGCCAGACCCGACCTCTTCGGCCACACCTCCTCCCTCTCCGGTGGAATCGACTTCTCCATGGCCACGGTCCGCGCGGCCGTACTCGCCACGGAGCTCAATCTGCCCGGCGCCTGGTGCGCGCTCAGCACATCGAGCAGCCAGGGCTGCCCGACCTACGGACCGTACGTCGACAGCGACGCCGTCTTCGGCTCGCCGTATCCGGTCCTGGGCGCGGACCACCGCTGGAACGCCTACGACCCCGCCGCCCCGGCCAACCTGTCCCAACTCAAGAACACCCAGGTCACCCTCTACACCGGGGATCAGGGCGTGATCGACGCCAACACGGCGACGGCCGCCCGCACGGTCAAGAACCGCTTGGACCAGCTCGGCATCCCCAGCCGGCTCGTCGACTACGGCAACGGCGCCTCCCTGTCCCCCCAGTGCGACGGCAGTCACACCTACGGGTGCTGGGGCCCGGCCTACGCGGACTACGTCCCGCGCCTGGAAGCCGCCTTCGAAGCCGCCGCGAAGAACTGAGCCGGCAGGACCGGCAGAAACCCGACCGAGCGAGACCTCTCCGAGGAGCGGACACCGAATGACCACCCGAAACCGTACGAAACTGGCCTCCGTCATCGGCGCCGTGTGCGCGACGGTACTCACGCTGTCCAGTTCTGCGGCACACGCCACCACCACCGAGTCCGACCACTCCGACACGCTCGCCGCGCTCAAGGCGTTCCAGGCGGTGGCGGGTCCCGGCGCCGCCGTCCACGCCGGAAACGGCAGCGAGTCATGGACCCTGTCGGCGGGTACGGGAACCGTCAACGCCAACCGCCCCATCAAGGCCGACGAACACATCCGTATCGGCAGTCAGACCAAGACGTTCACAGCGGTGGTGGTGCTGCAGCTGGCCGAGGAAGGCCGCGTCTCCCTGGACGCGCCGATCGATGACTACCTGCCCGGTGTCGTCACCGGCAACGGCTACGACGGCACCCGCATCACCGTGCGCCATCTGCTCCAGCACACCGGCGGTCTCGGCGCCTACTCCCCCTCCCCCGGGCTGAAGACGCCCCCGTCGAACCCGGACGGCACCTTCAGCCTGTCGACGGTGGTGCGGTACGCACTGGACGCCTCGGCCCCGGTCTCCGCCCCCGGTGAGGGCTTCACCTACTCCAACACCGGCTACTACATCCTCGGGATGCTCATCGAGAAGCTGACGGGGCAGCCGGTGCACAAGGCCGTGACCGAACGCGTCATCGAACCGCTCGGTCTGCCCCACACCTTCTTCCCCGCACCCGGTGACCGCGCCCTGCCCACGCCGGCCGTCAACGGCTACCACGGCGTCCGGGCGGGCCCCTTCTACCTGTGGGTGCCGGCGGTCTCGTACGACCCCTCGCTGTACAGCAGCGTGGGAGCCATGGTCTCCACGCTGGAGGACATGAGCACCTTCTACCAGGCGCTGGCCACCGGAAAGATCCTCTCCGCGAAGAGCCTCGCCGAGATGCGCACCGCACGGCAGGTGAACACCGGCACGGGCTACGGCCTGGGCCTCCAGACGTACGAGCCCTCCTGCGGCGGTACGGCGCGGGGCCACTCCGGTGGTGTCCCGGGCTACCAGACCTTCACCCTGACCATGGACGACGGCCGCTACGTCTCCATCGTCACCAACCTGTTGGTGCAGGTCGGCCAGCACCCGGACGCGCAGCTGCGGCAGCTGCTGGACACGGCGCTGTGCGAGGACGCACCGCAGCGCGACTGACGCTGACACCCGGCGTTCCCGCGCAGAGTCCTCGATCACCGCAGCGAATCACCACCACCCCTGACGTGGCCGGTGTGCGCGTCGTCGGCCGCTTCTCCCAGCAGCAGGCGGCCGACGCAACAGGGGAGCGCACACCGGCCGCCCGTCCAGCACACGCGCTGGCGCGCACTCACCTCTCTCCCTCCCCTTGCCTGCGAGCACCCTCACGGCCGGCTCTTCGTACGCCGGCGCTCGGTGTTCACGCACTCCTCCCTCATCCCCTATGGCCCACGGCACCAAGGAGTTGACATGGCACACCGGTACCGGTGCGGCGAATGCAGGTTCGCCACCCGGTGGACCACCGAATCCGAGATCGGCGATCTCGCGGCGGCCCACTACGCCGAAACCCACCCCGGACTCGCACTCGGCGGCATCGTCGAGATCAACCAGAAGAACCCCAACTCCCTCGGGTGCCTGCCGATGCTCGGGATCGCCTTCCTCCTGCTTGTGATCGTCGCCGCCTGTCAGCGGTAGGCCGCCAGCAGCCCGAGCGACCGCGTCGTGACGGGCCGCACCTCCCGTACGAGGCCGCCGTCTTCCGCGGACATGCATCCGGGCGGCAGGCCCCACGCGGCTCCCTCGCTCGCCCACGCGGCACGGGCTGCAATCGCGGGCTGGAGAACGCCCGGTGAGAAGCGCTCCCAGGACTTCAGCCGAACACACGAAAGGCCACAGTGCCATGGCGGACGACAACGACCCACGTCTCACTCCCCAACCGGACCCAGCACAGGCGCCGAACGGTCCGGTGATGCCGAGCGCGGCGGCAGATCAGACGGCGCCCCCTCCGGGCCAGCCACCCCCGCCCACGGTGCCTGGGAGGACGCCCACCGCCTCATCGAGCTCGTGGTTCTCCCTACCAGGGCTGCTACGGGCCCGCCCCGGGCGGCGGCGTGTGATCGGCGGGATCGCGGCCGCACTCAAGGCCGGCGCGCTGACCGCGGACGCCGTCGCACTGGAGGCCCGCAAAGCCGTCGACACCGACACGGCCGCGCCCGCCCCGTCCCAGGAGCGGACTACGCGCCCGGTGGCGGGCGGGGCGACGGTGACGTCGCTGACCGCGCGCCGGCTGGCCGCACTGCCGCCCGACCCCAGGCCGCTGCCGCCGGTCGCCGCCTACGACGACCTCCTGCGGCTGCGCCGCCCGCACGCCGGATCATCCGCCCAACAGGGGGAATCATGACCGCAAAGCGCAACCGGGTACTGACCGAGGAGGCCGCGGACGCGGCCGTGGACCAGGCATGCCGGATGCTCCGACTGCCCACCATCCGGGCCCAGTACCCAGAGCTCGCTTCGGTCACCGCACCGGACCAGATCACCTCCGCGGGTTTCTGGCCGAGCTGCTGATGTCGGAGTGCGACGACCGGGCCCGGCGCCGCTCCGAACGGCGCATCAAGGCGGCCGGGTTCCCGCGTGACAAGTCGCTGAGGTCGTTTGATTTCGGGGCGAATCCGGCCACCGACCCGGCCGCGATCGACACCCTGACCTCCTGCCACTGGGTCAAGAAGAGCATGCCGCTGTGCCTGACCGGCGACTCGGGAACCGGGAAATCACACCTGCTGATCGCGGCTCGGCATCGAGGCCGCGATGCACGGCTACCGGGTCAAATACGTCCTCGCGACCAAACTCGTCAACGAACTCGTCGAAGCCGCCAACGAGAACCTCCTCGCCAAGACGATCGCCCGCTGCTTACGGCCGCGTCCACCTTCTCTGCATCGACGAGCTCGGCTATACGGAACTGGACCGACGCGGAGCCGAACTCCTCTTCCAAGTTTTAACCGAGCGCGAGGAGAAGAGCTCTGTGGCCATAGCCTCCAACGAATCGTTTGGAGGATGGACCAAGACCTTCACCGACCCGAAGCTCCGCGCAGCCATCGTGGACCGGCTCACGTTCGGCGGCACATCATCGAGACCGGCACCGACTCCTACCGGCTGGCCGTCACCCGGGCCCGCACGGAAGCAGCAGCGGCGAGTTGACCTGACACCCCCACCCAGCCACGGCCGACGCGAGGGCTGCTTTCCAGGTGCAGTTCTAGCTTCGGCTGCCGATCATCGACATCAGCTGCTCATGGGTTTCGGCGTCGGCGGCCACGACAAGTCCGTGGCCTGCCTGCCCGATCGGGGCGCCGTCGATCCCGGTGACTACACAGCCGGCGGCCTGGCACAGAGCGATGCCGGCGGCGAAATGCACGCTCGCGGAGAGGTCGCCGCCATCGGTGACATACGCGGCGCGCTTGCCAGCTGCGACCCAAGCCAACGCCAGCGTCGTGGACACGACTCGTGGCCGGAACCGCTCGACGAACCCGGGGTTGGCCAGCAAGCCCACGGCCCGGAAGCCGGGGGCGCTCGGGAACGGCGGATCCAGGTTGACGTCCACCAGCTGGGTGGCGGACGTGGGAGACAGCTGTACATCGGCCCCATCGTGCCGCGCCCAGGCGGTCTCGCCGTCAGTGAAGAAGACCTCGCCACTGAACGGGTCGGCCACTGTCGCCGCACCGTTGCGCAGCGCCACGTTGACGGCCACCAGCATGTTGCCGACGGCGTAGTTCAGTGTGCCGCACAAGGGATCCACCAACCACTGGCGCACAGCCTCGGCGGCACCCTGCTGCCCGCCTTCCTCCCCGAGGACCGCATCATGGGGTCGAGCGGAACGGATGACACCGAGGATCGCCTTCTCGGCCTCGACATCGGCGGCGGTGGCGAAGTCCCCGGCGCCCTTATCGATGCGGGTGAGCCGCTGGCCGTACATGTTGCGCACCACATCTGCGCCGGCACGTGCCGCAGCTATCGCAACCCCGGCATCGTCAAGGCCCGCGTATGAGTTGATCATGTCGTGCAGAATACCTGCGGAGCCACTTCTCACATTCAGATCTTGCTCCTGGCGGCCCTGAGCGGAGTCAGAACTGACCTACGGCTGGAGTCAGTTGCCACTGACGCAGCCAGGCAGCAGGCCAGCATGCGCAGGCACATCGTTCCAGACGCCCGAACCAGCACCCATAGGCTCGGAATTCCTCGCCGACTCACGGGGCGCCGGAGGCCTCGCCGCGCCACAGGGTGAGCCTGGCACGGGGCGGCCTCGTCACCGATGCCCCCGAACTGTTCGGCCCACAGCGCGGCGGCCTGCTGTTCCTCGACGCGCTTGGCGGCGAGCCACTCCTCCTTGCCGGCACTGTCGGCGTCGCGGGCAGCTTCCCAGCAGTCGGTTCTTACTTGCACTTCACCTGAGCGAGTGTGATCGCAAGTAGTGGGCCGGTTCGTCGTACGTATCGAGCCATGCGTCCAGTTGCGTGCGAATTGCGAATGAGGGTGTCGAGTCGCTGCCATGCCGGGGAGGAGGTGCTGACCGTGCCCTGGATGAGGGTGGGTATCTCGGATGCTGCATCCATCTGAGGCAGTTCGTCGGATACAAAGAATCCCCAGCGGGCCAGGTCCTCCAGATGGTACGGACCTCGGCGGGCAGCGGTGCCCGGCTGCGAGCTGGCGCAGGCGCCCCTGCGCTACCCTCAGGCCACGGATCCGGGCGGTGAGGTCCTGGTCGATCTTGCTCAACGCCCGCTGGAGCTTCTCGTCGGTTGCTGGTCTCAGGTCCAGGATTCGTGCCAGGGGGACGCTGGCCTCGGTGGGGATGCGAATCTAGGTCTGCTCAGGTCCGGAGCTATAGCCGAATCACGGCGGCGGTGACAGTGCCATGGAAGACGTAGGCGCGTTTGTCGTAACTGGTGGCGACGGCCCGGTGGTTCTTGAGCCGGTTGATCATCCGTTCGGCTTCGTTGCGGCGCTTGTAGATCTTTGAGTCGAAGCCGCTGGGCCGACCGCCGTCGCTGCCACGGCGTTTGCGGTTGGCCCGCTGGTCCTTCGGTCGGGAATCGTGTGCTTGATCTGACGCCTTCGTCGGAAGCTCTTGCTTGCGTGTGCTTGGTGGTCTTCGGCTCAGGAGCAGGCGAGCCCGGCGACGAACGTCCGTCGGCCTGCCGGTTGTTGGCGGGGCATGTGCTGTGGCCTGACTTGACTCTGTCGGCGATCTTGAAGCTCCTGGCGAGGCGGGTCAGGGGCGTGGGGTGGGGCCGCGCTCACGCGGCCCCACCTGCGAGGCGAGGGGACGGTCAGCGGTCCTGGGCGAGGGCGTACAGCTCGCCCAGGAGACTTCCCTCGGTCGAGACGAGGGAGTCGAAGGTGCCCTCCTCGCGGATGCGACCGCGGTCGAGGACGACGACGCGGTCGGCCATCCTCACGTTGTCCAGGCGGTGCGTGACGACCACAGTGATACGGTCCGGAGCCATCTCGCGGAGCTTGCGGAAGATCAGGTGCTCGCCTCGGGCGTCCATCTCGCTGGTCGGTTCGTCCAGGACGAGCACAGCCGGCTCGCGGTACATCGCTCGCGCGCAGGCCAAGCGCTGCCACTGACCACCGGACAGTTCGTGCCCGCCCCACACCGAGCGGGCCAGCAGGGTGTCCAACTGATCCGGGAGCCCCTGGAGGGCCTCTGTCATGCCGACGCGGTCCGCGGCGTCCCAGATGCGTGCGTCGGTGTGTTCGCGGGGTTGGCCGAGGGTGATGTTCTCCCGGGCGCGCAGCGGCCAGTGGCCATTCTTCTGAGGGACGAGGCCGACGTGCCTCCAGGTGGATTCCGCGTCGGCGGTGGCGAGGTCGGTCTCGTCCCACCGGACGGTTCCGCCGGTCGGCAGGGTCAGGCCTGTGAGCAGGCGGATCAGGGTCGACTTTCCTGCCCCGTTCTCGCCGACCAGGGCGACGACCTCGCCGCGGTTGAGAGTGAGGGTGACCGGGTGCAGGGCGGGAGTCTCCTTGTTGGGGTAGGTGTACCCGGCCGCGTCCAGCGTGATTTGCTGCGGAGCCTCGGCATGGGCGGTGCCGCGGGCGGAAGTCATGGAGCGGACTTCGTCGACAAAGGTGTAGTAGTCGCTGAGGTAGAGGCCGTGGTGGAACATCACCGCGCCGTACCGCACGATCGCGTTGAGGGCACGCCCGGCTGTCTGCGAGGCGACGATGGCCGTGCCGGCGATCGCCGTGGACATGGCTCCCGAGAGGGCGAGCGCGGCCAGCGCGGCCCACATGCCGAGCGTGAACAGGCCTCCGAGGGATGCGGCGAGGAGGGTCACGAGCAGGTACGGGCGCGCTCCCTCGAGTTCACGTCCTTCGACCCGGTCGCACATGGCCCTGTACCAGGAGTGCATGTAGGGGCGCATGGTGTTGGCGCGTAGTTCGTCGGCGAGTTCGGAGGTGGTGAGCCACCAGCGCATCATGCCGCGCACATTGCGGGCGGAGACGGTGCGGTCGTGGACGCGGTAGTCGATCCGTGCGGCGATCACCCCGCCCAGGCCTCTCGGGACGACCGACAGCAGCAGCACGCCCAGGAGCAGGGGGTGCAGCGAGGTGAGGACGGTCGCGGCAGAGACCAGCTGAACGAAGCCGTTGGTGAGCGTCTTGGCGTCGTCCGCGAGGTCGACCGCGCGCAGGGCGCCGATCTCCGCGGCCTGGCTGCGGTCGGTGAACCCTTCCGTGTCGTAGGCGGACAGTTCGGCTTTCATGTGGAGGTCGACCAGGGTGAGGTCGGCGGCGGAGGCGATCTTCGGGTTCAGCCGGCGGGTGGCCCAGTCCGCGAGGATCCACATTCCGGCACCGAGGGCCATCGCGACGACGGCGACGGTCAGCGCCGGCCAGGCTTGCCCGAGCCCGGTGCCGGCGTCGGAGGTGGCGAGGTGGGGCAACGCCTTGGAGACCGCGGTGAGCATGACGGCCGTGCCGAGGCCGGACAGCAACTGGCACACGAGGATCGTGATCGTCATACGCCGGTCGACGGACCAGGCCAGCCGCGCCGACTGGGCGAGCGCCATCGGGATGCGGCGGGCCATCTCCCACAAGGTGGCATCGTCCATGGCCCGGCGGTGCTTGCGCCCGTTGTAGTCGAGCTCGGGGGGAGCGGAGGGCTGCGGAGCCGCTGAGCGTGCGGCGGGCACGGCCGTCCTGCCCTCCGCCGTGGACAGGGGCTGCGGCGCGGCGGCCGCCGGGCGTCGGCCGGGGATGCGGGGCCGGTTCATACGAACACCCCCGTCATCAGCCGGTCCGGCCTGTCGGCCCACGCCCCGCAGGCCGAAGCGATGAAAACCTGGACGCCGGGCGCGAGCCGGGAGCGTTCGACATCGATCCGCGCTGCGCCCCTCACCCGGAGCAGGTTCCTCGGCCGGGCGTCGCCGTGGATGAACCCGAGTGGCAGCGTTCCCGCCATGAGCGATTCGGCCGCCGGGTCCCGTACGAGTGTGCGCTCCCCCGAAGTCAGCCGATCACCTGCCTCGTGCGGGCGCCTGGCCGCACCTTGTGCGGGGGCGCGCAGCGCCTCGTCTGCCTCGGCGCGCCGGCAGCCGGGCACCGCGTTCGTCAGCGGCGCCAGGTGCTCGGCGCCGGACGCGCGCAGCCGAGGTGCCCGGCAGGCCCCCGGAGCGGACGCGGGCGCCGCGTGCCGCAGTGCAAGCGTCTCCCTCTCGTACATCCGCGGTTGCGGGGAGAGGTCCAGGTGCTTCGTGTCGCTCATGCCCCCCACCTCGGTGAGGGTCGTGAGGCGGATGCGAACGGGGCACGGCGCGCGTCAGCCGGGCGCTGGAACGCTTCGGTCCTGATGCGCTGAGCCGAAGAATTTTCGAACGCGGGGTGGTCGGCGGGCAGAGGAACCACGGGATTCACGGACTTCTCCTTGGTAGGGGGCCGGGTGGAGCACCCCGAACAACGTTGCTGATCACGGGGCCGATACGGGACAGTCAGGGCGACCTGTCGAGCACAGATTCGAGGAGAGGTGCAGGGGGCAAGTGCGGTCGGTCCCCGGTTCGTTCGATTCACTCGTCAAGGGGACGGCGATGGGCTCGCAACCCGAGCGGGGGATTGCACGAGGACGTCGAAAGCACCGGTCTCCTCGGTGAGGGGTGGATGGAACTACGGATGGAACCTTCGGCCACACCACTGACAATCCGACGGGTACATACCGAGATCCGGACAATCCGAGCGGCGCTTTGGCGGTGGGCCGGGAACCGCGACTCAACCCGTCGGCCTGTGACGGAACCGGGGGAAAGGATTCGCTGCCCGCTCGGCGAATCCCCGTGGTTGAGCGGGCGGCTGAATGGCTTGATCTGTCCGCATCGTGGTGCCGCCCCAAGGGCCGTTCGGCGGATCACGGCGTCGTAGCCTCACGTCACGCACGCACTCTGACCGAACACGCCCGTGTCTCTACGGAGATGAGTGCCGACCTCACCGGAGTGTGGACCGGAGCACCGGGAGCATCAATTCGTCGAGGAGCTGACGTTCGCCCACGCAGGATCGATCCGGGCCCGGCACCTGGACAGCCGGTACGCACTGCAAGAGACCGTCGTCGACGCCCTCGGGGACGCGACCGACCCTGAGGCCGCGTTCCGCGCGCGGGCGGGCGACCGGCGCATGCCTGGCCGCGATGCACACGGTATTGACGCGCTGGGTCGATGACAACGGGCGGACAAGACGGCCCGACCTGATCGCGCGGGCCCCTCGCCGCGTCGTTCGGCCACGACGCCATCGCCACCGGCCGTACGAGGTGAGGCGGCCGACGACCGCCAGCGGGGCGCGCCCGATGCGGCCCGCCGCTTCCACCTCGACGCCGCCTCTCACAACCTGGAGCTGTCATGACCCTGGCGGAACGTACGATCCACCCCCACAATGCGAATGGGAGCGCTCCCATATGCCGGGGTGCCGCTCCCCCGCGCCCACCGCCTCCGTCGACGAAAGGCCTTCCCGGTGAATGCCTCACCACTCTCCGCACGGCCCGTGCGCGTCCGCCCCCGGCACGGGAGACGCGTGTTCGGGATGTCAGCCGCCGCCTTACTGTTCGCGGCGGCGCTGGCGCTGCCCGGCACGTCCGGTGCCCTCGCAGCCGAACCCGGCCCCGAACAGATCACCAACGGCGGCTTCGACGCCGGTACCGCCCCCTGGTGGTGGACGGCGAACGCGCCGGCGGCCGTATCGGACGGCCGGCTGTGCGCGGAGGTGCCCGCCGGCACGGCCAACGCCTGGGACGTCATCATCGGCCAGAACGATGTCCCGATCGTCGCGGGCGAGAGCTACGAGCTTTCCTACACGGCCAGTTCGACCGCCCCCCTGACCGTCCAGACCCGGGTCCAGGAGGCGGCGGAGCCGTACACCACGGCGCTCGCCACCGCTGACCCCGTGGGTACGGACGTCACACAGGTGACTCGTACGTTCACGGCCTCGGTGGACCTGCCGGCCGCCTCGGTGCAGCTGCAGATCGGCGGCGGTGAGCGGGCGACGGACTTCTGTCTGGACGACGTATCGCTGCGGGGCGGGGCCGAACCGCCCGTGTACGTGCCGGACACCGGCTCGCCCGTGCGCGTCAACCAGGTCGGATACCTGCCCCACGGCCCCAAGAGCGGCACGGTGGTCACCGACGCCGACACGCCGCTCACATGGACGGTGAAGGCCGGGGACGGCTCGACAGCCGCCACCGGTACGACCGTTCCGCAGGGAGAGGACCCCAGCTCACGCCAGCGGGTCCACACCTTCGAATTCGACGGCCTCACTACCCCGGGCGACGGCTACACCGTGGAGGTCGACGGTGAGGTGAGCGAGGCGTTCTCGATCCGTGGTGACCTGTACGACGGACTGCGCTCCGACGCGCTGGCGTACTTCTACCACAACCGCAGTGGCACCCCGATCGAGGCGGACCTCGTCGGTGAGGAGTACGCGCGCCCGGCCGGCCACATCGGAGTCGCGCCCAACAAGGGCGACACGGACGTCCCCTGCCGGACGGGGGAATGTGACTACCGGCTGGACGTGTCGGGTGGCTGGTACGACGCGGGCGACCACGGCAAGTACGTCGTCAACGGCGGCATCTCGGTGGCCCAGCTGATGTCCACGTACGAGCGCACCCTGACCGCACCGAACGCCGAGTCGGCAGAGCTCGGCGACGGTGAGCTGCGGGTGCCGGAACGCGGCAACGGGGTGCCGGACATCCTGGACGAGGCGCGCTGGGAGATGGACTTCCTGATCAAGATGCAGGTCCCGGCCGGTGAGCCGCTGGCGGGGATGGCGCACCACAAGATGCATGACGCCGAGTGGACCGGGCTGCCCATGAAGCCGCATCTCGATCCCCAGCAGCGTGAGCTGCATCCGCCCTCGACGGCGGCCACGCTGAACCTCGCCGCCTCGGCCGCCCAGTGCGCCCGGCTCTACGCCCCCTTCGACGAGGACTTCGCGGACCGCTGCCTGCGGGCCGCGGAGGGCGCGTGGACCGCGGCGGAAAAGCACCCCGACGTGCTCGCCGACCCGAACGACGGCATCGGCGGCGGCGCGTACAGCGACAACGACGTCTCGGACGAGTTCTACTGGGCGGCCGCAGAGCTGTTCACCACGACGGGCAAGGACACCTACCGCCAGGCGGTGCTCTCCTCCGACCTGCACGGCGACACGGACGCGGTCTTCCCGGCCGGCGGCGGCATCTCGTGGGGATCCACCGGCGGACTGGGCGTGCTCACCCTGGCCACCGTGCCGAACGGTCTGACGTCGGCGCAGCTCGGCGAGGTCCGCTCGGTGGTCACCGCGGCCGCCGACCGCTACGCCGAGCAGTCCCGCGCGCAGGTGTACGGGCTTCCGTACGCCCCCAACGGCGAGGACTACGTCTGGGGCTCCAACAGTCAGGTCCTGAACAACATGACCGTCCTGGCCACGGCCCACGACCTGACCGGTGACGCCGTCTACCAGGACGCCGTGCTGCGGGGCGCCGACTACCTGCTCGGACGCAACCCCCTCAACCAGTCGTACGTGACGGGCTACGGCGAGCGGGACTCCCGGAACCAGCACCACCGTTTCTGGGCGCATCAGAACGACCCCGCTCTGCCGCACCCCGCACCCGGTTCCGTCGCGGGCGGGCCCAACCTGACCGCGGGAGCGTCCGGCGATCCGGTGGCGGCGGAGAAGCTGAGCGGCTGCGCCCCGGCCATGTGCTACATCGACGACATCGGCTCCTGGGCGACCAACGAGATCACCATCAACTGGAACGCGCCGCTGGCCTTCATCGCCTCCTACCTGGACGACGCGGGCGACGGCCAGGCCGACCTGGCCCGTACCTGCAAGGTCGCGTACTCCTCACACCCGTGGAACAGCGGCTCGACGGTGACGGTCCGCGTCGAGAACACCGGCTCGGAACCGGTCTCGCCGTGGTCGCTGACGTGGCTGTTCCCCGGCGAGCAGCGCCTGAGCCACACATGGAGCGCGGAGTTCGACCAGTCCGGCCGGACCGTCAGCGCCAGGCCGCTCCCGTGGAACCGGGCCCTGGCCCCGGGCGCGTCGGTCGACTTCGGCTTCAACACCTCGGCCGCGGGCCCGGCGCCGGATCCGGGGTCGTTCAAGTTGAACGGCCGGGCCTGCACGTCGGGCTGACCTCGCCACTGGTGCGTACGAGCCCGGGTGTGGCAGCCCTTCGCGGGATGCCGCCCCCGGGCGTGCATCGGGCGCGGTCCTGCTGTGCGGCGGCTCAGGTGCGGGCGGGTACGCCTTGGGCGCGGAGATCCCGCCGACGTGGTGCGCCGACACGGTCGGGCCTGCTCGAGCGGCGATCGTGCTGGGGCCTGAGGCGATGGTTACGGCAGGGAACGGGTGAGACGCGCGCTCGCCGAAGACCCGACCGGCGTCGGGGCACCGCGGGGTTGGTGTGCGGCGTCGCCGGAACCGGGTAACGTATTTGTCATGTTCTTCCAGACGACGATTTACGAGTGAGCGCGTGATGAGCCCCTGCTGACGTCCTTCGACGTCGCCGCCCGTCCCTCACCGATGAATCCGTAGATCACTTCACATCATTATCCGGGAGAACCCCATGACCGTGAGCAAGAACATCAACAACCCCGTGGGCATGGGCGGCGGCCAGCGCAAGAGGCTGTCGCGCGCCGAACGGCAGAACAACGGTCCGCACCGCAACCTCGACCGCCAGGGTGCGGCCGACCAGAAGGCCGAGCTGGTACGCAAGATGCGCGAGAGGGCAGGAGCGGCCGAGGGCGCCGGGCAGGCGGACGACGACCCCGCACAGAGCTGACGCACCACCGCCGCAGGGGGCGGCGCCGCACAGCAGCAGGGCCCGGACCGCGACGCGCGGCCGAGCCCTGCTGCCGCCGTCGACGGTGGCGCTACCGTGCCTCACGTCCTCGATGGCAGCCTCCAGATCTCGTCGATCGCGTCTCCGGTCAGCACCGCCCGGGGGTCGCCCTGTCCTCGCAGCCGGCCGTCCTGGAGCAGCAGGAGATGGCCCGCCGATCTGGCCACCTCGGGGTCGTGGGTCGCCTGGACTGTGATGGTCTCGACCGCGACCGGTTTCCGGGTGCTGGACGCGGCAGGGCGCCAGCTCACCGAGGTCGAGTTCGAAGGCAGCAAGCCGGGCCACGTCGTCCGGCACGCGGGCAGGACCATCCTCTTCGCCGATGGCACCGGTGTGGTCACCGTCTTCGATCCCGAGGACCTGGGCGGGACGAAGCCGAAGGCCGGGACGTACACCTCCGCCGCCCCGCACCACGGTGTCGCCATCCAGCTGGCCGACGGCAAGCTGGTGACCACGCTCGGTACGGAGGAGAAGCGCGTCGGCATCGCCGTGTTGGACAAGGACCGCAAGGAGATCACCCGCAGCGAGGAGCCCCGGTGGCCATGGGGAAGCGGCCGCGCAGGGCGAGGCGGTCGTCATCGGCTGCGAGGATGGTGTCCTGGTCTACAAGGACGGCGCCATCAAGAAGGTGAAGAGCCCCGCGGAGTACGGCCGGATCGGCAACCAGGCCGGGTCCGACGAGTCGCCCGTGGCCCTCGGCGACTACAAGACGGACAAGGACGCCGAGCTGGAACGGCCTGAGCAGGTGTCCCTCATCGACACCGGGACGGGCAGGATGCGGCTCGTCGACATCGGTACGAGCTACAGCGCGGCCGAATCGTGGTCGCCGGTAGATTCGGCTGCCCTCTCACCCCGGCCGACACCGAGCGTCTGGCTTGTCTCCTCGATGGCCAGCCCCCGGAATCGAGGGGGCTCAGCACGCTCGGCGGTTACGGCATCGTGGCTGCCCGGAAGCTGGGTGATGCGATCGCGCGCTACGACAAGCTCAGGTTGGTGCTCGAGGAAGTGCCGTCCTCCAGGATCGTCGGCCTTCTCGAACTCGGTCTCGCCCTCGCTCTCGCCGGCATCGCGCGCTACAGGGACGCCGCCATCGATCTCACGGAGCTCATCAGGGACGTCGCGCGGCGGCTCGGCAGGACGGGGATCATCCTGTGCGGAGACGTCCTCGCCGACAACGCTCGCGCCATCCGGTATTACGAGAAGTACGGCTTCCCGCCGGTCGGTTCCTTGTCGGCGCGGACGGTTCGCTGTCCCTCGACATGATGCTGGACCTCCGCCGGATGCCGTGAGCCGGCCCGGCCGTCCGTCTCCGGGTGCGTCAGCCGGGTCAGGTCAGTCCTGATCCGATGGCGGTGCTCCGCTCGGTCGCTGTCGTGCCTTCAAGAGTCCCAGGACGGGTTCGTAGCGCCTGGACCCACGGGTGGAACCGTGGGTGGAGTTCAGCCGCTACCGGAGTCCACCCCACCGGCCGGTGAACGCGAGACACCCGGAGCGCCGGCCCGGTCCCGACATCCATCCCCGCTCGTGCGGCGGCCACCGGGGACTGTCCCTCGTCGGCACGCGCCAAACGTCCTTCTCCGTGGCGCATACCACGTCGCCGGGTGGATTGCCCCGAGGATCGATCAGGGAAGCCATATGACGCCCAAGATCAGCTCGAAAGGTGGCATGCTTTCGTGACGCTCGTAGCGCCTCCCCCCATACCCAGAGCAGCTGGCTCGGTCCCGCTGCTGGGTCACGCGGTACAGCTCGTACGCGACAACCTCGGCTTCATCGCCTCACTCCGTGCCCGTTACGGCCCGCTGGTCGAGATCACTCTCCAGCCCGGTACCCGCACTCTGATCGTCCAGGACCCCGATCTCATCCGCACCATGCTGACCGACCTCGGCCCCGGTCTCGACAAGGGACGTTTCTTCGAGAAGATGGGTCAGCTGCTGGGCGACTCCGTCGTCACCGCCGCCGGCCAGGAGCACGTCCGTAAGCGACGCCAGCTCCAACCCGCCTTCGCCCGGCCTGAGATCGCCCGGTACGTCGACATCATGCGGGGCGCGACGACCACCGCTGTCGACTCGTGGGCCCCCGGCCGTCAGCTCGACGTCCGCGAGGCCATGGTCGAGCTCTCCCTCGAGATGCTCGCCAAGACCGTCTTCGCCGACAGCCTGGACGACGCGACCTTCCGTCAGTTGCGCAAGGACCTCTCGGTGGTCATGAACGGTGTCGGGGCGCGCGTCATGCTGCCCGACTGGGTGGAGAAACTCCCCCTGCCCTTCAACCGCCGGTTCACGGCAGCCCGGGACGCGGTTCGGGCCACCATCGACCGCGCCGTGGCCGAACTCCAGGAATCGGGGCAGGAAACCGGTGACATGCTGTCCCTGCTGCTCCGCACCACGGACGAGGAGACCGGCCTCCCGCTGACCGGGCACCAGATCAGCTCGGAGATCCTCACTCTGGCCGTGGCGGGCACCGAGACCACCGCCTCGGTTCTGGCCTGGGCGCTCTACGAGATCGCCCGGGACGCCGATGTCGAACGAAGGGTTCTGGACGAGCTCGACACGGTTCTCGACGGCCGGCCCATCGCGTTCGAGGATCTCCCCCGGCTGCCCTACCTCGGCCGCGTCATCCAGGAGACGCTGCGGTTGCACCACACCGGATGGCTCGTCACCCGTCGCACCGTCACCCGGACACAGCTGGGACCGTGGTCCGTGCCCGCCGGCACCGAACTCGCTTACTGCCAGCACGCCTTGCACCGCGACCCCGCGCTTTTCCCCGACCCGCTCACCTTCGATCCGGACCGCTGGCTGGATGAAGCGCAGGCCGAGGCTTTCACGCCGGGGGCGTTCCTCCCCTTCGGTGCCGGCAAGCACAAGTGCATCGGAGACCGGTTCGCCCTCACCGAGCTGGTCACAGCCATCGCGACGATCATCAGGCGAGTGCGGTTCGATCTCCCGCCTGGCCGGGCGGTCCGGCCCGTGGCCCGGGCAACCGTGCGGCCCAGCACTCTGCTGATGACCGCGCAGCCGCGATCCGGCTCCACCGAGCGGGACTGACGACGCCGCCGGCCTTCCGGGTCGGGCCGGGTCCGGGAACTTTCCGGACCCGGCCGCGCCGGTCGCCTGCGGGCTGGGAGTACGGCGCTCACCATGTCACTCGTCACCGGTGCCCTCCCGGCAGGGCTGCGCGGCGGCCTTCGGGTGGCGCCGCGAGGGTGGTTCAGTTCCAGGTGATCAGTGCGTCCAGTGCCTCGACCTCGCTCCCCCGGACGAGGAGCGGGTTGACCTCCAGCGATTCCAGCCGCGGGCCGAGGCTTCCGGCGAGCTGCCCGATCCGGGCGACCACGTCGGCGACCTTGTCGAGGTCTGCGGGCTCCGTCCCGCGTGCCCCTTCGAGCAGCCGGGCGCCACGGAGTTCGCCCAGGGCCCGGCGGATGCCGGCGGCGTCCACCGGCAGCAGCCGCAGCACCGAGTCGCGCAGTACCTCGACCCAGATCCCGCCGAGAGCGACGGCCATGGTCAGTCCCCAGGCCGGATCGCGGACCACACCGACGAGCAGTTCCACTCCGCCTCTGCGCTGCGGCTGCACGAGCGTGCCGGCGCTGGTCAGTCCGCGGTCGCGCAGGGCGGCGCACACTTCACCGTGAGCGGCTCGCACGGCCTCCGGTCCGTTCAGTCCGAGCCGCACCCCGCCGATGTCGCTCTTGTGCCCGAGGCCCTCGGCGGCGGCTTTCAGCACCACCGGGTACCCGAATGCGGCAGCCGCCTCGACCGCCTCGTCCTCGGTGGCGGCAAGGGCGGAGGGGACGACCGGGACACCGTTGTCCGTGAGCAGCCGGGACGCCCGGTGCTCCGTCCAGAGCCCTGTGGTCTCACCCCGTACGACGGGTGGCACACCCTTGCCGGCCGGAGCGGCCTCGTCGGTCCCGCCCAGGGCGCGGGACCAGCGGACGGCCGCGCCGATCGCGGTCATGGCGTGCTCGATCCCGCCCACCACATACGGGAACCCCGTCTCCCGCTGGACCTGACGGCCCACCTCCGTGATGTCGGTGAGCACGTTGCCCGCGACGATCACCGGCCGTCGCGCGTCGCGGATGCGCTGCGCGGTCGCGGCGAAGTGCTGGAGCGTCAGGTCCGGGTCGGCGGGTGGCAGCCGCGGCAGGTCGGTGAGGAGCATGACCGCGTCGACGCCCGGATCGTCGGCCACCACCTCCAGGGCCCGGCTGAGGAGCGTGCGGTCCACGACCACATAGCCGGTGACGTCCAGCGGATTCTGGACGGTGGCGAAGTCCGGCAGGATCTCCTTCAGCCGTGCCACCGTCTCCGGGGCGAACGGGGGCAGTTCCAGTCCTTCCTGCTCGGCACGGTCGGCTATGACCTCGCAGGCCCCGCCGGAAGGGGTCACCACGGCGATCCGTGGTCCCCGTACCGGACCGGTGTGGGCCAGCAGCCCTGCCGTGATGATCAGGTCCTCCAGGGAGCGGACGCGTACCACCCCCAGTTTCCGGAACGCCGCGTCGACGACCGCGTCGTCCCCGACGAGGGCTCCGGTGTGGGCTTGGGCGGTGTGCGAGGCGAGTGCACTGGATCCGATCTTGAGTGCCACGATCGGTTTGCCGGCCCGGGCGGCGCGGCGGGCGACGCGGACGAATTCCTCGGGGCGGCGTACGGACTCCAGGAACAGCGCGATCACCCGGGTGCCGGGGTCGTCCACGAGATAATCGATGACGTCGGTGACCGAGACTATCGTCTCGTTGCCCATCGAGGTGAGCAGGCTGAGGCCGACGTTGCGGGCCTGGGCGAAGGCGAGGATGGAGCTGGCCAGTGCCCCGCTCTGCAGCACCACGCCCACGGGGCCGCTGATCAGCGGTGGCGGGATCGGCAGGCCGTACGGGGTGGTTCCCTCGGTGGCGTTGATGTATCCGTTGCCGTTGGGGCCGAGCACGGTCAGCTGGTTCTCGCGTGCGAAGGCGAGGATCTCCTCCTCGAGACGTCTGCCCTCCGGTCCGGTCTCGCCGAAGCCCGCGGTGAGCACGACGTAGCTGCGTATCCCCAGACTCGCGCCCTCTCGCAGTACCGGCAGCACCGCGGGTGTCGGAACCATGACGTAGGCCATGTCGACCGCTTCACCGATGTCCGTGAGGCTGCGGTGGGCGCGCCGCCCGTGCACCACCTCCGTACGGGGATTGACGAGGTGGACCGGGCCGCGGAAGCCGTTGGTGCGCAGGTTCTCGAACGTGGACAGCGACCACCCGGATTTGTCCGTCGCACCCACCAGCGCGATGGAGCGGGGCGCGAAGAGGGCGTGCATCGCCTCGGTGCGGATCTGTGTCGTGGCCGAGCTCATGCGCTCTCCTTCACTCGGAAGCACGGCAGCGCGGGGGACTCCTCGCCGCCCAGCCGGGTGATTTCCAGCTCGACCCGGTCCCCGATCCGCACCGGAGCGCCCTCGTCGAGGTCGATGAGGGCGACGGTGTACGGCGGATCGCCGGGGGACGGGCTGAAGGTACGGTGCGCGACGGTGTACGAGTAGACGGTGCCCGTCCCCGGGGAGGTGACCCAGTCCAGCCGTTCGCCGAAGCAGTGCGGCCACAGGGCCCGGGGATAGAACACGGCGCGGTCGCAGTCCCCGCAGCGCTGGAGACGCAGTTCACCGGCTGCGATGCCGTCCCAGAACGGCTGCGTCTCCGCATCCGGCACAGGGTCCTCCACGGTGATCAACTCCTTCCGAGTACAACGGTGGACGTGGACGAGAGGGCCCCGCCGGTGCCGTGCACCAGGGCCAGCTGTGCCCCGTCGTCCTGTCGCGGCGGGTCGGAGGCGAAGTCGTGCCGCAGCTGCCGGGTCGCCTCGATGAGCAGGAAGATGCCGTACATGCCGGGGTGGGCGTAGGACAGTCCGCCGCCGTTCGTGTTCATCGGCATGCCTTAGATCTCCAGCAGGTCGAGATCGTCGTGGGTGACGCCGGCCGTCTTCATCGCGGCCGGGCCGGAGTGCGCGGCTCCGGTGACGGTCAGGTCGGGCATCTGGGCGATGGAGCTGTGCGTGGTCGTCTCGCCGTGCCCGAGCACCTCGACCGGGTGGGTGGCGACGTCGGGCCAGCGGTCCTCCGCGGCCACCACCACCGCGCCGCCGCCGTCGGTGACCAGGCAGCAGGCCAGCAGGTGCAGCGGATCGCTGATCATCGGGGAGCCGAGCACGTCGTCGACCGTGATCGGGTCGCGGTGCCAGGCGTCCGGATTGAGCGCTCCCCACTGCCGGGCGCTGACCACGATCTCGGCCAGGTGTTCGCCCGTGGCGCCGTACTGGTGGAAGTAGCGGTGGGCGGCGAGCGCGTAGGCGCCGACCGGTTGCGGCAGCCCGAAGGGCCGGTCGAACTGCTCGGTCGGTGTCACGGGCGGCGACCGGTTGCGGCAGCCCGAAGGGCCGGTAGAACTGCTCGGGCGGCCTGGGGGCGGTGCGGGAGCGGTTGTTGCGCTGGGTACTGCCGTAGGTGATCAGGGCGACGTCGATCAGTCCGGCCTCGATGGCCGCGGTCGCATGACCGAGGTGCGCCTCGAACGACGACCCCCCGATGTTGGTGCCGTCCAGGTACTCCGGTCGCAGTCCCAGGTATTCGGCCAGGGTCGGCGCCGGCGTCCATGACCAGTCCCCTGCCACGAAGAGCGCGTTCACGTCCTCGGGACGGAGCCCGGCCTCGGTCAGGGCCGCCTTGCTCGCCCTGGCCTGCTGGGAGAGCACGGTCAGGTGCGAGGTCCTGCCCACCTCCGACTCGGCCACACCGACGATCGCGGCGCGCCTGCCTCCGGTCATTCGCCGATCCCGCCCAGTCGCACGTGGCCCTTCAGAAGGTTGCGCGCGATGGTGCGGCGCTGGATCTCGTCGGTCCCCTCGAAGATCCGCAGGAGCCGCAGCTCGCGGTACCAGCGTTCGATCGGCAGTTCCTTGGTGTAGCCCATGCCGCCGTGGATCTGCAGGACGCGGTCCACCACCTGATTGGCCATCAGTGCTCCGTTGAGCTTGGCGATGGAGGAGGCGTGCCGGGCGTCCATGCCCTGCTGGACCCGCCAGGCGGCGTACAGAGTCAGCCACTTGGTGGATTCGATCTCGACCTGCGAGTCGGCTATCTGCCATTGGATCGCCTGGTAGTCGCCGATCGGGTGCCCCATCGAGTACCGGACCTTGGCGTAGTCCACGGCCATCTGCAGCATGCGCTCGGCGGAACCGATCGCCCGGGCCGGGATCATGTAGCGCCCCTGGCCGATCCAGCGCAGCGCGAGATGGAATACCTGGCCCACCTCGCCGAGTACGTTCTCGGCGGGCACGCGCACGTCGTCGAACACCAGTGCCGCAGGGCCCCACTGGCCCATCGTCGGGATCGGCTCGGACTTCCAGCCCATGTCCCGGTCGACGAGGAAGCACGTGACCCCGCCGTCCGCGCCCGCGTCCGGGTCGGTGACGGCGAACACCATCACGAAGTCGGCCTCGTTGCCGCCGGTGATGAACGTCTTCTCGCCGTTGATCACCCAGTCGCCGCCGTCACGGACGGCGCGGGTGCGGATGTTGCGTGCGTCCGAGCCGGCTCCCGGCTCGGTGATGGCGAAGCAGGAGCGGCGCTCGCCCTCGATGGTCGGGACGAGATAGCGCTGCTTCTGTTCGTCGTTCGCGCTGTAGAGGATGTTGTCCGCCGATCCGCCGAAGCTGAACGGGACGAACGTCCTTCCGGCCTCCATCGCGAGGATCGCGGACATGACGGCGCCCAGGTTCATCCCGCCGTACTCCTCGGGCGTGTTCATCCCCCAGAAGCCGGCCTTGCGGGCCTTGGCCCGGAGCTCGTCGAGCACATCGAGGGTGATCGCCGGGGCGCCCGCTCGTTCGTTGCGCAGTACGTCCTGTTCCAGTGGCATCACTTCTTTGGAGATGAAGGTGCGCACGGTGTCCCGGATCTGACGTTCCTCGATACTGAGTGAGAAATCGACCATCGAGAGGTGTCCTTTCCCGTTCGGGCGCACGAGACGAACAGCTGCGCCTTTTTAGAATCGAACTCTAGGAACCAGTTCAGACTGTGCCCGGCCCGAGCGGCGTGTCAAGACACCCGTCACCACCAAGAGGGTGCGGATGTACGGAGCTCAGACGGCATGCGGTGGCATTGAACGGATGCGCCGGGGAAACGTCACCGTCACGGCGGTGTGCCCAATTCTAAGATTGGATTCGGTACGGTGACCGTGTCGACGGCCGTCGACCGCACGCGAGGAGGGTCGTCATGGCGCGAAAGGCGGGAAGCGCCGCGTCCGGAGGAAACGCCTGGCAGTGGAGCCGCACGGCGGAGACGCGGCGTGTGCTGCTGAACGCCGCCCGGGAGGTGTTCTGCGAACAGGGCTTCGCCGAGGCGAGCGTCGCGTCGGTGGTGGAGCGTGCCGGCTCCAGCGTGGGCAGTCTGTACCACCACTTCGGAGGCAAGACCGAACTCTTCCTCGCCCTCTGGGAGGAGCACCAGGCCGCCCATGAACAGAACGCGGTGACCGCGGTCGCCGCGGCGCGGGCCAAGGCCGAGGGCCGGGACGAGGACGCGCTGGAGCTCTTCATCGCCGGGGCCCGCGCCTTCCTGGAGGGCTCCTGGGAACGCCGCGACCTGGCCCGGCTGTTCATGGACGGCGACGCTCCGCCGGGCTTCGAACTGGTCAGACGCACGCGCAGCCGGGAGTGGGTCCGGCAGAACGGGGTGCTGCTCGGCGCCGGCATCGATTCGGTCGAGCGGCTCACGGTCGCCGTGCTGACCACGATCATCGGCGAGGCGGGACGCGAGATCGCCACCAGTTCGTCGAAGCGCCAGGCCAACAAGATCACCGAAGCCGCGATCGTCCTGATCCGCCGGCTCGGCTCCACGAGCATCGACACCTGACCCGGTCAGGGCGACAGAGGGGAAGCACGCGTGGCAGGGACGGAGCAGGAGGAGGCGTTCTTCACGGGTGTGGGTGGCGAGTTGGTGCCCGCCACCCACGCGCGCGGCTGGTGGACGCCGGGCATGATGCACGGGCGGCTGCTCGGGGGCCTCGCCGCCAGGGCGCTGGAGGCGGAACACGCCGCGGAGGGGCTGCACTTCACCCGGCTGACCGTCGACCTGTTCCGCAACGCGCCGATGGCGCCCGTACAGGTCGAGACACAGCGTGTGCGCGATGGACGCCGGATCCGGGTCGCCGACGCGACCGTCCATGGTGCGAACGGTGTCGTCGCGCGCGCGAGCGCCGTCCTGCTGCGCCGCAGCGAGCAGCCGCCCGGGCGGGTCCCCGCGACGCCGCCCTGGGACGCTCCGCCCCCCGAACAGCTCTTCACCCCACGCGACGGGGCGTGGACGGCCTGGATGTTCGACGAGCACAACGAGTCGGCGAAGGGCGGCTGGCGCGGCGACGTCAAGCGCCGGGCATGGCTTCGGGAGGCGCGCGAACTCGTGGCGGGCGAGCCGCTGTCGCCGTTCGTACGGGCTGCACTAGCCGCGGACACCGCGAGTCCGCTCGTCCATGCGGGCGACGCGGGTCTCCAGTACATCAACGCCGACTACACCCTGTGCCTGAGCCGGCTGCCGCTGAGTGACGTCATAGGGCTGGAGTCCGGCGCCCACACGAGCGAGGAGGGCGTGGCCGTCGGGCATTGCACGCTGCACGACTCGGCGGGCCCGATCGGTTACTGCATGACCACCGCGGTCGCCAACCCGCAACGCGTCTGACCCTTGGCGCACGGAGCCGGGCGCCGCGCGGACTGTGACCCGTCCGCGGTCGAGCAGGACGGGCCCGTCCGCCCTGGTGGTGCGGACCCGTGAGGTCTCTCCGTCCTCCCCTACGGAGACGGTCAGTGGCTCGCCGGGGAACACCGGGTTGCTGAAGCGACCGGACATCGAGGCGAACCGGGACGGATGCCTTCGCCGCAAAGGCGGGATCACTGTGCAGGGAGTCACGGTCCCGGACATCCGGTAGATCAGCGCCTGTTCGGGTCTGGCCGGGTAGGTGGCCGTATGTCCGGCGCACGGTCAGGTTCCGGCCGATTGGACTGCGGGCCCCGCCCGCCTGAGCATGTCCGTCCGTAACTCCGGCCCGCCCATGCCGAGTTACGCAGCCGACCAATGCTGGAACCGCCTTCTAAAAAGAGTCTCCGCGTGGCGGATCACGGCCAACCCTTCATGACAGGGCCGCAGTCGTCGGTCGACACAGGGCGGACGACAGCGAGACCAGCAAACGGGTCTGCGGCTCCATTAGCCTCGACAATCTGCTACGGTTCCCCTGAACTTAACGGAACCCGTTTCCCATTAGGAGCCGTCATGAGCACCGCATACGTACGCCGTGTCGCCGCACCCCTCTTCGCCGGAGCCCTCACCTTCGGCATCCTGGCCGCCCCGGCCGAGGCGGCGCCCGTCGCCTGGGCCGCCGCCTGGGGCGCTTCCCCCCAGCTGCCCAGCACCGGCTTCACGCCCAACTGGTCCCAGGAGGGCTTCTCCCATCAGTCCGTACGCCAGATCGTCCGTGTCACCAAGGGCGGCAGCCTGGCCAGGATCCGGCTCTCCAACGCCTACGGGACCTCGCCCCTGCACATCACGGGGGCGGTGATCGCACGCACCACCCGGGGCGCGGGGGTCGAGAAGGGGTCCGTCCGCCACCTCACCTTCAACGGCGACCGTTCGACGTGGATACCGGCGCGCGGGGAGCTCCGTAGCGACGCGGCCGAACTGGACCTGAAGAGCCTGGAGTCGGTGACCGTCACTCTCTATTTCGCGGGGACCACGGGCCCTGCCACCTTCCACTCCCAGGGCTGGGCCGACACCTACCGGGCCGAAGGGGACCACCGGGCCGACACGACGGGCACCGCGTACACCGGTACGACCCAGTCCTGGTACTACCTCTCCGGTATCGAGGTGGGCGGCGCGGCGAACGCGCTCCCCTCAGGAGCAGCCCGGAAGTACGCCCGAGGTGCGGGCGACGGGGGCGGCGTCGCGGTGTTCGGTGACTCCATCACCGACGGCTTCGGCTCCACGCCCAACACCGACCGGCGCTACTCCGACGCCCTCGCCGAGCTGACGGGGCGGCCCGTCGTCAACCAGGGCATCGGCGGCAACCTGGTGCTCAACGACTCCGCCTGGTTCGGTGAGCGCTCCACCGCCCGCTTCAGGCGTGACGTCCTGGACCAGCCGGGCATCTCCACGGTCGTCATCCTCGAAGGGGTCAACGACATCGGCTTCAGCGAAGCCGCCAAGGGGCCGAATCCGCCCGCCACCTACAAGCCCGCCCCCGTGGTGTCGTCCCGCCAGCTCATCAGCGCCTACCGCACCCTGATCGACGCCGCGCACGACAGGGGACTCGACGTCGTCGGGGCGACCCTGCTGCCGTTCAAGGGCTCGGACCACTGGGGCCCGCACGCGGCGCGGGTCAGCAACGAGGTCAACGACTGGATCCGGCACTCGGGCGAGTTCGACGCGTACGTCGATTTCGACCGGGCGCTCGCCGCCCCCTCGGACCCGGACCGCCTCGACGCCGCCTACGCCTACAAGGACGCCCTGCACCCCAACGACGCCGGGTACCGGAAGATGGCGAACGAGGTGGCCAATGTCCTGGAGAGGTGACACCGAGTGGCCGCAGGCAGAGGTCAGGCGGCGAGAGTCCTCCGGAGCGCTGCGAGTCCGTCCGAGTAGATGCCGTGGAACAGGGCGACCGCCTCGTCGTCGCCGATACCGACCGGTGTGAACGTGCCGCTCCACTCGACACGGGAGAAGCCGGAGTCGAGGTCCTCGTGCACCGTGATGGTCGAGAGGTAACCGGTCACCGGGAACGGCGCCTGGAGTATCGAGTAGCTGTAGGTGCGGCCCTTTTCGTCGAAGGCCTCGAGACGCTCGACGATCAGGCCTCCCTCCTCGTTCGTGAGGCTACGGATCCTGCCGCCTTCGCCGAGCTCGCTCTTCGGGATGTACGGCAGCCAGTCGGGCAGGGTGTCGAATCCGCCGATGAGCTGCCAGACACGGTCGGGCGACACGGGAATGTGAATCGATGCTGTGGTCGTGGCCATGAGAGTTTCTCCTTGAGCGGTAGGTCGGCGTGCGGAGGCCGGAGGTCAGACGGTGGGTACGGGTGCGTCGGGAGCGATCAACTGCTCCTCGCGCAGCGCCGTCCAGAACCCCGCGGGGATCCGCTCCTCCAGTGCGGCGACGTCCTCAGCGATACGGCTGGGCCTGGTGGCGCCGGGAACAGCGGCGGCGGTGGCCGGGTGGGCCAGGGAGAACTGCAGGGCAGCAGCCTTGACACCGACGCCGTACCGCTGCGCGAGGGCCTTGATGCGCTCCACCCTGCTGATGATCCCGGCGGGCGCCTCCTTGTACTCGAAGTGCGTCCCGCCGGCCAGGATCCCCGAGCTGTAAGGACCGCCGACGATGATGTCGACGTTCCGCTCGGCAGCCGCGGGCAGCAGACGCTGCAGAGCCCGGCCGTGATCCAGAAGGGTGTAGCGGCCGGCCAGGAGGAAGGCGTCCGGGGTGGGCTCGTCGAGATCGAGGGTGAGCTCGAGCGGCTCCACCCGGTTCACGCCCAGACCCCAGGCCTTGATGACGCCCTCGGCGCGCAGCTTCTCCAGCGTGCGGAAGGCGCCCGTGCGGGCGGTCTCGTACTGGGCGAGCCATGCGTCACCGTAGAAGTCCTGCGCGATGTCGTGCACCCAGACGATGTCGAGGCGGTCGGTCTTCAGCCGGTCGAGACTGTCCTCGATGGAACGCATCGTGGCGTCCGCCGTGTAGTCGTTGACCATCTTGTTGGGCCGGCCGTGCTCGAACAGGCCTCCCTTCTCGCCGAGTTCACGGGTGGCGGGGTCCTCCGGCTCGTCCAGGACGACGCGGCCCACCTTGGTGCTGAGGACGTATGCCTCGCGCGGGTGGGCGGCCAGCACCTCGCCCAGCCGGATCTCGGCGAGGCCCGCACCGTAGAACGGAGCGGTATCGAAGTAGCGGATGCCGTGGTCCCAGGCGGCTTCGACGGTGGCGGCGGCCTCCGCGTCGGGGATGGCGCGGAACATGTTGCCCAGCGGGGCGGTGCCGAAGCCGAGCGGTCCGGGCAGAAGGGGCGAGACAGCCATGAGGTGATTCCTTACGGGGAGGGGTGGCGGGGGGTGACATCGATTCGTCCGGAATGCGAGGTCCACCGGTTGGACGTCTTCGAGGCTACGATCGATACTTGAGACTGTCCAAGACTCGCTTGGACTGAGTTGAGTCCCCCGAGGTCTTATATGCTTGACCTGCGACAACTTCGCTATTTCATCGCCGTGGCCGAGGCGGAACACGTCGGCCGCGCCGCCGAGCACCTGCACATCTCGCAATCACCCCTCAGCCGGCAGATCGCCCAGCTGGAGAAGAACCTGGGCCTGACCCTCTTCGAGCGCACACAGCAGCGCATCCGCCTGACCGCCGACGGACGCGTCTTCCTCACCGAGGCGCGCGCACTGCTACGGCACGCCGACCGGCTGGAGAACCTCGGCCGCCGTCTGGGACGCGGCGAGGAAGGGGGCCTCTGCATCGGGTACGTCTCCGACGCCATGCACACCGGCGTGCTCCCCGCAGCGCTGCGCACCCTGCAGCAGGAGCGCCCGGGCATCCACGTCGCCCTCTACAGCCTGACGCCGGAGGAACAGTTCGTAGGTCTGCGGCAGCGCAGCCTGGACATCGCGCTGGTGCAGCAACCCCCCGCGGAGGACGATCCCGACCTGCTGGCCGCCCCGCTGCTCGAGGACCCGCTGCTCCTGGCCCTGCCGGCGAACCACGCTCTCGCAGATCGGCGGGACATCACGGCACACGACCTGGACGGCCTGCCCTGGGTCGCCGTCAGTACGTCCCACGAGCCCGCCGCCCGGGACGCCTTCGTGGCCGCCTGCGTGGCATCGGGCTTCACACCCGACATCCGCCTGGACGCACCGGACCCCCTGACCGCCCTGGGACTCGTCGCCTCCGGCCTGGGACTCGCGCTCATCCAGAAGAGCATGATCCATGGCACCACCGAAGGCGTCGAAGTCCGTGAACTGCCGTGGCACCAGGCATCCGTGTACCTGTGGGCGGCCTGGCACCGAACCGACCTGCGACCCGTGGTCGCCTCGTTCCGCGCGACGGTCCTCACCCACCGCACCACGCCGCCGCCGGCACCGTGACACGCCGGCGGCGGAACTCACGGCCGCCCGCCTCGTTGAACCCCCGGGCTCGGCCGAGCCCGCAGGGCGGCGTCGTACAGCAACGGAGACATGATGAGCAATGAGCTGGATCCCGCGGTGGCGAAGTTCATCGACGCGGTGAACGCCGGTGACCGCGAAGCTCTCTTCGCGGTACTCACCGACGATGCGACGATGAGTGACGACGGCAGCGAACGTGACATCGCGGACTGGACCGACAAGGAGATGTTCAGCAGCAACGGCCGGATGAAGGTCGAGTCGGTCAAGGACAACGGGCGCACACTGGTGGCCGACTTCACCAATGACACCTGGGGCACCATGCGAACGGCCTGGCGATTCACCCTGGCCGGCGGGAGGATCAGCCACTTCGACACCGGGCAGGCCTGACCCCGGTCGACCGCCGGGACCTGCCCGGCCGGGCGTGCGACGATCGTTATGACCGACGGCCGAGGCATCCGACTCGTCCATGAGCGCGACGATTCCCCGCTCGCGCGGCGCCGCAACGAGTTGAGCGTCGCCCGGCCGCGCGCGCGGGTGGACCACCGCCGCCGGCGTTGGAGCCGCCTCCTCCCCCGCCTCCGGGCCCCACCCCGTCACCGGTCGGTGTCCGGCGGCCGAGTGGTCCTCCGTCGGGGCCTCCGCCGCCTCCTTCCGCCGCGGCGCACCAGTCCATGATCCGCTCGAGAGCGCGTCACTCATGGCGTGGCTGGTGTCTTCCCTGTGTGGTGACCGGTGTGTCCTAGGGTCGTGGTATGCGACGAAGAACGGGGCTGGCGGTAGCGGGGGCGGCAGCCGTGGCCTGGGGCGAGTGGGTGAACTGGCGCTGGTCCCGGGCCCTCGTGGGGAACAGCACTGGCACTACCGAAGCCGTGGTCGTGCTGGGTTACCGGAACCGCCGGGCGACGGCGAACTTCATCAACCGCTGGCGAGTCCGTGCTGGGATCCGCTCCATCGCGGCCGACCCCGGGATCGGCACTCGCGTGATCTTCAGCGGTGGCGCGACCAGCGGTGGCGCCACGGAGGCCCGGTTGATGGCTGACTACGCGGCAGCGGTGCTCGACTTCGACGGCACAGTCCTGCTCGAAGACCGAAGCTGGACGACATGGGAGAACATCACGAACGTGATCCCGCTGCTCGAGGACGTCGACCGCATCAAGATCGTCTCTCAGCCGGCTCACGCGCTCAAGGCCCGCGCCTACTTGTGGCGGCAGCGCCCTGATCTCGCCGCGAAGCTCGTGCGCGCGGATGACTACCGCCCCGGCGAGTGGGTGATCGGCAAACTGCCGTTGGCTCTGTACGGACTTCGGGCACTTCGCGGCCTCAGAGCCGACGAACGGAAGCCCGCTCCGTAGAAGGCCCATGTCGCGTCGGCCCGTCCGGAGTCGGACGCGGTTGCCTGTGGGCGGGCTTGCCGGCGGACGCGAAGGACCGGGGCGCCTGGGTGCTACGAGGCCCCGGCCGACGCCCCGGCGCAGACTGAACGCAGAGCCAGGGCCAGAGCCGTCGACCGGACGCGTTCGAGGCGCCGGTCGTGCCGGACCCGCACCGTGGCGGCGGTCAGGGTGGCGCGGCAGGAAGGAGCCGCCCGTGGTCCTGCCGATACGGCGATCCCACGGACCAGGGCAAGGTTCAGGCGGTTGATCTTCTCACGCACCTCGGACAGGTCCGGGGTCTCTCCCGGCGCGTCCGCCGGGTTCGCGTTCCAGCGGCTGTGCAGAGCTCGCTGCACCTGCTTGTTCGCTTCGATCTGGTCCCGGAAGATCTGCACGGTCGCCACCGGATCTGCTCGTACTTCGCGTGCCTGGCGCGCCGCCGCGTCGAGGACCCGCTGCTCGCGGGCGGGATCGTCGACGGGGCCGCCCGTCCCCCACTTGGCCGCGGCTACCAGTTCGGCCGTGCCGAGGCGCTGGGCCGACAGGTCGGCGAGTGAGTGGAGCTCGCCGTACGAACCGCGGCCGGCCGTGGGGGCGGGAACGGCGGCTGAGGCCGAGCCGGTCCAGAGGACGGCCATGACGGCACCGGCGGTCAATGTGCGCCATGGGGACGCGGTCGCTCGCATGGGTCGATCGTACGGTTTTGCGTCCCTTCGCCGTCCGGGACATGGCCGTCGACGACCTCATGAACAGCGCCCGCTCCGCGCCGTGACGGGTGATCAGAGGTCGCTGTCGATCCCGGTGACGGCCGGCGGTCCCAGCGGTGCGTCCTCTTCGGCGAAGCCCGTCTCCCGCAGGGCGGCCGACACGAGGCGCACCGCGTCCATTTCCGCCTCGTACCTGTCGGGCGCGTCGACTTCCAGCCGGATGGAGAAGGTCGCGTCATCGCCGAGGCTGAGCAGGTCGAGGCCTTCCTTCTCGCTCACGTCCGTGTGCTGGGCGCCCAGTTTGCGCTCCAGGGACGCACGGCGGGATTCCGTGATGTCTGTGACGAATGTGCCCGGCACGGTGATGACGAATGTGGTCATGACGGCTCCTCACGGGTGCGCGCTCGTTCTACGTCCCTTGCGGATACCCCTGATGTGCCGCGGTCACCGGGAACGCGGCGCGCCCAGCCCCCGCGCGCGCCGGCCGGGCGCCGGGACCATCCGTACGATGCCGCGGACGAGTGTGTCGATCAGGTCGTCGGAAGGCGCGTCGCTTCCGTGCGTCAGAAGCCGGGCGAGGGTGTGCACCAGAGCGGGCGAGGCCATGACACGGCGGCTGAGGAGCGGCCGGTACCCGTAGCGGGAGAGCACCAGCTCTGCGACGGTGTTACCGAGCCGGTAGTAGCGCCCCCAGCGGCGGTTCACCTCACTCGCGTACTGGTGCAGAGCCTGCTCACGCCCGGGGCCGACCGGACGGTGCAGGGCGAGAGCGACTGTCTCGGCCGCGACCTCGCCCGCCTCCATGGCCTGGACGATGCCCTCACCGCTCCATGGACTGACCATGCCCGCGCTGTCGCCGACCAGGAGCAGACCGCGACGGTACTGAGGTCGGCGGTTGAACCCCATGGGCAGCGCGGCGCTGCGCAGTGGCGAGTCGGCGTTCTCCTCCCGCAGATCCCAGTGCTGGGGCACCCGGGTCAGCCACCGGTCCATGGTGGCCCGCAGATCCACGGATCCGTGACCGCGGTGCGGCAGCGCACCCAGGCCGACGTTCACACGGCCGTCGCCGAGCGGGAAGATCCATCCGTAACCCGGCAGGTCACGGCCGGTACGGGAACAGAGGAAGTCGGCCCAGAGCTCCAGGTAGGGGTCATGGGTGCGGGCCTCGCTGCGGTAGTACCGGCGGGCGGCGGTCGCCATCGGCCTGTTCGGGTCGCGCTCCAGGCCCATGGCGAGAGCGGTCCGGGCGGAGGCGCCGTCGGCCGCGATCACCACGGGGGCGTGGTAGTTCCTCGGCTGCTTGTCGGCTCCCGCGACCGCACTCACGCCGATGATGCGGCCGGCACGGTCGGTCAAGGGGCCCGTCGCCTTGGTCTCCAGGCACAGTCGCGCTCCGGCGGCCACGGCCTGCCGGGCCAGGATGTCGTCGAAGTCGTGCCGGGAGCGGGTGAGGCCGAAGTCCGGGTGGCTGCCGGAGCGAGGCCAGTCGATGTGTGCCTGGCGCCCTCCGCAGACCCACCGCATGCCTTTGGTCCGCATCCAGCCGGGAGCGTCGATGTCGACGCCCATGCGCACAAGTTGCTGCACACCTCGGGGGGTGAGACCGTCCCCGCACACCTTGTCCCGGGGGAACCTGCCCTTCTCGAGGAGCAGTACGTCGACCCCGGCCCGCGCCAGGTGGAGCGCCGCCGCCGAACCCGCGGGCCCCGCGCCCACCACGATCACCTGTGCCTGGTGATCGCCGCTCCCCGCACCGTCGTCTGACTCCACGTGCTGACTCCTCGATGAGCGTGGCGGGTGCCGGCGAGTTGGGCGTGTGCGAAACGCCAGGCCCCCGGGTCGTGCTCCCCGAGGGCCTGGGCGATCCCGACCTGCGCCGTCAGGCAGTCGTGATGTTCTCCGCCTGCGGGCCCTTTTGGCCCTGGGTGACGTCGAAGGTGACGGCCTGGCCTTCCTGGAGCTCACGGAAGCCGGTCGCGTTGATGGCGGAGTAGTGAGCGAAGACGTCCGGCCCGCCGCCGTCCTGCTGGATGAAGCCGAAACCCTTTTCGGCGTTGAACCACTTGACGGTTCCGCTGGCCATGCTGGTGCCTTCCCTTTGATATCCGGATCCGCACCTCGCGGTCCCGGAGGCGCCGTGAGTCCGTACCGATACAGCGAAGCGCCCGCACCGAAGCGCGGGCAGGTACGGCGAACCACGACATCTGACACTGACGCTACATGGCGAAACCGGCCCCCACCAGAGAGCAACGGCGCGATGTGCGCGTCCGGTGGGCTTCGCTCACTCCTACGGAGCGATTTGGGCGTGAACTGCGGATGTGTGTCACCGGATTGGTCACGTCGGGAAGCCACGAACGATCCAGGCCCGGTACCTGGTGATCGCATTCCTCCAGGCACAACTTCGGGCCAACCTCGTGCAGCCACGGCGGTACGGAAAGTCCGTTCACCGGGGGCCGTACGCTCCGGCTCCCCGCGTTCGAGCACATGGACGAGGCCCGTATCCGTGGTAATTCGGTATCCGCCGAGGGGTTGCCCGCGTCGGTGTCGGTAGCATCAGCCGTCTAGGTATGTGAGACACACAGCGAAAGACGAGGACTGCATGTCCGAAAACACTCCTACATCCGGCATCAGCGCAGACTACGCACAGCGGATCACCGACGATCTCGCGGCGAACCGAAGTGAGCAGGACCGGACGCGCACCGAGCTGACCCGACTGCAGGACGAGCTCATCCAGTTGGAGGAGGGTGAGCGCATCCTGGTCAAGATGCAAGAGGTCCTCGGCGGCACCGGGAAGCCCGCTGCGAGCAAGGCGAAGGCCAAGGCCGACAAGCCGGCGGCCGCCGTCCCGGCCGCGCGGCGCGCCAAGGGCAGGACCGCGGCCAAGAAGAGCGGCAGCGGCTCGAAGACTCGGGCCGAGAAGCAGACGTCCACCCCCGACCGGACCGCGGCGCCCAAGAACGCCGGGGAGCCGACGTGGCGCGAGCTGGTCACGGGTTATCTCGCGGATCAGAGGGAGCCGAGGTCCGCCGCCGAGGTGGCAGCCGCCCTGAGTGAGGCCCACCCTCAGCGGACGACCCAGGTCACCGTGGTCCGCAACACCCTTGAGCAAGGGGTCGCGCACGGACTCCTGGAGCGCTCCAAGCAGGGTCGCTCCGTCTACTACAGCCCCGTCTCCGCCGCGAACGTCGGCGGCGCCGGTTCCGCGGCCGAGTAGCCGCGGCTCAAGGGCTGAGGACCCACGCGTCCCGGCCCGGCCCCAGGCCGTCGACCGCCTGTCCGGTGGTCCGGCCGCTCCAGCTCGGAACATGCCGGGCCCGCGGGGTCCGGCACGCACACCTGCGGCGTTGCCGACGAAGCGGCGGCCGGGGAGGCGCGTATCACTCCGCCTCCCGGCTGCCTCGTCCCCGCCCCGAGTCCAGGCCGTCGCCGCGGGGGACATTGGCCTCGCCCCGTTACGTCCGGCCTGATCCGAAAAAAAGCACGTCCGGCGCGAGCCAGAAGAAGCGTGCACTACGCACGCTGGGAAGTGTACGTTCGTACGCTCGGACTATATGGTCTCCGTATGACTGTTGACGCGCCGAGCCGGCCTGCCCTGGCCGAGCGGCAGGCCCGGGTAGCCGTTGCCGTGCTGTTCTTCACCAACGGGGCCCTCTTCGCCAACCTGCTGCCGAGATATCCGCAGATCAAAGCCGATCTGGACATGAGCAACGCCGTGTACGGGCTGGCCGTCGCAGCCTTCCCGGCGGGGGCCATCGCCGCCGGTCTGGCGGCGGGCGCCGCCATCCGCAGACTCGGTTCGGCGCGGGCGGCGGTGCTGGGCACCCTGCTGACCGGTGCGGGCATTCTCGCCGCGGGCCTGGCCGACTCGGTCGCACTCCTCGCGGGAGCACTGTTCCTGGCCGGCGCGATGGACGCTGTCACCGATGTCGCGCAGAACGCCCATGGGCTGCGGGTGCAGCGCCGCTACGGACGCTCCATCATCAACTCCTTCCACGCGATCTGGTCGATCGGCGCCGTCGCCGGGGGGTCCATGGCCGCCGCCGCGATCGCGCTCGGTCTCTCGAGGGGCCAGCACCTGACGGTCTCCGCCGTGGTGTTCGCGGTCGCGGCGTGCGTCGCTCTGCGGTTCTGCTTGTCCGGCCCCGAGAGCGAGCCCGCCACCGCTCCCGAGGCGGACGGCCGCGTGGACCGCGCTGCGGGCCATGAGGCCACGGCCCGGAGGCGCACCGTCTACGTGCTGGCCGCCCTCGTCCTCATCGCGACGGCCGGGACCCTCGTCGAGGACGCGGGCAGTTCCTGGGCGACGCTCTACCTGTCCGGATCGCTGCACGCGTCGGTCACTCTGGCGGCCTTCGGCTACATCGCCCTGGTGGGAGCCCAGTTCATCGGCCGCATCATCGGCGACCGGCTCGTCGACCGGTTCGGCCAGCGCACCGTGGCACGGGCAGGCGGCCTGATCACGACAGCCGGGATGGGTCTCGCGCTGGCGGTGCCCTCGGTACCCGGCACGATCCTGGGTTTCGCCGCCGCCGGATTCGGCGTGGCGACACTCGTGCCCGCGGCCATGCACGAAGCCGACGAACTGCCTGGCCTCAAGCCCGGCTCGGGGCTGGCCATCGTCTCCTGGCTCATGCGCCTGGGCTTCCTGGCCTCGCCCCCGGTCGTCGGGCTGGTCACCGACGCCACCAGTCTCCGGGTGGGCCTGCTGGTGGTGCCACTCGCCGGGCTGCTCGCGCTCCTCCTCGCAGGAGTGCTGCGGAACGGGCACACGAGCAGCCGGCGGGGCACATAGCGGGTCCGTCTCCGGTCCGTCTTCGTCAGTGACGCGGCGCCGGGTACCCCGTGGGCAGAGACATGCCACGAGCGGCCATGATGTCCCGTACGCGGTCGGGGTAGTCAGTGATGATTCCGTCGATGCCCATGTCCATGAGCGCCTCGACGGTGGCCGGGTCGTCACAGGTCCAGGGGATGACCTTCAGTCCGCGCCGGTGCGCGTCCTGGATCATCTTCCTGTCGGGGTAGAACCGGAAGCCGGGGTCAGCGACCGTCCCGTTCTGCGGGAATCCGTAGTTCGGGGACAGCGCGGTCACCCCGGGGACGGAGGCCGCTGCCCTCACGAAGTCACCGTCGTAGTCATCGGCGTCGATGCCGCCGAGCCAGGGGGAAGCGCCTGGCTTCCCCACTTCGAGGAAGTCGTAGTTCGTCAGCGCCACCAGAGGGTAGGCGGGCGCGAGCTCGTGCATCTCCTTGAGCGCCCCCCAGTCGAAGGACTGGACGGACACCTGCTTGCCGATGCCCGACCGGCGGATCTCCTCGTGGACGCGGCGCACGAACAGCTTGCGCGGAGCGGTCTGCTCCGGCGCCCCGGCCTCCACCTTCGTCTCGATGTTCAGCCTGATCCGCTTGGCGCCGTAGCTCTTCACCAGGCCGAGGACATCCTTCAGTTCGACCATGCGGTGGCCCTTGATCTGTTCCTGCTGAGGGAAACCGGGCAGCTGCCGGAAGCCGCAGTCCATGCTCTTGATCTGTGCGAGCGTCAGGTCCTTGATGTACTTGCCGACGTACGGGTACATCGGGTCGCCTGGAGTGAGCGGGCCGGTGTCCTCGCACTTCTGGGCGCTGACCTGACGGTCGTGAGTCACCACCACCTTCCGGTCCTTGGTGACCTGGGTGTCCAGCTCCAGAGTGCTGACGCCCATGCGTATCGCTTTGGCGAAGCCCTCCAGGGACGCCTCCGTGGTCAGTCCGAGGCCTCCGCGGTGGGCCTGGAGGTCGAAGGCGGCCCTGCTGACCGGTTGGTGCTTGTGGGGAGCCGTGGCCGCGTGCGCGGTCGCCGGGACAGCGAGCGCGGGCAGAAGGGCCAGGCCGGCGACGGCGTGCCTCAGGGACATGTATGCCTCGTCTGTTGCGTCGAACTGGACGCCGCAAAGCCAATCCTGGGGGTTCGGCCCGCACGAGGCCCCACAGCGAGGACATGATGAACGTACGCGTAACGGTCGCTCCCGAGGAAGCCCTGCGCCTCCCGAGACGCCACCCCCTGCCCCCGTTCGAGTGAATCCCATGCCGCCGGGAATAGCGGGTTCGGGTAGCTGTTGACATCACCATGACTTCTGAGACGCGTGAGACATTCGGACGGGTCGGCATCTGGAGCAGTGCGCTGCACGCGTCACGCACGGACGACGCGGGCAGGAACGCGATCGCGGACGCGGCCGCCGAGCTGGAAGAGCTGAAGTACGGCACTCTCTGGATCGGGGGCAGTCCATCGGTCGACGACGCCGCGGCTGTCGTCGCCGCCACCCGCACGATCACCGTGGCCACCGGCATCCTGAGCATCTGGGATCACTCCGCCGAGGAGGTGGCGGCGCGGATCGCCGAGATCGACGCGAGCGCGCGCGGACGGTTCGTGCTCGGCCTGGGCGTCAGTCACGGCCCGATGGTGCCGCAGTACAAGAAGCCGTACAGCGAGATGGTCGCCTATCTCGACGGGCTCGACGCCGCGAACCCACCGGTGGGCCCGGGACGCCGAGTGCTCGCCGCGCTCGGCCCGAAGATGCTGAAGCTCGCCACCGACCGGGCGCTGGGAGCGCACCCCTATCTCGTCACCGCGGAGCACACCGCGGAGGCGCGTACGGCGCTCGGCCCCGACGCGTTGCTCGCTCCGGAACTCTCGGTGGTCCTCGACACCGACACCGACCGGGCCCGCACCACCGCACGCGGCATGCTGGGGATGTACCTCCAGTTGCCCAACTACACGGACAACCTGCTTCGCCTGGGGTTCACCGAGAGCGACTTCGACGGCGGCGGCAGCGTCCGTCTCCTGGACGCGCTCTTCGCCCTGGGTGACGCCGAGCGCGTGAAGACCCGGACCCTGGAGTACCTCGCCGCGGGCGCCGACCACGTGGCGCTCCAGGTCCTCACCGCCGACGAGGGCGGCAGCGGCCTGCCGCGGGCCGAATGGCGTGAGCTGGCGGAGGCGTTCGGCGACGAGTTGTAGGGGGACGGTTCTCATGGGGCCCCAGGCGCACGGGGTCACAGGTCTCTGCGCATGCAGACCCTTGGCCATCGGTCCAGTCCATGAGCGGCTTCCTGCCGGCGGATTTCCCGCAGGCCGGGGGCGATCTCGCTGTCGTCGAGCAGTTCGAAGCCGCAGCGCGCGTAATAGGGCGCGTTCCAGGGGACATCGGCGAATGTGGTGAGGGTGAGGGCAGGCGTGCCGCAGGCCGCGGCGTGACGGGCGAGATGGTCCAGCAACCCGCGGCCGACAGCGCGACGTGCGTGATCCGGGTGGACCGACACCTGCTCGACGTGGAGGTTCCCGTCCACGGGTTCGGCGATGAGGTAGGCCACTGGAGCGTCCGCCGGATCGACGGCGACCCAGGCCGTCCCGTCCCTCAGGTAGCGCCCCAGTTCACCGATTGGGAGCGGCTCGTCCTCGGCGATCTCGGGCATGCCGACGTCACGGAAGCACTGTCCGGCGGCTCGCTCGATGTCCTGGAGGAGCGGAAGCTCCTCGACGTTCACGGGGCGGATGCGCATGGGGCCATTGTCCCCGGCGCCCGGTCCCCCGCGTGCGCCGCCCCGAACGGGCAGGGCACGCCGGGGACACGGTCACCGCCGGCCGGTACGCCGCCCGTTGCCGATGCCTGCGACGTGCAGGGCCAGCAGGAGGAGGCCGATGAGCATGACATTCGTCGAGGCGAAGATGTCGTTCGTCGCTATGTCGGCGGCGTTGATCAGAAAGGCGATGAAGAACAGTACTGCCGCGGCTATACCCAGCATGACGTTGCTCCTTCTGTTGTTGGAACGCGTGTGCCCCCGCATGCGTGGATCAGGCCGCCCGGAGGCCGCGTTTCCGTCGAGCACCTGAGGTGGAGATCGTGCACGAGGCCGGGCCGAGACGCCCCTGCCCGGCGGATCGGTCGTTCCCGTCGTGCGTGTCGGCGCCGCCGGGCGCCGCCCCGCGTCGGCACGTACAGGTTTCGTCAGCGTCCCGCTTAAGCCCGTGGCACCCGCATGGCCCGGCGCACCGCGCTTCCGTGGCATCGACGAGCAGGGCGCGACCTCCCCACCCTCGTCGAAGGACATGTGGCCTGGGATTCGCGGCAGCCGTCGGCCGTGCACTCCGACCGGAGTCCGCTGCGGGTCGCGCGGCTCTACGGCTGACCCGCGGCGCACCCGCGCTCTCCTCTGACAGCCGTTGACAAAACGGAACGCTGCTCCATATTCTAATCGGAACAACGGTCCGGTTTAGCGTCGCTGAGGCCGGACACCTCTGCCCGCCCACGCCCGGCGGACCGGACCTGCGGTGGAGGCCATTGCATCGATTTCGAATGGACATGCGCATGAGTGAATCGACCCACGCGGCGGACGCCTTCGACTCCCCCGCCCCCGTCCTGTCGGTCAGCCCGGTGGTGTTGCCGGCTCCGGGACGAGCCGTGGACCTGGAGGTGCGGGTCTCCGCGCCCATGACAGGGAGCGACCTGCCGGTCATCCTCCTCTCGCACGGGCAGGGCCCCTCGAACCACCTCTCCTCACTGAACGGTTACGCCCCCCTCGTGAACTTCTGGGCGGCACACGGGTTCGTGGTGATCCAGCCGACGCATCTGAGCTCGAGGACGCTGAACCTCGATCCCCGCACCCCCGGTGCGCCCCTGTACTGGCGTTCGCGGGCCGAGGACATGCGCAGCGTTCTCGACCAGCTCGACGTGATCGAGGCCGCCGTCCCGCAGCTCCTCGGACGACTGGACCGGACCAGGGTCGCCATAGCCGGCCACTCGATGGGCGGCCACACCGCGAGTGTGCTGCTGGGAGCGGGGGTCACCGATCCCGACGACGGAGCGGAAGTGGCTCTGGCCGATCCCCGGATCAAGGCGGGCGTACTGCTGGCGGCACCCGGCAGGGGTGGGGACGCCCTCACCGATTACGCGGCCGAGAATCTCCCCTTCGCCTCGACCACGGACTTCTCCACGATGACGACACCCACGCTCGTGGTCGCCGGCGAGAAGGACGCTTCGCCGCATCTGACCGTCCGGGGCCCGGAATGGCACACGGATGCGTACGTCCTCTCCTCGGGCTCCAAGGCACTGCTCACCCTGTTCGACGCAGAGCACGGGCTCGGCGGGGTCTCCGGATATGACGTCGCCGAGACGACGGACGAGAACCCGGAGCGGGTGTCCGCGGTCCAGCGACTCACCTGTGCCTACCTCCGCACCCAGCTCTACGCCGGGGACCCGGCGTGGCAGGCGGCGTGTGACGCGCTGACGACCGGTCCCCGCGCGTTCGGACGGGTCGAGTCGAAGTAGGCCGAGGACCGGGCCCGCTGGTCCGGGGAGAGTGGCCGGCGGGGCTGGGATCGCCGTCCTCGGTCCACGACTTCGGCCGGCTCTGCGAGTGCTCCGCCGAGGCGGAGTAATCGCCCTCTGGTGTCTGGCCCAGGCCGTCTCCTGAGGGCCCACCGGCCTCCCCGGAACGAACACAGCGGTGCACGTCGAAACCATCACCCCGCCAGCCGCATCAAGCCGTGTACTGGTAGGCCGGATAGGTCAGGTAACCGGCGTCGCCGCCCTGGTAGTACGTGGCCTCGTCGACCGGGGCGATCGGCAGCCGGGAACGCAGCCGCTCCACGAGGTCGGGGTTGGCGATGAACGCGCGGCCGAAGCCGATCAGATCCGCCCCGAGCTCGAGCCAGTGGTCCGCTTCGGCCCTGCCGGTCTGCTTGGGCCCCATCGGGAACACAGGATTCATGATCAGGGTCCCCGGCCATGCGCGCCTCAGGTCCAGCAGCACTTCTTCGCCTGCCGTGGCCTCGAGATGTACGTACGCGAGGTCCAGCCGCGCCAGCTCGGCAAGCAGCGCCCTGTTGAGCTCAAGGGCGTCGGTCTCCTCGACGCCCCAGAAGCCGCCGCCCGGGGACAGGCGTATGCCGGTCCTCGCGCCTCCGACCGCCTGCACCGTCGCGGAGACCGCCTCGACGGCGAACCTGATCCGATTGGCCACCGAACCGCCGTAGGAATCCGTACGCAGGTTGGCGTTCGACGAGAGGAACTGGGAGATCAAGTAGCCGTTGGCGCCGTGCAGTTCCACCCCGTCGAAGCCCGCGTCGATCGCACGGCGGGCGGCACTCGCGTACGCCAGGGCGTGCTCCCCCACCTCGGCGGTCTCCAGTTCACGCGGCAGCGGGGCGGGCTGGAGGCCCGTGGGGGTGAACACGTCACCCACGGCGGGGACCGCGGAGGGCCCGACCGGCTGCATACCGGTGGTGTCCGGGTGCGACACCCGGCCGCCGTGCATGATCTGCGCGAAGATACGGCCGCCGTTCGCATGCACCGCGGACGTCACCGGGCGCCATGCGGCCACCTGCTCGTCGGTGTGCAGTCCCGGTGTGCCGGGATTGGACTGACCGATCAGGCTCGGTTGCACCCCCTCGCTCACGATGAGTCCGGCCGTCGCCCGCTGGGCGTAATAGACGGCCATGGAGGAGGTCGCGAGCCCGCCCGCGGCAGCCCGGACCCGCGACATCGGGGCCATCACCATCCGGTTGGGCAGCGTCAGATCACCGAGCTGGTAGCTGTGGAAGAGGCCGGTCATGTCGAGAACTCCCCTGCGTCGATACTCCGCACCCGGCTGCCGGGCACATCGATTACGCTAAAACCTCACATCAATGTCAGAGGCAAGACCTGTGACGCACACCACGCACACCACAGGCCAAGGGGGTCTCATGCGGATCGGGGAACTCGCATCACGGACCGGAGCGAGCGTCCGGTCCCTGCGCTACTACGAGGAGCAAGGACTGCTCACCAGCGTCCGCAGCAGCAGCGGGCAACGGCACTACACGGACGACCAGCCCGAGCGGGTCGGATTCATCCAGCGGATGTACGCGGCAGGCCTTTCCAGCCGCACCGTCGCCGAGCTGCTCCCCTGCGTCGACGCGCCGAGCCAGGACAACTCCGACGCAGCGCTCGAGCGTATGGCGCTCGAACGAGACAGGCTCACCCGGCACATCGCCGACCTGGCGGCCACCCGGGACGCGCTCGACGGGCTCATCTCCACGGCACGCGCCTACCGGGAACAGCTTCAGGGAACAGCGACCGGCTGAGGGCGCATGGAGGGCCACGCCGGCCGATGCCGGCCCAAGGCCCTGATCAGCGAATCTCCCGCAGCAGCTTGCGGCGTTCACCGCACTCGACTCCCCCTCCTCGCTGGGGATACGTGTGATCCTCGCAGGGGGGTTCGGTGAGCATCGCGCCAGGCATGGTCGCCCTCGTCACCGCAGTGCGCAGGGGCGAGCCGGGACCAGGTCCCACGGCCGCCCCGGCCCGGGCGTGTTCCGCAGGATGTCCGAGGGGCTTGCCCCACCCTCGCACGCCTGCCTGCCGCATGGGCAGCCGCCCGTGACCCGACCACGGTGGTCCCATGACGAACTGGACACGAAGGGGACACCACGGGGCTGCACCACGGGCTGACCGAGTCGGTGCGCGAGGAGGTCGGCAAGGCCCTCGCGGCGGGAATCGAGCCGGCCTCCGCCGGGGCGGCGCCGGTTCTCGATTCCCTCACCGCTCTCTACGCCGAGACCTTCGCACGTGCCGACGACACCGAGCTGCGCCACTGGCTCATCACGCGGCTGGAAGCGGGCTCCGACCCGCGTGCGGAGCGCCACTGGCAGCTCCTCGCCACCGTCAACGGGTGGCCTGTCCCGCCCAGCCTGGCACCGGTCTTCACGTGGTTCATCGCCGCGCTGCGCACGGGAGGAGACCCGGCGCCGCGGTGACGCACGTGCGCGGGGAGGCGGACGGCTCACGGGCTGTCCGCCTCCCAGGCCCAGCGCCTCGGGTCGCCGGTCACGGGCCCGTACACGGCACGTCCTCCCGCACCGAACTTCCCGAGCTCGGTGCCCAGCGCGGCCCCGACGGCGAGACGCTCCTCGGGCCAGCCGGTCACGTCCAGGAGCAGGCCGTCCAGCGGGCCGCCCACCAGCTCCACGTAGACGTGCCCGGGCCGCGGCCCCGGGTCGGGGTCGTCGTGGTCGGCGCCGTAGACGCGGCGCCTCATCAGTTCGTCCATGGCTACAGCATCACAGCCACCACCGACAATCCCCCTCGTTGGACTCCTTGGCCGTCAGCGGGGGCCGTGTGGTCGAGCAGGAGGGGACGGTTGCCCGCCTCACCGACGTATCGGCGCAGCCGGGACTTGGTCGGAGTTCGTCCCGTACCGCTGCCACGCGACCGCGAAGCGCCGCTCACATGGGGCGGTCGCGGGGCCGCAGCCCGGGAACTGCGCGGGTTCCCGGCGCGGGCGCGCAGGTGGAGGCGGTACCGGCGGCCGCTCGCGTCGTGTGGCAGCGTGGAGGGCGCCCTCCGAATCATCCGGTGTGGTTCACCGTCACGGGGAGGGCACAGCACGAGACAGAGGAGAGAACATGTCGAAACCTCCGCTCCCCGAGGCCGCGGTGGCGATGCTCCGCAAGCCCAACCCGGCTGTGATCGCCACCCTTCGCGCGGACGGCCAGCCGGTGTCCACGGCCACCTGGTACCTCTGGGATGACGGCCGGGTGCTGGTCAACATGGATGAGGGGCGCAAGCGCCTGGAGCACGTCCGCCGGGATCCCCGTGTCACCCTGACGGTGCTCGACGACTCCGACTGGTACAGCCATGTGACCCTGATCGGGCGCGTCGTCGAAATGAGCGACGACGAGGGGCTGGCCGGCATCGACCGGCTGTCCCGGCAGTACCTCGGCCAGCCGTACGCGGACCGTGAGCGTGCCCGGGTCAACGCCTGGATCGAGATCGACCGCTGGCACGGGTGGGGCGGCTTCCGGGACAGCTCCCAGGCTGCGACCTAGGGTCTCTCGTCCAGGTCGTCCAGGTCGTCCAGGTCGTCCGAGTCGTCCGAGTCGTCCCGGGCGTCCAGGGCCCGGGCCGGGGTCACTCCGGGTGTCCCCGCGCCGAGGCCCGGGCTCCGGCGGAGTAAATGGTCGAAGTACAGGCCGTGCTGGCGTTTCGGCGTGCGATGCGGCTCCCTCGTGGGGGACGGTGGACCTCCAGGCGCACCGGCTCTGCTGAGGAGGCTCCATGAACTGGACACTCGAGGTCGTCCCGATCCCCGTCACCGACATGGACCGGGCGAAAGCGTTCTACTCGGAGAAGGCGGGCTTCACGCTGGATCTGGACGACGAGGTCGCCCCCGGTATGCGCATCATCCAGATGACGCCACCGGGGTCGCGGTGCTCGATCGCCATGCT
This sequence comes from Streptomyces sp. NPDC088746, assembly GCF_044751065.1. Taxonomy (NCBI): domain Bacteria; kingdom Bacillati; phylum Actinomycetota; class Actinomycetes; order Kitasatosporales; family Streptomycetaceae; genus Streptomyces; species Streptomyces sp. NPDC088746. The sequence goes on from NZ_JBIVLA010000003.1 coordinate 141,917, forward strand.
CAAGGGAATGCCCGCCTTCCCCGGAGAGAAGGTGATGGCTCCGGGCACGCTGCACGGTCTCCAGGTCTGCGTGACGGACATCGAGGCGGCACGCGAGGAGTTGGTGGGCCGGGGCGTGGACGTCTCCCCCATCCGGCACGTCGGCGCGACGGGCTGGGAGGAGGGCAAGGGGGGCACCTGGAACTCCTTCATGTCCTTCGCCGATCCGGACGGCAACGGATGGGTGATCCAGGAGGCGCCCTCCGAGCTGTCGGCCCGCTGACACTTCGCCCGTGTGAGCCGCGCCGCCACCCGCCCCGCACCGGGGCGGGCTCGCGACGTCGCCCGCTCCTCGTACGTCAGGCGTTGGGGTCGAAGGGGACGCCTGCCGGGAGGGCCTTCTGCAGATGGGCGGCGAAATTCCCGTCCTTGAGGCCGAAGACCGCGCTCCCGAAGTCCGCCTGGACCAGCTTGTCCCGCAGGCCGGCCGGGTAGCCGTTCCAGCCGACGAGAGCGGGGAACCGCCACTCGCCGTAGTGGTTCTCCGGTGGCTCGTCGCCGGAATTCGCGGGGCGGAAGCAGTGGGTGCTCACGCCGTCCTTGTGATAGACGATCTTGGGGTGGGTTCCGTCCCACCTGATCCGGTCATTGGCGTAGATGTCGAAGTCGCCGTGGGCAGAGGTGGACACGTAACGGGCCTCGTTGTTCTGGACCCACACCACGACGTGCTCCCAGTCGTGCCGGTGCCCGCCGAGCCCGCTTCCGGCCACCGCCTGGTCCTTCTCGAAGTAGAGCCCGTACATGACGGCGCACCACCCGTTGTTGCACTTGGAGCGTGCGTAGCCGTTGGTGTTGTCCAGGTCCACGGCGTCGCGGCAACTGCCGTTGACCGCCCCGGTGGTGTTGAGGCCGGGGGCGATCGTCCCGTCGGGTCCGATCGCCGGTGTGGGGTAGCAGCCGTCGGTGTCGTAGTCGTACGCCGGCTGGAACGCCTGCTCCATCGCGTCCGCGTTCGCCGCCAGCGCGGTCGGCGGGGCGGCGAGCGCGCTGCTCGCGGAGGTGATGACCAGAGCGACGGCACTGGCCAGGACGAGTACTGCCTTGCGGATCGGTGCGCTGCTTCTCACTGCGTCCTCCCGGTCGGCGCGTGAATGTGGGGGCACGCGCGCTACGCCTGACATGCCCATCACAAACATGTTGAACCCTGGGGGTTCACCGGGTCGTGCGTCGAAGGGCAACGCTCAGCGCGTGCGTTCACCCGAGGCCGCCGTCGCCCCTGAGGTGCGGGCCAGGGCGGCCTTGCCCGGGCGCAGGGTCCACGGCACCGGATCGGTGTTCATCAGCCAACCGTCGGCGATCAGCCGGCGGATGACGTAAATGCGAAGCTCCCGTGACATCTTCCCCCAGCCCATCGCCGTGCAGAGCTGTTTGACGGAGGGTCCATGACCGTGCGCGGCGCGGAAGGCGGCGGCGAATCCGGCGGCGGCGGGTCCCTGGTCGGGGTACTTGGCCTCCCAGGCGGCGTAGGCCGCGCGTACCTTCTCCTCGAACTGGGAGGGAACCGCCGTGCGCATGAAGGCCTCCGAGACCCTGGCCGTGGTCAGGGAGCACTCGGGGCAGCGCTCAACGGCTTCGACGTGCCGCCGCAGGGCCACGCTCGCCCGGTCCTTCCACGCGTCCCAGCTCAGCCGCTCCGCCTCCGGCTCGTCGCGGGTCCTGGGCGGGGTGTCGGACGGCGGACGCGTTCCCGACAGGTGACGGACCGCTTCGGAAAGCAGATACCGCTCACCGTCCAGCTTGCACAGGAACCCCTTGGCGAGCAGTTCGGGCAGGGCGGCCCGGCAGTCGTCGGGCAGGTGAGCGGGCAGCGTGCCGTGCCCGTCGGCCGGACCGTAGGCGGCCAGGAACAGCGCGGCCAGTCGCGCGGCGGTCGAGCTCTTCTTGACCGGCTTGGAGGCCATGGTCCGGGCCGTCCAGCCCGACACCCTGGATCGCATCACCTTGCCGAAGGGCAGCCGGGGATCCGGCCCGTCGGCCAGGTCCGGCACGGTGACGGCCACGGGGGTGACCATGTCCTCGCCGAGCAGGGCCTCCTGGCCCTGCCAGCCCAGTGCGGCGAACGAGGTCACGGCACCCTCCGGGTCGGCGAGCCGCAGCGCACGCAGGTCCTGCCCGGTGAGGTTGCCGATCCCTCGCCGGACTGCCCGGATGGAGACGACGACCGCGAGAAGCTGCGCATCGGCTCCCTTCAGTGGCAGCGAGCCCACATAGGCCATGAGCGCACGGGCGGCTTCTCCCTGGCGGGGCGTCAGCAGGAAGGGCTTCGGCTTCGCCACCGGCGCGGTCGGAGCGGCGGGCGGGCTGGAGAAAGAAGTGGGCACGCCCTGCACAACGCGCACGAGGGGCCGAGGTCACTGTTCGTACTGAAGTACGCGCCCGGTAAACGATATGAACGCAATCACGGAACCCCTGGCGGATGCCCCGGGCGTGGCTAGCATCGGCCGGCACCCACCGGAGCGAGAAGCCAGGAGGCAGTACCGTGTTCGCCTTTCCCATGAAGCCGCGTTCACGCAGGAGGCTGTCCACGGTGACGGCAGGCTGCCTCGCGGGGATTCTCGCCGCGGGCGTCATCGGCCCGGCCCGGCCCGCGGTCGCGGCGCCCGGCACGGTCGCCTGCCCGGCGGGTCTGGCGGCGAAGGCCACGTGCTACGCCGGGCAGGACTCCCACGGCGCCCACTACACCGTCGCCATCCCCCACGCGTGGAACGGAACGCTGGTCATGCATGCCCACGGGGGGCCCGACCTGGGCGAGGAGTCGGACCCGCAGCGCAGCGGCGATGATCTGGAGCGCTGGTCGGTCATGGTCGACCAGGGCTACGCCTGGGCGGGTTCGGCCTACCGTCGCGGCGGATACGGGACGAGGATGGCGGCCGCGGACACGGAGAATCTGCGTCGGCTCTTCACGGAGAGGTTCGGGCGTCCGGGCACCACGCTGATCCACGGGCAGTCCTGGGGCGGGAACGTGGCCGCGAAGACCATCGAGATGTACGGCGGCGCCGGCTCGCCCTACGACGGCGCGCTGCTCACGAACGGTGTCCTCGCGGGCGGCTCCCGCGGCTACGACTACCGGGTGGACCTCCGCGTCGTCTACCAGTACTACTGCCGGAACCACCCACGCCCGTCCGAGCCGTCGTATCTTCTGTGGATGGGGCTCCGCGAGGATTCGGCCATGACCGGGGCGGGGCTGCGAGCAAGGCTCCAGGAGTGCACGGGCTACGCCTCGCAGCCCGCGGACCGGACGCCCCTCCAGCAGCGGAACCTGGACGACATCCTCGCGGTCACGAAGATCCCCGAACGCACCCTCGAATCGCACCTCTCCTTCGCGACCTTCACCTTCCGCGACATCGTCCGCCGACTAGGTCTGCGCAGCCCTTTCAGCAACCAGCACGTGCGCTACAGCGGCTCGCACGACGACACGGCACTGAACGCCGGCGTCGAGCGGTTCTCCGCCGATGCCTCCGCACGGCGCGACCTGTCGTACGACAGTGATGTGACCGGGGCGGTGTCCGTCCCGGTGCTGACCATGCACGCCATCGACGACCCCACCGCCTTCGCCGAGCACGAGGCGGCGTACCGCGCCAGTCTGGAGGGAGCTCACCGCGACCGTCATCTCGTGCAGACCTTCACCCAGGAGCGCGAGCACAGCGGTCTCAGCACATCGGAGTACGCCGCCGCGGTCTCGGCGCTGTCCGGGTGGGTACGGACGGGCCGTAAGCCGACGCCGTCGTCCGTCGCGTCCACCTGCCCCGCCTTCGACACCGATTACGGGACCGGGTGCTTCTTCCGGCCGGACCATCGTCCCGCCTCCTATGCCTCGCGGGTGAACCCTCGTGCGGGCGCCACGCACTGGCCCGCGATGACGAGGGCTCAGGAGAAGAGGTGGAGCCGGCTCGGGAACGTGGGGATCGCACCCTGAGGCCTGGGACCCGGGGGGTGTGCGCCCGCCGCGAGCGCGAAGGCTCCGGGAACGCACATCGGTGGCGCACCGCCTTGCGGTCCGCCACCGATGAGCCCGTTCGTCCTGTGATCAGTCCTCGTCGATCTGCTCGTCCGTGATCGTGCCCTTCACCGCGTCCACGTCGAAGGTGGTCTTGTTGTATCCCTTGGAGACCACGTCGACCTTCCAGACCAGGACCTGGCTGTCGTTCTCGTCGAGGGCCATCGAGGTGACCCAGCCCTTCTGCCTGCTCATGGCGACCTTCGCGGCCTGCTGGGGCGTCTGCGTCGCCTTGGCGATCTGGGCAGCCAGCTCCTGCTTGTCCGCAGCACTCTGATCGGCATCCGGTGCGAAGTCGACGACCTTGCCGGACACCGCGTCGATGATCACGTTGTGTGCGGTGCCGTCCTTCTCCACAACCTCCGCGACCCACTTCGGGGTGGTGGAGCTGCCGCTCGGGCTGGGACTTCCGGTCCCGCTCGGGCTGCCACTGGCCTCGGGACTCGGACTGGCACTGCCGGTCGGGCTGCCGCTCGGGCTGGGGCTGCCGGTCGCGTCGTCGTCGTCCTCGTCGTCGAGGCCCTCGAGGTCCAGATCGGTCAGCTTGCCACCGGACACCTCGCCGAGGGCCGTCGTGACGGCCTTGTCGGCGGTGACCTTGACGGTTGACAGCAGTTCCTTGCGCTCGGTCTGCTCCGCGGTCAGCTGCGCCGTCTCGGAGGGGCTGCCCGAAGGGCTGGTCGTCTGGTTCGGAAGGACCTTCGCAGCCTCCGAGGTCTCCGCGGCGGTCTTGTCACCGCTGTCCTGACCGCAACCGGTCACGAGAGTGGCGGCAAGAGCGGCCGCGCACAGGGCGCCTCCGGTCACGCGGAGTCGGCGGGTACGCGGGGAAACGGTCTTGTTTCGACGGGGCTCAAATCTCATGCTTGCATGCCTAGCCGCCGCCGCCGACAGTCATGTTGTCCGACCGGCGGGTATCACCCGTTCGACCACACCGTCCGCCCATTCGGCGTGTCGTACGGTTGCGCGCCCGGGGACCGTCCACAAGCGAATGACGCCGGTTCGGAAGAACCGGCGTCATCCCTGGTGGGCCCTGTGCGTGGTCAGGCGGTCAGCTGCACCTCGGCAGCCCCCTTCGCCGGACCCAGCGATCCCGCCGACGGGACGGCGCGCAACTGGGCCGCCGCGGCAGCCAGGGCGTCGGGCACGGTCCTGGTTCCGGTGGTGACGCAGAGGGTGTAGGAGACGTCTTCGAGCCGACGACTGCTCTCGGAAGTGCCCAGCCGTGCGTGGGAGCTTCGCAGTGTCTCGTAGCGCTTGACGAGATTCCGCAGCGTTGCGGGATTGGCCATCAGCACGGCAGTTCCTCTCCACAGGGCGGCCGGGAGCCCGTGGGCCCCGCGCCGACGAAGTCCGATCGCGCCGGCGGTACCGCCTGGCGTCACGGGCGGCCGTGCGAAGCTGACAGCACGCGTCCGGTCCCTTGCAGATGATGGTCGCCCCGCCTCACCCATTCCGCATCCGCAGTCACGGAAGGTCACCCGGTCGTGCTCCCGGAGCGCCGTGAGCTCCGGTGGGAAACAATGGAGATGACGGGCGAGCGGCTGCTGCCGGGCCCGGTCGGGAGGTAGGTGGGTCATGGATTACCCGGAGAGTTACGAGCTCATATTCCAGGCGGGCGGAGCCGAGGACGACGTGGTGGTCGTCCATCTCACGGACCGCTCCGGCGCGGGTGGTTACCCGGTCTACGCGGACGAGACCGGCATCGTGCGTGCCGAGATCAGCGAGCGCGGTGAGGTGCGCATGCAGGCGAGCGGCGGCCATCAGGTCCTCGGGGCGCCACTGCTGGCCCGGCCACTGAGCCCGCGGACCGCCACCCACGGCACCGACTGAGGAGTCCCGGCCGCCGCACAGCCATTTCCGAGTCCGTTCATGCCCACTCTTCGCCCGAATGTGTTTACTTTCCTGAGGTGCGACCGTAGTCTGCCGGTGAACCAACAGACTCGGGCATGAAACGGAAACGTAACCACATGTACGCACCGGAGCGGCAGCAAGAGATTCTCCGCATCGCCGGCGAGAGCGGGCGCGTCGATGTGCTGTCCCTGGCCGAGGAGTTCCAGGTGACGGCGGAGACGATTCGGCGTGACCTCAAAGCGCTCGACCGGGCGGGGCTCCTCCGCCGGGTGCACGGCGGTGCGATTCCGGCCGGGCGGCTCGGCTTCGAGCCGGATCTCGCCGAGCGCGACACCGTGGCGGCCGACGAGAAGGACCGCATCGCCGCCGCCGCCCTGGGCGAACTCCCGGTCGAGGGCAACATCATCATCGACGCCGGGACCACGACCGTCAGGCTGGCCGGCGCCGTCCCCCTCGACTCGTGCCTCACCGTGGTCACCCATGCCCTGCCGGTGGCCGCTCGTCTCTCCGACCATCCGGGAATCGCGCTGCACCTGGTCGGCGGCAGGGTGCGGCACCGCACCCGCGCGGCCGTCGACGCCTGGGCACTGAGCGCGTACGCCGAGATCAACGCCGATGTCGTCTTCCTCGCCACGAACGGTTTCTCGCCCGACGGCGGCCTGACCACTCCGGATCTGGCCGAGGCCGCCGTGAAGCGTGCCGTGATCGCGGCGGCCCGCAGGGTGGTGCTCCTCGCCGACTCCGGCAAGTCCGGGCAGCAGCACTTCGCGCGCTTCGGCGACCTCTCCCACGTCGACCTGCTGATCACCGATACGGGGCTGAGCCCCGAGGACGCCCGGGCCATCGAGAGCCGGGGCACGGAAGTGGTACGCGCATGATCCTGACCGTCACCCCCAACCCGAGCCTAGACCGCACGTACGAACTCCCCGGGCTCACCCGTGGCGCCGTCCTCCGGGCCACCGCGGACCGTGTCGATCCGGGCGGCAAGGGCGTCAACGTCTCCCGCGCGGTCGCCGCCGCCGGGCACCGTACGGTGGCTGTCGCACCGCTGGGCGGCCCCGAGGGAGCGCTGCTGGCCCGGCTGCTCGGCGAGCACGGCATCGAGTCCGCGGGGGTGCCCATCGCCGGCAGCACCCGTATCAACATCACCCTCGTCGAACCCGACGGCACGCTCACCAAGGTGAACGCGGCGGGTCCCGAGCTCGCCCCCGTCGAGGCCGAACGCCTGCTGGAGACGGTCCGGGCCCGGTCGGCGGGTGCGGACTGGATCGCCTGCTGCGGAAGTCTGCCGCGTGGACTGCCACCCCGGTGGTATGCCGAACTGGTCGCCCGCAGCCACCGGGCCGGGGTCCGGATCGCGCTCGACACCTCCGGCGCCGCGCTCGTCGCCGCGTTGAGTGAGCGGCCGGACGTGATCAAGCCGAACGCTCAGGAGCTGGCCGAGGCCGTGGGCCGTCCGCTCGCGACGGTCGGTGACGCGCTCAAGGCGGCGCAGGAGCTGTGCGAGCTCGGCGCACGTTCGGTGCTCGCCAGCCTGGGCGCCGTCGGGCAGCTGCTGGTGGAGCCCTCGGGAGCGCACTTCGCCGTGGCGCGGGTGGATGCCGTCCGGAGCGACGTCGGTGCGGGGGACGCCTCGCTCGCGGGGTTCCTGTCCGCCGGCGGAACAGGCCGGGCGGCGCTGTCGGCCGCGGTGGCGCACGGCGCCGCCGCCGTGCAACTGCCCGGGAGCGCCATGCCGACGCCCGCCGACCTCGATCCGTCCGCGGTGGTCACCACCGCGGACATCCCCATGGACCTGCCTCTCACGGAGCAGGCCGCATGACCGCCCTCGTCCCTGTCCGTTCGTACGAAGCCCCCGTCCCCCGCCCCGTCCCCGGGCGGCCCACGAGCAAGGAGCCCCGCGATGAGTGAGCTCATCACCGCGGAACTGGTCGATCTCGATCTTTCCGCCGAGACGAAGAGCGCGGCCGCCCGTTCACTGGCCGGACGGATGGTCGAGGCCGGCCGCGTCACGGACCTCGACGGCTTTCTCGCCGACGTGGCGGCGCGCGAGGCTCAGATGCCGACCGGCCTGGACGGAGGCATCGGCATTCCGCACTGCCGGAGCGAGCACGTCACCGAGCCGACGCTGGCCTTCGGCCGCAGCGCCGGGGGCATCGACTTCGGTGCCGCGGACGGCCCCGCGGATCTCGTCTTCCTGATAGCCGCGCCCGCGGGTGCGGACGACGACCACCTCACCATCCTGTCGGGCCTGGCACGCCGGCTCATGGACCCCGGCTTCACCGGCGCCCTGCGGGCGGAGGGTGATCCCGCCGCCGCGGCGGCCCTGATCCGCGGCGAAGAGGTCCCGGCGGCGGTGCCGGCACCGGAGGACACCGAGGCGGAGAAGGAGACGGCCGAACCGTTCCGCATCGTCGCCGTCACGTCCTGTCCGACCGGAATCGCGCACACGTACATGGCCGCCGAGTCGCTGGAGGCCGCCGCGCGCGCCCAGGGTGTCGTCCTGGACGTCGAGACACAGGGATCCGCCGGTTTCGAGCGGCTGGATCCGGCGGTGATCGCCGCCGCCGACGCGGTCATCTGGGCGCACGACGTCGACGTACGGGAAAAGGCCAGGTTCGGCGGCAAGCCGGTGGTCGACGCCGGGGTGAAGGCCGGGATCAACCGGCCTGCCGAACTCATCGCCGAGGCCCGGCGCAAGGCCGAGCGCGGAGAGATCAGCGGGGTCGCCGAAGGTCCCGACGAGCCGGGGTCCGGCACGGGCGGTTCAGCGGAGGCGTCCGGTCACTTCGGTGTCCGGCTCCGCACCTATCTGATGTCCGGCGTCAGTTACATGGTGCCGTTCGTCGCCGCCGGGGGGCTTCTCATCGCCCTCTCGTTCGCGATCGGCGGCTACGAGATCGCGAGCGCGAAGTCGGTGGCCGACCATTTCGTCTGGGGCGAGGCAGCCAGCTGGGCCGCCCTGCTCAACCAGATCGGCACCGCGGCCTTCGGCTTCCTGGTCCCGGTGCTGGCGGGGTACATCGCCTACGGGATGGCGGACCGGCCCGCGCTCGTCCCCGGATTCGTCGGTGGCGCCATCGCGCTCACCATCGACGCGGGCTTCCTCGGCGGACTGGTCGCGGGGCTGCTGGCCGGTGCGGCGGTGATGGCGATCCAGCGGGTGAAGGTGCATCCCACGCTGCGCGGCATCATGCCGGTGCTGGTGATCCCCCTGCTCGCGTCGATCGCGGTCGGCTTCCTGATGTTCATCGTGGTCGGCAAGCCGATCGCCTCCCTCCAGAACGCCCTCACCGACTGGCTGAACGGGCTGTCCGGTTCCAACGCGGTGATCCTCGGCGTCGTCCTCGGCCTGATGATGTGCTTCGACATGGGCGGCCCGCTGAACAAGGTCGCGTACGCCTTCGCGGTCGGCGGACTGGCCGATCCGACACCGGGCAGTCTCAAGGTCATGGCCGCGGTGATGGCGGCCGGCATGGTGCCTCCGCTGGCGATGGCCCTCGCGACGACCGTACGCCGCGGGCTGTTCACCCGGACCGAGCGGGAGAACGGCAGGGCGGCGTGGGTGCTGGGCGCCTCGTTCATCACCGAGGGCGCGATCCCGTTCGCCGCCGCGGACCCCCTGCGGGTGATCCCCTCCGTGATGGCCGGCGGAGCTGTCACGGGCGCGCTGTCCATGGCGTTCGGCTGTACGCTCCGGGCCCCGCACGGCGGTGTCTTCGTCGTGCCGCTCATCGGCGAGCCGTTCCTCTACCTGTTGGCGATCGCCGCCGGCACCGCGGTGTCCACCGCTCTGGTCGTCACCCTCAAGGGCGTGCGGCGGAGCCCTGAGGCCACCACCACGGCCGACGACGGGTCCGATGTCGCCGTGGCCGCCTGATCCCTGTCCTCCCCGCACACCCTCTTCACCCCTGGAGTGAACCCGTGTACCAGCGCACCGTCTCCGTCGGATCCCGCAGCGGCCTGCACGCCCGTCCCGCCTCGCTCTTCGTCCAGGCCGCCATGCGGCAGCCGGTCCCCGTCACCGTCGCACGCGAGGGCGGCGCCCCGGTCGACGCCCGGAGCATGCTCTCGGTGCTCGCCCTGGCCGCGCAGCACGGCGATGAGCTCGTGCTGTCAGCCGTGGGCGAAAGTGCCCCGGACGCGGTCGAGGAGCTGGCTAGCCTGCTGTCCCAGGACCTCGACAGCTAGGACCCCGACAGCAAGGACAGCGCATGACGGAAAGCTGGGACCCGGCCGGCGAGGGCGTGATGCGCCTGCCCTCGGGCCGACTGGTCCGTGGCCGCGGTCTGAGACGTCCGCTCCCCGCGGGACCGGAACCTGCCTTCGCCGTCCATCTGCTGGGTGGCCCTCCGCCCCCGGTGGCCTGGGAGTCGCGGTGGCTGCGCTGGCCCGATTTCCGTCTGCCCTCCGACAGGAGCGCGGCGCGCGCCGTGCTGAAGGAGGCGTGGAACAGGGCGCCGGGTGAGCGGGTCGAGGTCGCCTGCGCGGGCGGCCGCGGACGGACCGGTACGGCCCTGGCCTGCCTGGCCGTACTGGACGGGGTCCCGGCGGAGGAAGCCGTCGCCTTCGTCCGACGGAACTATCACCCCAAGGCTGTGGAGACGCCTTGGCAGCGGCGGTATGTGGTGCGCTTCGCGGGAGACTGAATCACCTGCCACGCCGGCGGCGCGGTCACTACACCGTGTGCGGAGCCGGAACCGTGGCTCCGCCGCCGGCGCGTACCGCCTCTACGACGCTCTGGTGGAGGGCCCTGCTCGCTTCCTCGGACGGGCAGGGCACCGGACTGCCGGCCAGTGTGAACCAGTCCGAGGCCCCGCTGTACTGGACAGCGACCTCGGCCTGCTTCTCGGTCCACGTCGTGTGTACGGTCAGATCACCGCTCACGACACCCACCTCTTCGGTGCGCACTCCGCCGGTTCCCGCGAAGACACCGAGGGTGGTCCACGATGCCCAGTTCATGACGCGTCGCCTTTCGGGACAATGACAAGCCTGTCAAGCGGACTTGCCTTGAGTATGGCACCAGGAACCATCACCCGCACGGGTGTGTCCGTGAGTATCCGACCGGTGACGCCCGGGCGCCGGTCAGGGGTGCATGGAGGCACCCTTGAGGATCTTGTCGACGGCGTTGCGCGGGCCGTACACGGCCAGACCCACCAGGTCCATCGCATCCCTGCGCACCGCCCGGACGGCTGCCCTGTTGGCCTCGTCATGGCCGGTCGCGAAGAGATCGGAAGTGAACACGGCAAGGGTCACACCCCTGCTGACCGCCTTGGTGTGCGCGGTCGTCAGGAGCTCCTTGGACCCGGCGAACACGAGAACGGGCTGCCGGAACATGGGCAGGTAGGAGGTGTCGTCGGCGTCGGCGTACGGTTCGCCGATCACCTCGGGTACCTGTGTGCCGAGGCCGCTCACCAGGAAGGCGGTGACGTTGAGGCGCTGCCAGGTCTCGAGGTCGTCGCGGAGCAGCACGGCGATCTTGGTGTCGAAGCGTACGGGGGCGTTTTCGTCGGTCATGCCAGGAGTCTGCCGAGCTTCGCAGGCGGGCGTCTTGTACGAAGTTTGCACGTCGCCGGGGTTCCGGCACGCTCTTGTACGCTTCGTACATGGGTGCACGTCCGGAGATCACCGCGTGGCGTCCGCGCGTCGAGGGGATCGACGAGGTCTTCCACGCGCACTTCGCCGACCACGCCTATCCCATGCACACGCACGACGCGTGGACGCTGCTCATCGTCGACGAGGGAATGGTCCGCTACGACCTGGACCGCCATGAACACGGAGCGCCCAGCTCCGTGGTGACGCTGCTGCCTCCGCACGTGCCGCACAACGGCGACGCGGCGACCCCTGGAGGGTTCCGCAAGCGTGTCCTGTACCTGAACACCGCACAGATCGACCCGGATCTCGTCGGGCGCGCGGTCGACCGGCCCGTGCTGCGGGATCCACGGCTGCGCCTCCGTGTCGATCAGCTGCACCGGACGCTCGAGCGCCCCGGGGACGAGCTGGAGGCCCAGAGCCGGCTCGCACTGGTCTCCGAACGTCTCGCGGGGCACCTGCGCGACGAGCCCGTCGCCCCACAGGTGCCCGACAGCCGGATCGCGTACGCCCTCCGGGATCTGCTCGACCAGCACTTCGTGGAAGGGCTGACGCTCCGCGCGGCCGCGGAGCGTCTGCATGCCCACCACACCCACCTGGTCCGTGCCTTCAGCAGGGAGTTCGGCATGGCGCCTCACCAGTACCTGACGGGGCGTCGCGTCGATCTGGCCCGCCGCCTGCTGCTCGGTGGGATGCGCCCGCCGGAGGTCGCGGCCTCGGTCGGCTTCTACGACCAGGCCCACTTCTCCCGGCACTTCAAGCGTGTGGTCGGCACGAGTCCGGGGCACTACGCGCGCACCGGTGCCGCGTCCTACTGACGGCGTTCCAGCGCACCACGGACGAACGCGGCCTGCCCGGCGTGCTGCAGATCGTCGGCGATGACGCTGATCAGCCGCACGCCGAGGGTCACCGGCGGCGACCAGGCGTCGTCCACGACGCGGTCCAGGGCCCGGCCGTCGAGTCCCCGGACGAAGCCGAGAGTCTGCTCGTTCACGGCGTCGAAGTAGCCGAGGAGGAGGTCGCCCGACGCCACCGTCACGGAGCCCACCTGCGCGCTGCTGTGGCCGTAGCCGGTCGAGCCCTCCTCCAGGGGCAGTTCGAAGCGGGACGCCCAGCCCTTCGCGAACCAGACCTGCTCGGTGCCCGCCGCGTCTGCGACGTGGTCGTCCTGGACGCGGGTCAGGTGCCACACGAGCCAGGCGATGGAGTTCGCGTCGTCGTCGAGCCTGGCGTTGAGGTCCTCGGGCGGGAGGCCCTCGACTGCGGCGTGCACCGCTTCATGGATGCGTTCGAACGCATCGGCGAGAATGCCTGCACTGTTCATACGACCACCATGGCCGCTCGACGGACGGGGCCCCGACTTCGACACGCGGCCGTCACGTTCGGGGGCGCCCTGCCGGTCCGCCGCTCCCCTGTCGAACAAGCAGACGCAGGAGGTGCGCGCAGGCGGCCGCCTCGTCCGGGTGCCGGGCGATCACCTCGTAGGTGCCGCGCTCGTACGCGCCGGTCTCCCACACCCCGTCGGGCGCCTTCCTCAGGAACAGGAAGTCCGGGGGTGTGGGGGCCGGTTCGTGAACGCCCTCGATCCGGTAGTAGCCGTCGTCCACGCCCGCGGCGTGGAGGGCGGCGCGCAGTTCCTGGCGTTTCACGGTGGGTACTACGCGCCGACGGGGGTGAGGTAGGCGTGGTCCAGCAGCCACTTCACATTGAGGCGCTGACCCGCGCCCGGGTCGAGGAAGACGGCGTCGAGCTTGATCTGCTGGCCTCCGCCGGGCTGCTCGAACCACGGTGCGATGCTGCCCTGCCAGACCCAGAACGGCTTGGCCACCTTGTAGACGCGGTAGTCACACGGGGCCGCGGCGTCACGGGTGTTGAGGTTCTGCGGAGGCAGGGCGCGCTCCTTGTAGGCGTCTCCGGCCGGTGCGAGGTAGGCGCCGTACTCCGATCCGAAGCGGTCCAGGCGCTGGCCGGTGCGCAGCTTGGCGGGCTCCTTGTCGACCTCACCGTTGACTTCGGCGAAGCCGTCGTTGGGCGGATACTTCCAGCCGCCCGTGTCCGCCGGCCCCTCCCAGTACTTGTTCAGGAAGGCGGAGGGAGACAGGCCCCCCGTGCGCTTGTACCCCTTGAGCAGGGGGCCGACGGGTGCCTGCTTGGTGGAGGGGAGCCACTGGGGTCCCAGCCGCGCGTCCCCGAGGAACTCGCCGGTGCAGGGATCGTGGGCGACTGCCGCGGTGCGGTTCTCGTGCGGGGCGGCGTGGGCGGCGGGAGCGGCCACCAGGCCGGCGGCGATGCCGACTGCGGCAAGTGCGGTGCGGATACGGTTCATTCGGGGTCCCCTCGGATGACGATGAATGCTCGTCGAGCTCACGTAGGGTAACCGAACGACTCCGCACCGGCGTTGCGCCATGCCGTTCGGTGCCCGGCCGTGGGATCCGGCCGGGCACCGTCTCCTCAGCCGGCCGCCCCGTCCGGCACGAGACCGTCGGCGGCGAGCCCCTGCAGGACGGCCGCGCCCAGCGCCTGGACCGCGGACATCGGGCGGACCATCACGGTGAACTCGTTGATCCGGCCGTCCTCACCGAACTGGAGGAGGTCGATCCCGTGGATCTCCTTGCCGTCCACCTTCGCCCTGAACAGCAGGATCTCCGCCGACTCCTGGTCGCCCTCCGCGCTGGTGGAGGCCTCGCCCTCGAAGTGCCCGACGTAGCGGAAGTCCTCGAACGTGCGCAGGAGAACGCCGAAGAGCCCGAGCACCATCGGCCTGCCCTCGAAGGGCGTGAATTTCACCGGGCTGAAGAGGCGTACGTCCTCGGTGAACAGCTCTTCGAGTGCCGCGTGGTCCCCCTTCTCGACGGCTGCCCTGAAGCGTTCCGTGGTTTCGGCGGTCATGGTCATCACTCCCCGGCTCCTGACGGTCGATGAGGCGACCGTTCGTTCAGGCGAGTGTGGCGCAGGGCCGCCCCACCGGTGCGGGCGGGGCGGCCGGGACGGCGAGGAGGTCAGCCGCGCGGGTCGGCGAAGCGGACGGTGACCTTCTCGAATCCGAGCGAACCGAGCAGTCCCTGGAGCATCGAGGTGGTGTTCTTCTCGGCCCGCTTCGTGAGGCCGCTCTCCTCGGCCGCCTCCCCGATGTGCCGCGCGGCCAGCTTGTTGACCGCCTGCTCGCTGCCGGGGTTGTCGGAGAAGAGGTCGCCGAGCCGGTCGAGGAGTCCGCGCTGCTTGGACACGGCGTAGGAGCGGTCCGGGTCCAGGGCGGGCTTGCCCAGCACCGCGTGGGGCAGGACGAGTTCGGCCGTGGTGCGGTCCTCGTTGACAGTCACCCCGTCGGCCCCGACCTTGCCGAGGTCGACGGACGCTCCGACGGTGCCCGCGCCGACGTACAGCGTCCGGGTGCCCCGGATGGCGTCGGGCAGGAACTTCGCGTCCTTCTCCAGGTCGACGACGACCTGGAAGTTGCCTGAGGCCGCCTCGTACGCGCTCATGTCCTGGATCGACTTGAGCACCGCGGGACCGGAGCGGTCGGTGGTCTCCTCGCCGAAGAGACTGCCGAACCCCGGCAGCAGGCTGAGCCGGGAACCCAGGAACAGCAGGACCAGCGCCACGGCGCACACACCCGCGAACGGCAGGCATCCTCGTGTGCGGGCGCGGCGGCGCGGCGTGCCACTGTGGGCGGGGTCTCCGGCGCTGTCTGTCCTTACGTCAGTGGACGTCATTCCTTCCGTGTGACCCCGTCCGGCAATTTCAGTCCGCCCGGGCGGCCGATTACGCCAGATCCTGTACGGGCGGCGGGGTCCCGGGCGGCCTCAGGCCCCCGTGGTGCCGTCCAGCCGTTCCCTCAGCAGGTCGGCGTGGCCGATGTGGCGCGCGTACTCGGCGATCATGTGCACGTACACCGTGCGCAGGGAGTAGACCGAGCCGCGCCGGGTGAAGGTGGTGTCGAGCGGCGCGTCCGCCGCCGCCTCGTCGGCGAGGCGCATCTCCTCGACGAGACGGGCGTAGTCGTCGGGGGCACGGTCCGGCGAGAGGTCCTCGAAGTCGGCGTCCTTGCCCTTCTCGGTGTCGTACATCGAGGGAAGAGCCAGCCCCGCGAGGCCCTCGCGGAACCATATGCGTTCCACCTTGGCCATGTGCCGGACGAGGCCGAGCAGGGTGAGGTTGGACGGCTCGACCGTCTGCTCGGCGAGCTGGCTGCCCGTCAGGCCGGAGCATTTCTGCAGCAGTGTGCTGCGGTAGAACGCGAGGAAGGCGGTCAGTGTCTCGCGCTCGCCGCCTGTGAGCGGACCGATGGTGCGCGTAGCTTCAGGAGCTGTCCAAGTCATCGCATGATCATGCCTCCCACGGGCAGGTTCGCGCGAGGCCCTGACCGGGCGGCCCTCCGATCCGTGCGTGGACCGGTATTCGTCGCACGGATTCACCTCATCCAGAGAATCGATTTCCGGGATCCCCGGAAACGGGCCAGGCTGGTCCCGTCACGGCAGGAGGATTCTTCATGACGATGTCGTCGTCACCGGCTCCGCCCGACGACACCGACGCTCTGCACCCACGCGAAAGGACCCTCCCTGTGGACACCGCCATACCCCTCCCCCGCCGCACCCGTGTCGGGATCGTCGGGGCGGGCCCCGCCGGCCTGCTCCTGGCCCGGCTGCTGAACGGGAACGGCATCGACTGCGTCGTCCTGGAGAGCCGGGACCGCGCGTACGCCGAGCACCGCCAGCGCGCCGGGATCCTGGAGCAGAGCACCGTCGACGCGCTGCGAGCGAGCGGTGCGGGCGAGCGTCTGGACCGGGAGGGCATCGCGCACGACGGGGTCGAGCTGCGCTTCGACGGGCGCTCGCACCGGGTGGACTTCCCGTCGTTGACGGGTGGCAGCCGGGTGTGGGTGTACGCGCAGACCGAGGTCGTCAAGGACCTGATCGCGCTCCAGCTGGCCGACGGAGCGCCGTTGCTGTTCGAGGCGGAGGCCCTCTCGGTGGAGGGGGTGGACACGGCCCGGCCGGTGATCCACTACCGGCACGACGGCCGTGTGCGGACTCTGGAGTGCGACTACGTCGTCGGGTGCGACGGCTTCCACGGCGTGACCCGGCGGTCGGTCCCACAGGGCGTGCTGACGTCGTACGAACGGACGTATCCGTACGCGTGGCTGGGCATTCTGGCGGACGCGCCCCCGGTGTACGACGAGTTGATCTACGCGCACTCCTCACGTGGCTTCGCGCTGGCCAGCATGCGCTCACCGGAGGTGAGCAGGCTCTACCTCCAGGTCCCGGGGGGCGAGGACCCGGCCGCCTGGCCCGACGAGCGGATCTGGGACGAGCTCGACGTCCGGCTGGCCTCGGCGGGCAGCAGGAAGCTGGAGCGCGGACCCATCACGGCCAGGTCGGTGCTGCCGATGCGCAGCCAGGTGACAGAGCCGATGAGCCACGGTCGTGTCTTCCTCGCCGGGGACGCCGCGCACATCGTGCCCCCCACGGGCGCGAAGGGGCTGAACCTCGCGGCCGCCGACGTCGTCGTGCTCGCCCGCGCGTTCGAGCACCTCGAGCGCGAGGGATCCTCCGAACTGCTCGACGCGTACTCGGACACCTGTCTGCGCAGGGTATGGCGTGCCGAGCACTTCTCGTACTTCATGACGACGACGCTGCACGCGCATCCGGACGGGAGCCCGTTCGACAACCGTCTCCAGCTGTCGCAGCTGCACCGGATCGCGGACTCCCGCCACGCGGCCGCGGAGTTCGCCGAGAACTACACCGGCGCCTTCTCCGGGTGACCCCGGGCCGGAGCGAGACGGTCCCAGCTGCCGCCGGTCCTCGTGGCGGTCGGTCCCGTGCCGGGGATCCCGTCCCCCGGCTGCGCCGGCGGCCGGGATCCCCGGGTACTGCGGTCACTCACTCCAGGAGGTCGGCATACGCCCCCAGAGCCAGTGCGACGTCGGTCTGCGCCCAGAACCGGTGGTAGGTGAAGACCGGTGCGGTCCCGCCGTCCAGATAGGCCTGCACCTTGGGCCAGTTCGGGTCGTCCTTGTAGAACGACCGGATGGAGAGGAACGTCGAGTCGTTGTCGACGGTGTCCCCGTTGGGCATCGCGCCCGTCCAGCCGTTCGGGACGTGGACCGGGTCGTCGAACCGGTTGTAGTCGGCCCGGGTCTCGGGAACGGCGATCCCGGCGTCGTCCTGGTAGTGGCTCCACATGCCGTCGAGCAGGCCCTCGGCCGTGGCCTTCGCCTCGGCGTCACCGGACTTGGCGGCGTAGTAGGTCAGTGTCCTGGCGTAGGCACCGGCCACCCCGACGTCGTTCGTGTAGTCGGCGACCGTGACGTGGAGCCCGGAGTTCGCGCCGGGGCTCGACGCGTTCCAGGTGTCGGGCGCGCCCGACCACTTGAGGGTGGAGGGCATGAGATAGGTGCCGTCCGGGTTGATGGTCGTCTCGGACAGGGCCCAGTCGACCCACTTGTCGAGTACGGCCTTCGCCTGCGCGTCACCCGACTCGTGGTAGTACTCGGCGACGCGCTCCATCGACCATGCCTGGAAGCCGAACCACTGGTTGGACGGCGGGTCGTGGTAGACGGGCTTCTCGTCGTAGAACATGCCGTGGAAGGTCGGCGTCCCGGCCGGCGGCTGGGCGTAACTGCCCTTCCAGCTGTTGGTCGCGCCGCCCGCGATCGCCCCCTCGTCGGACTGGAGCCACTGGTAGAAGTCCATCTGACGGTCCAGGCTCTTGGCCCAGTCCTGCTGGCCCGTGGCCGACTTGGGCTTGAGGTCGGCGACGGAGCTCAGCGCGTAGGCAGCCATCGGGTTCTGGTAGCCGCCGTGTGCGTGACTGGATCCGATCCGCCAGGACCAGCCCGCAGAGGTGTCGGTGGCACCGCCCCAGGCGTAGTACCAGGACATCAGGTAGTGCGCGCTGTCCTTGCCGCTGCCGGCGGGGCAGGTGGTCGGGCCGACGCAGTTGCCGACCTTCTTGAAGTACTTGTCGAACATGGAGTAGCGGAGGTAGTCGCCCATCTTCGCCGCCTTGGCGACGGTCGCGGAGACCTCACCCGACTTGCCCTGCTCCTTCGCCCACGTGTCCGCCCAGTACGCGGCCTGTACGGCACGGGCGTCCGCGTCCGGAGCGTTGGTGAACTTCCACTGCTTGGCGTAGGAGGCGTCCCCGGTGAACAGGTCCAGGTAGCCGTTGTCCCCACCATAGGTGAAGTTGTCGCAGGTGGGGTGGGTGACGGTCTCCCAGACCGACTCCTGCGGTCCCCGCTGGAAGGTGTTGATGTACGACGGCCCGGTCTCGGTGGGACCGGCCGAGCACGTACCGGGCGAGTTGCCGTAGCCGTAGACGTTGTCGACGTCCTGGATCCAGTGCATGCCGTAGATGTCGTCGGTGCCGTACGCGCTCTTCAGCTCGGCCGCGATCGGGTCCGAGCCGGAGGCGGCCGATCCGTCGAGGACGGCCGGGTACTCGTTCGGGGTGTCGTGCTCGGGCGCGTAGGTGGCGGGCTTCGACGCGTTGTAGAAGGAGTTCGTGGGCTGGTCGGCGTGCGTGGGGATCATGTACTTCTCCATGGTGTCCCACGCACCGTTGAACTTCGTCCAGTCCCCGGTGAGCTTCCCGTACATCGCCTGGAGCCAGATCAGATAGCTGTACGCCTCCGACGTCGTCTCGTGTCCGTGGTCGGGAGCCTCCACGATCAGTGTCTCGACGGAGTGGTAGGGGATGCCCTCCGAGGAGAAGTAGCCGTTCGCGGGATCGGTGATCTTTCCGTACAGGTCGAGGAAGCGGGCGTCGTACTCCTTCGCCTCCGCGAGCTGGGTGACGGTGACCTCGGACTTGGCGTGGCCGGGGGCCGTCACGGTGAAGGTCGCGGCTCCCGTGCCGGATCCATCGGCCGAGACGGTCACCTTCTGAGGCGTGGACCAGTTCGACGGGGTGAAGGTGAGGCTCGCGCCACCGGTGACACTCAGACCGGTGTTGCCGGCGCTCCGCGCCACGGTGGCGGTGACGGACGAGGCGGGGGCGGTGGACAGCGAGACCTCGAAGGTCCCCGACTTCCCCTGCTGTACGCCCAGTTGGGCGGGCGTGGCGACGACGGCCGGGCCCGCTGCGACGGTGATGCCGGCCGGGGTCGATTCCGCGGAGGCGCCGAGGCTGTCGTACGCCCTGGCGTACACGGAGTGGCCGCCGGCGGAGAGCCCTTCGGCGTTGTACGTGTAGGGGGAGGTCGTGTCCGTGCCGAGCAGCGTGGTGTTGTCGTAGAACTCGACCTTGCTGATCCCCGCGCCGTCGGCGGCCGCGGCCGTCGCGGCCAGGGGGACAGTGTCTCCGGCGGAGAAGACGGCGCCGGCCGCCGGGCTGGTGAGGACCGCGATCGGCGGCTGATGGGCCCCGACACATGCCGTGCCGTTGACGGAGAAGGTGGACGGCGCGGTGTTGGTGCCGGTGTAGCTGAACTGCGCGCCGGTCGTGGCGGCGCCCCCGGCGGCTATCGTGCCGTTCCAGCTCGCGTTCTTGACGGTGACCGTTTTGCCGGACTGGGACCAGGTGCCGTTCCAGCCGTTGGTGAGCTTCTGGCTGCCTGCGTAGTCGTAGCTCAGGGTCCAGCCGTCGAGCGCGGTGGAGCTCCTGTTGGTGACGGTGATTTCGGTACTGAAGCCCGAACCCCAGTCATTGGTCTTGTAGTCGACGCTGCATTGGACGGCGGCGGCCTGGGCCGGCGTGCCGGCTGCGGCGGTCATCCCCACAGGGAGGGCCAGCGCGGCCACCAATGCTGTCCACAACCGTCGGTTTCCGGCTCCGGTTCTGCGTGGTCTTCCGGGTAACCAGGTTCTTCGTGCGCGTCCCGTTGGCATGCGCAGTACCTCCTCGCGGCTCGGCGACATGGGGGGTGTGCGGGGCTGAGCACAAGCCTTGAACCAGTGGGAGCGCTCCCAGCATGGGGACGAGGAAAAAGAGAGTCAAGAGACTTGAAGAGTCGAATTATTTCGATACCAAGAGATGAGAACGGGTGTGTTGACCGACACCACTTGACGCTCTAACGTCAAGCCACACCAGTGGGAGCGGTTCCACCAGTCGACGTGCCGTAGGGGGCACGCCCGATCTGCAAGGAGTCGCTCATGCTTCACCCCCCGCACGTGTCGCACCTGTTCAGGCTGCTCCCCGGAGCAGTGCTCGGCGTGGCCGGAAGCGCCCTCCCGGCCACGGCCACGGCTTCCGGATCCGCCCTCGTACGCACGGTGGAGAACAGCACCGCGCAGCATCGGGCCGGCGGTTTCCGGGGACCGGGCATCACGGCCGGCAACGGCCTGAACGCGACTCACGCGAACGGTGCGGGCTCCGCAACGGGCTTCCTGGCCCCAGCTCGCACCGGTCGGCCGACGTCCCCCTCGCCGTAGGCGAGTTCGGCCGGAACACTGCCTCCACCGGCTCGTCGGGCCGGGTCGCGCAGGGTTCGCCGACCAGAACCTCTCCTCCCGGACGGACCTGGCACCACCTGGCACCGCTTCAGGTCCCGTCCTTGATCAGCGACTACGACGGTACCCCCATCCCGTACGGAATCGGGCTGCGTGATCACCTGCGCGCCCTCGACAGCTGAGGAAACGGAATTCGTATGAGCCGCACGAGCCGCACCACCCTGCGCCGATCCCGAACGGCGCTCATAGCCGCAGGAGCACTCGTCGCCGCAGCCGCAGGATCCGCCGCCGCGGTGGCACCCTTCGGAACCTCCGCCGCGGCGACGGCAGGCTGCTCCGTCGATTACAAGATCCAGAATCAGTGGAACGGGGGCCTCACCGCCTCGGTGACCGTCAAGAACCTGGGCGACGCCGTGGCCGGCTGGCAGCTGCAGTGGTCGTTCGCCGGCGGTGAGAAGGTCAGCCAGGGCTGGAACGCCACCGTCTCGCAGAGCGGCACCGCCGTCACCGCGAAGGACGCCGGCTACAACGCCGCACTGGCCACCGGGGCTTCCGCCACCTTCGGCTTCAACGCGACGGCGAGCGGCAACAGCGCCGTGCCCGCGACGTTCAAACTGAACGGCGTCACCTGTGACGGAGGCACCACAGGTCCGACCGACCCGCCGGACCCGACCGACCCGCCCACCGACCCCACCGACCGGGTCAACAACCCCTACGAGGGCGCCAAGGTCTACGTCAACCCGGAGTGGTCGGCCAACGCCGCCGCCGAGCCGGGCGGAAGCCGGATCTCCGACCAGCCGACGGGTGTCTGGCTCGACCGCATCGCCGCCATCGAGGGCGCCAACGGCGGAATGGGCCTGCGTGACCACCTGGACGAGGCTCTCACCCAGAAGGGCTCCGGCGAACTCGTCGTCCAGCTCGTGATCTACAACCTGCCCGGACGTGACTGCGCGGCCCTCGCTTCCAACGGTGAGCTCGGCCCGACCGAGATCGGCCGCTACAAGACCGAGTACATCGACCCGATCGCGGCCATCCTCGGCGACGCGAAGTACGCGGGCCTGCGCATCGTCACCACCGTCGAGATCGACTCGCTGCCCAACCTCGTCACCAACACCGGCAGCCGGGCCACCGCCACCCCGGCCTGCGACGTGATGAAGGCCAACGGCAACTACCAGAAGGGCGTCGGCTACGCGCTCAACAAGCTCGGTGACGCGCCGAACGTCTACAACTACATCGACGCGGGGCACCACGGCTGGATCGGCTGGGACGACAACTTCGGCCCGTCCGCCGACCTCTTCAAGGAGGCGGCGACGACCGAGGGCGCGACCGTCAACGACGTGCACGGCTTCATCACCAACACGGCCAACTACGGTGCGACGACGGAGGAGAACTTCTCCATCGACGACTCCGTCAACGGCACGTCCGTACGTCAGTCGAAGTGGGTCGACTGGAACCGCTACACGGACGAGCAGTCCTTCGCCCAGGCCTTCCGAAACGAACTGGTCTCGGTCGGCTTCAACTCCGGCATCGGCATGCTGATCGACACCTCACGCAACGGCTGGGGCGGCGCGGACCGGCCGACCGGACCGGGCGCGAGCACCAGCGTCGACACCTATGTGGACGGCGGCCGGTACGACCGTCGCATCCACCTGGGGAACTGGTGCAACCAGTCCGGAGCCGGTCTCGGCGAACGGCCGCAGGCGGCGCCCGCCGCGGGCATCGACGCGTACGTCTGGATGAAGCCCCCGGGGGAGTCGGACGGCTCCAGCAAGGAGATCCCGAACGACGAGGGCAAGGGCTTCGACCGGATGTGCGACCCGACCTACACGGGTAACGTCCGCAACGGCAACAACCCGTCCGGGGCGCTGCCCGACGCGCCGGTCTCCGGCAAGTGGTTCTCCGCCCAGTTCCAGGAGCTCATGAAGAACGCCTACCCGGCGCTCTAGGCTCCGCGCCGGCGGGCTCCGGGCGCTCCCCCGCCCGGGCCCTCCCGCCGACCGCGCCACCTGTCGAGCAGAGCGCGTCCGCGAGCCACCGGCGCGGACGCGCTCCGCCGTGCGCCGGAACCGCACGGGGGGCCGCCCACGGCCTTCGCCTTGGTCCCGGACGTCGAAGGGGCGCCGGGCTTGGCCTTGGCCTTGACCTTGGCACCAGACTTCGTCCTGCTGTCGTTCTTCGACGCCGCGCCAGGCTTCGCCCCGCTCCTGGCGGCCGGCCCCGTGCCGCCCGGTGTGCGCGGTCCGGGCTTCCCGTCGTCCACCACGGCCGGCTCGTCCGCGAGCGCGTGGTAGCGGTGGCTGATGCGTCGCCCCACGAGCGCGTATCCCAGCAGCGCGCCGGCCGTGTTGAGGATCACGTCGTCGATGTCGAAGGCCCGCCCCGCCACGAGCGCGCCCTGCGCGAGCTCGACGACCGCCATGACCAGCACGGTGAGCACGGTCATCCGGATCATCCGGAGCCGACGCGGCACCAGAATCGGCAGCAGCACGCCGAACGGAGCGCCCAGCAGCAGGTTTCCGCCCGCCTGTTTGCACGCTGCGAGAAACGTGTAGTCCTCCGCGTACTGCCGCAGGGAGCGCCCCGGCTTCAGATTGGACGTCACGATGCCCTCCGAGGCGGGCGACGGTGTGAGCGTCACCTTCGCCAGGACCACGGAGAACGCGACAAGGGCCACGAACGCCGCCGCCAGCACCGCCGCGCGCAGCAGTAGATTCCCCACGCCTCTGCGTCGTGCACTACGATCCGCCTCTGCTGTCATGGCGGAACGGATGCCCCCAACCCCGTCGGCCACACCCCGGGTGGGTGCGACCATGTGCGCATGAGCGCACAGAAGAAGGACGAACTGCTGGCGGAAGCCGTTCGGCTGCGGGAAGAAGGCCATCCCGAACAGGCCAGGGAACGCCTCCTCTCCCTCACGGCCTCGTTCCCCGACGCGGCGGACGTCGCCTATCAGACCGCCTGGGTCCACGATGTCCTCGGCCTGGAGGCGGAGGCCGTCCCGTACTACGAGCGGAGTCTGCAGGGCGACGGCCTCACCGAAGACGAACGCCGGGGTGCGCTGCTAGGTCTGGGCAGCACCTATCGCGTCCTGGGCAGGTTCGGTCAGGCCGTCGAGACGCTCCGGCGCGGTGTGTCGGAATTCCCGGAGGACGGGGCACTGAGGGCCTTTCTGTCCATGGCCCTGTTCAACACCGGCGAGCACCACGAGGCCATGCAGCTCCTGCTGCGGCTGCTGGCGTCGACGAGCGACAGCCCGGGTGTGCAGCGGTACCGGCCTGCCATCGAGCACTACGCGGCGGATCTCACGCAGACCATGTGAACACGGGCCCGTGTGGGTGGGGCCTCCGAGCGGGACCGGAGAGCCCCGGCGGCTTGCATCGCGCGGCTCGCAGATGGGGCGGCCCAAGGAGAAGCCCCGGCCGGATCGGGGGAATCCAGCCGGGGCGGCTTGTGTGCGGAGGTGAGGGCGGACTGCCGTCCGGCGGTTTTCGGCCGCTCACCCCGACGCATAGATGAACGATAAACCACCACCCGGTGTTCCCGTGAATCCGCCCCCGCCGTGTGATCCACACCACGACCTCGCAGGCCGCGGGCCCACGGCTACCGGAAGGTGCCGCAGCCGATCGTCAGCGGGCCTCACGGAACGTGACATGACGCCCGGCAGCAGGGTCGAACTTCCGCAGTTCGAGCCGGTCGGGGTCGTTGCGCCTGCTCTTCCGCGTCACATAGGTGTGGCCGGTTCCGGCCGTGGACCGGAGCAGGACGACGGGCCTGTTCTCACTGCGCGCCATGAGGCCTCCAGACAGGGTTTCCGACCTCACTCCCCGGGGTGGGAATGAGTGTCGTTTTCGTTTCTGGTTCACACAACACGAACGCGTGCGCCACCATTCCCCCGCCGGACGCCCCCGGACAGCGGGCCGCCGAGCCCCCCACACCTGGATCTCGAACGTACGGCCGACATACATCCGACCAGGCTCTCGAACCTTCCAGCGACCCCGCGCCGGCACCGGCGGCACGAGCCGTTGATCCTCGGCTCGCGCGACTCCGCGTATGCCCAGATCCCGGCCGGTGCGAGCCGCGCGGGTCGCACGCGCGGGCGTACGCCGAGCGGCTCACGCCCGGCGACTTGCGTCAACTCCCCGCCAGGGGCAAGGGTGTTCGGCGGACCCTCGCTCCACCCAGCCGATGGCATATGCCGGAAGCAAGAACGTATCGAGTGTTGCCAAACCCCTTACGGGGCCCCGCGCCCTGTGCAACAGTCGTCTTCGGTCCACCCCCACGAACCGGCCGTACCGCCTGTATCGGAGTACCAGATGCCGTCCCATCTGTTTGCGGACCGCTCCGCCCCACAGCCGCCCGAGCGGGACACCGTCGATGCCCTCATCAACCGGGCCCGGATGCTGCGCGGCGACATGGACGCGGTCCGGCGCGACACCTCCGTGATCGACGACGACGATCCCCAGCAGCGCTGGCAGCGGGCGCTCTGCGACCTGGCCGTCCATCAGCTCGACGACCTCGGCGAGCATCTGGGACAGCTGAGGGACGGCATCCCCGGTGTCACGGCCGCGGAGCCCGCGGGAGAGCCCCCCTCCGCGCCGGCCGGACCGCCGACCGGTTCGCTCCTCAGCAGGGTGGGCAGCGCCGAGTGGAACCTGCTCACGGACGAGGTCAGCTGGTCCGCCGAGCTGTACCAGATCTTCGGCAGGGACCCGGGGGCAGGAGGGCTGTCGCTGGACGAGCTGCCGTCGGTGCTGCTGGCGGAGGACCAGCCTCTCCTGACGTCGATGGTGACCGACTGCCTGGTGGACGGGCGGCCGATAGACGGCGAGTTCCGGATCCTGCTGCCCGGCGGTGGAATGCGCACGCTGCACATGATGGGCGAACCCGTTCTCGACGCGGACGGCTGCACGGCCTCCATGTGGGCGGTCCTGCGCGATGTCAGCAAGTTGCGGCGCAGCCAGCACATCGTGGGCCGGACACGGGACACACTGCGGCGGCAGGAACAGCTGGCCCGGGCCGAACACCGGATGGCGGTGGAACTCCAGGAGGCCGTGCTTCCGCCGTGGCGCGGCTCGCTGCCGATATCCGGTCGGGGCGCAAGCGGCCTGGACATCGCCGCGCACTACCTGCCCTCGGGGTCGAGCGACCTCATCGGCGGCGACTGGTACGACGCGCTGCCGCTCCCGGACGGCAGGACCCTGCTCACCGTCGGCGACCTCACCGGCCACGGGATCCCGGCCACCTCGGCCATGGCGATGCTGCTCGGCGGGCTGCGCGGCATGGCCGTGGCGGGCATCGGCCCCGGACCGGTCATGGGCCACCTCAACCAGCTGATCGAGTGCTCGGCGCAGCCCGCCCTGGGCAGCGCCGTGTGCTGCCGCTTCGACCCGGCGACCGGCACGCTCGTCTGGGCACAGGCAGGGCACCCCGCGCCGCTGCTGTTCCGCGACGGAGTGGGGCGTCCTCTGCCGGCGCCTGACGGAGTGCTCCTCGGGGCGGCATCCGGAGTCAGCTACGAGCAGGACGAGGTGGACCTGCTCCCGGACGATGTGCTCGTACTGCACACCGGCGGGCTGACCGACCGGAGCGCCGGCCCGGACATGCTTCTGGGGCTGGCGCCTCGGTTCGCGCAGGCCCGCACCGCACAGGACTGCGTACGAGCCGTGGTCGAGGAGCTCGGATCTGCCGAACGGCTCGACGACGCCTGCGTGTTGGTGGCCCGCGTCGAGGCATGAGCGAGCCCCGTCCGGCCTGCGGAAGGTCCGGTGCGCTCATCGACGGCTGCCCGGATCAGATCTGGGAGCCCTTGGCCTTCTTCCCGGCTCCGCTCGAGGGCAGGGCGAGCTCGATCTCCTCGCGCAGGTCCTCGATCTTGGCGTAACCCGCGAACTGGCCGGTGAGCCGGTACATCTCGCGCAGCCGGTCCCAGGTCCGGTGCGAGGACGTCTCCCCCATCGACACCAGGGCCAGCCGTGCGTAGCGATCGGCCTGCTCGGGGTCGTCGGCGATGAAGCACGCCGAGGCGAGTGAGATGTAGTCGAAGATCTTGGACCGCTGGCGGCCGTTCATCCGCAGATCGAGTGCCTGCTTGGCGTGGCGCTGGGCGGTGGAGGCCGCCCCCGGGTCGTGCTCGGCCAGCGTACGGAAAGCGAGTGCCTGCATCCCGTGCATGTCCGCCTCGTCGAACATCTGCATCCAGCTCGGCGGCGGCACATCGCCCTTGTCCGAGACGAAGAGCTCCTCCGCCTCGCCGAGGGTGCGCCGCATCGCCTGCCCGCGCCCCATCGACGCCTGTGCCCAGGCCTCGATGGTGTGCAGCATGGCCCGTGTACGCGGCAGGGTCTCCTCCCCGGAACCGGACTTGGCGAGCTTCATCAGGTCCAGGGCGTCGTCGGGCCTGCCCAGATGGACCATCTGGCGGGCGGCACGCGAGAGCGCCTCGCCCGCGCGGGGACGGTCGCCGCCCTCGCGCGCCGCGTGGGCGGCGATCACGAAGTACTTCTGGGCGGTGGGTTCGAGGCCGACGTCGTGGGACATCCAGCCGGCGAGGACCGCGAGGTTGGCGGCGACGCCCCAGAGACGGCGCTGCAGATGCTCGGGGTGTTTGTAGGCGAGCATGCCGCCCACTTCGTTGAGCTGGCCCACGACGGCCTTGCGCTGGAGCCCGCCACCTCTGGAGGCGTCCCAGGCCCGGAACACCTCGACCGAGCGCTCGAGCGCCTCGATCTCCTCGGACCCGATGGGCGCGGCCTCGTACAGGTCGAAGCCGGCGTTGTCGGCGTACAGAGGGTCGTTGAGCCGGGAGGCCCGGGCCGCCGGAGCGGGATCTGTATGCAGCCAGTCGTACATGGCGCTGGTGAGAGCTGAGCCGGCGGCGAGCGCGGCGCCCGCGCCCACCAAGCCGCGTCGGTTGAGCATGAGGTCCATTCCCGTGAATTCGGTGAGGACCGCTGCCGTCCGTTCGGGCGCCCACGGCAAACCGTCGGGATTGTCTTCCGTCCCGGCTTTTCGCCGCTTCCCCACACGCCCGCGCCGGCCGAACCCGAGGTCCTCGATGGTCACGACACGGCCGAGCCGCTCGGTGAACAGAGCTGCCAGCACCTCCGGCACGGGATCGCGGGGGGACTCCCCCATGTCGATCCAGCGCCGCACCCGCGAGGTGTCGGTGGCGAGTTGGAGGTGGCCCATGGCCGCCGCCTGCCTGTTCACCATTCTCGCGAGTTCGCCCTTGGACCAGCCGGCCAGGCCGAACAGGTCGGAAAGACGGGTGTTGGGTTCTCCGGTCACGTCAAGCCCCCAGGTTCTCGGCTGACTTGACCCTACCCCCCGGCGGATGCCGGGCGAATATTCGCCAGGGTTCGCCAGGGGTCGCTAGATGTTGTGCCACCCGCGGGCCGGTGTCAGGTAGGAAAGCGCCACCCCGCCCGGCAGCCCTAGGTACTCCCCAGGGTGCCGAACGGCCGCCGGCCGGGGCGGCGCACGTAACTTGTCGGCGCACGAAGGGATCTGTCGCCCATGTACACAGCATCGTCCTCCGTGTCCGCCCCGCCCCGGCCGCTCCGTCCCTCGGGAGCGGGCGGCGGGCCGTATCTCGACCCCCGCGCCGCGTCACCGGCGTCCGGCACGGGTCGGACCCGGCGGACGGCGGGGCCGGGCTCCCAACCGCTCAGCGGAAGACTGGACCTGTCCGGTGCCCAGGGTGCGCAGCTGCGGATGGCCATCGCCTCCGTGCACCGCATCTGCCCGGAGTTCAATCCCGTGCAGGTGCTGCGCCGCAGCGGGCGCTCGGTCCTCATCGTGGGCACCACCGGCCGCGCGACCGCGGTGGCCAAGTGTTTACTCGATCACTCCCCCGCGTGGACGGAGCGGTTCCGGCACGAAATAGCGGCATACCGCGCCTTCGTCAGGCACCGCCCGCCGGTCAGGGCCCCGCGGCTCATCGCAGCCGATCCGGAGAACTGCACCCTGGTGATCGAGCGGATGCCCGGACGGGTCGCGGCGCTGACGAGGCACCCCGCGGAGGCGCCGCCGCGTGCGGATCTGCGGGCCGTACTCGGAGCCGTCAGCCGGATCAATGCCTGGAGGCCGCCGGCCGGGCTGTTCGACGCTCCGCTGGACTACGCCTCACGCATCGCCCGCTATCACGAGCTGGGGCTCTTCACCGATCGTGATCTGGGTGACCTGCAGAAGCTGCTTCACGGTCTGGCCCACGCGGGCGGCAGACAGGGCATGGGCCAGTTCTGTCACGGCGACGCCCTGCTCTCGAACATCCTGCTGCCGCCCACCGGCCCCGTGCTGGTCGACTGGGAGCACGCAGGCTGGTATCTGCCGGGATACGACCTGGCGACGCTCTGGGCCGTGCTCGGTGACGCACCGGCCTCGCGGCGCCAGATCAGCCAGCTGGCACAGGCGGCCGGAGCCGCCGCCCGTGACGCCTTCCTGGTGAACCTCATGATCGTGCTGACCCGGGAGATCCGTACGTACGAGACGGCTGTCCAGCGGGCCATGCGCGAAGGGGCGCCGGCCGGTGGCGGCCAGGCGCGGCAGGGCCTGCTGACCTCCGGCGAGGAGCAGAGGCTCCTGCTGCGCAGGCTGCACGACGACTGCGCGATGGCCCGGCGGGCCGTGCGCGCCGCTGTGGGAACACGCTGACCACGCCGGGTACACCGGCCTGACGGACGGGGGATGCGCGCTGCGGGACCGGTGCCGACACACGGGACCCGCAGCGCGCCGTTCGCTGCCTCAGCAGCCGCTCACGATCCGGCTCGCACCACATCGACGTCGGATGCCTTCACGAAGCCGATCCGGTGGCCGATCTGGACCGTCACGTACTTCTGGCCTCCGCGGAAGTACGTGTGGTCGTACGGCTTCGAGGCGTCGATCGTCGGCGCGTAGTAGTAGCCGGTGGGTGCCTCGCCCCCTCCGGGGAAGGCCTGCCCCGCCTTGATGGTGTAGACGAGCGGGCTGCCCACGGTCGGCTTGGGGAAGTCCGTGGGGTACTCCGCTTTCTCCGGATAGGCGACGCCGTACACCGGCACTTCCTCCTTGCCGGCCTTCGGCCGTACGACGCGGCCTGATGTGGGGGTGACGGTCCGGGTCCCGGCCGGGGTGCGGAACCACGCCTTCTCGCCGTACCACCAGATCGCCGTCCAGCCGGGCGTCTTGCCGGCTACGACGGCCTGCTGGGTGGCGCTGATCTTGCTGCCCCAGTCCGCCGCGCAGTTCGTCCCGGGCGAGCCGTCCGGGTGCAGCCCCGGGTCGGAGAAGAGCGGGGAGTCCGCGGAGGGTTCGGTGTGCAGTGGGACGGCGCTGCTGCCCTGACGGGGCAGGTCGACGCTCTTCTCGCAGTCGCGGAACTCCTGCTGGTTCTTGGTGAAGTCCGCGCTGACGGTGACCAGTTCACTGCTCCTGGGGGCGGTCGGTACGGTGGGCTTTCCGAGCAACGCCATGAAACGGTTCCAGTCCCAGTAGGGGCCCGGGTCCCAGTGCATGTTCCGGGTGCCCGCAGCGCTGGTGGGAGGCACGCCGTCGTGGCCGAGGATGTGCTGCCGGTCGAGCGGGATGCCGTACTCCGCCGCCAGGTGACGGACGAGCCGTGCGGTCGAACGGTACATCTCGGGGGTGTACCACTTGGCGCCCTCGGCCGCGACGCCCTCCTGCTCGATGCCGATGGAGTGGGAGTTGAGGTACCAGTTGCCAGCCTGCCAGGCGACGTCCTTGTTCTTCACCATCTGTGTGACATGACCGTCGGCAGAGCGCACGACGTAGTGGGCGGAGGTCTGGTTGGCCGGGTTCTGGAAGATCTTCAGGGTGGTGTCGTAGTCGACCTCGGTGTCGTGCAGGACGATGAACCGGATGGCGTTGCTGTCGGGCCGGTTCGCCGTGTCGTAGTTGCCGTAGGTCTCCTTGTCCGCCGGGTCACCGGTCTGCTGGTAGGCCGCGGGGACCCAGTCGCAGGCGAGCCCGCGCGGACAGTCAGGTCGTACGGTGTCCGCTCCTGCCGCGGCCGGAGAGAGGAGCGCCGCGCTCAGCGCCCCTGCCGTGGTCAGTGCGAGCGCGAGTCTGATCCTCTGCTTCGACGTCATGACAACCCTTCTTGGCCCGGTGGCAAAGCGGTTCCCGGGGGGATGCTCCCCGCGTTCATCGGTCGGCGCACACTCTGTGGCGGGAGGTGTTGGTGAGTCAAGAGTGCAGTGTGCCGCCGGTCATGGGTTTGTGTGACTATTTCGCGCTGTGCGTGCCCCGTATGGCCGAGGGGTAGTGCTGGCGCCGACAGGACCGGTCCATGTGGACCGCGCGGAGTTCTCGGAAAGGCCGGACGCACATGGCACAGCCCTTCTCACTGCCGGATTTCTACGTGCCGTACCCGGCGCGTCTCAACCCTCATCTGGAGGCTGCCCGGACCCATACCCGGGAGTGGGCGCGCGGAATGGGGATGCTGGAGGGCTCCGGTATCTGGGAGGAGAAGGACCTCGAATCCCACGACTACGCGCTGCTCTGCGCGTACACCCACCCGGACTGCTCGGCCGAGGCCTTGTCCCTGGTCACCGACTGGTATGTGTGGGTCTTCTTCTTCGACGACCACTTCCTCGAACTGTTCAAACGCACTCCGGACCGTGAGGGCGGGAAGCGGTATCTGGACCGGCTGCCCGCCTTCATGCCGATGGAGCGGGGCGCGGCGACACCGGAGCCGGACAATCCGGTGGAGGCGGGGCTGGCCGATCTCTGGGCGAGGACCGTACCGGCCATGTCCGACGCCTGGCGGGCCCGCTTCGCCGAGGCGACGGAGAACCTGCTCAACGAGTCCCTGTGGGAGCTCTCGAACATCAACGAGGGACGGATCGCCAACCCCGTCGAGTACATCGAGATGCGCCGCAAGGTCGGCGGGGCACCGTGGTCGGCCGGGCTGGTGGAGTACGCCGCGAACGCGGAGGTTCCCGACGCGGTGGCGGGTTCGCGCCCGCTGCGCGTGCTGAGGGACGCCTTCTCCGACGGGGTGCATCTGCGCAACGACCTGTTCTCGTACCAGCGCGAGGTCGAGGACGAGGGCGAGAACAGCAACGGTGTCCTGGTCCTGGAGAGGTTCCTCGGCTGCTCGACCCAGGAGGCGGCCGAGGCGGTCAACGATCTGCTCACGTCGCGACTGCAGCAGTTCGAGAACACCGCCCTCACCGAACTCGGGCCGCTCTGCGCGGAGAAGGGTCTCACCCCCGACGGGACGGCCGCTGTGCTGGCGTACGTCAAGGGGCTTCAGGACTGGCAGTCCGGCGGCCATGAGTGGCACATGCGCTCGAGCCGCTACATGAACGGCGGCGGCGCGGGTGAGAGTGTCCCCGGTTTCGGCATGGCCGCGGCCTCGCTGCGCCTCACCCCCCGGTCCGAATCGCTCCGGCTGCGCAGCCATACCCATGTGCCATACCAGCGCGTCGGTCCGTCGCTGCTGCCCGACTTCGACATGCCGTTCGGCACGACGCTGAGTCCGCACCTGGACGGGGCGCGCGTACGGATCGTGGACTGGTCGCGCCGGATGGGGCTGCTGGAGGCCCAGCCGGGTGTGCCGGGTTCGCACATCTGGGACGAGGAGCGGCTCGTCGCGACCGATCTGCCCCTCTGCGCCGCGGGGCTGCATCCGGACGCCACCCCGGACGAGCTCGACCTGTCCTCGGGCTGGCTGACCTGGGGGACGTACGGCGACGACTGGTTCCCCGTGGTGCACGGCCGGACGCGTGACCTGGCGGGCGCGCGGCTGGCCAACGAGCGGCTGTCGCTGTTCATGCCGCTGGACGGGTCGTCCGTGCCCGAGCCGGTCAACGCGCTGGAGCGCGGCCTGGGGGACCTCTGGCAGCGGACGGCGGGGCCGATGGACGAGGGCGCGCGCCGCACCTTCCGGGAGGCCGTGGAGTCGATGACGGCGAGCTGGCTCTGGGAGCTGGCGAACCAGGCGCAGAACCGGATTCCCGATCCGGTGGACTACATGGAGATGCGCCGGGCGACGTTCGGCTCGGACCTCACGATGAGCCTGTGCCGGCTGGGCCACGGCAGGAAGGTGCCGGACGCCGTCTACCGCAGTGGCCCGATGCGTTCCCTGGAGAACGCGGCGGCGGACTACGCGTGCCTGCTGAACGACCTGTTCTCGTACCAGAAGGAGATCGAGTACGAGGGCGAGGTGCACAACGGCGTCCTGGTCGTCCAGAACTTCTTCGGGGTGGACTATCCGACGGGTGTCGCGATCGTGCACGACCTGATGAACTCGCGGATGCGCCAGTTCCAGCATGTCGCCGAGCAGGAACTGCCGGTTCTCTACGACGACTTCGACCTGGACGCGGAGGCGAGGGAGGTCCTGGCCGGCTATGTGCTGGAGCTCCAGCACTGGATGGCGGGGATCCTGATCTGGCACCGGGACTGCCGGCGCTACCGCGAGGAGGATCTGCGCCGGGGCACCGGGACCCCGTGGCACATCAGTGGCCCCACGGGGTTCGGGACATCGGCGGCGCGGGTCACACGACTGCTGACGCAGGGACGTTTCAGCCCTGCTGGAACAGCTCCGCGGGAAGTGGCTTCAGCAGGGCGTACAGATCGTCGGTGATCGGTCGGTCCCAGCTGGCGATGGTGACGAGCACGCCGTCGCTGCGGTCGAACTGGACGCAGGAGATCCGGCTCTCGGAGAGCTTGATGCGACGCACGATCAGCAGGCTGTCACCCTGCATGACGGGCATGTCCTCGGTGCCGGTGACCTCGACCGGCTCGTCGTTCTCGAGAGCGAGGAGCAGCTGGGCGACCTCGAAGGGGACCTGGCCCTCCTCGGTCTCGCGGGCCGGTGAGCCCTCCGGCAGATTACCGATGATCATCGCGGGGCCGCGTCCGCCGAACAGGTCGTACCGCAGGAACACGCCCTGACAGCTCCCGTCGGGAGCGGGGAGCAGACCGGCGCCGAGGTTGCCGGGCCAGTCCCCCGGGTCCATGGCCAGGACGTCGAAGTCCGGGCCCGCGGGTGTGGCGGCGCTACGGCGGCGGAGGAAGGACATGGGGCCATGTTACGTGTCCCGGCTCACGTTGCGGAGCCGGGCACTCCTACGCGGACTCCGCGGACAGCGCTTCGAGCGCCCGGACCGCGTCGGCCGCACGCGCGTACGGCACGAACAGGTGGTCGTGGTGGAATCCGGCGACGACGTTGCAGCTGATTCCCTCGTCGGTGAGGGCCAGGGAGACCGCGGCGGTCAGTCCGACGGCGTCCAGTGCGGAACGCACACGGAGAGTGATCCACGCGGCGACGAAGTGGTGGTCGAGCCCTGACTCCTCGGCCTGTGCCTCGGGGACGACGAGCGTCAGCCCTTCCTGCTCGGAGACGGTGACCACCGGGGTGACGCCGGGGGGCACCTCGCCACCGGGAAGGGTCGTGTAGACGTAGCGGCCGGGCCTGAGCTCCGGTCGCATGCCCCGCAGCAGTGTTCGAAGATCGCGCTCGCCCGTCATGGAGCCACGGTACGGCCGCGGATGCCCGGGCGCGG
This sequence comes from Streptomyces sp. NPDC088746, assembly GCF_044751065.1. Classification (NCBI taxonomy): domain Bacteria; kingdom Bacillati; phylum Actinomycetota; class Actinomycetes; order Kitasatosporales; family Streptomycetaceae; genus Streptomyces; species Streptomyces sp. NPDC088746. The sequence goes on from NZ_JBIVLA010000003.1 coordinate 176,299, forward strand.
ACGCAGTAAGCCATTCAGGCACGCCATGTATCCATACGCTCACCTTGCGTGGCACGGGCGGTTGATGGCCCATAGCTTCGGCTCATGAGCAGAAGACACATGAAATGCCTGGCGGGTATCACCGTCTCCACTGCCACGGCCCTGGGTCTCGCGGCCGTGCCCTCCGCCGCGTCCGGGCACAGTGACCTCGTGGTGCACCCGGGCGAATCGATCCAGAGCGCGGTGGACGCGGCCCGGCCCGGAGACACCGTCGTCGTCCTGGCCGGCACCTACCGTGAGAGCGTCCTGATCACCACGCCCGGCCTGACCCTGCGCGGCACCGGTGAGCGGACGGTGCTCGCTCCGCCGGCCGCGAAGGGAGCAAAGACCGCCAAGAAGGCCAAGGCCGCCAACGCCTGCGCCACGGGCGGGAACGGCATCTGCGTCATCGGGACGAAGAGCCGCACGGTCGACGATGTCCGCATCCGTTCACTGACCGTCTCCGGCTTCGACAAGAGCGGCATCTGGGCGTCCTGGACCGACAGGCTCTCCGTCCGCAGGGTGGCGGCCGGCAGCAACGGCACCTGGGGCATCGCCCAGGAGCGGTCCACCCGCGGTGACTTCCGGCACAACACCGCCACCGGCAACGGCGACGCGGGCATCTTCGTAGCCAACTCGGTCAGCGAGGAGGGCGGAGCGACCGACACCGGCGGGACCCTGGTCGTCGACAACTCCGTGAGCGGGAACCGGATCGGCGTCACCGCCCGCCGGGTGAGGAACCTCGTGATCGACGGCAACACTCTGACGGGCAACTGCAGCGGGGTCTTCGTCGTGGGCGACGAGTCCAAGCCCGCGGCGGGTGCGATGACCATCAGCGGCAACCGGATCGTCAAGAACAACAAGTTCTGTCCGGCCACGCCGCGTCTGTCCGCGATCCAGGGATCCGGCATCGTCCTCACCGGCAGCGAGGCCACGACCGTACGTTCCAACGTCATCCGCGACAACGTCGGCTCGACCCCGCTCTCCGGCGGCATTCTGCTGTTCAAGAGCTTCGTGGGTGCGCTCAACACCGACAACACCATCAGCCGCAACCTCGTGCAGGGCAACAAGCCGGCCGACCTCGCCAACCGCGACACCTCGGGTACCGGCAACACCTTCGTCAGCAACACGTGCGGGACGTCCGTCCCGGCCGGGATGTGTGCCGGATGACGGCCCACCGCCGCACAAGGAGGAACGAGACGGTATGACCACCGTGAGTCCCACCCCCGACACCACCCCGGTCGCGCCCCCTGCCACCGCGCCCCCGGTCTCGGCCACCCAGAACCCGCCGCCGTCCATGCGGCTGCGGGAGCTCGCGTTCGGGGCCGCCTGCGCCGCGGCCGTGCGCGCGGCGGCGAGGCTGCGCGTGGCCGACGCGCTGGGCGAGGCACCGGCTTCGGCGGCCGAGCTCGCCCTGGTCGTGGACGCCGAGCCGGTCCCTCTGCGCCGGCTGCTGCGCGCACTGTGCTGCTACGGGATCTTCGAGGAGACGGCGGACGGGAAGTTCGTCCACTCCGAGATGTCCCGGCTGCTGCGCGAGGACGACCCGAACAGCCTGCGCTACATCTCCCTGTGGTGCACCGAACCCTGGACCTGGGAGGTCTGGCCGCGCCTCGACGACGCGGTGCGCTCCGGCACGAGCGTCTTCCCCGAGACGTTCGGCAAGGGCTTCTTCGAATACCTCCACCAGGACGCGGGCGAGTCCGCCCAGGTGTTCAACCGGGCGATGACCACCTCCAGCGTGCAGTCGGCGCAGGATGTCGCCGACCTCCTGGACCTCACCGGGGTGTCCTCGGTCGCCGACATCGGCGGCGGCCAGGGACACGTTCTCGCGAGTCTGCTGGAGAAGCACCCCTCGGTCCAGGGAACGCTCCTGGACCTGCCGGGTGTCGTGGCCCGCGCGGACGCCAGGCTGCGGGACGGCGGCAGCCTCGCGGACCGTGTACGGATCGTGCCCGGCGACTGCCGCGAGGACATCCCGTTCGAGGTGGACCTGTACATCATCAAGAACATCCTCGAATGGGATGACGAGAGCACCCGCAGGACCCTGCGGAACGTGGTCGCCGCGGCCCGCCCCGGCGCCCGCGTGGTGATCATCGAGAATCTCGTGGACGACACCCCGTCGATGAGGTTCACCACGGCCATGGACCTGCTGCTCCTGCTCAACGTCGGGGGTGCCAAGCACACCCGGGAGAGCCTGGTCGGCCGGATGTCCGACGCCGGCCTGCGCGTCGGCGAGGTCCACCCGGTCAACGCGTACCTGCACGCGTTCGAGTGCGTCGTGCCGTAGCGCGGGGCACACGCGCAGATCGCCCCGGGTCCGGCACCTGAGTGCCGGACCCGGGGCGATCACCTGCGTGTCAGGCGGAGCCGTCGCTCTGCCACCGGTAGAACTGCTGCGCCATCGCGTCCTTCGGACCGCGCCACGTCTCCGGGTCGTACGGGCTCACGAAGGCGGTCAGCCGGTCGCTGATGGCCTTGAACTCCGGGTGCTCCGTCACCTTGGCGATCTCCGGGCCCGGGGGCCGTTCGGATTCGATCAGGTGGAGATACACGTCGCCGAACTGGAACAGGGTGCGCCTGTTGACGCCGACGAGGTGCGGCAGCTCGGTGTTGTCCGAGTCCGCGAACAGCTTCGCGATGTCCGGCGCGGACTCCGGCGCCATGCGGGCGACGATCAGTGCGTGGTGCATCTGGCTGCCTTTCGGGGCATCAGTTGGCGGGGACCGAGGCGGAGCGGCGCTCGCGGTCGCGCTGCTCGATCTTGTCGCGGATGAGCTCCAGCTGGACGCGCGAGTTGCGGTTGATGTTGTCGGTCATCCACGCGTCGTCGACCGGTGCGTCGGGGCGCATCGCGAAGTCCTGGCGCCAGTGCATGCGGGTGCCGCCCGGGACCTCCGAGTACTCCCACCGGATGTCCATGTGCTGGAACGGCCCGGTCTCGACGCGCCGGGCGCGTACGTTGCGTCCCTGGCGGTCCGTGGTGCGCTCGGAGACCCAGCTCCAGACCTTGCCGTTGTCGTCGGGGTGCATGGTGAGGCGGAAGGTCGTCTTCTGGCCCTCCCGCTTCATCACCTCGACGGACGCGTACTCGCTGAACAGCTGCGGCCAGTTCTCGAGATCGTTCGTCATGTCCCAGACGAGGTCCAGGGGGGCGGCGATGGTGATCTCGTTCTCGGTGTGTCCAGTCATGTCAGGCTCCTGTCACGAGGGTGTTGTTCACGAGGTCGAGGAACTCGCCGGGCGTCTTGCACCGGTCGGCGTCGACCGGCAGCGGGTGGCCGTACCGGTTCTCCAGCGCGGCCACGATGCCGAGCAGGCCGAGCGAGTCCAGGCCGTACGCGTCGAAGGCGGAGCCGGGACGGCTCTCCATCTCCGACGGGTCGACCGTCAGGCCGGCGCCGCTCTTCATCAGCGCGGCCAGTTCTTCGTACGTCAGCTGAGCGGTCATGAGGGGCTACTCCTTCTCAGAGCGAGATGTCGGTGGGGCGGCGCAGCACCAGGGCCGAGTTCGAGCCCATCAGCCCGCGGCTCAGGACGAGCGCGGTGCGCAGTTCGGCGGGACGCGCGCGCCCGGTGACCACGTCCAGGTCGTGGCACACGTCGAAGACGTTGGGCGTCGGCGGAACCATGCCGTGTTCCATGGCGAGTACCGCGGCGGAGGTGTCGAGCACGGGTGCGCCGCAGTAGGCGCGGCCGGTGCCGGTCTTGGGCGCGGTCACCGGGACCCGGCGTCCGTGCGCTCCCAGGGCATCGGCGATGGCGAGGGCCTCGGCCCGGTCCGCCGCGGGCACGCCGAGGGCGTCGGCGAACACGACGTCGATCTCCTCCGGCGCGCAGCCCGCCTCGCGGAGCGCGCCTTCGATCGCCCGGGCCAGTCCCGCCCGTGACTCCTCCCAGCGGGCCGCGCCGGTGAAGGTCGCGGCGTGGCCGGCCAGTTCTGCCCGGACCTTCGCACCGCGTTCGCGGGCCGTCGTCTCCTCCTCGACCACCAGCATGGCGCCGCCCTCGGCGGGCACGAATCCACAGGCGTCCGAGGTGAACGGCCGGTAGGCGCGGGTGGGGTCTTCGCAGAGGCTGAGGTCCTCGTAGCCGAGCTGGCAGACCACCGAGTACGGCGCGAGGGGTGCCTCGGCCGCGCCGACCACGACGGCGTCCGTACCCCGCCGGATGGACCGCGCGGCGTGCATGAGCGCGTCCAGGCCGCCGGCCTCGTCGCTGGCGACGACGGCGCACGGCCCCTTGAAGCCGCCGCGGATCGAGATCTGTCCGGTGCTGGCCGCGTAGAACCAGGCGATGGACTGGTACGGGCCGACGAAGCGGGAGCCCTCGCCCCACAGCCGTTGCAGCTCGCGCTGGCCGAACTCACCTCCGCCGGAACCGGCGGCGGTGACCACGCCCACCTTGAACGGCGCGCCCTCGTAGTCCGCGCGTCCGAGCCGTGCGTCGTCCAACGCGAGATCGGCGGCGGCCATCGCATAGTGCGTGAAGCGGTCGGTCTGGACGAGGAAGCGCTCCTCGATGAAGGCGACCGGGTCAAAATCCCTGACCTCGCCCGCGACGCGCAGCGGGAGGTTCTCGCAGCCCTCGCGGGACACCGTGTCGAGGACGCTGACCCCTTCCTGGGTCTGCTTCCAGAAAGCGCCGGCGCCGGTGCCGTTGGGGGCGACGACACCGATCCCCGTGATGACGGAACTGCGGCGTACCGGGGTTGCCGGGGCGTTCATGGGGTCCTCCCGCCTGATCTGGTCATGGCGACGGCGGACTGGAATCCGCCGAAGCCACTGCCGACCGAGAGCACGCTGCGCAGCTTGAGGGGCCGCGCGGTGCGGGGTACGTAATCGAGATCGCACTCGGGGTCCGCGGTCTCGTAGTTGGCCGTCGGCGGCACCGTCTGGTGCTTGAGGGCCAGGACGCACGCGGCGATCTCGATCGCGCCGATGGCGCCGAGGGAGTGGCCGACCATCGACTTGATGGAGCTCATCGGGACCTTGTACGCGTGCGCGCCCAGGGCCCGCTTCACCGCTGCCGTCTCGTGCCGGTCGTTCTGCTTGGTGCCCGAGCCGTGCGCGTTGACGTAGTCGACCTGCGATCCGTCGAGCCGGGCATGCGCGAGGGCGGTGTTGATGGCCTCGGCCATCTCCAGACCCTCGGTGGTCAGCCCGGTCATGTGGTAGGCGTTGCCGAATGTGGCGTAGCCCGATATCTCGCAGTAGACGGTCGCGCCGCGGGCGCGGGCGTGCTCCAGTTCCTCGAGGATGAGGACGGCGCCGCCCTCGCCCATGACGAAGCCGTCCCTGCGGGCGTCGAACGGCCTGGAGGCGTGCTCCGGGTCGTCGTTGTTCGCCGAGGTCGCCTTGATCGCGTCGAAGCACGCCACCGTGATGGGGGTGATCGGTGTGTCGGACGCTCCGGCGACACAGATGTCCACGCGGCCTTCCTCGACGGAGTGGAAGGCGTACCCGATCGCGTCGAGGCCGGAGGTGCAGCCGGTCGAGACCGTCTGCACGGGTCCGTGCGCGCCGACCTCCTCCGCGACCGCGGAGGCGAGGGTGCTCGGCGCGAACGCGCGCTCCAGGTGGGCGCCCGCCGGCCGGTGGTCGACGTCCCAGCGCGCACCGCTGCCGCTGACCGCGACGTAGTCGTGCTCCAGGCGCGTGGTGCCGCCGACCGCGGTGCCGAGGGAGACCCCGATGCGCCAGGGGTCCTCCTTCTCGAGGTCGAGTCCGGCGTCGCCCAGTGCCTCCCGGGCCGCCACCAGGGCGAACTGGATGTACCGGTCCGAGCGGGCGATCAGGTCCGCGTCCAGGCCGTGGGCGACGGGATCGAAGTCGCACTCGGCGGCGATGCGCGATCGGAACTCCGCCGGGTCGAACAGGGTGATCCCGCGTGTCGCGGTACGGCCGTTGGCGAGCAGATCCCAGAACGCCGGTGCTCCGATGCCACCGGGTGCGACGACGCCGACCCCGGTGACGGCCACGCGCCGGGTCATGAGGCCGCCCCCGTTCGTTCTGGCGGCGCGTAGCCGTCACTGGGGTCCGCGGTCTCCGTGACCTCGGTGTCCACGTGCCCGAGTTCGGGCCGGGGGGCGAGCGGGCCGAGGTGGAAGACCATGCGCGCCTCCACGTCACCCACGTTGCGGAAGCGGTGACGGACGTGCGGCGGGATCAGCAGACCCTGGTCGGGGCGCATCGGGTGTGATTCGCCGTCCAGGTCCACTTCGAGGAGCCCGTCCACGACGTACACGAATTCCTCGGAGTACGGGTGGTAGTGCTCGCCGATCCGGTCTCCCGGGGCGACGATGGCCAGCCCCATGAAGCCGCTGGTGGCGCCCACCGCCGTGGGCGTGAGCATGGCGCGCAGGTCGCCGCCGCGCCTGCGATTGGGCTGAGTCTCGCTGAGGTCCACGATGCGAGGCCGGTGCGTGGTCATGGCTGTTCTCCTCCAGGCACGTTGTGCGGTGTGACGGCAGCGCGGGGTGGCCCCGCTGCCGGTGACGCGTCAGGACTCGGTGGCCCGACGGTCGGTGATCAGGTTCATCTCGGCCTGCGCGAGGAAGCGCGCGGCCTCCTGGTCGGTCGTCGGCATGCCGTTCGCACCGCCGTCGAGCAGCCGGCCGAGCATGGCCGCCTTGCGGTGGCCGCCGATGCCGAGTGCCTGCGAGGGCTGGGCGTCGAGCGGACCGCTCACCTCGAGAAGCCGCACCACGATGTCGTCGCGCTGGAAGATGGTGCTGCTCTCGATGGGGCTCGACGCGTCGTTCGCCGCTTCCTCGTCCTGGCCGGCGAGCAGCCGGGCCAGTGCCATGCCGCAGCCTTCCTTGGCCTGGTAGAACAGCGAGTGCCGCTGGACGCCCTCGGGGGCGTGCCGGCCCGCTGTCACGTGGTGGACGGTGGGGAGGGCGGCCCTGGTGAAGAACATCCGGGCGGAGTCGGGGTCGCTGAGGTCGCGGTCCTGCTCCAGGTAGGGGTTGATGGCCTCCTCGACGGCCCTGACCTCGGGCTGGCGGGAGACGTGGCGCAGAGCCGCCATGAGGTCGCCCTCGACCTCGACCGCTCGCACGACACGGTTTCCGTGCATGAAGAGCGAGGTACGGCGCAGCCGGGTGTTCTCGTCGACGCGGGACTGCGGGGAGTCGTAGTCGGCGAGGATCTTCGCGACCATCTCCTCCGTGCCCGGCTTCACCGTGAAGGTGAGCGCGTGACGTACGACGCCGTCGCCCAGTCGCGGCGCGGCCTGGAGGCGGCCCTTGGCAGGCTCGGGAGTGCCCTCGAAGGCGACCCCGGTCTCCCGCAGAACGCTGAAGCGAAGGGAGCGTGTGTCGCGGACACAGCTGTGCAGCGGCTGCACCGTGGCCACGTGCTCCTCGCTGTTCACCCAGGCGAGGAAAGGCGGCGCGCTCTCCCACTCACTGGTGATGAGCCACTGCGAGGGATTCTCGATGGACTGGCACAGCTGGTCGCTGATGTGTCCGGGGATCGAGGCCACCTGGTTGCGCATGTGCTCGTACGCCTCGAGGAACTGGTTCTGGGCGCCGTCGTGCAGGTCCAGCAGCAGTATGACCCGGAGCCTCGAACCGTCGAAGGCGGACTGAGATATCCGTTCCGAGAGGGTTGTCATCTTTCGCTCTCCTTCGAGACGGCGCGGCGGCCACGTCCCGTGGCCTCTCGTCATCCGTCGGTTTCGGTGGAAGCGGCGCAGGTCCCTGCCCGCCGGCACGAAGTCCGCCCCCGCATGGCGAGCATCGCTCCCGCGACTGATCGTGGAACGCTGGTACGAGCGGCGCGAGATTTATGAACCGTTCAGGTGAGGCGGCGGCCGAAGCCCGGCCGAAGGCATCCCGCGAGGGCATGGACACTGCATCCGTCCCGCGTCCGAGCTGGAGCAACTGATGAACGAGAACGTCGACCTCCGCGTACCGGTCCTCATCGTGGGCGGCTCCCTGGTGGGCCTGTCCGCCTCCCTCTTCCTGAGCCGGCTCGGCGTCCGCCACCTGCTGGTGGAGAAACACAGCAGCACCTCGACCCACCCGCGAGGGCGGGGGAACAACGTCCGGACGATGGAGGTGTTCCGGACCGCGGGGGCGGAGCAGCTGATCCGGGACGCCGCGTCCGTGCTGGCGGACAATCACGGAATCCTTCAGGCCGGGTCGCTCACCGGCGACGACCAGGAGTGGCTGTTCAAGGAAATCGACCCGGGCGGCGGGATCGCCAGGTTCAGCCCGAGCGGCTGGTGCCTGTGCAGCCAGAACGACCTGGAGCCGGTGCTGGTGTCCCACGCCCGGGCACAGGGCAGCGAGCTGCGCTTCTCCACCGAGCTGCTCAGCTTCGAGCAGGACGCGGACGGGGTCACCGCCGTGGTCAAGAACCGGGAGACCGGGGAGCACACCACGGTCCGCGCCGACTATCTCGTCGCGGCCGACGGACCCCGCAGTCCGATCCGGGAGCAGCTGGGTATCGGCCGGACGGGCCCCGGAGACCTCTTCCACAACGTGAGCATCACGTTCCGCTCGCGGCGGCTCGCCTCCGTGGTGGGCGACCGGCGCTTCATCGTCTGCTACCTGACCACCCCGGACGCGGACGGGGCGCTGCTGCCCGTGGACAACGAGGAGCAGTGGGTGTTCCACGCGCCGTGGCAGCCCGACCGGGGCGAGGAGCTGGAGGACTTCACCGACGAGCGGTGCGCGGAGCACATCCGCAGGGCGGTCGGTGCGCCGGACCTGGACGTCGAGATCACGGGGAAGGCGCCGTGGCACGCCGCCGAGCGGGTCGCCGAGCGGTACGGTTCCGGCCGGGTCTTCCTGGCCGGGGACTCGGCGCACGAGATGTCCCCCACCGGGGCGTTCGGCTCCAACACCGGTATCCAGGACGCGCACAACCTGGCGTGGAAACTGGCTGCCGTGCTCGACGAGGCGGCGGGACCGGGGCTTCTCCAGACGTACGAGGCGGAGAGGCTGCCCGTGGCCAAGGCCACGAGTGCGCGCGCGTCGGCACGTTCGGGAGAGCACAGCCACCCGGGGTACGCCGGATCACCCGGCCCGGGTGGCGGCGGCCGCAAGGGCGGCATGCTCACGGTCGCACTCGGCTACCGCTATGTGCGCGGCGCGGTCCTGGACGTCGACCCCAACCTTCCGGTGGTGCCCGAAGGCATGGGCCTGACGGGTGAACCCGGCACCAGGGCACCGCACATGTGGCTCGGGCGGGACGGCGGGCGCGTGTCGACGCTGGATCTGTACGAGAAGTCGTTCGTGCTGCTGTGCGACGCCGGCTGTCCGGACTGGCGTACGGCGGCGGAGCAGGTGGCCAAGCGCCTGTCGGTCCCGCTGGAGGCCTTCGGGATCGGCGCCTCCCCGGGCGCCGACCTGGCGCCCGAGGAGGGGGCCGACTGGGCCGCCGCCCATGGAACGTCCGCCGAAGGCGCTGTTCTGGTGCGGCCCGACGGCTTCGTGGCCTGGCGTTCGCACGGCGCTGCGGCGGACCCGGAGGCGACGCTGTACGAGGTCATGGTGACTCTGCTCCACCGCGGCTGACGCGGCGGGAGGTGCGGCCGGCGGGTCCCCGTGGGGCCCGTCAGCCGATACCGAAGGACCTGAGGGCCTCGAGGAACGCCTCTGGATCGTCGGCGTGCACGAGGTGGCCGGCGTCGACGGAGGCGAACCGTCCTCCGGGTATCTGCTCTGCCATCCAGGCCAGTTGCTCCTGGTCCACATGGCTGCGGGATCCTCCGACGACGAGGGCCGGGGCGGTGATCTCGCCCAGGCACTCCCGTGCGGCCGGGTCAGGGGCGTTGAGCTGGGCGTCGATGGACGGGACGACCTGCCAGTCGAAGCCGAGCTCACCCGGCGGCCGTTCGGCCGGCGCACGGGGCGGGTCGAGTGGGAGCAGGGGCGGGGCGTCCTCGACGACCAGGGCCCCGACCAGGTCCGGGTACCGCTCGGCCAGCAGCAGGGCAGCCGCTCCGCCCATCGAGTGCCCGATCACCGTGGCGCCGGCGAGGTTGCGGGCCTCCAGGAAGGCGTGCAGGTCGTCACGGAAGAATTCGAAGGAGTAGCGGCCCGGCCAGTCGCTGAGGCCGTGGCCCCGGAAGTCGAGTGCGTACACCCGGTGGCGTGCCGCGAGTCGTTCGGCGATGCCCGTCCAGTCCAGGCTGCTCCCGCCCCTCCCGTGGGCGAGGACGACGGGCGGGGCCGAGGGGTCGCCCCAGGTGCGGTACGCGAGCCGGATCCCGCCCGCCTGCACACTGCTGACGTCGGGGTCCAGGAAGGCCGTGACGGTGCGGACGAAGGCGCCGGGGTCGTCCATCCACGGGAAGTGGCCGGCGCCCCGCTGGACGACGAACTCCGAGTGGGGGAAGAGCGCGGCGAGTTCCGCCGCGCGGTCGGGACTGGGGCCTCCGTCGTACTCCCCCGCGAGGACGAGCACGGGCACCGGCAGCTCGCGGAGTGCGGCGACCGCGGCGTCGGTCTCGAGGCCGCCCTCCGGGTAGTAGAGCGACCCGGCCAGGGCGTTCCGCTGCGCGGGGGATTCGGCGGCATGGGCCTGGGCGGCGGCGTCCCAGCGCCCGTACATGAACGGCCGGATCCCCGCCCATGCCTCGGGCGTGGCGCGTCCGGCCTGGATCTCGTCCAGCGCGGCCCTGGCCTCGGCGTACCACGGCTCGTGGGCGCGCAGCGCCGCTGCGTCGCGCCGGTCCTGGTCGGTGGCGGGAAGGCCCAGGGTGCCCGTCCCGGGCGTGACGAGCGTGAGGGAGCGCAGTCGCCGGGGGTACTTCGCGGCGTAGAGCGCGGCGAGCTCACCGGAGGCGGAGTGGCCCAGCACATCGGCCCGTTCGAGGCCGAGATGCGCGCGGAGCGCCTCGACGTCCTCGACGAGACGGTCGATCCGGTAGGTCGAGGGGTCGTCCGGGACGGCGGATTCCCCGGTGCCCCGCAGATCCAGCAGCACCAGCTGCCGCACCCGGGACAGGCCGCCGAGGTCGCCGAAATAGCGGGCCGCCCGCATGGGGCCACCCGGCAGGCAGATCAGCGGTTCACCCTCGCCCACCAGGTGGTAGGCCAGTCCGGTTCCGTCGTACGTGCTGAAGATCGGCATGGCAGTCATCCAAACAGGTGCGGGCGTCCCGTTGCGGGTGCGTACGCCCAGAGCGAATCAGGTGACGGCGGCATCCGCCAGGAGCCGCACGGCCGCCCTCCGGGCCTGGTGGGCGGGCTCGGGCGTCCCGGCGACGGCCGCGGTGACCATCGCGCCTTCGGCGAGCAGCACGTAGGCGACGGCGGAGTCCTCCGGCTCTCCCGCGGCCACGACCAGGCCGGTGACGTAGGCACGGAAGGCTTCCTTGTGGAGGCGCGCGACGTCGGCGACGGAGGCGTCCGTCGCGCCGATCTCACCGAAGCTGTTGGTGAAGGCACAGCCGCGGAAGCCGGGCTCGGAGAACCACAGGTGCAGCCAGTCGAAGACCGCGAGGACCCGGTCCCGCGGCGGGCCCGGGCGACTGTCCACGTATGCGGCGAGCTGAGCGCGCCACCGGGTGTCCCTGGCATCGAGGCAGGCACGGACCAGCGCGGACTTGGAGGGGAAGAGCGCGTACAGGCGCTTGAGCGAGACACCCGAGGCGGCGCGGATCTCGTCCATGGAGACCACTTGGATGCCGCGGGCGTAGAAGAGGTCCTCGGCGGCTTCCAGCGCCGCGGACCTGGCTTGTGCGGGATCCACCCTGATTCCCTCTCGTCGCCTTCTGTGCGCGCACGCGGTGCCCCGCGTGCGCTGTCCGCCCCCTCGGCGACCTTGCGGGAGAACGTGCGTTCTCCTACAGTACGGCACCATGTGGAGAACGCGCGTTCTCCATCCTCCGGAGGAGTCTCATGGACGCACAGCCGCTCGTTCCGCCGTTCACGCGGGAGTCCGCGGTCGCAAAGGTCCGCCGCGCCGAGGACGCCTGGAACACCCGGGACCCGGAGAAGGTGGCACTCGCCTACACACCGGACTCCCGCTGGCGCAATCGCGCCGAGTGGGTGACCGGGCGGCAGGAGATCATCGGCTTTCTGACACGGAAGTGGGACCGGGAGCTGGACTACCGCCTCGTCAAGGAACTGTGGGCGCACGACGGCGGCCGGATCGCCGTGCGTTTCGCCTACGAGTGGCACGACGACGGAGGCCGCTGGTACCGGTCCTTCGGCAACGAGAACTGGGAATTCGACAGCGACGGACTCATGCGGGTGCGCCACGCGTCGATCAACGACGTCCCGATCGAGGAGTCCGGGCGCCGGTTCCGCTGGACGCCCGGACGGCGGCCGGACGACCACCCCGGGCTCACCGAGCTGGGCTTCTGACCAGCAGTTGTCCACAGGCGGCCCGCACCCCTTGCCAGAACCCCCCACCTCCTGAATTACTGCTCCCAGGAGGCGACCGAATGGTCGGTCGCCGGTCGGCGAGGGGATGATCCGTATGACCGCGCTGCTTGACGCCGGCGAGCGGCTCGGCCGCGACGCGCTCGAGTCCCTGCAGCTGGAGCGGCTCCGGGCCACGCTGCGGCACGCCTACGAGAACGTCGCCTTCTACCGCGCGGCGTTCGACAAGGCGGGGCTGCGCCCCGAGGACTGCCGCACGCTCGCCGATCTCTCCCGCTTCCCGTTCACCGTCAAGGCCGACCTCCGCGACAACTACCCGTTCGGGATGTTCGCCGTTCCCGAGGACCGGGTCCGGCGGATCCACGCGTCCAGCGGCACGACCGGCCGGCCCACGGTGGTCGGGTACACCGAGCGCGACCTGGACACCTGGGCGGACGTGGTCGCCCGGTCGATCAGGGCAGCGGGCGGCCGGCCGGGCCACAAGGCCCACGTGGCCTACGGATACGGCCTGTTCACCGGCGGTCTGGGCGCGCATTACGGGGCGGAGCGCCTCGGCTGCACCGTCATTCCGGCGTCCGGAGGCATGACGGCGCGCCAGGTGCAGCTGATCCAGGATTTCCGTCCGGAGATCATCATGATCACGCCCTCGTACATGCTGACCCTGCTGGACGAGTTCGAGCGCCAGGGAGTCGATCCCAGGGCGACATCGCTGAAGGTGGGCATCTTCGGCGCCGAGCCGTGGACCGAACAGATGCGCGGCGAGATCGAGGAGCGGTTCGCCATCGACGCCGTCGACATATACGGGCTGTCGGAGGTGATGGGCCCCGGGGTGGCTCAGGAGTGCGTCGAGACCAAGGACGGTCTGCACATCTGGGAGGACCACTTCTATCCGGAGGTCGTCGACCCGTTCACCGGTGAGGTCCTGCCGGACGGGGAGGAGGGCGAGCTGGTCTTCACCTCGCTCACCAAGGAGGCCATGCCGGTGATCCGCTACCGCACCCGCGACCTGACGCGGCTGCTGCCGGGGACGGCCCGTGTCTTCCGCAGGATGGAGAAGGTCACCGGCCGTAGTGACGACATGGTGATCCTGCGCGGCGTGAATCTCTTCCCCACGCAGATCGAGGAGATCGTGCTGCGGACTCCGGGAGTGGCTCCGCACTTCCAGCTGCGACTGACCCGGCAGGGGCGGATGGACGCGCTGACCGTACGGGCGGAGGCGCGGGCCGGCGCCTCGGCGGCCGAGCGCGAGGACGCCGCCCGGTCCATAGCGGCGGCGGTGAAGGACGGGGTCGGCGTGAGCGTCGGGGTCGAGATCGTCGATCCGGAGACGCTGGAGCGGTCGGTCGGCAAGATAAGGCGGATCGTCGACCTGAGGGAGGCCCGCTGAGGGGCACGCTGGGGCGGTCCGGGCGGCGGGGCCGGCCGGGGGCGGCTGTGCGCAGCCGGCCGGTTGGACCAGGCCGCCGGGAGCGCGGTGCGGCCCGGGGCACTCAGCGCGAGGCGGTCATGGAGGCGAAGACCACGACGTTGTCCTCGTAGCCCGTCTTCTTGTTGAAGGCGCCCCCGCAGGTGATCACCCGTAGTTCGGGTTGGGCGGAGGGGCCGTAGACCTTCTCGTCCGGGAAGTTCGTCTTGTTGTAGACGGCGACGGCGTAGACCGTGAACACGGCCGTGCGCCGGTCCGCCCGGACGATCTCGATGGTCGCGCCCTTGCGCACGGATCCCAGCTTGTGGAAGACGCCGGGCCCGAGGCGGGTGTCCACATGCCCGGCCGCGACGGCGGTGCCCACGGCGCCGGGCACCGTCCCGCCCGCGTACCAGCCGGCGAGGACGGGGTTGTTGTCGGGCGGAGGCTCCAGCGCTCCCGCCGTGTTCAGCGCCAGCTTCATCATGGGCGCGTCCACCTTGAGGGCAGAAATCCGAAGCCGGAGCGGAGTCGCGGGCGGGAGCGGCTGCACGGAGGGAGGCGGGGCGGTGGCGCCGCCGGCCGCCGGGCTCGTGGAGGCCGGACGGGCGGGGGCCTGATCCGGCGGGCTCACCGGCATGGGGGCCAGGGGGCCCGGGCGGGCGGGCGGCGGGGCCGGAGGCACCGGTGCCATGGCGGTGCGGCGCAGGTAGGAGGGCGGCCGGGGCACGGGCCGTTCCGGGGCCAGGTAGGCGAGGGCCTGCGCGGGCCTCGTGGGGAGGGTGGTGGAAGGGGCCGACGTGGCGGACGGCGGGTCGGCGGGAGCGGCTGTCCCGGCCGTCGGTGGCTGGGGCGGGCGGTCGTCGCGCATGCCGCTGATCACCAGGGCCGTACCCGCCACCAGGGCCCAGACGAGGTGCTTCAGCGCTGGGAACGACGGCGCTGTCGTGTTGCCGGTACTCCCGGATTCCATCGCGTGCCTCTGCTTCGCAGCGGGTGGGTGGGGCGCCGCGGGCCGGGAGCGTACGCCTTTCCGGCCCGCGGACGTGAGCCGTGCGGTCAGGAGCGCGCCGCGGCGGTCCGGCGGCGCATCCTGACCACTCCCCCGGCCGCCGCCGCGGCGAGCAGCACACTGCCGGCGGCGAGCTGCGTGTTCTGGTCGGTGGGCGCTCCGAAGCCGGCGTCGACACCACCGGTGGGTGCGCGGTCGGCGATCTGGTAGGTGTCCGTGATCCTGGTCCGGGGCGGGCACTTCACGGTGACGGTGTCGGTGCCCGGCCGGGTCCCCGCCGGAATGTCGAACACGCCGACCAGCGTCCCCGCCCGGTCACCCTTGAAGAGGTGGAAGGCCCCTCCCGCCTCCGACGTGCCCTTGCCGTAGGTTTCCTTGCCGCAGGCTCTGGTGACGACGGTGACCTCTGAACCCGGTGAGGCTTTCGCCGGGCTGATGCGAAGGGTCTGTTCGCCTGAGGGGCCGGCCGCCGCTCCGGCGGCCGGGGCCGCGAGTGCGAGAGAACCGACGGCCAGACAGATACCCGCGCCGATGCGTGTGTTGCGCATGTGGATCCTCCAACGGGAGCAGGGTCCGGCCGGTCTGCACGGCGCCTCTGCTGTGTTCCGCTTACGAGGCAACCGACAGCCCGTCACCCGCGCAACAGGAGGTCCTGCCGCACACGTCACCCGGCCAGGCTCCCGGCTCGGCGGACGGACGACCGTTTCCCCAGGTCACCGAAGCAGGGAGGAGATCTGAAAGGGGGTCACACCCGGACGGCGAACGGGCTAAGGCGCGCTCGGCCGATGGCTCCGCGGCTCCCCGGGAAGGGGCCGCTGCCGCGGGTCAGGCCGCGGACCCGCCCTGCCGACGGCTCACCATCTCGGTGATCCAGACGGGTGCGTACGGAGACGTGCAGCCCGGGGAGGTCGGGTAGTCCTTGAGCACCTCCAGGCGCTCACCGATGTCCAGCGCACGGGCACGGTGACCGGCGTGTTCGATCCCGATCTGGGCCAGGCAGTGGTTCATCGCCCACTGCAGGCGGGGCGGGGCGCCTTGCATCCGCGCCTCGATGACGTCGAGCAGTCCCGCGAGGTCGAGCCCCTCGGGCTTCTTCGCCACACGTTCGGTGGTCAGCGCCCACCCGGCACCGGCGACCACCGGGTCCGGATCGGCGGACCAGGCCAGGCGCAGCTCTTCGGCGTACGGGCTCTTCTTCACCACGTAGTTCACGAGCCAGTCGTGCACCTTGGGTGTGCGCGCCTGGCGCAGCATGGCGTCCAGCTCGTCACGCCCGAACGCCTTCGGGCGGCAGATCAGGAGCGCCAGCAGCTTCGCCGCGGTGTCATCGGTCTCCCAGAGCCGGCATGCGAGGTCCTGCTGCGTCTTCAGGCGCTTCGCGAGCGCGCGCAGCTTGCCGAGGTTCACACCGTGATCGTCGCCGTGCCTCTCGTTCACCTCGCGTGTCTTCGAGTCCTCGAGCTCGGCGAGCTCGGCCATCACCTCGTCCACCGTGGTCCCGGCCACGCCACTCTCCTGTTCCTCATGAAGGTCTCAGCCTACGAGGGAAGCCGGTCCTCCGTCGTACCCGCCGGCGGCGGAGCCACCGCGGCGTCCTTCTCGGAGAAACGGTCCCGCAGCTCCCTCTTCAGGATCTTGCCGCTGGCGTTGCGTGGGAGTTCACCGACGAAGAGGACCCTCTTCGGTGCTTTGAAGTGGGCGAGTGCCGAGCGGGTGTGCTCGATCAGTTCCGATTCGGAGGCCTCGCCCCGGAGCACCACGATCGCGGTGACGGCCTCGATCCAGCGCGGGTCGGGCAGCCCCACCACGGCGGCCTCGGCCACTGCGGGGTGGGTGTAGAGGGCATCCTCCACCTGCCGGGAGGCGACGAGCACGCCTCCCGAGTTGATGACGTCCTTCACCCGGTCGACGACCGTGAAGTAGCCTTCCGGGTCGCGCACGGCGAGGTCACCGGAGTGGAACCAGCCGTCGCGGAAGGCCTCTGCGCTCTCCTCCGGCTTGTCCCAGTAGCCCTGGCAGAGCTGAGGGGAGCGGTAGACCACCTCACCCGCCGTGCCGTCGGGCACCTCCTTGCCGTCCTCGTCGAGCACCTTCGCCTCGACGAAGAGCACGGGTCGCCCGCAGGAGTCCATCCGCCCTTCGTGCTCGTCGGGTCCGAGGACGGTGGCGAGGGGGCCGATCTCGCTCTGTCCGAAGCAGTTGTAGAACGCAAGCTCCGGCAGTTGCTCCCGCAGGCGCTCCAGGACGGGCACCGGCATGATCGATGCGCCGTAGTACGCCTTGCGGAGCGCTCCGAGCTCGCGGGTGGCGAACTCCGGGTGGTTGGCGAGTCCGATCCAGACGGTCGGCGGCGCGAAGAAACTGTCCGCCTGACCGGCTTCGACCAGATCGAAGATCCGGCCGATGTCGGGGGCGTCGAGGATGGTGTTCTCGGCACCCACGGCGAGATACGGCAGCAGGAACACATGCATCTGCGCGGAGTGGTAGAGGGGCAGTGAGTGCACCGGCCGGTCCGTGGCGCGCAGGTCCAGGGCGGCGATGGCACTGACGTACTCGTGGACCAGTGCGCCGTGCGTCATCATCGCGCCCTTGGGCTGGGCGGTCGTGCCGGAGGTGTAGAGCAGCTGCACCAGGTCGTCTGCGCCGGGTTCGCGTGCGGGGGTGAAGGCGCGGGGGGTGTCCAGCTCGCGGAAGAGGGAGCCCGGGGCGTCGCGCAGCGGCCGTACGTCGTGGCCCGCCGGGACGCGCGGGGCCAGTCCGGGGTCGGTGAGGACGAGTGCGCTGCCGGACTGGCGCAGGACGTACGCCAGGTCCTCGCCGGTGAGGTTCTGATTGACCGGCACATGGACCAGCCCGGCACGGGCGCAGGCCAGATAGGCGATCAGGTACACGTCCGAGTTGTGGGCGTAGGAGGCCACCCGGTCGCCGGGGCGGAGTCCGTGCGCGGTGGTCAGCACTGCGGCCGCCGTACCGACCGCCTCGTCCAGGGCCGCGTAGGTCCAGGACCGCTCGGCGTACCGCACGGCGGTGCGTTCCGGGGTGCGCCGTGCGCTGCGGGTCAGGACGCCGTCCACTGTGCTGCTGCGTACACCTGTCATGGCGTGATCCTGGGTGGCCGGCCGTCGAGGGTCAAGAGCCCGGAACGCCCGTGTCGGCGTGGACCCCCTCCATCTCCTGACGCTATGTCAGATTCTTTGTTCCGCGAGGGGCCCCTCGGGTGGCAGTGGTGACAGTAATCTCTGCTTCGGCAGGAAGTTTCATCACCGTACGAGATTTCGAAAGTTACTTTCGCGCGAGTGCTTTCGACGTGAGGGGAAGGGGTTCCGGATGGCCGGAGACGTGTCGGGACGGGGAATGAGCCGCCGGAGGCTGGGCGGCGGGATACTGGCGCTGGGCGGGGCGTTCGCTCTCGCCCCGATCCCCTTCGCGGGGGCGGCGGAAGCGGCGGCCGGTGCCGAGCGGGGTACGGGGCCTCTGGGCGGCGGAGCATCGGAGACCGGGACGGGTATGGGATCAGGGCGGGGCCGGCCGACACTGCGCCGCGGGTCGGCCGCACGGGCCGGGCTGCTGCCGGACCAGCTCGACCTGCTCGTCGCCGATGCGGAGAAGTACCTCACCGACTCCCCGGCACATCCCTGGTACGCGGGTGCGGTCCTGCTCGCGGGCCGGGGCGGCACCGTGGCCCTTCACCGGCCGATCGGCCACGCGGTGCGCTATGCGGCGTACGACGAGAAGACGGACACCGGGGTGGAGTTCCCGCCCGGCCGGCAGATCGCGATGGCCGAGGACACGGTCTTCGACCTGGCCTCGGTGTCCAAGCTGTTCACCTCGATCCTCGCCGTGCAGCAGATCGAGCGAGGCGCGCTGGAGCTCGAGGCGGCCGTCGCGTCCTACCTCCCCGATTTCGCCGGCGGCGGCAAGCAGGACATCACGGTCCGTCAGCTGCTGACGCACACCTCGGGCTTCCGGTCCTGGATCCCGCTCTACAAGGAGCCGACCCGTGAGGGGAAGCTGCGCCTGCTCTGGGACGAGGTGCCGGCCTCGGCTCCCGGCACGGCGTATCTCTACTCCGACCTCAATCTGATCTCGCTGCAGCTGATCCTGGAGAAGATCACCGGACGCACTCAGGACACCCTGCTCCGCGACGAGATCACCGCTCCGCTCGGGATGCACCGCACCCGCTACAATCCGCCCGCCTCCTGGAAGCCGAAGATCGCGGCCACCGAAGACGCCCGGCTGCCCTGGTCGGGGCTGGAGCGCGGGCTGGTCTGGGGCGAGGTCCATGACGAGAACGCCTACAGCCTGGGCGGGGTCGCCGGCCACGCGGGCGTCTTCTCCTGCGCCTGGGATCTGGCCGTGCTGGCCCGCACACTGCTCAACGGCGGAAGCTACGGCACCTCCCGGATCCTGTCCGAGGAGTCCGTGGAGCTGCTGTTCACCGACTTCAACACCGCGTTCCCCGGCGATGAGCACGGCCTGGGCTTCGAGCTCTACCAGCACTGGTACATGGGCGCGATGGCCACCCCGCGCACGGCGGGCCACACCGGATTCACCGGCACGAGTCTGGTCCTCGATCCGACGACGGACTCGTTCCTGATCGTCCTGGGCAACTCCGTCCACCCGGTACGCACATGGCGTTCCGGCAGCGCCCCGCGGGTTGCCGCGGCCAACCGGATGGCGCGGGCGGTGCCCGTCCGTCCGGCCCGGGGCCGTACCGCCTGGTTCTCCGGTACGGCGAGCGCCGCCACCGCGACTCTCACCCTGCCCACGGTGCGCCCGGCCTCCTCCCGCCCGGCGCTGAGCTGCGCGTTGTGGTGGGACACCGAGCCGGCTTCGGACGTGCTCCGCCTGGAGGCGTCGTCGGACTCCGGGACCACATGGCGGCCCGTCCCCTTCACCACCGTACCGACGCACGACGACCGGCCGGGGGAACCGCGGTCCCACCCGGACGGATCGGCCTCCGGCTGGTCGGGGCGCGTCTGGCACCGGCTGGAGGCGGGGCTCGAAGCATGGCGGGGCACCGAGGTCCGGCTGCGCTGGCGCTACGTCACCGACCAGTTGTACGTCGGGCGCGGTGCCTACGTGGACGACGTCCGGGTGGAGGACGGCGGCCGTACGCTCTTCGACGGGAACAGCCCTCGCGACGCCGGACGCATCGAGGCCGAGGGATGGACCGTTTCCTCCGACTGAGCCTGGCCCGCCTGGTTGGATGACCGGCATGAACGGAACCCAGTCCATGGACACCGTTCCTATCCAGTGTGCATCAGTGAGTCCTGGACCCACTGATGTGTTCTGGGCGCGCCCCGAACAGTGTTGGATGGGCTGGGTTGCCGCTTTCGCGTCCCGTTCGTGACACGTCTCCAGGGGCGTGGTCCGTTGCGGGCGGGCGGGTCCCCTCACGCCCTCGGACACCTGGTGAGGCCTGGGCGGTGCGATGCCCTGCACGATCACGCTGGTCGTGTGGGGGCGGTGCCGTCCGACGCCGAACCGGGTGTCCGAGAGCACGTCGCCCGATCGCGATACCGGCGGCATCATGACGGGACATTCTGCGACGCGGGGTGACCAGCGGCTTCCGCCGGTGCTCACCCCCCGCCGGGAAGTTCCACACCGGCGCGAGCCCGAGCGCGGGCCTCCCCCGGAGGCCCGCGCTTCCCCATGCCCCGGCCGGATCCGGAGCGCCTACCCCGCCATGAAGCGGTCCGAAAGTTTCGCCAAACGGGATGAACACATTTCGGCCTGCCCGAGCTCGATTGCCGGAACCCCTTCGAATCTGGCCCCGCACAGCCTCTCGGATTCCCCGTACATGCAGGCGGAATGGACAACTACCCTCAGATGAGCGGGAGTTCACTCGGAAATATTTCGGAAATACAGCGTTGACGCGTCTCCTCACGGGGCGCATACTCTCCCTCGCTCCCCTTGTTCCGCAGCTTGTCCTCCCGTCGACGGAACTCCCTCCCGGTGTGTACGCCGATGGCTCGACAGCACCTCGAACGGTCCGAATCCCCCTGTCCGGGCGTCCAGTTCGACCCGCCCGGCAACCGGAAGAAGAGGCTGGAAACGTGATGGCCCAGATCCCCCCAGGCGGCGCCCCCGCCCGCTCGCACCTGTCGGCCCGTGCCGGACGGGCCCTGTCCCTCGTCACGGCGGGCGTCCTCGCCGCAGCCGGTGTCGTCGCGCTCGCCGGCAACGCCCATGCCGTCGGAGCTCTCGGTGACGCCGCTGCGGCGAAGGGCCGCTACTTCGGCACGGCGGTGGCGGCCAACCACCTCGGCGAGGCGGCGTACGCGTCGACGCTGGACGCCCAGTTCGACTCGGTGACGCCCGAGAACGAGATGAAGTGGGACGCCGTGGAGAGCTCCCGCAACTCGTTCAACTTCTCGGCGGCCGACCAGATCGTCAGTCATGCGCAGAGCAAGGGGATGAAGGTCAGGGGCCACACCCTCGTGTGGCATTCGCAGCTGCCGGGCTGGGTGAGCGGGCTGGGCGCCACGGATCTCCGCTCCGCCATGAACAACCACATCACCCAGGTGATGACCCACTACAAGGGCAAGATCCACTCGTGGGACGTGGTGAACGAGGCCTACCAGGACGGCAGCAGCGGGGCCCGGCGCAGCTCGCCGTTCCAGGACAAGCTCGGCAACGGCTTCATCGAGGAGGCGTTCCGTACCGCCCGTACGGTCGATGCCGACGCCAAGCTCTGCTACAACGACTACAACACCGATGGTCAGAACGCGAAGAGCAACGCGGTCTACGCCATGGTGAAGGACTTCAAGCAGCGCGGGGTCCCGATCGACTGCGTGGGCTTCCAGTCGCACTTCAACAGCAACTCGCCCGTCCCCTCCGACTTCCAGGCCAACCTGCAGCGCTTCGCCGACCTCGGTGTCGACGTGCAGATCACCGAGCTGGACATCGAGGGCTCCGGATCGTCGCAGGCCGCGAACTACACCAAGGTGGTGAACGCCTGCCTGGCCGTCACGCGGTGCACGGGCATGACGGTCTGGGGCGTCACGGACAAGTACTCGTGGCGCAGCAGCGGCACCCCGCTGCTCTTCGACGGTGACTACAACAAGAAGCCTGCCTACGACGCGGTGCTCGCCGCGCTCGGCGGTTCCGCCGGGGGCGGGGGCGGCGGCGGCACCGGCGCCTGCACCGCGACGTACACCCAGACCTCTACGTGGAACGGCGGCTACAACGGCCAGGTGACGGTCAAGGCGGGCGGGTCGGGCATCAGCGCCTGGACCGTTCCGGTGACCGTGCCCTCACCCCAGAAGGTCTCCGCCGTCTGGAACGGCACGGCCACCACGTCGGGCGACGTGATGACGGTCAAGCCCGCCTGGAACGGGACGCTGGCGGCAGGCGCGTCGACGAGCTTCGGGTTCACCGTCACGACGAACGGCAACACATCGGCACCGGTCGTCGGAGCGTGCACCGCTTCCTGACCAACCCGGACCACCTCCTCGTCACCAAAAGGGCCCCGGCCGGAACCGGGCGCGGCGAGGCCCGTACCCCCTCCGCGCTCTTCCGGCCGGACGGGACGGGGTGCGACGCACCCGCACTCGCCGCCGGTCCCCCACAACGCCCCGCCCGGTCGGCCGACCGGGCGGGGTGGGGCGTTGTCGTCCGGTCAGCCGGCAGCCCGGCCGGCGGCCCCCGTGGCGGCGAGTGCCGGCGAGGCTGTGGACGGGGAAGGGACGGCAGCCGGCGGGTCGGTGGATCCGGCCGGCACCGGTGCCGGTGCCGTCGATTCGCGCACCACCAGCCGGGGTCTGATCAGCAGGGACCGCCCGGCCGCGGGGGCCGAGTCGATCCGGGCCCGCAACTGCTGGAACGTCTCGGCGGCCATCTCCGGAAGCGGCTGACGGACCGTGGTGAGCGGCGGCTCGAAGAGGTCGGCGAGCAGGATGTCGTCGAATCCGACCACCGAGACGTCCCGCCCCGCGCCGCGTCCGGCGTCCTTTGCTCCACGGCAGATACCGATCGCGCACATGTCGTTGATCGCGACGAAGCCGGTGGGCGGGTCCGGCCGGGAGAGGAGTTCCCTGGCCGCGTTCCGGCCGAGTTCGGCCGCGTCCTTGTCACCGAACTCGGTGGTGTCCGCCCCGGGCCAGACGATCGCCCCGGCCGGATCGAGACCGCCCGCCTCCAGGGCCGCCCGGAAGCCCCGCAGCCGCTCGCGCCGGTTCACGCTGTGGACGGAACCCGAGACGAAGGCCAGTTTCCGGTGGCCCAGTTCGATCAGATGACGGGTGGCGAGCTCGGCCCCCATCGCGTTGTCCACGCTGATGCTGGCCAGTGACGACGGGTCCCCCGCCTGCGCCGTCCGGTCGAAGGCCACCATCTTGAGCCCCCTGCTCAGCAGCGGCGTCATATGGTCGAGCGAGGGCAGCGAGGAGCAGAGCACCACACCGCTCACCCCGTCGGCGAGCAGCTCCTCGCCGTACTTCAGCTCGCGGGCGGGATCGCGCTCGCTGTTGCAGAGCAGCACGTGGTAGCCCTCGGCCAGCGCGATGGCCTCCAGCTCCCTGGCCAGCGCCCCCCAGAAGGGGTTGGCGACGGACGGCACGATCAGGCCGATGACCTTGATGCGGCCGGTGCGGAGCATGCGGGCGGCCCGGTTGGGACGGTAGTTGAGCTGCTCGATCGCCTGCTCCACGCGAGCCAGGGTGGCCGCCTGCATACGGTCGGTCCGCCCGTTGAGGACGTTGGAGACCGTGCTCGCCGAGACCCCTGCGGCCTCGGCGACCTGATGGATCGTTACCCCGCTCATGCCACCTCCGGTTCGGAACGCACTGCCGATCCTAGTGTACCGATTTACTGAACGCGCTCTACCGGTACACCCGTTAACACCCCTGAAAATTATTGTGCATCAGCTGTTGACGCCGCTCTCAAGGCGTTCCTAGCATCACTGCATCGATTTACCAGCGCTTCCCAGCTATGTCTGGGATGTCAGAGCTGGATCGATCCACCGCTCCACCTCAAAAGGGGTGCCCCATGGAACTCAACAGACGGTCCGTGCTCGCCGCGATCGGCGCGGGCACCGCTGCTGCCGCTCTCGCGGGCTGTGGCGGCGGCGCGTCGTCCGCCGGTTCGGCCGACGGCCCGGCCGAGGGCGAGATCACGCTGCTCACGCCGATCTACGAAGGCGCCGACGGAAAGACGCTGCTGGAGAAGAAGATCCTCGGCGGGTTCCGGAAGAAGTATCCGGACGTCAAGGTGAACGTCGACTACACGACGTACGCGCAGCTCAACGAGAAGATCACCACCGGGCTCGCCGGCGGGCTGCTGCCCGACGTGCTGATGATGGGCGTCGGCTGGATCCCTCCGTTCGCCTCGAAGAAGGCGATCGCCGAGCTGCCGGAGGCGCTCGCCTCCGCGCACGACTACGAGAAGCGCGTGCTGGAGCCCTCGCGTTACGACGGGAAGCTCTACGCCCTGCCCGTCGTCCTCGACACCCGCATCGTCGTGTACCGCAAGGACCACTTCGCCGAGGCCGGGGTGAAGAGGACGCCGGAGAACTGGGCCGAACTCCGCGCGGTCGCGAAGCAGCTGACCCGGGACGGCCATGTCGGCTTCGACCCGTTCTCCATCGACCTGCGCCAGTGCTGGGAGACGTTCCTCTTCGCCAACGGCGGTCAGCTCTTCAGCTCCGACGGCAAGAAGGTCCTGTTCAACGGGGCGCGCGGGGTCGAGGCTCTCCAGTTCTTCAAGGACCTGATCCAGGACGGTTCGGCCGACTACGCGAAGAAGACGGACGCCGGCGCACCGTCCAACGTCCAGACCGGCAAGGCGTCGATGATGATGACGACCAGCGCCCTGTGGGTCCAGGTGAAGGACCAGAACCCCGATCTCATCGAGGACGACAGGCTCGGCTCGTTCGTGCTCGCCAACCGTCGGCCCGCGATGCTCCAGGGCGGCACCCTCGTCACCCAGGCCGCGCGCTCCAGGCATCCGGCGGCGGCCCGCGCACTCGTCGAGTACCTCGGCACGCCCGAGTCGATCCTCGGGGCTGCCGAGCAGCGCGGTTCGGTGCCCGGCCTGCGTGACCTCGACGACACCGGATACGTCAAGGAGAACCAATTCGTCGATCTCTCCCTGAAGAACCTCCAGCACGCCTTCTCCGAGGGCGGTACCGCGGCCTGGATGGAGATCCGGGAAAAGATCAAGCCGACGCTGGAGCCCGCGATCGTCGGCGATCAGTCCGCGAAGGACGCCATCGCGGAGCTCGGCCGTCTCGCCGAGGCCGCCATCGGCCGGATGTGAGGACCCGTCACCATGGGAGCGACAACCGTAGTGAAGGCCAGGCCGGCGCGGCCGCCTTCCCCACCTGGGACCTCGGCGCCGCGGCGGACCGGCCGGGTCCCCACCGGCCCGGGACGCCGTCGCCGCAGGGCGGGCATGCTCATGGTGGCGCCCGCGCTGCTGCACGCCTCGCTGTGGATCGGTCTTCCGGTCGTGGTCTCGGTGTGCCTGGCCTTCACGAAGTACGACGTGCTGACGGCGCCGGAGTTCGTGGGCCTGGCCAATTTCCGGGACATGCTGGACGACGCGGTCTTCCGTAAGTCCATCGTCAACACCCTTCTGTACACCTTCTTCACCGTGCCGTTCGGGATGGCGCTGGGCCTGCTGGTGGCCCTCGCCCTGCACACGGGGCTCAAGGCGCGCGGTATCTTCCGCACCGCCGTGTTCCTGCCCCAGGTCACCGCCACCGTCGCGATCGCGCTGGTCTGGCTGTGGATCTACAACCCGGGCAACGGTCTGCTCAACGCACTGCTGTCCTTCCTCGGCATCGAGGGCCCGGCCTGGCTGTCCTCGACCACCTGGGCACTGCCGTCGGTGATCCTTGTCGGCATCTGGCAGGGCATCGGCATGAAGATGCTCATCTACCTCGCCGCACTCCAGTCCCTGCCGAGGGAGCTGTACGAGGCGGCGTCCGTGGACGGGGCGTCCAGGGTGCGGCAGTTCTTCTCGATCACCCTGCCGCTGCTCAAGCCGGCGACGTTCTTCGTGCTCATCACCTCGATGATCAGCGCGTTCCAGTCCTTCGACCAGATCTACATCCTGACCGACGGCGGCCCCGCCAACAGCACCACGATGATGACGTACGAGATCTACAAGTCCGCCTTCCGGGAGTTCCGCGTCGGTTACGCCAGCGCGCAGTCACTGGTGCTCTTCGTGCTGCTGATGGGCTTCACCCTGGTCAACAAGCGGATCATGGGAGGCAGTCGTGGCCACAACTGAGCTGGTGAAACCGGCTCCCGCGCTGCGGAGGCGGGCCGTTCCCCTCGGCCGGATCGCGCTCTACGCGACGCTCTCCGTCGTCTCCCTGCTGATGGTGGTGCCGTTCGCCTGGATGGTGCTCACCTCGCTCAAGACCCCGGTGGAGATCGCGTCGCAGGACGCCGGACTGCTGCCGCAGCACTGGGAGTTCGGGAACTACGCCGAGGCGTTGAAGGCGGCGCCGTTCGCCACGTACGCCCGGAACAGTTTCGTCATCGCGATCAGCCACACCGTGCTCAACGTACTGGTGGCGTCGATGGCGGGGTACGCGCTGGCGCGCATCAGGTTCCGCGGCAGCGAGATGATCTTCTATCTCTTCGTCGCGGCCCTCATGATCCCCACGTACACCAAGGTGCTGCCTGAGTTCCTGATCGTCCGCTTCATGCCGCTGGCCGGCGGGAACGACATCCTCGGCCAGGGCGGCAGCGGCTGGCTGGACAGCTGGTGGGCGCTCATCATCCCGGGTGCGGTCACCCCGTTCGCCGTCTTCCTCTTCCGGCAGTTCTACCTGGACCTGCCGGTGGAGCTGGAGGAGGCGGCCCGGCTCGACGGACTGGGCGAGTTCCGGATCTACGCCCGGATCATGTCGCCTCAGGTCAAGCCCGCCTTCATCACCGTGGCGCTGCTGACCTTCGAATCGTCGTGGAACAACTTCCTCTGGCCGCTGCTGGTGACCCACACGGACAGCCTGCGGGTCATCCAGGTGGGGCTCTCCGTCTTCAAGACGGAGAACGGCACCCAGTGGCACTTCCTGATGGCGGGCACCACGCTCGCCACCCTGCCCATGGTCGTCCTCTTCCTCATCGGCCAGCGCTACTTCGTGCAGGGCTTCGCAACCGCCGGTCTCAAGTGACCGGTTCCGGCCCGCTGCGGGCCGGCCACCGAAAGGGCTTCACCCATGTCTGCTGATCTCAACGGCTCCCGCGCTCTCGTCACGGGGGCGGGGCACGGCATCGGCCGCGCCATCGCGGTCGCCCTGGCCGAGGCCGGCGCCGATGTCGCCGTCCACTACCACTCGTCCGCGGAGGAGGCGTCGAGGACCGTCGCCGCGATCGAGGCGCTGGGCCGCAGGGCCAAGGCGTTCCGGGCCGACGTGACGGTGACCGCCGAGGTGGACCTGCTGGTCGAGGAGGCCACCGGGTTCCTCGGCGGGCTGGACGTCCTCGTCTGCAACGCGGGCCATCTCATCGGCCGCGAGAAGATCGCGGAGATGTCCGACGACCACTTCGAGCGGGTCATCTCCACCAATCTCACGTCGGCCTTCCGCACGGTGCGGGCCGCGCTGCCGCATCTGACGCAGTCGTCCGCGGGACGCGTCATCACGATGTCGTCGCTGGCCGCGCACAACGGCGGCGGGCCCGGCTCGGTGGCGTACGCCGCCGCCAAGGCCGGCGTCCGGGGCTTCACCAAGGGCCTCGCGAAGGAGCTCGCCGGAACGGGCGTCACGGTCAACACGGTCGCCCCCGGCTTCATCAAGGGCACCGCGTTCCACGACACCTTCACCGCCGCCCCGGCCCAGGAGGCCATGGAGGCGGGCATCCCGGTCGGCCGGGCCGGCACCCCGGAGGACGTAGCCCACGCGGTCGTCCATCTGGCGTCGCCCGCCTCGGGCTTCCTCACCGCCACCACGGTGGACATCGACGGTGGCGTATGGCCGCGTTGAGGCGGATCCCCCGGGAGCGGGGCGGCTGGTGGCACGCGTACGTCTGCCCCGCGCACGGCGTGGAGCTCGATCACGGTGACGTTCTCGCCGGGACGTTTCCCGAGGGCGGCGCGCGGTGTGCGCACGGCTGCCGGGTGGACACGGCGGCGGTGCGCGGCGCGTGGGTGGTCCTGTCGCACCAGGCGTGGGCCCGGCACCTCCGGGTGCTGGCCCACCGGGGCGAGCGCGCGGAGGCGGTGGCCCGGCTCGTCGAGTACGCCGAGCTCCACGCGTCCCTCGCCACGGAGCAGCACGGTGAGGCGCAGGGCTGGATGCTGCGCGGCCGGCTCTTCCACCAGGCGCTGACCGACGCCATATGGGCGGTGAACATCGGGCACGCCGTGATCACGGTGGCCGAACACGGCACGGAGGATCTGGTGGCGGTCCTGCCGCTCCTGGAGGAGCTGGAGCGGGCGGCGCTGGAGGCCCGCGGTGTGCTGACGGGCCGGGACCAGCTGGCGTCCAACTACACCGCGTGGCTGAACGCGGCCGGTGCCTCCGCGAGCCGCGCCGCATCGGCGGCGCGCGGCCTGGCGTGGGACGGCGCGAAGCAGTGGCTGGAGGGCGAGCACGGGCTGTACGCGCACCTGCGGGTGGCCGTCGCCGACGACGGCTGGGAGTGGGAGGGCAGCACCTACTACCACGGCTTCGTGCTGCGGGCCGCTCTGCTCGCACTGCGCTCCACCGACCCGGCGGCGATCCCGTCCGACGTGGTGGGGGTGCTTGCCGGGATGACCGACGTCCTGGCGGTGATCGCGACGGACGGCGGTATCCTGCCGGCGCTGCACGACGGCCCCTATCTGCGCCCTCCGCTCGCTCTGGAGTGGCTCGAACTGGTGGCTCTGGCGCAGCAGCTGGTCCCGTCCGACGCGCTGGAAGGGGTGGCGGCGCGGGCCCGGGCGGAGCTCGGCGCCCATGACGACGGGCTGGACCGGGAGCTGGGCGGCTGGTTCGCGGGACCGCCCCTCCCCCGCCGCCCGGCGCCGGACACGGTCACCGTCTTCCCGTCGGCCGGTTACGGCGTGGTGCGCGCGGCGGGCATCCACGCCCTGCTGGACTTCGGGCCGCACGGGGGCTCGCACGGGCACCGCGACAAACTGTCGCTCTATCTGTACGGCGACACGACCCCGTGGCAGCCCGACCCCGGCCAGGTGCCGTACGCCCACGCCGAGTTCCGGGACCTGTACGCGTCGACCGAGGCGCATCCGGCGTTCCGGGTCGACGGCGCCGAGCAGGCGGAGTGCGCCGGCGCGCTCCTGGCATCGGACGCCCGCTCGGTGACCGCCGAGGTCACCACGGCGTACGAAGGGGTGCGCGCGGTGCGCCGGGTGGTGGCGGCCGGCTGCTGTCTGGTGGATCTGCTCACCGTGACGGGCCGGGAGGCGCGGCGCGTCACCGGGCAGCTGCGTCCGGGGACCGCTCTCGACGTACAGCAGCAGGTGACGGGGCCTGTGCGCACCACCTGGTACGGCGACGAGACCCTGCACGGCTGGCACACGCACACCCCGGGGGCCGAGGTCCGCCCGTTCTCGCGGCCCGGCCCCGGTCCGGCCGACGATCCGCAGCGCACGCGCACCTGGGTCGACTTCACCGGCGAGGCGGAGCGGATCACGTTCGCCTCGGTGTACCAGGCGGCGTCCGCCGGCCCCGCGGTGACGGGCGTGCGACTCGACGGCGAGGAGCTGACGGTGGAGCTGGCGGACGGTTCGGCCGAGCGTTTCGGAACGGGGAGCTGATCCGTGCTGCTCTCCGCCGTCCCTCCGCCCGGCCCGCGCCCCGCCCAGGAGCTCCGGCTCCGGGAGGAGGCCGCCCGGCACCGCGGCCTGACCCCGCCCCGTACGCACCCCCTGGCCAGCATCACCTGGCTGGGTCCCGCCGCCTCCAACCCCGCGCTCGCGTACCGCACCACCGGTGACCGCGCGCATCTGGACGAGAGCCGGCGCTGGATCGAGGCCGCGGTCCGGCTGCCGCACTGGGGCCGGGCCCATATGCCGGACCACGATCTGGACGCGGGCTGGCTGCTGCACCATCTCTCGCTCGCCTACCGGTGGATCGGTGACGAGCTGCCGGACGAGGTGCGGGCCCTGCTCCGGTACAAGCTGCTGCTCCAGGGCCGCCGAATGTACGAGTTCGCGGTGGCGAGCGAGGGCCGCTGGTGGTCGTCGTCGTACTGGCAGAACCACAACTGGATCTGTCACGCGGGTCTGGCGACGGCCGGTTACGTGCTGGGCAAGGAGGAGTGGACCGAGCGCGCCAAGGACAACCTGGGCACGGTCCTGGACCTGATGCCGCCGGACGGATCGCACGCGGAAGGCGTCGTCTACTGGCGTTACGGTGTGCCGTTCCTGGCGATCCATCTGGACCTGCTCCAGGAGGTCGAGGGCATCGACTGGTGGGGGCGCGGCGGCTTCCTCTCCTCGACGTTCCGCTACCGGCTCCACCAGACCGCGCCGGGTTTCGCCTTCAACGTCGACCACGGCGACTGCCACGACCGGCGCAGCGGCCACAGCGCCGGGCTGTACTACCGGCTCGCGGCGCAGTACGGGATCGCGGAGGCCCAGTGGATGGGCGATCTCGCCTCGGGCGAACTGCTGTGGAAGGAGGCCTCGGAGAGCGGGGTGCGGCCGGGGATCCTGCCGGAGGCCTATCTGGAGTACCTCTGGTACGACCCGTCCGTGCGGCCGGCCCGGCCGACGGAGACCCACGCGTTCTTCCCGGACCTCGGGCTGCTCGCGGCCCGTACGAGCTGGGACGACGACGCCACGCTGGTGTCGTTCAAGGCGAGTCCCGGGGGCGGTCACACGGCGTGGGAGACCTCGGCGAAGCACCGGGCGGAACGGGGGTGGGAGACCCTGAACCAGGGGCACCACCACCCCGATTCCGGATCGTTCGTGCTGGTCTCGCAGGGGGAGTTCCTCGCCGTCGACGAGGGATACAGCAACCGCAAGCGGGCCGCGCACCACAACCTCCTGCTGGTGGACGGCCAGGGCTACGCGGACGAGGACCGCTACCACGTCTACGAGGGCATCCCCCACGAACGGCAGGCCCGCCAGCGCGATGTGCTGGCGGACGCCGAAGGCGGCTGGGCGCACGCCACCGCGGAGATCGCCGCGATGTACGACCCCGGGCTGGGCGTGCGGCGCCTGGACCGGACCCTGGTGTTCACACCGTCGGGGCGGCTCGTCCTGCTGGACCTGGCCGAGGCCGAACAGGAGCGTGAGTGGACGTTCCTGCTCCAGACCGACCGCCCGACGGAGCCGCGGCCTGACGGCAGCCGGCTGATCAGGTCGGGCGCGGCCACCGCCCTCGTACGGCAGTTCGCGCCTCACGACGCCTCGGTCACCTGCGAGGTCACCGAGGTCGAGGCCAACCCGACGTCCAGTACGCCGGAGCTGCGTCTCACCCGGACGCTCCACACACTGCGTTCGACGGCCCCGCGGTCGTCGGACGGCCTCTTCCTCACGGCCGTCTCGCCCGAGGGTGCACCGGCCGGCGAAGAAGTCGCATGCCTGGACGGGCGCGGTGTCTCGTTCGCGGAGTCCGGGGAGACCGTCCTGCTGTCCCCCGTCGCCCTGCGCATCCGTACCGCGCGAGTGAGCGCCGAGGGCGCCGCCGTGCTGATCCGCGAGGGCGCCGCGCCGTACGTCGTGCGGTGCACGCGGCTGGAGCTGGACGGGCGCGTGCTCCTCGATGTGGCGGAGCCCTACACAGGAAAGGCCGGCTGACCATGCAGGCAATTCTCCCGTCCGGTGGGACGGCGCTGCTGCGCCGGCTGGAGTTCATCGCCTTTCCGGCCGCGGCCGGAGCGGCGTGCTCCGCACTGTCCCTGGGCGTCGTGACCTGGCTGCCCGCCCTGGCCGCGATGGCTCACGCCCTTCAACTCTGGCGGGCGGAAGGGGACAGCCGCGTCTTCGCGAACACCGTCGCGGCGTTCCCCCGCTACTGGCGGGCGCTGTGGCGGCACGGGCTCCTCTCCACGGCGGCGGCGGTCGTCCTCACGGCGAACATCGTGTACCTGCTGGGGCGTTCCGAGCCCTGGACGTTCGTCGTGCTCGCCGCCCAGGTGGGCATCGCCGCCGCCCTCGTGATCCACCACATCGCCCTGGCGGCCGAGGCCGGCCGGTCCCGCGAGGGCACGGTCCGCGCCTGGTCGGCCGGCGCGCTCGCGCTCGGCTTCGGTTCCCCGGCCCGGGGTACCGCCCTGCTCGGCGCGGTGGTCTCCGCCGTGCTGCTCTCCCTCGTCGTACCGCTGGGGCCGCTGCTGCTGGGCCCCAGTGTCCCCGTACTGCTCGCTCTGTCCTTCGCCGATCCCAGGAGGCACACCTCATGAGCCGTTTACTGCGTTCCGCCCTCGTCGCCGCGCTCGCCGCCGGCAGCCCGCTCCTTCTCGCCCCGCCCTCCCCGGCCGCCGAGGCGGTCACCGCGTACTACGTCTCGCCGTCCGGGGACGACTCGGCCTCCGGTACGTCGGCGGCGGCGCCGCTCGCCACGATCCAGAAGGCTCTCGATCTGGCACCCACCGGCGCGGTGGTGCATCTCGCGGCCGGCACGTACCGGCAGGACGTTGTCACCACCCGCCCCGGTGTCACCCTCACGGGGCCGTCGAACGCGGTGGTGAAGGGCGCGGGCGACAGCAGGATCATTCAGGTGCGGCACGACTCGACGACACTGAGCGGCTTCACCGTCGACGGACTGCACGGCGCGGCCGACGACGTCGCGGGCTACCGCCTCAAGCTCGTCTACGTCATGAGCACGACCCCGGGGAACGGGGTGGGCGCCCTGCGCGTCACCGGGATGACACTGAGGAACGCGGCGGACGAATGCCTGCGGCTGCGCTATCTGGTGACGGGCGCGGAGGTGGACGACAACACCATCACCGACTGCGGGGTCGCCGACTTCAAGTTCGGAGGGGGCGGCAAGAACGGCGAGGGGATCTACCTCGGTACGGCGCCCGAGCAGCAGGGCGCCAACGGCGCCCCGGACGCGGCGGCCGACGTCAGCAGGAACAACCGCATCCACCACAACACCATCGTCACCCGGGGCAACGAGTGCGTGGACGTGAAGGAGAACTCGACCGCCAACTACGTCGAGTACAACGACTGCAGCGGCCAGAAGGACTCCAGTTCCGGCGGTCTCGACGCGCGCGGCAGCGGCAACATCTTCCGCTACAACACCGTGCACGACAACGCGGGCGCCGGCGTCCGCCTCGGCGGTGACACCGCGACCGACGGCATCGACACGAGCGTGTACGGCAACACCATCACCGGCAACGCGGGCGGTGGCATCAAGTTCATGCGTACCCCGCAGGGCCCGGTGTGCACCAACACCATGAGCGGCAACACCGGTGGCGACGCGGTCGGCACCTACGCCGCCGAGTACGACCCGGCCGGGGCGTGCCCGCAGTGACCGTCCGGGGGCCCGCGAGACGCGGGGTGCTGACGGCCGCCGCCGGAGTGGCCGCCGTCGCGGCCGCGGCGCCGGCGGCCAGGGCTTCGCAGCGGGGCGGGCCAGGAGCGGCCTGGGCCACCTCCTGGGCCACGGCACAGACCGCGCCGACCGCGACGGACACGGTGGCGTCGGCCGGACTGACCGAGGGCGTATGCACAGCGACCGTGCGCCTCTCGGCCGGCGGCCGGGTACGCCTGCGGTACGCGCACCCCTTCGGAGCCGTGCCGGTCCTGGTCGGCCCCGTGACCGCCGGCGGGCGTGCGGTGACGTTCGGCGGGCGGAGACAGGCGTGGCTGGCCGCGGGAGCGTCCCTGACCAGCGATCCGGTCGACGGACCGAGCGCCCCGGACGGGTCGGCGCTGACGGTGGAGACCCGGCTCCCGGGACCCACCGGGCCGTTGTCCTTCCACCGCAACACGCACGCCTCGCACAGCGTCGACGGGGTGCGCACCACCTCGGTGTTCCTTCTGACGGGCGTCGAGGTGACCGGGGCCCACGGACCCGTCGTCGCGGTGCTCGGCGACTCGGTGGCGGAGGGTGTCGGCACACCCGACGACGCCGATCTGCGCTGGCCGGACCAGCTGGCCCGGCGGCTTCCCGGATCGGCCGTCGCGAACCTCGGCATCAGCGGCAACAGACTGCTGCTGGACGACGCCCGGTTCGGGCCGGGAGGCCAGGCGCGCTTCGACCGGGACGTCCTCTCGCTGCCCGGCCTGCGCACCGTGCTCGTCCAGCTCGGCGTCAACGACCTCCAGCAGCCGCCCGCCCGGACGGACCCCTCGCTCGTCCTGGCCGGTTACCGCCAGCTGGTGCTGCGGGCCCGGAGCGCGGGGCTGAGGATCGTCGGCTCGACCATCACCCCGTTCGAGGGCTGGATCCGCTGGACGCCGCAGCTCGACGAGGTGCGGCAGCGGATCAACCGCGCCGTGCGCACCGGCCGTCTGTTCGACGCGGTCGCCGACTTCGACACGGCCCTGCGCGACCCCGCACGTCCGTCACGCCTGCGGCCGGCCTTCGACAGCGGTGACGGCCTGCACCCCAATCCATCCGGTCACGCCGCGCTCGCCGGGGCCGTCGACCGCCGACACCTGTTGTGAGGACCCGAACCATGCACCCAGGCACCGGCACGACACGCCGAACCGTCCTGGCCGGGGCGGCGGCGCTCGGCGCGGCCGTCACCCTGCCCCTCACCCTTACCCCCGGGGCCGCTCACGCCGCCGCCGGGGAGGCCGGCGCGCTGCGCGCCCGATGGCACACCCTGCTGACCGGGGGCGCCGGCCTAGACCTCGGCGACGAGCGGATCGCGGCGGCCGTGGCCCGGACCGGCAAGGCGGCCACCACCGCGGCCAAGGGCCTCGATCCGTCCCGTACCGACGGGCTGTTCGAGGATCTGACCAGCACGACACTCTCCAACCACGTCACGACCTCGTTCAAGCGCCTCGCCACGATCGCGACCGCGTGGGCCGTCCCCGGCACCCCGCAGCACGGTGACACCTCTCTGCGTGACCTGCTGCTCGCTGGCGTCGACTGGATGCTGACGAACCGTTACGGTCCCGGGCACACCCGCTTCGACAACGACTGGGACTGGGAGATCGGCTCGGCCCTCGCGCTGAACGACGCGTCCGTGCTGCTGTACGACGAACTCGGTGCGGAGCGGCTGGAGCGGATCACCACGGCGGTGCGGCACTACACCCCCGATCCCAATCTGTGGCGTGCCGACCGGCAGACCGCCACCGGGGCCAACCGGGTGTGGGTCTCCACCGTGGTCGCCGTCAACGCGGTGCTGCGTGACGACGGGGACGCCCTGGCCCGGGTGCGTGACGCTCTTTCGGACGTCGAGGGTTCAGGGGCCAACAGCGTCCTGGCCTTCAACGACCGTACGGACGGCACGGCGGGCACGGGGGAGGGCTTCTACGCGGACGGCTCGTTCCTGCAGCACTACAAGCACCCGTACAACGGCGGTTACGGAAAGGAGCTGCTCAACAGCCTCTCCCGGCTGCTGAATCTGCTCGCCGGCACGGAGTGGACGGTCACCGACCCCGAACTCGACAACGTCCGGGGCTGGGTCCTCGACGGCTTCGACCCGCTGCTGGCACGGGGCGATGTGATGGCGTCGGTGTGCGGGCGCGAGATCGCCCGGCCCAGCAAGCAGGGCCACGCCTCGGCGCAGACGGTCATCGAGGCGGTGCTGCGGCTGATCCCGGGCTTCCCCGGCGGGACGGGCGAGGACTTCACGTCGCTGGTCAAGCAGTGGATCGCCGAGGACACCTACCGGGACTTCCTCGCGGTCACCGATCCGGCGTCCCTCGTCGCCGCGCTGCGGATCATCGGTTCGCCCGTCCCGGCGCGCGGGCCCCTGGTCACGCACAAGCAGCACCCCCGGATGGACAAGGCGGCGCACCACCGGCCCTCGTTCGCCCTGGGCATCTCGGCGTACTCGAGCCGCATCTACAACTACGAGTCGATCCAGAACGAGAACCTGCACGGCTGGCACCTCTCCGACGGCATGGTGCTGCTGTACACCGACGACCTCGGCCACTACAGCGAGGACTACTGGCCCACCGTCGACGCCACCCGGCTGCCGGGCACCACGGTGGTCGCCGGCCGGCCGGCGGACGCCGCGGGTCAGCGCACGACGAGCGACGCCGACTGGGCGGGCGGCACCGCCCTGCCGGGCACGACGCTCGGCGCGTACGGCATGGAGCTGCGGGCGTACGGAAGCACGCTGCGCGGCCTGAAGAGCTGGTTCTGCCTGGACGACGTGATCGCGTGCGTCGGTTCCGGCATCGACGCGGACACGGGAACGGTGGAGACGGTCGTCGAGAACCGCAAGCTGCGTGATCCGGGCGCGGCCCTCCTCGTCGACGGCCGCCCGGCCCCCGCCGGGACGGACTGGTCGGCGCGGCTCGACGCGGTCCGGTGGCTGCACCTCGAAGGGACCGGGGGCTACATCTTCCCCGAGCGTGCCGACCTGCGCGGTCTGCGTGAGGAGCGCACGGCGGTCTGGCGGGAGATCAACCTCAAGTACGGCACGGACACCCCGGTCACCCGGCCCTATCTGACGCTGTGGCAGGACCACGGCGCGGCCCCCGCCGGTGCCGGCTACTTCTGGCTCCAGGCCCCGGCGGCCTCCGCGGCCCGCACCCGGCAGTGGTCGGCGGCGCCTCCGGTGCGGCTGGTTTCCCGCTCCACGGCGGTGCACGCCGTACGCCGCCCGGCCGACGGGCTGCTCGCCGCCAACTTCTGGACCGCGGGCACGGCGCAGGAGCTGACCAGCGACGGCCCCGCCTCGGTGCTGGTGCGCCCGGACGGGAGGACGGTCACGGTCGCCCTCTCCGATCCGACGCAGCTGCGTCCCTCCGTGGTGCTCGATCTCGCCCTGCCCGGCCTCACGGTCACCGACGCGGATCCCCGTGTCCGCACCGGCGCCACGGGCCGGGGGCTGCGGATCACCGCGGAGACGGCCGGGCTGCACGGCGCGACCCTGAACCTCACCCTGAAGAGGAGCTAGACCCTTGCTGTTCGACATGCCCCTGGAGAAGCTGCGCGAGTACCGGCCGGAGCCCGAGGAGCCCGCCGACTTCGACGCCTTCTGGGAGAAGACGCTCGACGAGAGCGCACGTCACGGCCTGGACGCCGCGTTCGTCCCGTACGACGCCGGGTTCGCGACGGTGGACGTGTACGACGTGACGTTCACCGGCTGGGGCGGGCAGCCGGTGAAGGCCTGGCTGATGCTGCCCCGCGTCCGCTCGGGTCCGCTGCCGGCCGTGGTGCAGTACATCGGGTACAACGGCGGCCGGGGCATCCCGTACTCCTGGCTGACCTGGAGCGCGCTCGGCTACGCCCATCTGGTGATGGACAACCGGGGCCAGGGCGGCGGCGGAAAGAACACCGCGGACACCCCGGACCTCGGCCCGGACGGCCATGGGTCCTCCTCCCCCGGCTTCCTCACCCGTGGCATCGAGGACCCGTCCCGGCACTACTACCGGCGCCTCATCACCGACGCCGTGCGCGCGGTCGACGCGGCGAAGGCCCACGAGGCCGTGGACCCCTCGCGGGTCGCGGTGCTCGGCGGCAGCCAGGGAGGCGGACTGGCGCTCGCCGTCGCGGGGCTGCGTGACGACGTGGCGGCGGCCGTGGCGGATGTGCCGTTCCTCTGCCACTTCCGGCGCGGCTCGCAGATCACGGACTCGGGGCCGTACGCGGAGATCGCGCGCTGGCTGTCCGGGCACCGCTTCCGGATCGAGGAGGCGATGGAGACCCTCTCCTACTTCGACGGGGTCAACTTCGCGGCGCGGGCCACGGCCCCGGCGTGGTTCTCGGTGGGCCTGATGGACCGGATCTGCCCGTCGTCGACGGTGTTCGCGGCGTACCACGCGTACGCGGGCCCCGCCGAGCTGGAGGTGTTCCCGTACAACGGTCACGAGGGCGGCGCCGAGTACGACCTGCCGCGCAAGCTCGGGGCGCTGCGCGGGGTGTTCGGTCAGTAGGGGGCTCCGGTCACCGGCCCAGCGCCGCCATGGCGGCGTTGTGGCCGGGCACCCCGCTGACCCCGCCGCCGCGCACGGCGCCCGCCCCGCACAGCAGGACGTTGGGGTGGGCGGTCTCCACGCCCCAGCGGCCCGTTTCCCCGGTGGCGTACGGGAAGGAGAGGTCCCGGTGGAAGATGTGGCCGCCGGGCAGCCTCAGGTCGCGCTCCAGGTCGAGGGGTGTCTTCGCCTCGATGCACGGCCGGCCCTCGGCGTCGAGGGCCAGGCACTCGGTGACGGGCTCCTCGAGATGGGCGTCGAGTTCGGCCAGGGTGGCCCCGAGCAGGGCTTCCCGTGTCGCCCTGTTGTTCGCCGCGAACAGCCGGGCGGGGGTGTGCAGGCCGAACAGGGTGAGGGTCTGGTAGCCACGGGCCGCGAGGCCGGGGCCGAGGATCGAGGGGTCGGTCAGCGAGTGGCAGTAGATCTCGGAGGGCGGGGCGCCGGGCGGACGTCCGGCAGCGGCCTCGCGGTGGGCGGTGGCCAGCTGCTCGTACCCTTCGGCGATGTGGAACGTACCGGCGAACGCCCGGTGCGGGTCGACCGAGTGGTCACGCAGCCTCGGCAGCCGGGTGAGCAGCATGTTCACCTTGAGCTGGGCGCCCTCGGCGGGGGCGGGCGGCTGCTCGCCGAGGAGCTCGGCCAGCGCCTGCGGCGACGCGTTGACCAGGACCCGGCGCGCGTCGACGACATGTTCCCCGGCGGGTGAGCGGACGGTGACCTCGGCGCGGGTGCCGTCGGTCTCGATACGGGTCGCCTCGTGCAGCACACGGATCTCGGCTCCCGCCGCTCGCGCCGCACCGGCCAGGGCGTCGGTGAGCGCGCCCATACCGCCGACCGGGACGTCCCAGTCCCCCGTGGAATTGCCGATCACGTGGTAGAGGAAGCAGCGGTTCTGGAGCAGGGACGGGTCGTGGGCACCGGCGAAGGTCCCGATCAGCGCGTCGGTGAGCACGACTCCGCGGACGAGGTCGTCGGCGAAGTTCTCCTCGACGGCGACGCCGATGGGCTCCTCGAACAGCATGCGCCAGGCATCCGCGTCGTCCACACGTGCCCTCAGGTCCTCGCGGGCCGGCAGGGGCTCGGTGAGCGTGGGGAACACCCGCTCGGCGACGCGGCCCGTCATCCCGTAGAAGCGCTGCCAGGCCTCGTACTCCCGGTCGTCGCCGGTGAGCGCGGCGAAGGACTCCCGTGTGCCGTCACCGCCGACGAGCAGGCCGGTGGGCCGGCCGCCGCGCACCGTCGGGGTGTACGAGGAGACGGTCCGCTTCCGCACGGCGAAGTCGAGGCCGAGCTCGCGGACGATCTTCTGCGGGAGGAGCGAGACGAGGTAGGAGTAGCGGGAGAGCCGGGCGTCGATCCCTTCGAAGGGGCGGGTCGACACGGCTGCTCCCCCGGTGCTGCCGAGACGCTCCAGGACGAGTACGGACTGCCCGGCGCGGGCGAGATAGGCCGCGGCGACCAGGCCGTTGTGGCCGCCGCCGACGATCACCGCGTCGTAGGCGGAGTGCGCGGGGGTGCCGGGTGAGGACGTCTCGTCTGCGGGCATGCCCCTTCGTAACACGGGATGATCGCCTCTGGACAGGGGTCACGGTTCGTGGCGGGGCGGGGGTGGGCGGCGAAAACCCGTGGGGGCCCGGCGCGCTCTGTGGCAGGGTGCTGCCCGCACCCGTCTTCCCGCGCCCGGCACAGGAGAATCCATGAACGCACCCGCCCGTCTGATCCCGTTGCTTGCGCAGTTCGACCAGTCGCGCGAACGGCTCACCGGACGGCTCTCGGGTCCGTTCGTGGACAGCGGCAACGGCACGGACGTGGAGGTGCCCGCGCTGACCGACGAGGAGTACCGGTGGGAGCCGGTGCCGGACTGCTGGTCGGTCCGCCTCCGGAGCGCGGGTCCCGGGCGGGGCGCGACGGTCCTGACCGGTGCGGGCGAGTGGGGACGCGACACGGCGCCCTTCCCACATCCTTCGCCACCGCCCTTCACGACCCTCGCGTGGCGGCTGAGCCATCTCAGCGAGCTGCTGACGCTGCGGGCCGATCACACGGCGGGGAGCCACAGCCTCACCCGGGAGGACTACCGCGTGGTGGGCGACGCGGCGGGGGCCCTCGCGGATTTCGGCGCGTCGGCGGACGCGTGGCGTGCGGCCTTGCTCGGCGCCGACGACGCGGCCCTCGACACGGTCGGGTACAGCACCTATCCGTACGGCAGCGATCCGGAGGACCCCTTCCTGGACACCGTGTGGTGGGTCAACCAGGAGCTGCTGCACCACGGAGCGGAGATCGCGCTGCTGCGGGACCTCTACCGCGTACGGGGCGGCCTGGCCTGACGGCCCGTGGGCCCCACCGCCCGGTCCCGCGTTCAGTGCGGCGGCATCCCGCGCTGCCTGCGGAGGTCGGCGACCCGCCGGTAGAGGTCCACCGCCTCCGTGCTGCGGCCGAGCTGTTCCAGGCAGTGCGCCTCGTCGTTGCGAGCGGCGAGGGTGTCGGGGTGGCCGGCGCCCAGCACACGGTCGCGGATCTCGGCGACCGTGCGGTAGTCGGTGAGCGCCTCGGCCCAGCGGCCGAGCCAGCCCAGCCCCACGGCCACCTCGCGACGGCTGACCAGGGTGTCGGGGTGGTCGGGGCCCAGGGTGCGTTCCCGGATCGCGCAGACCTCGCGTGACTCGTCGAGCGCCTCCTCCCAGCGCGCCATCCGCCCCAGGTTGACGCCGAGTCCGTGCCGGGCGCGCAGCGTCTCGGGGTCGTTCGGGCCGCCGGCCCGGGTCCGGTCGTCGACCAGGGCGCGGTAGAGCTCCAGCGCCTCGGCGCTGCGGCCCAGCCTGCCGAGGCTGATGCCCACCTCGTAACGCGCGGACAGGGTGTCGGGGTGGTCGGGGCCGAGCGCGGCGGCGCGGCCCTGCGCCACGTCGCGGTAGGTCTGCAGGGCCTCGGTCCAGCGGTCCAGGCGGCCGAGTGTGTACGCCACCTCGTACAGCGTGACCAGGGTGTCCGGGTGCGTCGCGCCGAGCAGACGGCCACGGGCCGCCGCGACCTCGCGGGCCATGCGGTACGAGTCCTCCAGGCGGCCGAGCCTGCTGAGGTTGAAGGCGAGGTTGTGGCGGCAGCGCAGCGTGTCGGGGTGCTCCGGCCCCATGGAGCGCTCCCGCGAGGCGAGCACCGAGGCGTAGACCTGGTGGGCCTCGAAGTGGCGGCCGAGCTGGCCGAGGACGTACGCCGTCTCCTGCCGGGCCGCGAGGGTCTCGGGGTGGTCGGGGCCAAGGGTGCGTTCGCGGCCGTCGGCGACCCGGGCGAACTCCCGCAGCGCGTCGGCGGCCCGTCCGGTGCGGCTGAGGGTGAATCCGACCTCGTACCTGCTGGCGAGGGTGTCGGGGTGGTCGGGACCGAGAGCCTGTTCGCGTTCGCCGGCGACCGCCCGGTGTACCTCGCCGGCCTCCTCCCAGTGCCCCAGCCGCGCCAGGTCGAGTCCCGCGCTGTGCCGGTCGGCCAGGGTGGCGAGCAGCCCGGGCGGCGGGGTGGGGCGGCCCCCGGACGGTGGTCCCCCGACGGGAGCATGAGCGGCCCCGGTGGTCCATGCCCCGGTCAGCGCGGCTGCGTGGTCGATGGCGGCCGTGCCCGTGTACGCCGCGCCGGTCGCCTTGTGACCGGTGGTCATGTCGCGCGTCCAGGAGGGCAGCCGGGGCGCGCTGCCACCGGGGTGCTGGACCGGGACGGGAGGGGCGAGCCTCACCTGTCCTGTCTCCGGCTGCTCACCGGTGCGCCCGAGTGCGATGCGCTGCCGCAGGTCGCGGGC
The DNA here is from genome assembly GCF_044751065.1 of Streptomyces sp. NPDC088746. Lineage (NCBI taxonomy): Bacteria > Bacillati > Actinomycetota > Actinomycetes > Kitasatosporales > Streptomycetaceae > Streptomyces > Streptomyces sp. NPDC088746. The sequence goes on from NZ_JBIVLA010000003.1 coordinate 217,823, forward strand.
GTCGGCCGGTCGTCCCCCGGGCGTCTTGGCCAGCAGGTCGAGGACGACCTTGTCGAAGAATTTCGGGAGTTCGGCCCGGTGGGTGCGCGGCGGCTCGGGAGCGGTGTCGCGGTGCCCGACGAGCACGGCCCAGGCGTCGTCCATGTCGAACGGCGGTACGCCCGTGGCGATTTCGTACAGCACACAGCCCAGCGAGTAGAGATCGCTGCGGTGGTCGACCTCCCCGCCGCTGATCTGCTCGGGCGACATGTAGTGCGGGGTGCCCATCGCGATGCCCGTACCGGTGAGACGCGAGGTGAAGCCGATGTCGTGGCCGAGCCTGGCGATGCCGAAGTCGCAGATCTTCACCGCACCGTCGTCGAGCCGCATGATGTTCGCGGGTTTGAGGTCGCGGTGCACGATGCCCTGCTGGTGGGTGTAGCCGAGTGCGTCGGCGACCTGGTCGGCGATGTCCACGACGTCGGCCACCGGCAGCGGGTGCTGCTTGTTGTCCTCCAGGAGCTGGCTGAGGTTGCGGCCCTCCAGGAGCTCCATGACGAGGTAGAGGACGCCGTCCGACTCACCGAAGTCGTGGACGACGGTGACTCCGCGGTGCTGGAGTGCCGCGGCCACCCGCGCCTCCCGGCGGAAGCGCTCGCGCAGTATGCGGGTGAAGGCCTGGTCGTGCTGCGGTCCCATCGGTTTCAGGCACTTGACGGCCACCTGCCGGCCCAGCGACTCGTCGCGCGCGCGCCACACCTCGCCCATGCCTCCGCGCCCGATCAGATCGAGCAGCCGGTACCGGCTCTGGATCAGCCTGGTGTCCGCCATCGCCTGTTGTCGCCCCCGTTTGCTTCGCTGCCCGCTATCGCTGCTGCGCCCTCCCCGGCCCGTCCAGTATGGCTCCCCGTCTGCGGAGTTTGTACGGGGCGGGTCGGCTTCCCGGGCCGAGTCGGGCCATCGCCTTCACAATGTGGCCGGGCGGCAGTCGCCGGCGGAGGCGGGCGGGGACGGAGCGCAGGACGGTTCCCGTGGTGCGCAGGCGGCGGTCGACCGCCGCCGGGGGCGGTGCGGCCCGGCCGTACAGCTCATGGGCGTACGCGGGCAGGGAGTCGTGGGCGAGGGCGGCCACGCGTCGCCGGAGCAGGGCGCGCGCCGGGACCAGCAGGGCGGGTACCGGCGGGTCACGCAGAGGGCGCGGACGCCGGCCACCCACATCATGGGGTCCCCGTGCATCTGCCACGTGACGGAGCCGGGACCGAACAGTCCCGGGTCTCGGTCGTTCATCGGCTCGTGCCTTCCCGTTCGGCGGCGGAACCGGGCCCCGGGGCCGGGTCGTCGTGCCGGGAAGATCGTGACTCGTGGGATGCCGCCCCGGCGCTGCTACATGCATACCGCACGTGCGTACGTTCCGGGGAGGGGTGGGGCTGTGCCCCGGTGGGGCTGGTGGTGGAGCCGGGAGCCGGACCGCCGCCCTCCTGGGACGTGCAGGTGCCCGAGGTGCCGTCCTGGCTGGGCCGGGACGACCTCCCCGGACGCGGGTCAGCGCTTGACGGCCCGCAGGACCACGAACTTCGGGTCGCCCGCGAAGGTGACGCAGTTGCCGAAGATCCGGCGAAGCTGGGTGTGGTAGGCGAGGTGCCGGTTGCCGACGACCCACAGCTCCCCGCCCTGGCGCAGCGCGGCTCGCGCTCCGTGGAACATGTTCCGGGCCGTGGCGTCGGTGACCGCCTGGTGCGAGTGGAACGGCGGGTTGCAGAGGACCAGGTCCGCGCTTGCCGGGGGCATGTCCGCCATCCCGTCGCCGACCACGAACTCGGCCTTGGCGTCCGCTCCCACGTTGTCGTGGAAGGTCGCCTCGGCGGAGGCGACGGCCTGGTACGACTCGTCCACGAAGGTGACGGTGGCGTCGGGGTTGGCGAGCGCCGCCGACGTGCCCAGGACGCCGTTCCCGCAGCCGAGGTCGACGACGCGGTCGGGCCCCGTCCGCTGCGGGAGGTGCTTCAGGAAGAAGCGGGTGCCGATGTCCAGGCGTTCGGCGCAGAAGATCCCGGCGTGGTTGGTGACCGTACGGCCGGAGACGACGCCGACGTCGTCGGGCAGGTCGTAGCGGTGGGGCCAGGGGCTGGGGGTCCTGGGCAGGGACGGGTCCGGGGTGCAGAAGATGAGGCGCGCCTTCTTCACCGCGAGGGAGGTGCGTGTGGGGCCGATGATCCGCTCGAACAGCTTGAGGGTGGAGGTGTGGATCTCCTTCACCATGCCGGTGCCGATGACTACGGTCCCCGCGTGCACGGCGGGCGCGAGCCTGTGGAGCTGGTCCTCCAGGAGCGCGAGGCTCTTGGGGACCCGCACGAGCAGCAGGTCGACGCGGTCCGGCGGGGTGTCGCGGACCGACAGCATGCGCACCGAGTCCGGAGCGGCGCCGTTGCGCGCCAGATTGGCCTGGGTGGCCCGCCGGGCGAGGTACGAGTCGGTGATCTGTACGGGGCTGTGCTCGGCCAGCACGGTGGCGAGAGCGCCCCAGCGGTCGCCGACGACGGCCACGGTGCCGGCCGGGCGGACCGGTTCGCTCCCCTCCGCTCCCTCCAGCCGCCGCAGCAGGTACTCGTCGGCGGCGTCCCACGCACGGAACGGGTCGCGCGGGTTCTCGGGAAAGCGGGCGAGATCGAATTCGCCCTGTGACGTCGTCAAACGGTTCATATTGCGTTCAGGCTAACCGAGTGGCGGGGAGCACTCCGCACGCTCCCCGCCACAGTGGTGGCCCCACAGGTCCTGGGGGAGGTCCTAGGGGAGCCGCTTGTCCATGGCGGAGCGGCCCTCCTCGGACAGCCTTCGCCGTGCCCACTCCAGGCTCTCGGGGGTCAGATCCCGCCCGGAGGCGAGCACCAGATCCTCCGCGGTGGGCTGATCGCCGCCTCCGGTGTGCAGCAGACGGTCAGGGGTCACCCCCCGCACTTCCGGCACGGATACGGATACGGATTCGGACTCTTCGCTCATACCGCCTCCTCGTCCTTGCGGCAATTCTCGCGCCGGGGCGACATCCCCGCATCCGATGCCCCCGCACGGCCGGAAAAGGTGTCACTTGACCTGCGCATGATGAATACGCAACGTTCACACGACCGGCACCGTGCGTGTGGAAGGCTCCCGACCGAGCAGTCAACGTCCGGCCCTCACGACACCGTTCCGTCACCCCGGAGAGGACACCCCACATGTCCAGTCGTCGCCGTTTCTACGCGCGTCCACTACTCGCCACAGCCGCGTCGATCGCCGTTCTCACAGGCGTCGCGGCCACCGCACCCGCCGCGACCCCCACGACCGCCGGATCGTCTTCCCCGGCCGCCACACTCGACGACACCTACTACCAGGACGCTCTCGGCAAGACGGGCACCGCGCTCAAGAGCTCGCTGCACTCGATCATCAGCGAGCAGACGACACTCTCCTACAGCCAGGTCTGGGACGCGCTCAAGGCGACCGACGAGGACCCCGCCAACTCCTCCAACGTGATCCTCCTCTACACGGGCCGCTCCCAGTCCAAGAGCGAGAACGGGGGCGACACCGGAGACTGGAACCGGGAGCACGTCTGGGCCAAGTCCCACGGCGACTTCGGCACCGCGACCGGCCCCGGCACCGACATCCACCACCTGCGCCCCGAGGACGTCCAGGTCAACTCCACCCGCGGCAACAAGGACTTCGACAACGGCGGCAGCGCCGTCTCCGGGGCGCCCGGCAACTACACCGACGGCGACTCCTTCGAGCCGCGCGACGCGGTCAAGGGCGATGTCGCCCGGATGATCCTCTACATGGCGGTGCGGTACGAGGGCGACGACTCCTTCGCCGACCTGGAGCCGAACGACAGCGTGAGCAACGGGTCGGCCCCGAACATCGGGCGGCTCTCCGTGCTGAAGCAGTGGAGCCAGGAGGACCCGCCGGACAGCTTCGAGCAGAACCGCAACGAGGTCATATTCGACCGGTTCCAGCACAACCGGAACCCGTTCATCGACCACCCCGAGTGGGTCGAGGCCATCTGGTAGGAGGCGGCAGGGGGCTAGGGCCTCTCGTTTGGATCATGCTGGGCTCGCGCGCCCTGGCACCGCACCTCGCGGCGTTGTCGTCAGTCGTTCCCCAAGCTCTCGGCTTCGCTCGAGCCGGGGAGGCCCCAATCGCTCCGCGTTGACTCCCTCCTCCGCCTTGCGATGCACGGCACCAGACCCCGCTCCCTGATCCAGCCTGATCCAAACGAAAGACCCTAGCGGGCTCCGCCGGCCACGCCCGGGGCCGCCGGCACGGCGGGTCCGGGCCCGTCCGGCTCCGCCGCGGGGCCCCGCCCCCGCTCGATCATGCCCAGCGCCACTCCGGCGATGATGACGGCGCCGCCCACCGCCTGAGCCGGCCGGACCGACTCCCCGTTGATCAGGACGGCGCCGATCACGCCGAAGACCGGGACCAGATTGAGGATGTTCACGGCGACGCTCGACGCCATCCTGCGCAGGCCGTAGTTGTAGAGCAGGAAGCCCCCGACCGAGCACGCCACGGCCAGATGGACGAGCAGCGCCGCGGCGGTGAGATCCGGCACGCGCCACTCACCCGCCTCCAGCAGGGAGGCGGCCAGGAAGCCGCCCGCACCGGCCAGGGTCTGGTAGTACGTGACGCTCAGGGCGTCCCGGCCCGCACTCGCACGCTTGCCGAGCACGTTGTAGCCGGCCCAGGCCAGCCCGCCCAGCAGCAGCAGGATGTCTCCCGCCCACCGTGAACTCCCGCCCACCTGGGCACCGTTGCGTACGACGAGGAAGGCGCCGATGGCGGCCAGGAGCACGCCCCCAAGGCGCGGCAGCGGCATCCGGGCACGGAGGACGACCAGTTCCAGCAGCATCGTCATCAGCGGATAGGTCGCCACGATCAGCGACGCGTCGGACGCCGTGGACAGATCGACGCCCACGTTCTCCAGGATGAAGTACACGGTGATTCCGAGGAATCCGCTCAGATGGAGCTGCCATCGCTGCCGCGCGTCCGGCCGGCCCGGACGACGCCGGCGCAGCCGCACCATGACGCCCAGCAGCAAGGCCGCCAGGGTGAATCTGATCGCGCCGATGCTGAGCGGCCCGACATCGTCCAGCAGTTGCTTCGTCACCGCGTACGAACTGCTCCAGAACAACGCGGCAGCCACGACCGCGACCACCGCCCGCACACCGGGCCCTCCCTCATGCACCTGAAGTCGCCTCTCTCCCTCACCGGACACCGAGATCCGAACCAACGTCGGCCGATCACGGAGGAGGCTAACAAGATCACCAGTGACCCCGCGTAGAATCCGAATCATCTTCGGAAATCGACAGAGCGAGGCGATCGTGGACGAACTAGATTCGGCGTTGGTACGGATGCTTCAGGAGGACGGTCGGCGCACCAACCGGGACATGGCCCAAGCGCTCGGCATCGCGCCCTCCACCTGCCTGGAGCGGATCCGGTCGCTGCGGGAGCGCGGGATCCTGACGGGGTTTCACGCCGAGGCCGACCTCGCGGCGATCGGCCGGGGACTGGAGGCGGTCATCGCCGTACGGGTCCGCCCGCCGACGCGAGCGGTGATCGAGGCCTTCCAGGCCTTCCTGGAACGGATGCCCGAGGTGATCTCGCTCTTCGTCCTCACCGGGAACGACGACTTCCTGGTGCACGTCGCCGTCCGGGACACCGACCATCTGCACGCCGTGGTCCTGGACAAGCTGACGAAGCGTCCGGAACTCGCCGACGTACGGACATCGGTGGTCTACGCGCACAAGCGGAAGACGGTCGTCGGGCCGATGTGAGGCTCCGCCCCCACCCCCCGGCTCAGCCCGGTCCGGCCATGGCCTGCGCACCGTGCTCGACGGCCTCCTCCCGGGAGGCGAAGCGCGGCAGGTCCTGGCCGGTCCGCTCCCGGACCAGATCCGGCGGGCCCAGCCGGTCGCCCGGGTCGACGACGGCCGCGCGCCGCCCCTCCCGGGCGAGCCGGGACAGGCCGGAGTGCAGCAGCGCGAGGGCGAGGGAGTCGGCGCCGGTCACCTCCCGCAGGTCGAGCACCACCGCCCCGGCCTGCTCCGGGCCCGACTCGTCCAGCGCGTACAGCACGCGCTCGGCGGCGGTGAAGTCGAGCGCACCCTGTGCGGCGACGACACCCACGCGCTCGTGCAGCGCCCGCTCCCGCCTGCCGGAGGGCGCCGAGGGCAGCACATCGGCGGTGGTGACCAGCGTGACGGTGGAACCGGGCAGCGCCGGGTTCCTCATGAGGTGGAGCCCGAGGCGTTCCGAGAGTTCGCCGAGCGCCGCCCGGCCGCGCACCGACGTGCCCGCGCCGTCGAGCAGCGGGCTGTAGGCGGCCAGGCCGAAGCGGGCCGGGCCGGCGGCGATCAGCCCGCCGGACACACCGCTCTTGGCGGGCAGCCCGACCCTCAGCAGCCAGTCGCCGGAGCCGTCGTACATCCCGCAGGTGGCCATGACCGCCAGGACCTGCGCCGCGACCTCCGGGGAGACAACCCTCTCCCCGGTGACCGGATTGACCCCGCCGTGCGCCAGGGTGGCGGCCATCACGGCGAGGTCGAGGGCGGTGGCCCGCACCGCGCACTGCCGGAAGTAGGTGTCCGCCGCGGCCACCGGGTCGACGGGCAGGGTCCCCGTGCTGCGGATGAGGTAGGCGAGAGCCCGGTTGCGGTCCCCGGTCGCGGCCTCGGAGGCGTACACGTCCTCGTCCACATCCAGCCTCCGCCCGGCGAACCGGCTCAGACAGGTCAGGATGCGCTGGAAGGCGGGCGCCTCGCGGCTGTCGGGGACGAGGGCGGTGGTGACGATGGCGCCGGCGTTGACCATCGCGTTGGCCGGCCTGCCGGTGCCGGGTTCCAGGCTGATGGCGTTGAACGCCTCGCCGCTCGGTTCTGCGCCCACCCAGCGGCCCACCTCGTCGAGGCCGAGGGAGGCGAGCGCGAGGGCGTAGACGAAGGGTTTGGAGACCGACTGCAGGGTGAAGGGGGTGTCCGCCGCACCCGCACTGTAGGAGTGCCCGTCCATGCTGACGAGGGCGAGCCCGAAGTCGTCGGGGTCGGACCCGGCCAACTCCGGGATGTAGGTGGCGCGCCGCCCGTCGCGTACGCCGGCGAAACGTCCGTGGAGCTCGCGCAGTGCGTCCGTGACGGCCTCGGAAGCGCTCACCGGGGGCCCGCCGGACGCCGCCCCGGGCCTCCGGCGGGCCGCGCGAGGAGCGGCCCCTCCGTCATCATTCCGCGTCGTCGCCGAAGATCTCGCGGAGCTTGGCCTCACGCTCCGCGTCGAGGTTGCTGTGCAGCAGCTCGGCGCCGCCGCCGGGCAGCGACTCGCTGATGCGGCTGGGCACCTCGTCCATGGTGAGCAGGAAGAGCGCCGAGGTCCCGGGCGTCACCTTCTGCTTGACCTCCGCGATGAACTCGTCGTCGATGCCCACGTCCGCGAGTCTTCCGCCGAGCGCACCGGCGGCGGCTCCGACGGCCGCGCCCAGCAGAGGCATCAGGAAGATGAGCCCGAAGAGCATTCCCCAGAAGGTGCCGCTCAGCGCACCCGCGCCGACGAGGTTGATCAACTGCTTGGTCTTCGGCTTGGAACGCTCGGCCGGCCAGGTCACGACCGCGGCGTCCAGGATCTTGACCAGGCCCTCCTTCTGGAGGGACTTCAGAGCGGTCTCCACGTTCTCCGCGGCTTCGGCCGTCCGGAATTTCCACACCGTGAGGGTGGACATTGCATCTACCTCCGAAAACACAGGGAATAATTCGCCCATATTAGGATCAAAAGGTATGAATTGACTCGTTGGGCGACCGCTCCGTACCGAGGGGCGGCTCCAGCACCGCGGACCCCGAACCCTCCGGGAGGGAACGATGGATACGGACGCCCTGACGCCCGGCCTGTTGCAGGAACTTCGCGCGACCAGGCCCTATCCGGCTCTGTCGCTGACGATGCCGACCCACCGGCGCGCGCCGGACAACGCCCAGGACGCCGTACGGCTGCGGAACCTCGTGACCGAGGCCGGGAACCGGCTGGACGCCGACCCCCGGGTGACCACCGAGGCCCGGGCAGCGGTGAAGTCGCAACTCGACCGCGCGGTGGCCGAGGTGGACCAGCGCCGCGCCCTCGACTCCCTCGTCGTCCTCGCCGACGCCGACGAGTACCAGATCTGGCAGCTGCCGCGCACCGCACCCGAACGAGTGGTCCTGAGCGACAGCTACCTCACCCGCAACCTGGTCGCGGCGAAGGCGGGGGCGCACCTCTTCCGGGTGCTCACCATCTCCGCCGAACACGCGGCACTCTGGTCGGGGACGGACGAGGCGCTGCGTGCGGAGGACCGGCACGGATTCCCGCTGAGCCCACCGCACGAGAACTTCGACCCGGAGCGCCAGGCCAGGAGCGGTGGCGCTCCGAGCATCTACTCCAGCGAGGACACCCGTAGCTTCTTCCGCACCGTTGACGGCAAGCTGCGCGCCGCACAGGCCGCGGACCCCCGGCCACTGTTCCTGGTCGGGCTGCCGCAGGCGCTCTCGCTGTTCGAGGACGTCGGGGAGTGCGCGAGGTCGGCCGCCTGCAAGGTCCCGAAGGGGACGACGGCGGAAACGACCGCACCCGAGCTCGCCAAGGAGCTGAGGGCGGCACTGGACGACTGGCGTGAGCAGACGGACGCCGCCGTCCGGGAGAGGCTCGACACCGCCCGGGGCGCCAAGTCCTTCACCAGCGGGCTGGACGAGGTATGGACGGCCGCCGGGGAGAGTCGCGTGGCCCTCGTCGCGGTCGAGGAGCATTTCCATCAGACGGTCCGGGTCGACGACAACCATCTGCGGCCCGTGGACCCGGCGGACGTGGCGCCGGGGGACGGCGGGATCCGCGAGGACATCGTGGACGAGCTCATCGAGACGGTTCTGGACAACGGCGGCGAAGTGGTCTTCGTGGCCGATGACTCCCTCGCCGGCCACGGCCGGATCGCGGCAGCTCTGCGCTTCTGAGCGCGTGTTCCTGCGTGAGGATTATGTGAATTTTGTCTAGGTTTGGCGCTCCGAAGTCGATCTCGACGCGTTGATCCCACTGATCACGTCGTGCACGAAGGAGAGCCATTCATGGACCGATTCAGGCGCGCGTCGGCGGCGGCCCTGCTGACAGCGGTGGTACTGGCCGGCGCGGTGGGCGGGGCCGCGGCGTCGTCCGGGGTCCCCGCCCCGCCGTCCGGGGAGCGCGCGCAGGACCTGGCGACGCGTCCGGCCCTCTCCGCCCACGCGACCGCCCGCACCGTGGCGGCATGGGAGGAGTTCCGCATCCACGGCTCCGCCCGGAACGTCGGCGCCGGCACCCCGGTCACCCTTCAGCAGAAGCAGGGCAAGCGCTGGGTGTCCCTGCCCGCCACGATGAGGACCGCCCCCAGCGGCGAGTACACCCTCCGCGTGCAGCTGGGCATCACGGGCCAGAACGCCCTCCGGATCGTCGGCGGCGGCGCCGTCTCGCCGGTCGTCCGCACGACCGTGAACTGAGCCTCCGCCTCACGCACTCCGGCCGGCCCGCGAGGAAGCGGGCCGGCCGGAGTGCGTCGCCGGGGCGCACCGCCCCCGCGTTCAGCCCTCCCAGGTCCAGTCGGCCACCTCGGGCAGGTCCGTTCCGTGCTCCCGGATCCAGTCGTGGTGGCGGGTGCGTACGTCCGCCATCGCCTGCCGGACGGCGACGGCTCGGACCCCCAGGCCGGGCACCCGGTCGACCACGTCCATGACCAGCCGGTAGCGGTCCAGGTCGTTGCGGACCACCATGTCGAACGGCGTGGTGGTGGTCCCCTCCTCCTTGTAACCCCGGACATGCAGATGGGCGTGGCCCGCCCGCCGGTACGCGAGCCGGTGCACCAGCCAGGGATAGCCGTGGTAGGCGAAGATCACGGGCTTGTCCCGGGTGAAGAGGGAGTCGTACTCCGCGTCCGGCATCCCGTGCGGGTGCTCCTCGTGAGGCAGCAGCCGCGTCATGTCGACGACGTTCACCACACGCACGGCGAGCTCGGGGAGGTGACGCCGCAGCAGCCCGGCCGCGGCCATCGTCTCCAGCGTGGGCACGTCCCCGGCGCAGGCCAGCACGACGTCGGGCTCCCGGCTGCCGTCCTCGGTGCCGGCCCATTCCCACACCCCGGCTCCCCGGGCACAGTGCGCGCGGGCCTCGTCGAGGGTCAGCCAGTCGAAGCCGGGCTGCTTGCCGGCGACGATCACATTGACGTAGTCGCGGCTGCGCAGCACGTGGTCGGCGGTGGACAGCAGCGTGTTGGCGTCCGGCGGCAGATAGACCCGGACGACCTCGGGACTCTTGTTGAGGATGTGGTCGACGAACCCCGGGTCCTGGTGCGAGAAGCCGTTGTGGTCCTGACGCCAGACGTGCGAGGTGAGCAGGTAGTTCAGCGAGGCGATGGGCGCGCGCCAGTGCAGCCGGCGCGAGGTGCGCAGCCACTTGATGTGCTGGTTGACCATCGAGTCGACGATATGGGCGAAGGCCTCGTACGAGGAGAACAGGCCGTGCCGCCCGGTGAGGAGGTATCCCTCCAGCCAGCCCTGGCAGAGGTGTTCCGAGAGCACTTCCATCACCCGGCCGTCGCGGGCCAGATGCTGGTCGGTCGGGAGGATCTCCGCCTGCCATGCCTTGCCGGTGGCTTCGTAGAGCGCGCCCAGGCGGTTGGACTCGGTCTCGTCGGGGCCCACCACACGGAAGTTCCTGCGGTCGGCGGTGGCCGCCATGACGTCTTCGAGGAGCCCGCCCAGGACCCGGGTCGGCTCGTGCATCACGGCCCCCGGCTTGTCGACCCGCACCGCGTGGTCCTCGAGCGGAGGGAGCGGCAGATCGCGCAGGAGCAGCCCGCCGTTGGCGTACGGCGTCGAGCCGAGCCGGGCGGGGCCCTCGGGGACGCAGTCCAGGACCTGGGCGGTGGGGCGGCCCTCGGAGTCGAAGAGCTCCTCGGGCCGGTAGGAGCGCATCCACTCCTCCAGCTGGCGCAGGTGGTCGGGGTTGTCCCGGACCCCGGGCAGCGGGACCTGGTGAGCGCGCCAGGTGTTCTCGACGGGCAGACCGTCCACCTCCTCGGGCCCTGTCCAGCCCTTGGGGGTGCGCAGCACGATCATCGGCCAGCGGGGCCGCACGGAGACGCCCTCGGCGCGGGCCGCTCGCTGGTACTCCTCGATGCGGTCCACGGCGAGGTCCATGGCGGCGGCAAGCGCGCGGTGGACCGCGGCGGGCTCGTCGCCTTCGACGTAGAGGGGGTCGTGGCCGTATCCGCGCAGGAGCGCGTCGAGTTCGTCCTCGGGCAGCCGGGCGAGCACCGTCGGGTTCGCGATCTTGTATCCGTTGAGATGGAGGATCGGCAGGACGGCACCGTCGTGGACGGGATCGAGGAACTTGTTCGAGTGCCAGGACGCGGCCAGCGGACCCGTCTCCGCCTCTCCGTCCCCGACGACGCAGGCGACGAGCAGTTCCGGGTGGTCGAAGGCCGCTCCGTAGGCATGGGTGAGCGCGTATCCCAGCTCACCGCCCTCATGGATGGAACCCGGGGTCTCCGGAGCGACGTGGCTGGGCACACCGCCGGGGAAGGAGAACTGCTTGAAGAGAGCCCCCATTCCGCCGCGGTCGCGGCTGACATCGGGGTACGTCTCCGAATAGCTGCCCTCCAGCCAGGAGTTGGCGAGGACGGCGGGGCCGCCGTGGCCCGGCCCCCAGACGCAGAGGGTCTGCCGGTTCCGTGCCTTGACGATCCTGTTGAGGTGGGTGTGGACCAGGTTCAGCCCGGGCGAGGTGCCCCAGTGGCCGAGGAGCCTCGGTTTGATGTGCTCGGGAGCCAGTGGCTCCTCGAGGAGGGGGTTGGACATCAGGTAGATCTGGCCGACGGCGAGATAGTTGGCGGCGCGCCAGTGCGCGTCGAGTGCGGCGGTCTCGGTGTCGGACAGGGTGGTTGCCCCGGCCTGTGTTCGGGCTTCGGTCATCAGGCGTCTCCCTGGGGCAGGACTAGCGGGCGTCCGTGTCGGGGCCGTACCAGACGGTGGTGGCGTTGCAGAACTCGCGGATGCCGTGTCCCGCCAGCTCCCGTCCGTAGCCGGAGCGCTTCACCCCGCCGAACGGCAGCGCGGGGTGGGAGGCCGTCATGCCGTTGAAAAACACCCCGCCGGCCTCCAGGTCGCGCACGCAGCGGTCCATCTCCCCCTGGTCACGCGTCCAGACGTTGGAGCTGAGCCCGAAGGGTGTGTCGTTGGCGAGGTCCACGGCCTCGTCGAGGCCGGCCACCCGGTAGAGCGTCGCGACCGGCCCGAAGGTCTCCTCGCGGTGGATGCGCATGTCCGGGGTGATCCCGGAGAGCACGGTGGGCTCGTAGAACCAGCCGCGGTCCAGCCCGTCGGGCCGGCCGCCGCCGCACAGCGCGGTGGCGCCCTTGCCGAGGGCGTCCTCGACGAGCTCCTCCAGGTCCGTGCGGCCCTGTTCGCTGGAGAGCGGTCCCACGTCGGTGGACTCCTCCAGCGGGTCGCCGACGGTCAGCGCGCGCATCCCCGCGGTGAACCGCTCGGTGAACGCGTCGTAGACGTCCGCGTGGACGATGAAGCGCTTGGCGGCGATGCACGACTGGCCGTTGTTCTGGACGCGGGCGGTCACCGCGGTCTCCGCGGCCTTCTCGACGTCCGCCGACGGCAGGACGACGTAGGGGTCGCTGCCGCCGAGTTCCAGCACGGTCTTCTTCACCTCGTCGCCGGCGACGGAGGCGACCGCGCGGCCCGCGGGTTCGCTGCCGGTGAGTGTCGCCGCGGCGACCCGGGGGTCGCGCAGGACGGCCTCGACGGCGCCCGAGCCGATGAGGAGCGTCTGGAAGCAGCCGGCGGGGAACCCGGCCCTGGTGAACAGGTCCTCGATGTAGAGGGCGGTCTGCGGCACGTTCGAGGCGTGCTTGAGGAGGCCGGTGTTGCCCGCCATGAGGGCCGGCGCCGCGAAGCGCATGACCTGCCAGAGCGGGAAGTTCCACGGCATCACGGCGAGCACGACGCCCAGAGGCCGGTAGTGCACGCGGGCGCGGGAGGCGCCGGAGTCCTTGACGTCGGTGTCGTCGGGGTGCTCGTCGGCGAGCAGGCGCTCGGCGTTGGCCGCGTACCAGCGCATCGCCTTGGCGCACTTGGCGGCCTCGGCACGGGCGGCCTTGACCGGCTTGCCCATCTCGGTGGTCATGGTGCGGGCGATGTCCCGCTGGTCCTCGTCGAGGAGATCGGCGGCCCGGTTCAGCAGGCGGGCGCGCTCGGCGAAGTCCGTGCGGCGGTAGCTGCGGAACGCGCGGTGCGCGGCGGCGAGCCTGCGCTCGGTCTCCCCCTCGTCCAGCGCGTCGAATGTCCTGAGCGTCTCGCCGTTCGCGGGATTGACCGTCGCGATGGGCATGGCAGTGCCTCCTTGCGTTGTTCTTCGACCGTGCCGCCCCACGCCGCAGCGCGCAACGCGGCCCCTCACGCACACGTACCCGGCCGGCGCGGATCATGCGTGCCGCGGGCACACCGTCCACGCCGGCCGGGCCGGCACCGGGCTGTCCGTCACACGAGTTCGGCCACCGGGCCGCTTTCGACCGCCGGGCGGCTCCCGGCCACCGGGCCGCCTTCTTCCACCGGGCCGCCGAGGAACGTACGACCGCCGGGGAGCGGCGTACGCGGCAGCAGGCCGGTGGTGCACGGCGTCTCGGCGTAGCGCGTGAACCACACGACCTTGCCGTCGGTGGTCCGGCAGGTGCCCCAGCTGTCACTGAGGGCCATGACGCGGCTGAGGCCGCCGCCACCGCCGTCGAGCAGCCGGGGCATCCGGGAATCGTTGTCGGCCACGGACACCGTCAGATGCCGGCCGCTCCAGCGGAGCTCGACGACGCAGTGGTTGTCGTCGCCGACGTGTCGCTGGACGTTCGTCAGGAGCTCCTCCGCGGCCCGGCACACCGGCCGGACGTGCAGGTCGAGACTCCAGTGACGAAGGTGTGCGGCGACTATGCGCCGCAGCTGGGAAATGCGCTCTGCCGACACCTGCAGTTCGACCAGATAGTGCCGGTCGAGTGGAACGGTCATCGTCGAGGCTCCTCACCGCGAGGCTCACGTGCTTCACCCCGTTTGAACCAACGACCCCCGAACACGAAGCGTGAGCAGTAATCACTTCTGGGTCACTCCTCAGGGTGACCCGAGGGGGCCGGTTGCGCAACCGAGGGGGCCGGGCGCCGGGTGTCACGGCAGGTAGGGCAGCAGTTTGTCCGGGGTGAGGGGGAGTTCGCGCACCCGGGCTCCGGTGGCGTGGCGCACGGCGTTCCCGATCGCGGCCGCGGTTCCGACGATGCCGATCTCGCCGATGCCCTTGCTGCCCATGGGGTTGAGGTGCGGGTCCTCCTCCTCGATCCAGTGCGCCTGGATGTCGGGGACGTCGGCGCAGGACGGCACGTGGTACGAGGCCAGGTCGCTCTCGGTGAAGTCCCCGAAGACGGGGTCCATGGTGCTGCCCTCGGTGAGGGCCATGCCCAGGCCCATGACCATTCCGCCGATGAACTGGGAGCGTGCCGTACGGGAGTTGAGGATGCGTCCGGCGGCGAACACGCCGAGCAGTCTGCGCACCCGGACCTCGCCGGTGAGGGAGTCGACCGCCACCTCGGCGAAGTGGGCGCCGAAGGCGTGCCGTGCGTACGGGGATTCCCGCGCCGTCTCCTCACCGGTGTCGGCGGTGACGGTGACGCCCTCCGGCGGGAGCGGCCCGGTGTGCCCTTCGAGCCGGCGTACCAGGGCGGTGGCCGCCTTGTGCACCGCGGAGCCCCAGGAGGCCGTGCCCGAGGAGCCGCCCGCGAGGGGTGCGTCGGGCAGATCGCTGTTGCCGATGTCGATCGTCACGTTCTCCTGGGGTGTGCCCAGGACCGACGCGGCGATCTGCGCCAGGACGGTGCGGGCGCCGGTGCCGATGTCGGTGGCGTTGACCCCGATGCGGTAGGAGCCGTCGGGAGCGGCCTGCGCCGAGGCTGCCGCCTTCGACACGAGTACGGGGTACGTCGCGGAGGCGACCCCCGTGCCGAGCAGCCAGGGTCCGTCCTCACGGGTGGCGGGCTGCGGGTCCCGGTCGTGCCAGCCGAAGCGCCGGGCGCCCTCGCGTAGACAGGCGGCGAGGTTGCGGCTGCTGAACGGGCGCCCGCTGTCGGGCTCGGTCTGCGGTTCGTTGCGCAGCCTGAGTTCGACGGGGTCGAGGCCGAGGGCGTTCGCCAGTTCGTCCATGGCCGACTCCAGGGCGTACATCCCCGAGGCCTCCCCCGGTGCGCGCATCCAGGACGGGCTGGGCACGTCGAGTGCCGCCACCCGGTGCTCCGTACGGCTGTGGGGCGAGGCGTACATGATGCGGGCGGGTACGGCGGCCTGCTCGACGAACTCCTTGATCCGCGAGGTGTGCGTGACGATCTCGTGGGAGACGCTGGAGAGGACGCCGTCGCGGTCGGCGCCCAGCCGGACCCGCTGCAGGGTGGGTGCGCGGTGCCCGACGATCGCGGGCATGTACCTCCGGGGCAGGGCGAGCTGGACCGGGAGACCGGTGTGCCGCGCGGCCATCGCGGCGAGGACGACCTGGGGGCGTGGGGTGCCCTTGGACCCGAAGCCGCCACCGACGTGTTCGGAGATGACGGTGATGTGCTCCGGGTCGAGCCCGAGGGCCGTTGCGAGGCTTTCGCGGACGGCGGTCGCTCCCTGGCTGGAGTCGTGGACGGTCAGATGTCCGTCGGACCACCGCGCGGTGGAGGCGTGCGGCTCCATGGGGTGGTTGTGCAGCCCCCGCAGTGTGTAGGTGGCGTCGATCCGCACGGGTGCGTCGCCGAACGCGCGCATGGCGTCGCCGCGTTCACGAAGAGCCGGGTAGCCGCCGTTCGCCTCCTCCGGGGTGTAGAGGCCCGGGTGGTCCCCGGTGAGGACGACATCGTGCCCGGTGGAGGCGTATTCGACGTGCACGGCCTCCGCGCCGGCCCGCGCGGATTCCAGGCTCTCCGCCAGGACGAGGGCGACGGGCCAGCCCCGGTGCGGCACCCGGTCGTCCTGGAGCACGGCGAGGATCGGGTCGTCGGGCTCCTTCAGCCGCGGCGCGTTGTCGTGGGTCAGGACGGTGTGCACCCCCGGCACCGCGAGCGCGTCGGCGGTACGGATCGCGGTGACGCGCCCGCTCGCGACGGCGGCGGGGACGATCCAGCCGTACAGACAGCCCGGAGTGGTGTGCTCCGCGGCGTAGAGGGCGGTGCCGGTGACCTTGTCCCGGCCCTCGCGGCGGACTACGGGCGCGCCCAGCGCCCGGGGGGAGTCGCTCATGACGGAAGTCCTCGGTTCGTGGGGGTGTGCAGGGCGACGGCGGTCAGCCGGCCGCGGCCTCGGTGGTGAGTTCGGCCAGGGAGCCGACGGCCAGCCGGCGGGCCAGGTCCACCTTGAAGCCGTTGTCGCGCAGGGGTCTGGCCGCCGCGAGCTCGGCGTCCACCGCACGCGTGAAGGTGTCCTCGTTCGCGGGGGCCCCGCGCAGCACGTCCTCGGCCACCCGGGCACGCCACGGCCGGTGCGCGAGCCCGCCGAAGGCGAGCGAGGCACGGTCGACACGGCCGTCGCGCACACTCAGCACG
Organism: Streptomyces sp. NPDC088746; assembly: GCF_044751065.1. NCBI lineage: Bacteria > Bacillati > Actinomycetota > Actinomycetes > Kitasatosporales > Streptomycetaceae > Streptomyces > Streptomyces sp. NPDC088746. The sequence continues at coordinate 234,417 of NZ_JBIVLA010000003.1, forward strand.
GCCGCGACGGAGGCCAGGGCGAAGGCGTACGAGGCGCGGTCCCGGGCCTTGCGGTACAGGGAGACCGCGCCGGCGGGAGGCGGCGGCAGCACCACTTCGGTGATCAGCTCGCCCGGGCGGATCACCGTGTCCTGGTCCGGGTTGTCGCCGGGCAGCCGGTGGAAGTCGGTCACGGGCACGGTCCGCTCCCCCTCGGGCCCGTGCAGCAGGACGGCGGCATCGAGGGCGGCGAGGGCCACCGCCATGTCCGAGGGGTTGGTGGCGACGCAGTCCGGCGAGTGACCCAGCACCGCGAGATCGCGATGTACTCCCTCCCGGGCCGGGCACCCGGAGCCGGGGGCCCGTTTGTTGCAGGGCTTGGTGACGTCCTGGAAGTACGGGCACCGGGTGCGCTGGAGCAGGTTCCCGCCGGTGGTGGCGGTGTTGCGGAGCTGCCCGGACGCACCGGCCAGCAGGGCCTGCGACAGGGCGGGATAGCCGCTCCGTACGTCGGGGTGGGCGGCGAGGTCGCTGTTGCGCACGGTCGCGCCGATCCGGAGACCGCCGTCGTCCGTCCGCGTCACCCGGTCCAGCGGCAGCCGGCTGACGTCGACGAGCAGCCCCGGTGACTCCACGCCGAGTTTCATCAGGTCGACGAGGTTGGTTCCGCCGCCCAGGAACCGTGCGCCGGGGTGTCCGGCGCCCGCCCGGACGGCTTCGGTCACGGTGGCGGGGCGCAGGTAGCCGAAGGGTTTCACGGGGCCACGTCCTGGATCGCCTCGACGATGTGGGGGTAGGCGCCGCACCGGCAGAGGTTGCCACTCATCCGCTCGCGGATCTCGTCCGCGTCGAGCGGGGCCGGCCCCCCGGCGGCGAGCGCCGGCCGCGGGGTGGCGTGGGAGGGGAAGCCTTCCTCGGCCTCCCGGAGCATGCCGGCCGCCGAGCAGATCTGCCCCGGGGTGCAGTAGCCGCACTGGAGCGCGTCCCTCTCCAGGAAGGCCGCCTGCAGGGGATGCAGCCGGTCGCCCTCGGCCAGCCCTTCGACGGTGGTGATCCGGGTGTCCTCCTGGGCGACGGCCAGCAGGAGACAGCTGTTGGCGCGCCGGCCGTCGACGAGCACGGTGCAGGCTCCGCACTGGCCGTGGTCGCAGCCCTTCTTCGCGCCCATGAGTCCGAGGTGCTCCCTCAGGGTGTCCAGCAGGGTGGTGCGGTGATCGAGCGTCAGGGTCCGTGCCGTGCCGTTGACGTGCAGGGTGAAGGTGGAACAGTCGTCGGGTGTCGGCACCTGGGCCGCATCCGCGTCGACGGTCCCCGGGGTGTCATTCATGTACGCGTTACCTTCCGGGTTCGGTTCGTGCGGGCGTCACGCGGGTCGGTGGCTCTCCAGCCGCAGGCGGATCTCCTGCTCCTGGTCGCCCGCCGCTGTTCCTACGAGCCGGACGGTGAACGCGTCCGCCAGCTGCTTGCGGAGCCGGTCGACCGCCCAGTAGCCGCCCTGCGCCTCGACCGTCACGGGCTCGGAGAGCCGCGCGGGTCCGGGGTCGGCCTTCGTCTCGGTGACGTCGACGGTCGCCGTCCATACGGTGGGGCGCGTGTCCGACTCGTCCTCCGGGGCGTCGCCCGCCGGACGGTCGGAGACGAAGGAACGGCGCAGCACGTCGAACACGGTGCGCGCGTCCTCCTTCGGGCAGCCGGTCACCGCGACCACGACATCGCCGCTCTCCTGGTGTTCCTGTGTCTGTTCCTGCGTGCTGTTCACCCTGGGTTCCTTTCACTGGGAGTGCTGGGAGCGCTGCTCGGTGGCCTCACGCCGGGGGCCGGCCGTGTGCACGGAGTCCTCGGCGGGGGCGACCCCCGCCGAGGAGACTCTGAAGGTGTGGGGCCGGGCCCGCGAGCAGCGCGAGGCCCGCACCTGCGGCGACGGGGCGGTTACGGTGTCAGAGCCGGAGAGCTTGGCCGGTGCGGCTCGCCCGGCGCCCGCCGTGGCCGCGCGGGACCCGGCCACTTCCGTCTCCCGCGACACCACCGCCCGTTCTCTGCCCAGAGGATCACCGCCGGTCAGCGGCCGGAACACGGCCCGGCGGCCGAGCGGGTTGCCTGCTCCCATCGCGTTTCCTCCAGCGGTCCGGGGACTGACTCCAGGCTCACCCCACGGCTCCGTGTCGGCGACACGAGCGGTGTTCCGGCGGGCAGGCCCGCGAAGATCTCGTACCCGGTGTGCGGCGGGGAAACGTGGCCGCCCGCCCGCGCCGTACCGGCCCGCCGCCTACAGTTCGCGGAGCGCCGGCAGGAGCGTGCTCCGGGCCCAGTCGATGAAGGGCTGCTGGTGGGCCCCGCCGATCTGGACGAGAGCGACCTCGGTGAAGCCCGCCTCGCTGTAGGGGCGTACGGCCTCGACGAACGCCTCGACGTCCGAGCCGCACGGGATCGCCGCGGCGATGTCGTCCTCACGGACGAACTGGGTCGCCTGCTCGAAGGCGGAGGGGCCGGGCAGCTCCGAGTTGACCTTCCAGCCGCCGAGCGACCAGCGGAACTGGTCGTGGGCGCGGGCGACGGCCGCGTCCCGGTCGGTGTCGTAGCAGACGGGCACCTGTCCCACGCGCGGCTTGCCGGCCCCGCCGTGCCGGTCGAACGCGCTCAGGAGTTCGCCCTTGGGTTCGGTCGCGATGACCAGGTCGCCCAGGGTTCCCGCGAGTTCGCAGGACCTCTCCCCGGAGACGGCGATGCCGATGGGGACACGCTTGTCCGGCAGGTCCCAGAGCCTGGCGTTCTCCACGTCGAAGTGGGCGCCGTGGTGGTTGACGTAGCCCCCGTCGAAGAGGGCGCTGATGATCCGCACGGCCTCTTCGAGCATTTCCAGCCGCACATGGGCGGAGGGCCATCCCGCGCCCACGACGTGTTCGTTGAGGCTCTCCCCGGAACCGAGACCGAGACGGAAGCGGCCCTCGGCGAGGAGCTGGAGCGTAGCCGCCTTCTGCGCGACCACCGCGGGGTGGTAGCGGGTGGTCGGGCAGGTCACGTACGTCATCAGCGGGATCCGGGAGGTGGCCTGCGCGGCGGCTCCCAGGACCGACCAGGCATAGGGCGCGTGTCCCTGGGAACCCAACCAGGGGAAGTAGTGGTCGGAGGTGACGGAGAAGTCGAACCCCGCCTCCTCCGCCGCGACCACGTCCCTGACGAGGGCGCGGGGGCCTGCCTGCTCGGTCATCATCGTGTAGCCGATCTGAACCATATGAAACTCATTTACCGTGACATCGCCATAAAACATGAATTCATGTCAATGGCTGTCTGTGATCGACTCCCCGGGGTATGCGCCATGCATGGACGTAACGAATGGAGCATGGGAATCGCTCGCCAGCACCAGCGACGGCGAGGGGCCGGGTGCGGTAGGCGTGATCATCGGCATCATCGGTCTGCTGGTGGTGCTTCTGCTGATCGGAGGCTTCTGGTTCGGGATGCGGCGCCGGGACAAGGAGTCACGGCCGCCGCGCCCGGACGAGCAGCCGCCGCGCCCGGATCACCGGACGGAGATCCAGGAGAGCGGCCGGCACGGTTCGGACCACTTCCCCGAGAACGGCCGGGCCATGTCGCCGTACGAGCTCGGCCACCACGGCAACGAGGTGATCCCGCCCGACAGCCCCCCGGACACCACCCCCGACCCCGAGCGCCCGCGCGACTGACGGCGGCGCAGACGAATGGGGGGAAAGACGAACCGGTCGAAGTCCGACCGCAAAACCCGGATCACCGTCCTGGTCGCGCTCGCGGCCAACCTCGTCATCGCCGCGGCCAAGGGGGTGGGTGGATTCCTGTCGGGATCCCCCGCCCTCCTGTCCGAGGCCGCCCACTCCGTGGCGGACAGCGTGAACGAGGTCTTCCTGCTGGCCGCGCTGCGGCGCAGCCGCCGTCCTCCGGACGCACATCACCCCTTCGGGTACGGCAAGGAGCGCTACTTCTGGTCGCTGCTCGCGGCCGTCGGAATCTTCGTCGTGGGGGGCTGTTTCTCGTTCTTCCAGGGCTTCGAGGCACTGGGCCGGGACGAGCAGGAGTCACCCGAGGGATACACCGTCGGCCTGGTCGTCCTCGGGGTCGCCTTCCTCGCGGAAGGCGGCTCCCTGGTCCGTGCCCTGCTCCAGCTCCGCGGGGAGAAGGGCGCCGCCCGGGACCCCGCGCTGAGGACGGTGATCGCCGAGGACAGCACGGCGGTACTGGGTGTGGTGCTGGCCATGGCGGGAATGGTGCTGCACCTGGTCACGGGAGACGTCGTGTGGGAGGCGTCGGCCTCCCTGGGGATCGGCCTGCTGCTGGTCTACGTCGCCTTCCGGCTCGGCAAGGACGCGCGCGACCGGCTGATCGGGGAGTCCGCCGATCTCGGACTGCGCCGGGGCGTGGAGGAGCTCCTCGCGTCCCAGTCCGAGATCGACAACGTCGCGGCCCTGTTCACCATGGGCCTCGGTCTCGACTCGGTGCTGGTGGCGGCAAGGATCGACCTTGCGCCCGGAATCGACAGCGAGGAGGTCGAGCGGGTCGCCGTGCGCATCAAGCGGTCGATAGCCCGGGCATGGCCGGAGGCGGAGCACGTCTTCCTCGACATCACGAACGCGCCGCCCCGGGGCGGGGTGTGACCGCGGCCGCCGCGTGTTGCGGGAGTCGCCGAGGCGGATGAGGCTGGTCCTGGCCGCGCGGCACCGAAGAAGTCATGCCGCAGAACCGATAAGGCAGTGGACCATGACTCCTAGCGATCCGCGGGGCGCGCCGGAACCGGCGGTGCTGAGCGGTGCGAGCGCCCCCTGCTGGGTCCATCTGGTGACCCGTGACCTCGAGGACGCGCGGCGCTTCTACGGCGCCGTTCTCGGCTGGACCTTCCGTCCCGGACCGCTGGGCAGGGACTTCCTGATGGCGCGCTCCGACGGTGTGCCGGTGGCCGGTATCGGCGCGGTCGCGTCCGCCTATCAGGTGGGCGTGGCCTGGATGCCCTACTTCTCGGTCCGGGACGCCGACGTCGTCTCGGACCGTATCCGCGAGCGCAGCGGCACCGTGGCCGTGGGCCCGCTGACGGTCGGGCAGGGGCGGGCGGTCCTGGCCGCCGACCGGGACGGAGCGTCCTTCGGCGTCTGGGAGTGGACCGGCCGCGCGGCCACCCTCGCACCGTCCGGGAACCGGGCACACGCCTGGCTGCGGCTGCGCACCAGGGACGCCTTCGACGCCGCGATCTTCTACGGCGAGGTCCTCGGCTGGGAGAGCGGGGAGCCCGGCGGCTGCGAGGTGGCGTACGTCAAGGAAGAGGTGCTCGTACGCTGCAACGGCCGCCCGCTGGCCCGGATCAGCTCCGGGGCCGTGGAGGCCGCTCCCGACCCGCAGGTGCGTCCGCACTGGCAGGTGCAGTTCCCGGTCCCCGACGTGGGCGCGACCGTCCGGGCTGCGGAGCGGAACGGGGGGACTCTCATGGAGCGGCGCAAGGTGCGGTTCGGCGACGAGGCGACGCTGAGGGACCCGGACGGCGGGCTCTTCACCGTGACGGACGTACGGGGCCCGGCGGGCGTGGACGAGGACTGACCGGGGTCAGGGACGCGGGTCCGGATCCCCGGCGTCCGGGGCCTCTCCCCCGCCGGCGGCCCGCCGGCCGTTGTCCCGGGCGATGGCCCAGAGCGGGAACACGAACCAGCAGACCAGGAACCACAGGGCCATCCCGCCGACCAGCCACAGGGCCGCCGCGTTGTGCAGCGCCACCCTCAGGATGAGCAGCAGCGTGCTGCACATCGTGCAGAAGAGCAGGCCGAGGCCCAGCTTCGTGAGGCGTGAGGCCCAGGTGACCGTCTGGGGCTTCATCCGGCGACCGGTGAGCAGCCGGTGGTACGACACGGGCCCTATCAGCGCGGCCGCGGTCGCGGACCCCAGCATGACGGTCACGACGTAGATGTTCCGGTCGACGGTGGAGAGATCGGCGAAGCGGGGCTGGAAGACCACCGCGAGCAGGAAGCCGAACAGGATCTGGACCCCGGTCTGCGCGACCCGGAGTTCCTGGAGCAGGTCGCCCCACCGCCGGTCCGCCCGCTCCTCCTCGGTCTCCTGGCGTCCGCTGCGGGGGTTCGTACCGCTCCCGCCGCTGCCCACCGGCCTCTGTCCCATGGATGCCTCCCCCACCTCGTAGAGGTGGTACTCGTGCCCCGCGAAGCGGCCGTGAATCCTGGCTCACCCACGTTGCCCGGCGGCCGGTCAGGTGGGTGGCGCGCCGGCCGGTGCTCTCCATGGTGGCATCCACCGGGAAATGCACCACAGCGGCGGCGGGGGGGTAACGGCCGCAGGCCGAGGGCCAAACCTCGACGCAGCGTGACTACTCGCTTAGGATCGTCGTACGGCATCGCGCGTCGGTCACCGGCTGGGTGAGGCGTGGAGGTAGCCCGTGAGATGCCTGTTGGAGGCATTCCACAGTGTCAGTCGAGCTGAATCACACCATCGTTCACAGCCGGGACAACCGCGAGTCCGCCGAGTTCCTGGCGCACATCCTGGGTCTCACCGTCGGAACGGAGTGGGGACCCTTCATCCCGGTCGTTCTCGCGAACGGCGTCACGCTGGACTTCGCGACCGTTCCCGCCGAATCGCTCACGGTGCAGCACTACGCGTTCCTCATCTCTGAGGCGGAGTTCGACACGGCCTTCGAGCGCATCGAGGCGCAGGGGATCACCTACTACGCCGACCCCCACAAGAAGCACCCCGGCGAGATCAATCGCAACGACGGTGGGCGAGGGGTGTACTTCCCCGATCCGAGTGGTCACGGGATGGAGATCATCACCCGCCCGTACGGCGGCTGGTCGTAACCGGCTCCGCCCCCGGCTCGCGTGAACGGCCCGGCCCCTGAGGCTCCAGGGGCCGGGCCGTTCGGCTCAGGGGCCGCCCCCGTCGGTCATCAGCGTCAACTCGGGCCGGTCCCACATCACCGCGGGAGGGCGGGCCGCGACGGTTCCGGTGCGTTCGGCGCCGACGCTGCGGTAGAAGCCCTCCGCCGGCGGGTGCGCGACCACGCGTACGGCGGCGATACCCGCACGGCGCGCCTCGTCGCACAGGTGGCCGACGAGGAGCCGCCCGATACCCCGCCCCTGGGCATCGTCGGCGACGAACATCAGGTCGAGCTCCGGAGGGGAAAGGACCAAGGCGTAGAAGCCGAGCACGCGGCCGTCCTCGTCCACGGCCACATGGACGACGTGCGCCTCGATGTAGTCGGGGCCGACCTTGTACCCCGCGACCATGGGCGCGTACGGGCCCTCGTAGGCGCGTGACGTGGTGACGAGACGGGTGAGCCGCTTGGCGTCCCGTGCGACGGCTCGTCTGACGTGGACCCCGCCGCGCCGGTCCGTAACACTCGGTCTCATGGGGTGAGTATTACGCACTCCCGGGCCCGGAGCACACATGAGGGTCAGCGCATGCCGCGTCCGCAGCGCCACTCGGCCACGATCGAGTCGATGTCGAACGGTTCGAGGTTCAGCGGCGGCCCCTCCGGCGGCCTGGCGAGCGCCTCGCGGATCCGCTCGTTCATCTCGGTCAGGATGCGCCGGACCTCGGCCTCCGACCGTGCCTGCGACGCCTCCTGCCGGGCGTCCTCGGCCGCCTTCCGCAGTGTCAGGGAGGGCGGGAGCGCCGACAGCCCCTCGCGCTCCATCTTCGCCTTGATCCACCACATCGGGTCGTACGGCCGCTCCAGACCGGGAATCGGCTTGCCGGCACCCGGCAGGCCGGTGAACGCGCCCCGCTCCTCGGCCTCGCGGATCTGCCGGGCGACCCAGGTCTCGAAGTCGACCCCCGCTGGTTTGCGCTCGGTCACCTCACGCCCCTCTCGCAACTCGTACCGGACCGAACCGCGTTCGGCCGGGCACGCGCGTTCCAGGATACCGGGGAGCATCCCCGCATGAACGGCGTCCAGGGGGTACACGCCTGTTGCGCACAGCCCGGTCGGCACACCGGACCGGGCCCGAACCGGAAGGGGTTGACGAGAGTGAAACAGCACGACGCACCGACCGCGAACCGACGGGAGTGTCAGCCATGACGACCGTGGTGATCATCGTTGCCGTCGTCCTCCTGGCCGCGCTCGCCTTCTTCCTCGTCCGTGGCCGCAGGACCGGCGGGCGTGGGCTGCGCCGCCGCTTCGGACCCGAGTACGACCGTACGGTCGCCCGTCACGACGGCGACACCGCAGCGGCCGAGCACGAGCTCTCCGAGCGGGTGCGGCTGCACGGCTCCCTGTCCGAGCGGCCCCTGCGCCCGGAAGCCCGTGAGGCGTACGCCCGCCGCTGGGCAGAGGTACAGGAACAGTTCATCGACTCCCCCAGGGAAGCGGTCGTCGAAGCCGACGCGCTCCTGGCACAGCTGGCGCACGACCGGGGTTTTCCGGACGGCGACAGCTTCGAGGAGCAGACAGCCGCACTCTCCGTCCACCACGCCGAGCAGGTCGACGGCTACCGCAGGGTGCACACAGCCGTACGCGGCCAGGGCGGCACGGAGGAGATGAGGAAGGCCCTGATCGAGTCCCGGGACCTGTTCGACGTACTTCTCGCGGACGCACCGGACGAACCGGCCCGGACGGACCGGCACGAGGCGAAAGGCAGTGCAGCAGCATGACCAACCGTACCGAGCACACGACAGAGCCCGTCCCCGCCACGGAGCCCCCGCCCGTGGGCGCCCCGGGAACCGCGCCCGGGAGGGCGCCCGGGTCCGCACGGGGCACGGCCCCGGACACAGGAACAGCGGCCGGGCTCACGACCGGAGAGAGCATGGAGCGTGAGCCGAGGGGCGGAGGAACCGGCGATCTCAGCGTTCCGCCCGCCCCGCGGAAGGCCCCAGCCGTGCCACGGGCCGGGCGGACCGGCCACCACGCGGCCACCGGCACCGAACCGCTGGTCCCCCGGGACCACCAGGACAGGCTGGCCCTCCGCATGCAGCAGGCGGTCACCGATTTCGTCGAGAGCCCCCGCCGGGCGGTCGAGGAGGCGGACAGCACCTTCGACCAGATCGTCTCGGGCCTGACCGAAGCCCTCGCGGAACGCAGGCGCGTCCTGCGCGCGAGCTGGCAGGAGCAGGACACCGACGCCCAGACGGAGGAGCTGCGCATAGCGCTGCAGCGCTACCGCGACCTCAGCGAACAGCTGCTGAAGATCTGAGCGGCACGGCCGCCGCACACCGGCCCGGTGCACGTCCCCCGACGTGGCACCGGGCCGGCCCGTGCCCGGGGCGGCCCGCCGGGCCGGGTCGGCCCGGTCAGGCCGGGACGGCCAGGTCGGCGCGCAGCCGCTCGGCCACCGCCGGGGGGAGGCGCAGCGCCTTGCCCAGATAGCCGTCGAGTCCGCCCCAGCGTTCGTTCATCGCGTCCAGGGCCGCCTCGAGATAGCGGGGCCGGGCCTCGATGACGGCGGACGCGATGTCCGGGTCCCCTCCCTCGTCGAGGAAGCGCCGCACCGCGGGCCCGAAGGCGGCGCGCACCGCGCGGTTCACCGCGAGGAACTCCGCACGTACGACGTCACGGGAGGCGCCCGCCATCATCAGCAGCAGCGCGGTGGCCCAGCCCGTCCTGTCCTTCCCCGTCGCGCAGTGGAAGAGCAGCGGTCTCGCGCGCGGATCCGCGACCGTGTCCAGGAAGGCGCGGTAGGCCGCCGCCGCCCCCGGGGAGAGGACCATCACCCGGTAGGTCTGGGCGAACAGTTCCTCCGCCTTCCCGCCGCCGAGCAGACTGGCTGCTCCGTCCGGGTCACCGAGCAGCACCTTGAGCCGTGCCGGTGTCACGCCCGGGTTGTCGCCGAGGACGTCGGCGACGAAGAGCCGCGCGCCCGTCGGCAGCCGGTCCGGCGCCCATCGGCGCTCGTCGGCGGTACGCAGGTCGACCACGGTGCGGATGCCGAGCGCGGCCACCGCCATGTCGTGCTCCGCGTCGAAGTCGCTCAGCTGGCCCGAGCGCAGCAGGATGCCCTGGCGCAGGCGGCGGTGGCGCCCCAGGGCGATGCCGCCCAGATCGCGCAGGTTGACAACGGTGGAGGCGGGGACGGCCCGGGCGGTCTGCACGATGAACTGCCTCTTTCCCGACAGACTGCAGGTCGGAATCAACGTCGCACGGCGTGCGAATATCGACAAAGGGAACGTGAGGTACCGGGACACCGGCGGAGGGGCATCAGTCGGCGAGGATCCTCGTCTTCTGCGCCGCGAATTCCGCGTCCGTGAGAACGCCCCGCTGCTTCAGGTCGGCGAGCCTCTCGAGCAGCGTGATGACATCGTCCCCGCCGTCCGCCGGAACGCGCTCGTGCGCCAGGAGAAGGCCACCCGCCTCCTGGACCGCCCGGGTGAGGGGCACCGACCAGAGGTCCTCCCACACGATCAGCGCGGCAGAGCTCTCCTCGGGCAGACGTTCGAGCGCATCGAGGTCTGTGATCCGTGGCAGCCCGGCATCCCGGTCGCCCGGCGGTTCGAAGGGCACAAGCCCCTGGGGGTCCATCTCCCGCAGCTCGACGTACTCGAGGGCGCCGCCCGCGGCTCTGCGGGCGAAGGCCAGGTCGAGGATGCGCACCGCCTCGGACGCGACGGCGTCGGCCAGTACGGGCGCGATCGCGTCGGCGAAACGGCCGCCGGGAAAGGTGACGACGAGGTACTCCACGGGTCCCACGGCCATGGTGCGTCCTTCCCCTGCGGTTCTGGATCGACAGCAGCTTAACTTCGGGCAATCCGTTACGCACTGTGAAAATAGATGGCACAGCGGACATGGGTGGTACGCGTGCCACCCTCCGCGCTCCGCGCCCGTGGGATGGTGGTGCTGTGACCTTGGAAGACCTCGTCCGGCTGCGCCGGGCCCGTGACCGGATGGACCGCGACTACGCGGAGCCGCTCGACGTCACCGCGCTCGCCCGCGTCGCCCTCATGTCGCCGGGCCATTTCTCCCGCAGCTTCCGGGCCGCGTTCGGGGAGACCCCGTACAGCTACTTGATGACGCGCCGGATCGAGCGCGCGAAGGCCCTGCTGCGGCGGGGCGACCTCACGGTGACGGAGGTCTGCTTCGCGGTCGGCGGCACCTCGCTGGGGTCGTTCAGCTCGCGGTTCACCGAGCTGGTCGGCGAGAGCCCCAGCGCCTACCGGGCGCGCCCTCACGAGGCGGGCGCCGCCGTGCCGGCCTGTGTCGCCAAGATCCACACCAGACCGGTCAGGAACGGAGAAGCAGAAGCCTTTCGCCGCCCGTAGCGTTGTTCGCATGGAAATCAACCTTTCGACGTGCTTCATCGCCGTCGACGACCACGACAAGGCGCTGGCCTTCTACCGGGATGTCCTCGGCCTGGAGGTACGCAACGACGTCGGCTTCGAGGGGATGCGCTGGGTGACCGTCGGCGCGCCGTCCCAGCCCGGTGTGGAGATCGTCCTCGAGCCGCCGCTCGCGGACCCGAACGCCTCCCCCGCCGACAGGGCGATCATGGCGGAACTGCTGGCCAAGGGCCTGCTGCGCGGTGTCATCTTCAGCACCGACGACTGCGACGCCACCTTCGAGCGCATCCGCGCGGCGGGCGGCGAGGTGCTCCAGGAGCCGGTCGACCAGCCGTACGGCGTCCGTGACTGCGCCTTCCGCGACCCGTCGGGCAACATGCTGCGCTTCAACCAGCCTCGCGGCTGATTCCGCCCCGGGGCGGGACCGTCCTCTGATAGACAACGACCGTTGCCGCGACGCGCCGGTGACGCCGACGGCGACCGCGCAGGCGGCCCGCGTGACAGATGGAGAAACGACAAGCATGGCCACGAGGACGGACGGCCGGTCGCCCGCGCCGCATGTTGCCGACAACCACGATCTGATCCGTGTGCACGGCGCGCGTGTGAACAACCTCAAGGACGTCAGCGTCGAGATCCCGAAGCGCCGGCTGACGGTGTTCACCGGCGTCTCCGGCTCGGGCAAGAGTTCGCTGGTGTTCAGCACGATCGCCGCCGAGTCGCAGCGCATGATCAACGAGACCTACAGCGCCTTCCTCCAGGGCTTCATGCCGACGCTGGCGCGCCCCGAGGTCGACGTGCTGGAAGGGCTCACCACGGCGATCATCGTCGACCAGCAGCGGATGGGAGCCGACCCGCGTTCCACGGTCGGCACCGCCACCGACGCCAACGCGATGCTGCGCATCCTCTTCAGCCGGCTCGGCAAGCCGCACATCGGCCCGCCCAGCGCGTACTCCTTCAACACCGCGTCGGTCCGGGCGAGCGGCGGGATCACCGTCGAACGCGGCGCGGCCAAGACCAGGACCGTGAAGGCGGCCTTCCACCGCACGGGTGGCATGTGTACGCGCTGCGAGGGCCGTGGCTCGGTCTCCGACATCGACCTCACCCAGCTCTACGACGACTCCAAGTCACTCGCCGAGGGCGCGTTCACCATCCCCGGCTGGAAGTCGGACAGCCAGTGGACCGTGCAGGTCTACGCACAGTCGGGCTTCGTCGACCCGGACAAGCCCATCCGCGAGTACACCAAGAAGGAACTGCGGGCCTTCCTCTACGGGGAGCCGGTCAAGGTCAAGGTCAACGGCGTCAACCTCACCTACGAGGGGCTGATCCCCAAGATCCAGAAGTCGTTCCTGTCCAAGGACAAGGAGGCGCTGCAGCCGCACATCCGGGCGTTCGTGGAGCGCGCGGTCACCTTCACCACCTGCCCCGAGTGCGACGGCACCCGGCTCAGCGAGGGCGCCCGGTCGTCGAAGATCGGGCGGATCAGCATCGCCGACGCCTGCGCGATGCAGATCAGCGATCTGGCCACCTGGGTGAGCAGCCTCGACGAACCGTCGGTCGCACCTCTGCTCGCCGCACTGCGGCACACCCTCGACTCCTTCGTGCAGATCGGTCTCGGCTACCTCTCGCTCGACCGTCCGGCGGGCACGCTCTCGGGGGGTGAGTCGCAGCGCGTCAAGATGATCCGTCACCTCGGCTCCTCGCTCACGGACGTCACCTACGTCTTCGACGAGCCCACCATCGGCCTGCACCCCCATGACATCCAGCGGATGAACGACCTGCTGCTGCGCCTGCGGGACAAGGGCAACACGGTGCTCGTCGTGGAGCACAAGCCGGAGACGATCGCGATCGCCGACCATGTGGTCGACCTCGGCCCCGGCGCCGGTACGGAGGGTGGCGCCGTCTGCTTCGAGGGAAGCGTCGAGGGCCTGCGGAAGAGTTCCACCGTCACGGGCCGCCACTTCGACGACCGGGCCGCCGTCAAGGATTCGGTGCGCAAGCCCACCGGGGCGCTCGAGATCCGCGGGGCTTCGCTGCACAACCTGCGGAACGTCGACGTCGACATCCCGCTCGGGGTGCTGACCGTCCTCACCGGGGTCGCCGGTTCCGGCAAGAGTTCGCTGGTGCACGGCTCGATCCCGGCCGGCGAGAACGTGGTGTCGGTCGACCAGAGCCCGATCAAGGGCTCGCGGCGCAGCAACCCGGCCACGTACACCGGACTTCTCGACCCCATCCGCAAGGCGTTCGCCAAGGCCAACGACGTGAAGCCGGCGCTGTTCAGCGCCAACTCCGAGGGTGCCTGCCCCACGTGCAACGGCGCGGGCGTCATCTACACCGACCTGGGGATGATGGCCGGCACCACGACGGTCTGCGAGGACTGCGAGGGCAAGAGGTTCGACGCGTCGGTCCTCGAATACCACTTCGGCGGCCGGGACATCAGCGAGGTGCTCGCGATGTCGGTGGCCGAGGCCGAGGAGTTCTTCGGCACCGGCGAGGCGAGCACGCCGGCCGCGCACCGGATCCTCGGCCGGCTCGCCGACGTGGGGCTCGGCTACCTGACCCTCGGCCAGCCGCTCACCACGCTCTCCGGCGGCGAACGGCAGCGGCTCAAGCTCGCCACCCACATGGCCGAGAAGGGCGGGGTCTACGTCCTGGACGAGCCGACGGCGGGTCTGCACCTCGCCGACGTCCAGCAGTTGCTCGGTCTCCTCGACCGGCTCGTCGACTCCGGCAAGTCGGTCATCGTCGTCGAGCACCATCAGGCGGTCATGGCGCACGCGGACTGGATCATCGACCTCGGGCCGGGCGCGGGCCACGACGGGGGCCGGATCGTCTTCGAGGGGACACCGGCCGACCTGGTGGCCGACCGCTCGACCCTCACCGGCGAGCACCTCGCCGCCTACGTCAAGGCCTGACCGGCGGGGCCCGCGCCGGCCCGGGTGCCGGCGCGGGCCCCGCCTTGTTTCAAGATCCGCCGGACAAGGCAGCACCACCCAGCGGATCCGGCACATTTCGGAGAGTGCAAGGTCACAGTAAGTGGCCCTGCTGCTCATCGGAGTGCTGACCTAGCATCTGAGCATGACGGTCCTGCCTGCTGACGGGCTTTCCCGGGCCGCCGAGTTCCCCGACCCTTCCCACGACCAGTGGCAGAGCCTTGTCGAAGGCGTACTGCGCAAGTCGGGCAAGGAAGTCAAGGGCTCGGCCGCCGAGGAAGCGCTGTCCACCGCGCTCGGGGACGGGCTCACAGTCCGCCCCCTGTACACCTCCATCGACGTTTCGGCGGACCCCGGTCTGCCCGGCTTCGCGCCCTTCACCCGGGGCAGCAGGCCGACGGGGAACACCACGGACGGCTGGGACGTGCGCCAGCGCCACGCCCTGGCCGATCCGGTGCGCCTCAACGAGGCCCTGCTCGGCGATCTGGAGAACGGCGTCACGTCGCTCTGGCTGGCCGTCGGCGGGCCCGGTGGGGTACCGGTGTCCGGCCTCGCCCGCGCGCTCGACGGTGTCCATCTCGATCTGGCTCCCGTCGTACTCGACGCGGGCGCCGATCCCGGGCCCGCCGTCCGTGAGTTGCTCGGGCTCTACGAGGCCCGGGGCATCGCGAAGGAGACGGCACGGGGCAGCCTCGGGGTGGATCCGCTCGGACAGGCCGCGCGCACGGGCACGGAGCCTGAGCTGAGCGACGCCGTCCACTGGGCGCGGCTGTGCTCCCGCGAGTATCCGGGGCTGCGTTCCCTGGCCGTGGACGCGCTGCCGTACCACGAGGCGGGCAGCTCGGCCGCCGAGGAGCTGGGGCTCTCGCTGGCCACCGGTGTCGCCTACCTCCGCGCGCTGACGTCGTCGGGGCTCTCCGTGGAGGAGGCGTGCGCGCAGCTGGAGTTCCGGTACGCCGCCACGGCGGACCAGTTCCTGACGATCGCGAAGCTGCGCGCCGCCCGCAGGCTGTGGGCCCGGGTCGCCGAGGTCTGCGGGAACCCGGAAGCCGGGGCGCAGCGGCAGCACGTCGTGACCTCGTCGGTGATGATGACGCGCCGTGATCCGTGGGTGAACATGCTGCGGACGACGCTGGCCTGTCTGGGCGCGGGCGTCGGCGGAGCCGAATCCGTCACCGTACTGCCGTTCGATCACGCACTGGGGCTGCCGGACGCTTTCGCCCGGCGGATCGCCCGCAACACCTCGACGATCCTGATGGAGGAGTCGCATCTGGCCCGGGTCACGGACCCGGCGGGCGGTTCCTGGTACGTCGAGCGGCTGACCGACGAACTCGCCGCTGCCGCCTGGGCGTTCTTCCAGGAGGTCGAGCGGGCCGGCGGCCAGGCCGCCGCCCTCCGGTCCGGCATGGTGCGGGAGCGGCTCGCGGCCACCTGGGCGGCCCGGAGCAGGGATCTGGCCCGGCGCAAGGAACCGGTGACCGGGGTCAGCGAATTCCCGTCCCTCGACGAACGGACCGTGGAGCGTGAGCCCGTGCCCGCCGCGCCGTCGGCGGGCGGGCTGCCCGTGGTCAGGCGCGACGAGGCGTTCGAGGCGCTGCGGGCCAGGTCGGACGCTCACCTCGCGGCCACGGGCAGCCGGCCGAAGGTGTTCCTCGCCGCGCTCGGACCCGCCTCCGTGCACACCGCTCGGGCCTCCTTCGCCGCGAACCTCTTCCTGTCGGGCGGCATCCAGCCCGTCCACGAGCCGGCTTCGGTGGACGCGTCGACGGCTGCCGAGGCCTTCGCGGCCAGTGGGGCGACGATCGCCTGCCTGTGCTCGGCCGACACGCTCTACGCCGAACAGGGCGAGGCCGTCGCCGCGGCCCTCAGGGCCGCGGGCGCCGAACAGATCTTCCTCGCGGGGCGGCCCGGCGAGTACACCGGCGCGGACGTGCATGTGTTCGCCGGCTGCGACGTGGTCTCCGTCCTCTCCTCCGAACTCGACCGAATGGGAGTGGCGTGATGCAGACCCCCGAGACCACGACCCCCGGGACACCCGTGCCGGACTTCTCCGACGTGGCGCTGACCGGCGGACCCCCCGCCCAGGTCTCCGAGGACCAGTGGCAGGCCGCGGTGAAGGAGTCGGCCGACCGGTCCGAGGACGAGCTGCTCTGGGAGACCCCGGAGGGCATCGAGGTCAAGCCGCTGTACACCGGGCGGGACCTGGAGGGGCTCGACTTCCTCGGGACCTATCCGGGTATCGCGCCGTACGTGCGCGGCCCGTACCCGACGATGTACGTCAACCAGCCCTGGACCATCCGTCAGTACGCCGGATTCTCCACGGCCGAGGAGTCCAACGCCTTCTACCGGCGGAACCTCGCGGCCGGACAGAAGGGCCTGTCCATCGCGTTCGACCTGCCCACCCACCGCGGCTACGACAGCGACCACCCCAGGGTGACGGGTGACGTCGGCATGGCGGGCGTGGCGATCGACTCGATCTACGACATGCGCCAGCTCTTCGACGGGATCCCGCTGGACCGGATGTCGGTGTCGATGACGATGAACGGCGCCGTGCTGCCCGTGCTCGCGCTCTACATCGTCGCCGCGGAGGAGCAGGGGGTCGCCCCCGAGAAGCTGGCCGGGACCATCCAGAACGACATCCTCAAGGAGTTCATGGTCCGCAACACCTACATCTACCCGCCCGGCCCCTCCATGCGGATCATCTCCGACATCTTCGCGTTCACCTCGCAGAAGATGCCCCGCTACAACTCCATCTCCATCTCCGGCTACCACATCCAGGAGGCGGGAGCGACGGCCGACCTGGAGCTGGCGTACACCCTGGCCGACGGGGTGGAGTATCTGCGGGCCGGACAGGCGGCGGGCCTGGACGTGGACGCGTTCGCACCGCGCCTCTCCTTCTTCTGGGCGATCGGCATGAACTTCTTCATGGAGATCGCGAAGCTGCGGGCGGCACGGCTGCTCTGGGCGAGGCTGGTCGGGGAGTTCGGGCCTGAGAACCCCAAGTCCCTCTCGCTGCGCACCCATTCGCAGACCTCCGGCTGGTCCCTGACCGCGCAGGACGTCTTCAACAACGTGACGCGCACCTGCGTCGAGGCGATGGCCGCCACCCAGGGGCACACGCAGTCGCTGCACACCAACGCGCTCGACGAGGCGCTCGCGCTCCCGACGGACTTCTCGGCGCGGATCGCCCGCAACACCCAGCTCCTGCTCCAGCAGGAGTCCGGCACCTGCCGGGTCATCGACCCGTGGGGCGGCAGCGCCTACGTGGAGAAGCTGACCCACGACCTCGCGGCGCGGGCCTGGAAGCACATCGAGGAGGTCGAGGCGGCCGGCGGCATGGCCAAGGCCATCGACGCGGGCATCCCCAAGCTCCGCATCGAGGAGGCGGCGGCGCGGACGCAGGCCCGGATCGATGCCGGGCGCCAGCCCGTCATCGGCGTGAACAAGTACCGGGTGGAGACCGACGAGAAGATCGATGTGCTCAAGGTCGACAACTCCTCGGTGCGCACCCAACAGATCGAGAAGCTGCGCCGGCTGCGCGAGGAGCGCGACGAGACGGCCTGCCAGGACGCACTGCGCGCCCTGACAGCCGCGGCGGAGCGGGACCCGGGGCCGGGGCTCGAAGGCAATCTGCTGGCGCTGGCCGTCGACGCGGCCCGGGCCATGGCCACGGTCGGCGAGATCTCCGACGCGCTGGAGAAGGTGTACGGCAGGCACGCGGGCCAGATCCGTACGATCTCCGGGGTGTACCGCAAAGAGGCAGGAGAGTCCCCGTCCGTGGACCGCACGCGCACACTGGTCGACGCCTTCGAGGAGGCGGAGGGTCGGCGTCCGCGCATCCTCGTCGCCAAGATGGGCCAGGACGGTCACGACCGCGGCCAGAAGGTGATCGCGACGGCCTTCGCCGACCTGGGCTTCGACGTCGATGTCGGCCCGCTGTTCCAGACGCCCGGTGAGGTCGCCCGGCAGGCGGTCGAGGCGGACGTGCACGTCGTGGGCGTCTCGTCGCTCGCCGCCGGTCACCTCACGCTCGTGCCCGCGCTGCGGGAGGAGCTGGCCGCCGAGGGCCGGGAGGACATCATGATCGTGGTGGGCGGGGTGATCCCGCCGCAGGACATCGAGGCGCTGCACGAGGCGGGCGCCGCCGCGGTGTTCCCGCCCGGCACCGTGATCCCGGACGCCGCCCACGATCTGGTCACGCGGCTCGGCGCCGCGCTCGGCCACGAGCTGTGAGCCGCTGACGGATGGCACGAGACATCGACACCGGCGCGTACGCCAAGGGTGTGGTCGCCGGGAAGCGCGCGTTCGTGGCACGCGCGATCACCCTGGTCGAGTCCACCCGCCCCGACCACCGGACGGCGGCGCAACAGCTGCTGAGCGAGCTGCTGCCGCATTCGGGGCGGGCCAGGCGCATCGGGATCAGCGGGGTGCCGGGCGTGGGGAAGTCCACGTTCATCGACGCGCTCGGCACCATGCTGACGGGGCTCGGCCACAGGGTCGCCGTGCTGGCCGTGGACCCGTCGTCCAGCCGTACGGGCGGTTCCATCCTGGGTGACAAGACCCGGATGGAGCGGCTGGCGGTGGACGCGCGGGCGTTCGTACGCCCCTCCCCCACCGCGGGAACCCTCGGCGGGGTGGCCAAGGCGACCCGCGAGTCCATCGTGGTGATGGAGGCCGCCGGCTACGACGTGGTGCTGGTGGAGACCGTCGGCGTAGGGCAGTCGGAGACGGCGGTGGCCAACATGGTCGACACGTTCCTGCTGCTCACCCTGGCGCGTACGGGCGACCAGCTGCAGGGCATCAAGAAGGGTGTCCTGGAGCTGGCCGACGCCATCGCGGTCAACAAGGCCGACGGCCCGCACGAACGCGACGCCCGCTCCGCGGCACGTGAACTGGCGGGTGCGCTACGGCTGATGCACCCCGTGGACGCGGCCTGGACTCCCCCGGTGCTGACGTGCAGCGCCAGGGAGTCGACCGGTCTGGACGCGCTGTGGGAGCGGCTGGAGCAGCACCGTACGCTCCTGGAGTCCACCGGGCGGCTGTCGGCCAAGCGCCGTGAGCAGCAGGTGGACTGGACCTGGGCGATGGTCCGTGACGAACTGCTGGACAGCCTGCGCAGCCATCCGGCGGTGCGTACGCTCGCCCCGGAGCTGGAACAGCGCGTCCGCGGGGGCGAGTTGACGGCGACGCTGGCGGCCGGGCAGATCCTGCGGGCGTTCCGCGGGGAGGACTGAGGCCCGGCCCGGGTTCACACGGCGGCGTGCCGTGTGCCGGCGGGGGCGTCGTCGATGCCGTGCTGCTCCTCGTCCGGACGCCCCTGCTCGGGCAGCAGGAAGGTGATGGCGAGGAAGGCGGCCAGGAGGCATGCCTGGACGATGAGGGCGCGGTGGAATCCGCCGGTGAAATCGCCGCGCCCGGCCTGGGTGAAGAACAAGGAGCCGAAGATGGCGACGCCGACGGAGCCGCCGATGGACTGGACTGCGGACAGGACTCCGGAGGCTGAGCCGATCTCCTTGTCGTCGACGGCGGCGAGTACGAAGCTGAACAGGGCGGCGATGACCATGCCCGCGCCGATTCCTGAGACGGTGACGCCCGGGGCGATGTCCCAAACGGAGAACGAGGCCGTGGTGAGGCCGTCCAGCTCGAACCAGAGCAGTGCCGCACCGGCGAGCTGGACGAGCGGGCCGATCTGGAGGACCTTGCGGCCGATCCTGTCGGCGAGGACCGCGCCGCTGACCGCCCCGCCGATCGCCGTGCCGACCGCGAGCGGCAGGTTGCCGAGTCCCGCGTCACCGGCGGTGAAGTGCCGGCCGATCTGGAGATAGAGGGTCAGCACGAGTTGCGTGCCGACGAGCCCGGCGAAGAACAGGGCGATGCCGCCGAGCCCGACGGTGAAGGCGGGCTTGCGCAGCAGGCCGGGGGTGACCAGGGGCTCACGGCCCGCCGCTGCCGTGCGGCGCTGGTGTACCGCGAACAGGACGAGTCCGAGGGCCGAAGCGGCCATGCACAGCCATGTCCACAGCGGCCATCCGTCCTCCTGTCCCTGGTTCAGCGGCAGGACGAGGAGCGCGCAGGACGACACGACCAGCGCGGCACCGGTCATGTCGACGCCCACCGTGCGGTCGCCGGCCTTCTTCGGCACGCACTTCGCGGCCGTGAGCAGGGCGGCGATGCCGATGGGCAGGTTGACCAGGAACACCGACCGCCAGCCCAGGCCGAAGAAGTCGCCCTCGACGAGGAAGCCGCCGAGGACCGGGCCGATGATGCCGCCGAGCCCGAGGACGGGGCCGAAGATCCCGAAGACCTTGGTGAGTTCGGAGCCGGAGAAGTTCTCCCGCAGCAGGCCGAGGCCCTGCGGCAGGAGCATCGCCCCGGCGGCGCCCTGCAGCAGCCGGAAGACGATCAGTGATTCGATGTTCGGCGCCAGCGCGCACAGCAGCGAGGTGGCGGTGAACGCGGTCAGGCCGATCAGGAACATGCTGCGCCGCCCGTAGCGGTCCCCGAGCCGGCCACCGAGCACGAGCCCGGCCCCCAAGGTGAGGGCGTACCCGCCGATCACCCACTGAAGGCCTACGGGGCCGGCGCCGAGGGACTCCTCCAGTGCCGGTCCGGCGACGTTCACGATCGAGGCGTCCAGGAGATCCATGACCTCCGCGACCAGCATCACCACAAGGATCAGCCACCGCCATCGGTAGGGCTCGGTGGTCTCGTCGAGGGCGGGGGACGGGGCACGCATGCTTGATACCTCCATGGTGAAGTAATTCCACGATGAAGGTAAAGTGGTGGCGGTAGGTTGTCAAAGCGCGCCGACGACGCGGATCGCGCGGCAGGAGAGAGAGGTGGCGGGCCTTCCATGGAGGACGTGACGCGCGACGGTGTCGCGGCGCGGCGTGAGCGGCTGATGGAGGGGCTGAGGATCTACGGCAGCCACTACGCCGAGCTCAGCCGGCGCTTCGCCGCCTGGCTGGGCCTGCACTCCACCGACGCGACCGCGGTGCTGGAGATCGCCGCCGCCGAGGAGCGCGGCACGCCGCTGTCACCGGCACGGCTGAGTGAGCGCATCTCCCTGTCCACGGGCGCCACCACCGCACTCCTGAACCGCCTGGAAGCGGCGGGGCACCTCACCCGCACCCGCGAACACTCGGACCGCCGCGTCGTCACCCTGCGCAGCGGCCCGCACATCCAGGAACGGGCGGACGAGTTCTTCGGCCCGCTCGCACTTCGCCTCGACACCACGATGTCGCACTATCCGCCGGAACTCCTGGCACGGTTCGAGTCCTTCGTGACCGACCTGAACTCCACCATGGACGCCCACCTCGCGGAGCGGAGCACGACGCCCCCGCCTCCCCCGGGCGACTGACCCCGGGGAGCCCCCCGGTCCCGGCCCGGCGGACAGGCCGCCGAGTCCGGCCGTCACGCCCCGGGGGCGCGGGGCCTTCCCCTCCCCGACCTCGCGTGGTACGTTGCCTTCAGCACACGTGAAAGCCCGCATCGGGCGCCGGTGCTTCTCCCCCGCTGTTGCGCCAGTCCTTCTACGACCGGTGATCCAGCTTCTCGCACCATCTCTTCTGTCCGGTCCGGGCTTCTCATGCCCGTCGTACGAGGCGTGATTCCGCCGCCTTGCCTTCGCCGGACCTCTCATTCGCCATGTCCGCGAAAGGACCCACCATGACCAGCACACTCGAACGCCCCGTGGTCCGGCAGGATCAGCCCGTCCGCACCGTCGGTGTCCTCGACACCACGAACAACGGACACGGCGTCCTGCGCACCGACGGCGGCCATCCCTCACCCCGCGACGTCCAGGTCTCGCCCGCACTGATCCGGCGGTACGGCCTGCGCAAGGGCGATGTCGTCGACGGGACGTGCGAGCGCCCTCGCGCCCTGTCCGGCGTCGACTCCGTCAACGGCCGTGCGGCGCACGAACTCCGGGGCCGTCCGCACTTCCACGACCTCACCCCGCTCCACCCCCGGGAGCGCCTGCGCCTGGAGAGGCCGGACGGGGGCCCCGCCCCCCGGATCATCGATCTCGTCTCCCCCGTCGGCAAGGGGCAGCGCGGCCTGATCGTCGCGCCTCCGAAGACCGGCAAGACCGTTCTCCTGCAGCAGATCGCCGCTTCGGTGGCCGTCAATCATCCCGAGTGCCACCTGATGGTGGTCCTCCTGGACGAACGCCCCGAAGAGGTCACGGACATGCGCCGTTCCGTGCGCGGAGAGGTGTACGCCTCCACCTTCGACCGGCCCGCCAAGGAGCACATCGCGCTCGCGGACCTCGCCGTGGAACGCGCCAAGCGGCTGGTCGAACAGGGCCGCGACGTCGTGATCCTCCTCGACTCCCTCACCAGGCTGTGCCGCGCCCACAACAACAACGCCGGGGCCGGAGGCCGCACACTGAGCGGCGGCGTGGACGCGTCGGCGCTCATGGGTCCCAAGAAGCTGTTCGGCGCGGCCCGGCTCGCCGAGGAAGGCGGTTCGCTCACCATCCTGGCGACCGTGCTGGTGGACACCGGCTCCCGCGCCGACGACTACTTCTTCGAGGAGCTCAAGGGCACCGGCAACATGGAGCTCCGCCTCGACCGTGCGTCCGCGGACCGGCGGGTCTTCCCGGCGGTCGACATCACGCCGTCGGGCACCCGTCGCGAGGAACTCCTGCTGCCCTCGGGCGAGCTGGCCGCCGTACGGGGGCTGAGGCGCGCCCTGCGGTCGCGGGACGCCCAGGCCATGCTCGAAGCGCTGCTGGACAAGATCCGCAGGACCCCCGACAACGCCGCCTTCCTCCGCCAGGTCCAGCAGACCGTCCCGGACGCGTAACCGCACAATTGCCGGCGCTCAAGGCGGAGGCGGGCGCGCCGGGCGCGCCCGCCCGGCCGCTCAGCCCGTGGCACCCAGTGCGTCGGAGACCAGGGCCCGTGCCTCGTCCTGGACCCGGGCCAGGTGCCCGGCGCCCTGGAAGCTCTCCGCGTACACCTTGTAGACGTCCTCGGTGCCGGACGGGCGTGCCGCGAACCACGCGCTGTCGGTGCAGACCTTGAGCCCGCCGACGGCCGCGCCGTTGCCGGGCGCCTCGGTGAGCACGGCGGTGATCGGCTCGCCGGCCAGCGTGTCCGCGGAGACCTGTTCCGGGGAGAGCCTGGCCAGCACCGCCTTCTGCTCACGGGTCGCGGGGGCGTCGATCCGGGCGTAGGCCGGATCGCCGAACCGGGCGGTGAGTTCGCCGTAGTGCTGGGAGGGGGTCGAGCCCGTGACGGCCGTGATCTCCGAGGCGAGCAGGGCGAGCAGGATGCCGTCCTTGTCCGTCGTCCACACCCGGCCGTCGCGGCGCAGGAAGGACGCTCCGGCCGACTCCTCGCCGCCGAATCCCAGGGTGCCGCCGAACAGCCCGTCGACGAACCACTTGAAGCCCACGGGGACCTCCACCAGTTGCCGTCCCAGGTCCGAGGCGACCCGGTCGATCATGGAGGAGGAGACCAGGGTCTTGCCGATGCCGGTGCCGGCCGGCCAGTTCTCCCGGTGGGAGTAGAGGTAGCGGATGGCCACGGCCAGGTAGTGGTTCGGATTCATCAGTCCGCCGTCCGGCGTGACGATGCCGTGCCGGTCGGCGTCCGCGTCGTTACCGGTGGCGATGGTGTACGCGTCGCGCTGCTCGATCAGCGAGGCCATGGCGTACGGCGACGAGCAGTCCATGCGGATCTTGCCGTCCCAGTCGAGCGTCATGAAACGCCAGGTGGGGTCCGCGAGCGGGTTGACCACCGTGAGGTCGAGCCGGTGGCGCTCGGCGATCCGTCCCCAGTACGCGACCGAGGCTCCGCCCAGGGGGTCGGCGCCGATCCGGATGCCGGCGTCGCGTACGGCGTCCAGGTCGAGGACGGCCGGGAGATCGTCGACGTAACCGGTCAGGAAGTCGTGACGCCCGGTGGTGTCGGCGGCGAGCGCCCTGGCGTAGGGGATCCGGCGGACCTCCTTCAGCCCTCCTTCGATCAGGGCGTTGGCCCGGTCCTGGATCCAGGAGGTGGCGTCGGAACCGGCCGGCCCGCCGTGCGGCGGGTTGTACTTGAAGCCGCCGTCGGCGGGCGGGTTGTGCGAGGGCGTGACGACGATGCCGTCCGCGAGGCCGCTCCTCCGGTCCCGGTTGTACGTGAGGATCGCGTGCGAGACGGCTGGGGTGGGGGTGTAGCCGTCGTCGCTGTCGATCAGGACGGTGACGCCGTTGGCGGCCAGCACCTCGACGGCCGTGATCCTGGCCGGTTCCGAGAGCGCGTGGGTGTCGGCCCCGAGGAACACCGGCCCGTCCGTGCCCTGCCGCTCCCGGTAGTCGCAGATGGCCTGGGTGGTGGCGGCGATGTGGTCCTCGTTGAACGCGGCCGCGAGTGCCGATCCCCGGTGCCCCGACGTCCCGAAGGCCACACGCTGGCCGGGCTCACCCGGGTCCGGGTGGACCGTGTAATAGGCCGTCACCAGCCGCGCCACGTCCACCAGGTCTCCGGGCTGCGCCGGCTGACCGGCCCGTTCGTGAACCATCGATTCTCCTCTGTCCTCATCGGCCGTTCGCGGACCGCCACCGGCGGACGATCATCACGAGTTGTACCCGATACTGCCTCCTCGGCCGCACAGCCGGGTAGGCGGCCTGACCGGCAGTACACCTGGCGCACGGCGGATCCGGTGGCCGTTTCGCCATGGTTGGCCGGTTCGCACGGAAAGGGCGCCGGGACGCGGCGGAGGCCGGAGAATGCCACTACGGACAAACGGAACGCGGGCCGCAGGAATTCCTGCGCCAACGGGACGGGAATTGCGGCGCATTAATACCTGGCGCATCCGGAACCCTGGGGATACGCCGTCGGGATACTCCCTCGGGATACGAGCGGAGGCGCACGGCACGGCCATCATGCGGCACAGCGGTGAACAAAGTCGGTCATCGTCGTCTGACACGCCGCAGAACCGAGGAGCAGGCGGTCGGAGGATTTTCCGGGGGTAATCCATCCGGACACGAGCGCGAGTCATGCGTGTTTTCGCACGCATGGTCTGCCACAGTGCAGTTCGGTTTCACCCACTTGATCTCCCGCCGCCATATTCCTTGCCGCCGGTGTTTACCCGAACCGGCTCTTCGGGGGCATGTGAAAGAGAGCCGTGCGTGCTGCAGAAGAGTTGCACCGAGGAAAGACGACTGACAGTCCTTCACCTGGTCCAGCCGGTGGAGGGAGGAGTCGCACGGGTCGTGACCGACCTCGTCGCGGCACAGGTACGGGCAGGACTGCGGCCCGTCGTGGCCTGCCCGCCGGACGGCGCCCTGGCGGCCGGCGCGTCCATCGCCGGGGCGCGGGTGTGCGCCTGGCCGGCGGAGCGCGCCCCCGGCCCCCGGCTCGGCCGGGAGGTCCTCACGGCGGGCCGGCTGATCCGTGCGTGCGCTCCCGACGTGGTCCATGCCCACAGCGCCAAGGCGGGACTCGCCGGGCGGCTGGCCGTGCGCGGCCGGGTACCGACGGTCTTCCAGCCGCACGCCTGGTCGTTCGAGGCCCTGGAAGGCCGGGCCGCCGGTGTGGCAGCGGCGTGGGAGCGGTTCGGGGCGCGGTGGAGCGACCGCATCCTCTGCGTCAGCGAGTCCGAACGCGCGTCCGGGCAGCGCGCGGGCATCACGGCGCGCTGGTCGGTCATCCACAACGGCATCGATCTCGGCCGCTTCCGGCCCGTCTGCGGGGACGCCGCCGCGTCGGCGCGCGGATCGCTCGCGCTGCTCGAAGGAACCCCCGCCGAGGTACCGCTGGTCGTGTGCGTCGGACGCCTGAGCCGGCAGAAGGGCCAGGACGTGCTGCTGCGGGCATGGCGCACCGCCGCGACGGGCGGCGCGCGGCTGGTCCTGGTCGGCGACGGGCCGTACGGGGACGAGCTGCGCCGCACCGCGCCCCCCGGCGTTCTGTTCGCCGGGGAGAGCGCGGACGTACGGCCCTGGATCCACGCGGCGGACCTGCTGGTCCTCCCTTCGCGCTGGGAGGGGATGGCGCTGGCCCCCCTCGAAGCGATGGCCTGCGGCACGCCGGTCCTTCTGACCGACGTCGACGGGGCCAGGGAGAGCCTGCCGCCCGGACACCTGCCGCACTGCCTGGTGCCGCCCGAGGACCCCGCGGCTCTCGCGGCAGCGCTCACCACGCTGCTGGGCGACCCGGTGCTGCGGACGCGGCTGGGCCGCACCGCGCAGATCCGCACCCGGGAGGTCTTCGACGTGACGAAGACCGCCGGAGCGGTCCTGCGCCTCTACGAGGAACTTGTCGGCCAGTCCCGCCCCACGACGAGGAAGCGCACCGAGCGATGACGACGGAGAGTGCACCTGTCCCCCGAGCCGCCCAGGCAACCGCCGAACGGCGCGCCGCTACCGCGATCCGTCCGCCACGCAGTGGCAGGGAGGACGCTTTCGCCCCACGGACCGCGGCAGGCCGCCGACGAGGCCGGGCTCCGGCGGCGCTCGTGGCCTCCGACCTGCTCGCCCTCGGCCTGGCCGTGGCCCTGATCGCCCCCGGGCCCTGGCCGCCGGCCGCCGCCCTGCTGCAGGCGGGCGTGCAGCTGCTCCTCAACGCGTACCGGGGTCTCTACCGCACCGGCCTCTCCCCCTCGGCTCTGGCCGAACTGCCCGCGCTGGCGGGGCTGGCCGTGGTGCAGTGGTACGTCGTCGCCGAGGCGGTGTCCGTGTACGACCCGCGCCTCGCCGCCGGGTGGACGGCGCTCGCCTGCGCGGCCGGCCTCCAGACCCTGGTGAGCTGCGGAGCACGCGCCATGGTCCACCGGTCCCGGCTGTGGTCGGCCGCACGTAATCCGCGGTCCACCCTGGTGGTGGGAGACGGTCCGTTCGCCGACCGGGTCGTCGCCGTGCTGCAGGAGCACACGCGGTACGGGATGCGGCCGGTCGGCCGGGTGGCGGGATCCGGCCCGGACGTGGACGAGAGGGCGGACGCGCCCGCGGGCGGGGCTCCGCTGCCCGTCCTGACGTCGGTGCAGGACGCCGGCCGGGCGGTCGTGCAGAACTCCGTGCGGCACGCCGTCTTCACGGTCCCGCCCGACGCCGCGCCCGACGGGGCGGAGCTCTTCGCCCTGTTCGCGCGGCACGGCTGCCGGGTGTGGCTGATCACCGATCAGGCGCCGGTCGCCCGGTACCGGACCGCGCCCCGGCCGGACCATGTGTGGGGTTTCGCGGCCCACTCGCTGCATGCCGGAGCGCACCGTCCGGTGGCGCACCGGGTGAAACGGGCCATGGACGCGGTCCTGGCCTTGGTGGCGCTGGTCGCGGCGTCCCCGGTGATGGCCGCCTGCGCTCTGGCCGTGCGCCTGGGCGACGGCCCGGGCGTCATCTTCCGCCAGGAACGGATCGGCGGATACGGGCGGCCGTTCGTCCTGCTGAAGTTCCGCACACTGCGCCCGGCCGACGCGCACGAGTCGGCCACCCGCTGGAACGTCTCGTCGGACCGGCGCATGAGTCGCGTCGGCAAGTTGCTGCGCAGGACGTCGCTCGATGAGCTGCCGCAGCTGTGGAACGTCGTACGCGGCGACATGAGCCTGGTCGGGCCGCGCCCTGAACGCCCCTACTTCGTCCAGCAGTTCAGCCTCGCGCATCCCGGCTACCGGTCCCGGCACCGGATGCCCGTCGGCATCACGGGACTGGCCCAGGTGCACGGCCTGCGAGGCGACACCTCGATCGAGGACCGGGCGCGCTTCGACAACCGGTACATCGAGACATGGTCGCTCTGGCAGGACATGTGCGTACTGGCGCGTACGGCCGGCTCGGTGTTCCGGCTCGGAGGCAGCTGAACCGTGACCCTCACCGTGGCCTCGCCGCCCGTCGTACCGGCCGCCGCCCAGGAGAAGGCGCCCCCTCACGGGTGGCGCGGCCGTTGGCCGTTGCTGCCGCTGATCGCGACCGTCCTGCTCGTGGCCGTCCCGGCCGACGAGACGTCACCCTGGACGGTGGGGGGCGTACCCGCGGCCGATCTCCTCTCGGGGGTGGCCGTCCTCGTCTGCGCGGGCCGTCTGCTGTTCCTGCGGCGGCGTCCGCTCTCGCCGGCCGCGGCGGTCGTGCTGGGGCTCCCGGCCGTCGGCCTCGCCCTGGCCACGGTCACCGCCACGGACCCGGTGGCGGCCCTGCCGGGGTTCGTGCGGTACCTGCAGATCTTCGTCCTCGTACCGGCCGCCGTCCTCCTGCTGGTCAGGGACGCCGCGGGGTTCCGGGCAGTCGCGGGCGCGCTCGTCCTGCTGGCGGTGGTCCAGGGTGCGACGGGGGTACACCAGTACGTCACCGGCACCGGCGCCTCCTACATGGGGGAGGACATCCGCGCTGTCGGCACGTTCGGTCCCAGCGATGTGATGGGGATGGCCACGGTCGTCGGCTACGGCCTGGTGGCGGCAGCCGCGTACGCGCTCCGCACCCCGGCCGGCACTCCTCGCCGGCTGAGGCCGTGGGCTCCCGTGACCGCCGCGCTGCTGCTCGTCCCGCTCACGCTGTCCTTCAGCCGGGGGGCGTGGATCGCGACGGCCGCCGGGGCACTCGCCGTGATCGTGCTGACCGGGCTCCGGCAGGCGGTCCGCGCGCTGGCGGTGCTGGGCGCTGCCGGGGTCGTCCTGGTGGGTGGTTTCGGCGTGGGGTCCGAGATGATCTCGCAGCGGCTCACCAGCATCACCGAGGTGACCAGCGCCCCCGACCGGTCGGTCAACGACCGCTACGCCATGTGGGCCGCCGCCGCGGGGATGTGGCGCGAGCGGCCCGCGACCGGCGTCGGTCTGAAGGGCTTCCCGGCCCACCGTGACGGGCACGCCTCGATCGGGCTCTCGGCCGGCAGTGACACGGCGGGGGCCGGTCAGGAGTTCCGCAGGCAGCCGCTGCTCTCCCCCCACAACATGTACCTGCTGGTACTCGGCGAGCAGGGGCTCATCGGCTTCACCGCACTGGTGGGCTCCTGGGCGGCGCTCCTGGCCGTCGGGGTGCGCAGGCTGGTGCTCGCACGGGCCCGGGGGGCCGCGGCCGTCGACTGCGGTCTCGCGGCCGTCGGGCTGATGACCTGGCAGACGGTCGACTTCCTGTACGCGGACATCGGGGGCCCCTCGACCGTCCTGACCGGGGTCGTGCTCGGCCTCGCCGCGTGGTGGGCGCTGGCCGGGCCGGAGAGGACGACCGGCGCGTGAGCGGGACCGCCACGGAGGCGACGGTCACCGGACCGCCGGCGCCCGACGCTCCGGTACGGCCCGGGCGCTTCCTCGCGCGGGCAGCGGGCGGCGCCGCGGGACTCACCGTGATCGCCGCGCTGCTGGGGCTCTTCCGCGACCAGGCACTCGCGCGGCTGTTCGGCGCCGGCCACGCCAGCGACGCCTTCCTGATCGCCTGGACCGTCCCGGAGATGGCGGCCACGCTGCTGATCGAGGACGGCATGGCGCTGCTGCTCGTGCCGGCGTTCAGCCTGGCCCTGACCCGGCGTGCGGCCGGCGGCCACGACCAGGACCCGGTCCGCGTCCTGGTGGCCGGCACCCTCCCCCGGCTGTTCGCCGCACTGGCCTGCGCGGCAGGGCTGCTGGTCTGGGGGGCGCCCTGGGCCGTCGCGGTCCTGGCTCCCGGGCTGGACGATCCCCGGCTGGCGGTGGACTGCACACGGCTGACGGCCGTCACGGTCCTCACCTTCGGCGTCACGGGGTACTTCAGCGCGGCGCTGCGGGCGCACGGCAGGTTCCTGGCGCCGGCCGGTGTCTACATCGCGTACAACGTCGGCATCATCGGCATGACGCTGGCGCTGCACTCCGTCTGGGGGGTGCGCGCCGCCGCCGCGGGGGTCGCCGCCGGCAGCCTGCTGATGATCCTGACCCTGCTGCCCACGTTCCTGCGGCTGATTCCCGCGCGGCGCGGGAAGCGTGCGCTCCGCGAGCGTGGTTCCGGTTCCGCCCTGCTCGGGGCGACCGTCCTGGCGCCGGTCGTCCTGTTCGTGGTGAGCCGTCAGTCGCAGGTCTTCGTCGAGCGGTTCCTCGCGTCGTCGCTGCCGGAGGGGGCCATCTCGCATCTGAACTACGCGCAGAAGGTCGCGCAGCTGCCGATGGTGCTGTCCATGATGATCTGCACGGTGACCTTCCCCGTCGTCGCGCGGGCCATGGCGGCCGGGGACCGGGAGGGTGCCCGGCAGCGGGTCGAACGTGATCTGGCCCTGGCCGGGACCGTGGTGCTGCTGGGCACGGCGATGGTGCTCGGCTGTGCGCCCCGTATCGTCGAAGTCCTCTTCCAGCGCGGCGCCTTCGACGCGGCGGACACCGCCGCCACGGCCGGTGTCATGCGGGTCTACGCGTTGGGCCTGCTCGGTCACACGCTGGTCGGCGCCCTGTGCCGGCCGTTCTTCTCGGCCGGCCGGCCGACCTGGTACCCGCTCGGCGCGATGGCCGCGGGGCTTCTGGTCACCGCTGTTTCCGGGGTGCTGCTGACCGGCCCCTTCGGTGTCGACGGCATCGCCGCCGCCAATGCCGTCGGCATCAGCACGGCCGCCCTGCTGATGCTGCTGGGGCTGGGCTCGCGGGCGGTGGCCGTACGGCCCGGGGCCGTCGCCCTCTCCCTCACCCGGCCCGTGGCCGCGGCGGCGGTCGCGGCGGCCACGGGCCGGCTGGCCGCGGACCTGGTGCCGGGACCGGTGCCGGGTCTGGCGGCCGGCTGTCTGCTCGTACCCATGGCGTTCCTTCTCACCGGGCTGCTGCTCCGGGCCCCGGAAGCCGTTCATCTGCTGGCACTCATCCGACAGAGGTTCCCTCATGACCGCTGACACCTCGGCGCCCCCTGCCCGGACGCTCCCTCCCAGGTCCCGGCCGTGGATCCTGACCTACCACTCGGTGAGCGACCCCACGGAGGATCCGTACGGCATCACCGTCTCCGCCGGCCGTCTGGACGAGCAGCTCACCTGGCTGCGGCGCCGGGGGCTGACCGGCGTCGGGATCGCGGCGCTGCTGCGCGCGCGGGCCGCCGGGAAGCAGGGGCTGGTCGGGCTCACCTTCGACGACGGGTACGCCGACTTCCTCGACGAGGCGCTCCCGGTGCTGCGCGCCCACGGCTGCACCGCGACCGTGTTCGTCCTGCCCGGACGGCCCGGCGGCTCCAACGTCTGGGATCCGCTCGGCCCGCGCAGGCCGCTGCTCACCGAGGAGGACGTCCGAACCGTCGCCGCGGCGGGTATGGAGGTCGGCTCGCACGGGATGCTCCACCGGGATCTGACGGCGCTTTCGGACGAGGAACTGCGCGAGGAGACGCACGGCAGCCGCGAGGCGCTGCGCCGCGTCACCGGGCAGGCGCCGTCCGGGTTCTGCTATCCGTACGGCACGGCCGACCGCCGGGTGGCCGAGTCCGTGCGGGAGGCGGGATACGCGTACGGATGCGCCCTCGTGCCCGGCACCCTGTCGGGGCCGTTCGCCCTTCCCCGTACGCATGTCAGCCACGCCGACCGGGGCGCCCGTCTGCTGGCCAAGGAGGTACGGCACCGGCTGCGGCGCCGCTCCCCCGGCGCCGGGCGGCCGGGTGACGGCCGGTGAGGGCGCTGCATGTCATCACCGGCCTCGGCGTCGGCGGGGCCGAGCAGCAGCTGCGGCTGCTGCTGCGCCATCTGCCGGTGCGCTGCGACGTCGTGACGCTCACCAATCCGGGAGCGGTCGCGGAAGGGCTCCGCGCCGACGGAGTCCGTGTCCGGGACCTGGGGATGAGGAGCAACAGGGACCTCGGCGCCGTACCCCGGCTGGCCCGTCTCATCCGCCGCGGCTCGTACGACCTCGTGCACACGCACCTCTACCGGGCCTGTGTCTACGGACGGATCGCGGCGCGCCTCGCCGGGACCACCGTGGTGTCGACGGAGCACTCGCTCGGCCGCGCGGAGATCGAGGGGCGGCCGCTCACCCGCCCGACCAGGGAGCTCTACCTGCGCACCGAGCGGCTCGGGGCGGCGACGGTCGCGGTCTCCGACACCGTCGCGGGCAGGCTGCGCGACTGGGGGGTGCCGGCCGCCCGGATCCATACCGTCCCCAACGGCGTCGACGTGGCGGCCTTCCGCTTCGACAGCGCTCAACGGGACGCCACCCGGGCCCTCCTCGGCCTTCCCGACGCGGCGTTCGTGGTGGGGGGCGTCGGCAGGCTGGTTCCCGGCAAACGCTTCGACCTGCTGATCCGTGCCGTCGCCGCCCTCCCCGGTGCCTGGCTGGTCCTGGCCGGCGACGGGCCGGAGGCCGGGGCGCTGCGCGCTCTCGCCGCCCGGCTCGGGGTGGCCGGCCGCGTCAGGTTCCTCGGCGAGTGCGGCACCTCGGGGGCCGCCCCCGGCATCCCCGCGGTGCTCAGTGCCGTCGACACGTTCGTCTCGGCGTCCCGCGAGGAGTCCTTCGGTCTCGCCGTCGTCGAGGCCCTGGCCGCCGGGCTGCCGGTCGTGTACGCGGCCTGCCCCGCCATCGAGGACCTCCCGGCGGGCCGGGCGCCGGGCGCCACCCGCATCGGATCCGGCGCCGGAGAGGACGATCCCACGGACGAGCTGACGGCCGCGCTCCGGCACCGCATGGAGAGCGGCGCCCGGAGGCTGCCGCCGCCCCCCGCCGTGGACCACTACGACATCAGGCTCAGCAGCCGGCGCCTCATGGACGTCTACGCACAGGCCGTCGACATCACCGCAGTTCCCCCGACCGAGAGAGCACAATCATGACCGACTCGCCCGAGCAGCAGCCGGCCGTCCCCGGACGGTTCCGCAGGCTCCGCCCCGCACTCGTACGGACCGGGTGGTGGTTGCCGCTGCCCGCCGGTGTCCTGCTCGGAGCCGCCTGCGGATTCTCGTACGGTCTTCTCGCCACGCCCGAGTACGCGGCCACGAGCTACGCCATGGTCACCGCCGGAAAGGACATCGATCCGGCCGCCGCGCTGGGTTACGCGCAGTCGTACGGCCGCCTGGCCACCAGTGACGCCACCCTCTCCTACGCCAAGGGCGCCGCCGGAGAGCCCGTGCGCGAACTGCGTACACACGTACGGTCCGAGACCTCTCCCGACTCGCCCATGATCTCGGTCACCGGCACGTCGGCCGACCGGGACCGTGCCGCGGACATCGCCAACGCGGTGACGGAGGCGGTGGTCGTCAGCAGCGGGCACGTCGCGAAGGACACCGGGGTGAAGCTGGTCAAGTTCTCTCACGCCGTGCCTCCCGTGGACCCCGTGTCCCCGTCCGTGCCGCTCGGCACGGCCGTGGGCGCCAGCGCGGGAGGGCTGGCCGGCGGCCTGGTCCTGCTCGTCCGCCCCCGCACCGGACGCCGGGGCGCCACGGCCCAGGTGCCGGGCCCCGCCCAGGGCGGCACCACCGGCGAGAGGGAGCTCGTGCGATGAACACCGACCGACGCGGGCGGCTCACCGTCACCCTCTGCAGGGACCTGCCGGACTTCGCGGACCTCGCCGCGGAGTGGGACGCGCTGCACCGCCGGTGCCCCAGCGCGACGCCGTTCCAGAGCCATGCGTGGCTCCACTCGTGGTGGCTCTCCTACGGGGTCCCCGGCCGTCTCCGGGTCCTCCTCGCGCGCCGGGGAGGCCGGCTGATCGGGGCGGCGCCGCTGATGCTCGTGCACCGCCCGATGCCTCTGCTGGTGCCGATGGGCGGCGCGATCTCCGACTTCTTCGACATCCTGGTGGACGGCGAGGACACCCCGGCAGCGGTCACCGCGCTGGAGCGCGGGCTCCACCGGGCCGCCGCGCACACGGTCGTGGACCTGCGGGAGGTGCGGCCCGACGCCTCGGCGCACCTGCTGTTCGAGGCGTGGTCCGGTGCTCGGAGCAGCCGCACGGACTCGACCTGCATGGAGTTGCCCGCCGAGCCCATCGACGCCCTCATCGGGCGGATGACCGGTTCCCGCGCCCAGCGGACGCGGGCCAAGCTCCGCAGGATCGACGCGCTCGGCATCGAGTGCCGCACCGCGCCCGTACACCGGGTGGCGGGCGCTGTCGGCACCCTGTTGCGGCTGCACGAGCTCCAGTGGCTCGGCAGGGGGGTCAACCCTGAGCATCTCCGGCCCCGTTTCTGCGCGCATCTGGTGCGCTCCACCCGCCGGATGGTGCGCGACGGCGAGGCCTCGGTGAGGGAGTTCCTGCTCGACGGGGAGGTGGTGGCCGCCGATCTGTCCTTCAGGTCGGCCCGGCTGACGGGGGGTTACCTCTACGGGGCCGATCCCCGGCTCAGGGAGACGAAGGTGGATGTCTCCACGATGCTGCTGCGTGAGATCGCCCGGGAGGCCGGGGACCTGGACCGCGGCGTGCTGAGCCTGCTGCGCGGGTCGGAGCAGTACAAGAACCACTGGGGTCCCGCGCCGGTCGTCAACCGGCGCCTGATGCTGGCCCGTCCGGCGCTGGAGCCGCTGCTGCGGCTGCGCGAGACGCAGGTGAACGTCCGGGACCGGGCGGCGGAGACGGTGAGAACCCGCCTTCCCGCAGCGCGGGACTGGCGCGGGCGGATCGGCGAGCTGCCGGCGGCCGGGGCCGCGTTCCTCGGCCTGAGTTGAGCCGTGATGATGAGTTTTGCGACGATCCGTTACCGTCTGTCGAGTTTCGCGTTGTCAGGGCATACCGGCCGCACGCTCGGCGGCCGGCTTCGAACCCCTCAAGGAGAACTGATGTCGCGTATCTCGAAGGTGGCCGCCGTCATGGCAGGTACCGGTGCCCTGATCGCCGGCGGTGCCGGCATGGCTACCGCCGACTCCGGGGCGGAGGCCGTCGCGGCCCACTCCCCCGGTGTCCTTTCGGGCAACGCCGTCCAGGTGCCGGTTCACATCCCGGTCAACGTGTGCGGCAACACGGTGAACGTGATCGCTCTGCTGAACCCGGCGTTCGGCAACACCTGCGCCAACGTGTCGGACAGCCACGAGGACAACGGCGAGTACGGCTACGGCCACTGATCTCCCCCACGCACCGTCCGGGCCCTCCCCTTCCGCGCGCGACGCGGAGGGGGAGGGCCCGGCCGCTTTCGGCAGGCGGCGCTCAGACGTACCGGTAGAGCCGGGTGTGGTCCATGAGCTGTGAGGGCGTCACGTCCCACGGGGGCATGGGCCGGTCGTACGCGAAGATCCGGTCCCGCTGCGGGTCTTCGGCGGGGAGCGCGCGGGCCGGCAGGTAGCGGGAGCGCGGATGCGCCTTCTGCCAGCGGGTCCACAGCAGGTCGATGAAGGCGTGGTGCAACCAGAAGACGGGGTCGTCGGGTGACGCGGCGCCCGCCATCGACCCGCCGATCCAGCGGTGCACCTGGTTGTGGTTGGCCACGCCGCGGCCGCCCCTGATGCCCCATCCCTCGATCCTGTTGCGGAAACCGGTGGTGCTGACGCTGTTCCAGGGCGCGGCGTCGTACACCGGATCGCGCAGCGCGCGCTCCACGTCCGCGGGCCGGGGCAGTGTGACGGGCGCCGAGGGCCGGCCGAAGTTGCGCCGCAGGAAGGGGTCGTCGGTCACTCCGGCGCGGATCCGCCAGTTCCCCTGCCGGTAGGCGAACGGTCCGGTCATGACCTGCCGGTCGCCCGGCCTGCCGTTGCCGCCGAGGAAGTCCTCCGCCCAGAGGGACGCCTTCGCCGTGTTGTCCCGCGTCCAGTCCCAGTACGGGACCGACACGCGGGAATCGACGGCCCGCAGCGCCTTCTCGAACTCCAGGAGGTATCTGCGGTGCCAGGGGAAGAAGGACGGGGTCATGTGGGCGGGCCGGGGCCTGCTCTCCGAGTCGGTGACGTAGAACTCCCGGTGCATGCTGACGAAGTCGTCGTACCGGCCCGATCGCTTGAGTTCCAGGATCGCGTCGACCAGGCGCTTCTTCTCGGTGCGCGTGAGATCGCGCTGGTTCTTGCGGCTGTACACGCGTGCTCGTCCTTAGGGGCTCAGATGGTGTGCGGGGAGGCTGCCGCCAACTGGGCGGTGCCGAGTTCGTCCACCGCCGCGCGGGCCGTCTCGAGGAGTGTGGGGAACGACTCGTAGTGGTTGACGGCGCTCAGATAGCTCCCGTCGGCGCGCCGCATCACGTGCAGCACCCTCCCGTCGACGCTGACCTCGGTGCCGGACGCCGCCGCGACGGCTCCGGCCTCGACGGCGTACGGCTGCGCGCCGGCCGGCACCGTGGCCGTGGCCGCGCCCCGGATCTCGCGGCCCTTGTACAGCTCGGAGAAGCGCTCGGGCCCCACGGCTCCGCGCTCCTGGGCAGGGCTTCCGGGCTCCGGTTCCTCGAGGATCACCGGGGCGAGCGCGCCGCCGGTGCCCGCGATCACGGCCGCGGTGAAGGCGGTGCGCAGTACCGCCCGGCGGGCCGGCCGGGGGGCGCCGGGCGGCTGCCCGCCGGTGGCGTCGGTCGGGTTCATGGTGGGTCTGCCTCCCTCTCGTCCGCTCCTGCGAGGTGTCCCGCCCGAGTGGGCAACGAGACGGAGCGTGAACGGTTCTCGTCCACAGGGCATCACGCGACCGTGGGAATTCCGCGGTGCGGTACGGCCGTGTCGGCCGCGCGGCGCCGTCCTCCGGGTCAGCATGGCCGTCCGAACTCCCGGAGGTTGTGAATGAACGCGCCGACACAGGTGCCCACGGTCCGCGTACGAGGGACGGCCGGTGCCGATCTGGCGGATCCGGCGTTCTGGCGACTGCCACGGTCCGAGCGGCTCTCGGAGTTCGCCCGGCTGAGGGAACTCGACGCGCCGGTCCGCTTCACCCCTCGTACGGGGTCGCGTACGCCGTTCTACGCGCTGGTGAAGCACGCGGACGTGAGGGCGGCGAGCCGGCAGCCGCAGGTCTTCGCCAGCGCCCCCGGTGTCACCACTCCGGAGCCGGCGCCCTGGGCCAAGGCGGTGTTCGGCAACTCCATGGTCAACATGGACGGCGCCGAGCACGCGGGGCTGCGCAGGACCATCTCCCGCGCCTTCACACCGAGGCTGCTCGCGGCCGCCGAGGCGAACATCGGCGCCGTCGCCCGGCGGCTGGTGGACGAGGTGATCACGGAAGGACCGGGCGATTTCATGCGCTCGGCGCCTTCGCGTATGCCCTTCGAGGTGATCTGCGACCTCATGGGCATCCCCACGCGCCACCGGGCCCGCATCGCGGCGCGGATCGACCACGCGTCGGAGTACGTCGGTGTACAGAGGCGTGGCCGTGCGCGGCTCCGTGTCCCGGGGCGCGGCCTGCGCTCCCTGGCCCGCATGCAGCTGGAGATGGCGGGCATCGCCCGTGAGCGGCGCCGTGTCCCGGAGGACGACGTGATCTCGGCGCTCGTCCGCGCGGATGTCGGCGGACAGGCCCTGTCCTCGCGTCAGCTCGGCGCGTTCTTCTCGCTGCTGCTCGTGGCGGGGGTGGAGACCACCCGCAACGCGATCGCCCACGGTCTGGTCCTGCTCACGACGCATCCGGAGCAGCGGGCCCTCCTGGAGTCCGACTTCGACCGCTACGCCGACGGCGCGGTGGACGAGATCGTCCGCCACTCGACGCCGATCATCCAGTTCCGCCGGACGGTGGCGGCCGAATGCACGCTCGGCGGTCACACCTTTCTGCCCGGGGAGAAGGTCGTACTCCTCTACGCGTCCGCCAACCGCGACGCGTCCGTCTTCGACGACCCCGGAGCCTTCGACATCACCCGGTCGCCCAATCCGCACCTCGGATACGGCGGCGGAGGCCCCCACCACTGCCTGGGGGCCCATCTGGCGAAACTGGAGATGAAGGCGCTCTTCCGCGAAATGCTCACTCGCCTGGGAGGGGTCCGGACTTCGGGCGGACCGGGCCTGGTCCATTCGAATTTCGACAATCGCGTCGGCTCCCTTCCTTTCACCTTCGAAAGGTGTCACCCGAATGGTCCGCTCTGAACCTGCGCGTGTCGCGAATGGGCTATTCACGGGCGGCCCCGCAGCCCATTGTTGAATCTTTCTCCTTAGGGTCGACAGGGTCGGGGACAGGACGTAACCCAAGGAGAAGCCGTGGCCGTACAGCGCCGTCTCATCACATTCGGCGTCGGGGCGACCGCGCTCTGCCTCCTCGTCGGTGGCGCGGTCCTCGCCGACCGTGAGACCGCGGACATCCAGGCCGGCAAGGGCACGGCGCAGCAGGCGCCGGAGCCGGTGACGACGACCGCGATCGGCGCCTATCTGGACTACGGGCCGAAGGGCGTGGAGCGGATGGGAGAGCTGTCCCGCTGGCTCGGCGGTACGGAGCTGCGCGTCGGGCACAGCTATCTGCCGGGCGACCTGTGGGAGAACATCGCGGGCCGCCCCGGCTTCCTCGCCTCGTGGGCGGCCTGGCGGAAAGCGGCCGAGGACCGGATGTTCGTGCTCAACACGCCGATGCTGGAGCGGAACGAGGAGCACGTCTCCGACCAGGAGGTCCGCGGTCTGCTGCGGGCCGGCGCCGAGGGGCAGTTCGACGAGCACTTCCGGCGGCTGGCCGAGCGCCTGGTCCTGCTGGGCGTCCCGGACACGGTGATCGTCCTCGGCTGGGAGATGAACGGGACGACGTACACCCACCGGTGCGGTCCGGATCCCGTCGCGTGGAAGGCGTACTGGAACCGCATCGTCACGACGATGCGGTCCGTGTCCGGCCAGGAGTTCCGCTTCGACTTCGCTCCGAGCAGGGGGCGGGACGCCGTGCCCTGGACGGAGTGCTATCCGGGCGACGACGTCGTGGACATCATCGGCATGGACTCCTACGACCAGCCTCCGGCGCGGACCTTCGACGAGCAGGTGAACGAGCCGTACGGTCTGCAGAAGCAGGTCGACTTCGCGGCCGAGCACGGCAAACCGATCTCGTTCCCGGAGTGGGGACTCTTCCGCAACGGCGACAACCCCGAGTACATGCGCCGCATGCTGGAGTGGATGGAGCGGCACAAGCCGGTCTACCAGACGATCACCGACTACTGCCCGCACGGGGTGTGGCAGTGTGCCGACAACCCCGAGTCCTCCCGGGTGTTCCGCGAGATGCTGAGC
The DNA here is from genome assembly GCF_044751065.1 of Streptomyces sp. NPDC088746. NCBI lineage: Bacteria > Bacillati > Actinomycetota > Actinomycetes > Kitasatosporales > Streptomycetaceae > Streptomyces > Streptomyces sp. NPDC088746. The sequence goes on from NZ_JBIVLA010000003.1 coordinate 273,479, forward strand.
GGACTGCCGGACGCGACCGGGCCCTCGGCTCCCGCGCCGGACCCGAGCGGGACGCCGGAGACGCCCAAGCCCGACAAGCCGACGCCGACGACGCCCACGCCGGACACGAACGACTCCGGCTGGTGCTTCACCCTCCCGCTGAGCGACTGGTTCGGCCAGTGGCTGAGTGACCGGGAGCTCTGCGTGCGCGATTGAGGTCGGCGCGGGTGGTGCCTGCCGCCGGCGTCGCTCACCACCCGGTCCACAGAAGGTGGTTGACGGTCAGGGCGACGGCCGCCTGGGCGGCCAGCCAGCCGCGTCTGCCGGTGTCCGGAAGCAGAGCGGCGGCAGGCATCAGCCACACGACGAACGGCTGCCAGATGCGTTCCGTCTCCGCCTTGCTCATCCCGGACAGGTCCGCGGCGGCGACGGCCAGGAGCGCGGCCGAGGTGAGGAGTGCCAGTCGCTGGGCGGCCGTCGTGGTGCCCGGACGCAGTCCGCGTACGGCGGCGGGGGCGGCCCCTGCCGCGCGGCGCAGACCGGCGACCGTGGCGAGTCCCGCGGCGAGCGTGGTGCAGGCGAGGTTCGCCCAGACCCAGTAGGAGTAGGGGCGGGTCCCGCCGGCGCCCTGGTAGTAGCGCTCGACGAGGAGGTGGTAGGCCTCCCACCAGTTGAAGCCCGCCAGGGTGAAGGCCACGGGTACGACCAGTGCGCCGAGCGCGAGAGGGCCGAGCGGGCGTGCCGTCCGGGTCAGCACGAGGACGGCCGCCGGCAGGACCGCGATGAGCGTCAGACCGTAACTGAGGTAGCAGGTCAGTCCGAACAGCAGTCCGGAGCCCAGCGCGGCGGCTGCCGGGTGCCGGGTCGTGCGGGTCGCGGCGAGGGCCAGCAGTGCCACGGACCACGCCGCGACCGCGGCGAAGTAGCCGTCCGCCGAGGTGCCGGTCCAGACGGCGAAGGGGGCGAGGACGAGGAACGGAGCCGCGCGCCGGGCGAGGTGTTCATCCGTCAGGGCGCGCAGCGCGACCATGACGGCCACAGCGGCTGAGCCGCCGAGCACGATGCACCACATGCCCGCCCAGGCGCCGCCCCCGAGTCCCGCGCGGTCCAGGCCGACGAAGGTGAGGGTGGCGCCCGGGGGATGGCCGGCGACGTGGGCGGGCCAGTTGCCCGGGGGGCCGATCACGATGTGGTCGGTGAAACCGCGCAGGGCGGCGCCGATGTCGTCGAAGCGGTCGATCACTCGCAGGTACTCGTGCTTGGTGGTCAGTCTGCGCGCGATCCCCCGGTACCAGCCCTCGATGAGGGCGAGCGAGAGGATCCAGGCCACCGATGTGGCCCAGCAGGTGAGCAGCAGCCGACGCCAGGGGAGCCGGACCGCAAGCCGTGGCCCGTAGGCGACGGCCGCCACCGCCACCGCCACGGCGGCCGGTGTACCGGGGCCGACGTGCGGATCCCAGGAGGCCAGGAGCGGCGGCCAGTGGACCTGCAGGCTGCCGTCGCCCTCCTGGATCACCCATCCGACCGCTATGGCCACGGCCACCAGCAGGACTCCCGCCGCGGCGGCCGTGAGGTCCCGCCGGCGGCCGGCGGGTCCGGTGGCGGGGGTGGGCACTGCGGGTTCGGCGGGCCGGATGCGGTCGCTGCGTTCCTCGGTCGTCACGCGGGCACGCTACGCATCAGGTTGGTGCGGCGGACGGTGCGACGCCGCCGCGTCACACAACCGTCAGATCCCGCGGCGGGTGATCCGCCCCGCAGCACCGACGTCAGACTTTCGTCAGGAGTCGTACGCTCCTGGGAGCGTCCTCTCCGGCATAACGTCGGCACATGCGCGACAGACGCCGGCGAACCGGTGCACTCCTCCCCTCCCCCGGCCTCCCTCCGCCCACGGAGCCGGCCTTCTGGCGCAGCCCGGTACGCGGGGTCCGGTTCACGGCCGTGCTCGGCGTGGTGCTCCTCGCCGGCATCACCCTGCTGTTCGTCACGGGCCTTCTGTCGTACGCGGCGTACAACCCGGATCTCGCGGCCGTGAACGACAAGACACCGGCCAAGGGGTGGCTGGGCTTCTACCTGTTCGACTGGCCCACCGGTCCTCACTGGCTGTACCGGCTGACCCAGGGGATCCACGTCACCCTCGGAATCGTTCTCGTGCCCGTGCTCCTGGCCAAGCTGTGGTCGGTGATCCCGAAGCTCTTCGCACTGCCGCCGGCGCGGTCGGCCGGGCATGCCCTGGAGCGCCTGTCGCTGCTGCTGCTCGTGGGCGGGGCGCTCTTCGAATTCGTCACGGGACTGCTCAACATCCAGTTGGAGTACCTGTTCCCCGGGTCGTTCTATCCCCTGCACTTCTACGGGGCGTGGGTCTTCTTCGCCGCGTTCCTCACCCATACGTGCCTGAAGCTCCCCCGGGCGCTGCGGGTCCTGCGCCACGGTCTCGCCACGGCGGAGAGCGATGAGCTCGCCTCGCCGCGCCCCGCGCCGCCGACCGTCTCCCGGCGCGGCGCCCTCGCCGTCGTGGGAGCGGGGTCGCTGCTCCTCCTGGTGACCTCCGCCGGCCGGAGCTTCGACGGCGGGCTGCGGCGGACCGCCCTGCTGACCCCTCGCGGGGGCGCGGAACCCGGCCCGGGGCCCAACGGCTTCCAGATCAACAAGACGGCCGCGACGGTGGGCATCGCTCCGGCCGACACGGGGGGACGCTGGCGGCTCACCGTCGTCGGACCGGCCGGGGAGATCCGGCTGTCCCGGGCGGATCTCCTGTCCATGGAACAGCGCAGCGCGGCGCTGCCCATCGCCTGTGTGGAGGGCTGGTCGACGTCCGATCAGTGGTGGCGCGGGGTCACTCTGCGCGATCTGGCCGCACTCGCCGGCTTCCCGGACGGCCCGCCCGGGGTGCTGGTGGAGTCCCTCCAGCGAAGCGGGCCGTTCCGGAGGGTGGCGCTCAGGGACAACCAGGTGCGCGACCCGCGCTCGCTGCTGGCGCTGGGCGTCAACGGTGAGCCCCTGTCACCGGATCACGGCTATCCGGCGCGCGTCATCGTGCCGGCCGCCCCCGGCGTGATGAACACCAAATGGGTGAGCCGACTGACGTTCGGAGAGCTGTGATGCGGATTCTGCGCCGCTGGTACGGGGAAGGGCCGCTGCACCTGCTGCTGATGGGCTCGTCCTTCGCCCTCGCGGGTTACGCGGGGGTGCGGCTGCTCGACGGGGACACGCTCATGATCCTGGTGTGGTTCGTGGGCGCCGCGCTGGTGCACGACCTGGTGCTGGTGCCGCTGTACTCGGCGGCGGACCGGGCCCTGCGGATCCCCCTCACCGGCCGGCCGTCGCCGGTGCACTCCGTACGCGTACCGCTGCTCCTGTCAGGGCTGCTCCTGCTGATGTGGTTCCCTCTGATCACACGTCAGGCGGAGCGCTACGAGCCCGCGAGCGGGATGTCCCCCGACAGGTTCCTGGGGAACTGGCTGCTGATCACGGCCGCGCTGTTCGCCGTGTCGGCGCTCCGGCTGGTCGTACGGGCCGTCCGGGCGCGGCGCAGGGCGAGGAACGGACGGCCGTCGGCCTCCCACTGATCGACGGGCTCCCACTCCTCCGCCCGGGCGTATGCGAGCAGCGCGGACACCCCGGCACGGGCCCAGGGGAAGTGGGGCGCCGCGCCGGCGCGCCCCCGGCCGTCGTCGATGCGTACCTGCACCTGCTCGTCCACGTCGTGGGGTGCGGCCTCCGTGATGAGCAGTCCGCCCGGCGCCAGCACGGCGGCGACCCGGCGGAGCAGGGCCCGGGGGTCGCCGCCGATCCCGATGTTGCCGTCGATGAGCAGAGCCGTACCCCAGCGGCCTTCGCCGGGCAGCGGCTCGAACACGCTGCGGCGGAGCGCCGGTCCTCCGATCCGCTGGGTGCGTCCGATGGCGGCCTCGCTCACATCGATGCCCAGCGCGCGGTGTCCGCGCGCGGCCAGCGCTGCCACCATGCGGCCGGGTCCGCACCCGATGTCGATCACCGGCCCCTCGCTGCGGCCGAGCGCCGACAGGTCGGCGGCGTCGGCGTCCGCGCACCAGCGTTCGATGTCCAGCGGCAGGAGCCACCCGTCCTTCCGCCGGAGGAAGAGCGGGCCACGGCCCCGGGTCAGCGCTCGCGCGTACGGATCGGCCGCCCAGGGGGCGGCCGCCGGGCCTGCCGGCGGCAGCACCGTGCTCATCGGATCACCGCCCGGCCGAGGCGGGAGAGGGCCGAGGCGAACAGGCCGTGCGGCGCGGCGGCGGCGACGCGCAGCGCGTCCTCGGCGGTGTCCACGTCGCGCAGCGGCGGCAGGTCCCGCACGGTGAGGCCCGCGCCGGTCAGGCGCGCCCGCTGGATCGCGCCCGTATCGGGGCGGGACATCGGCACGCCCCGTACGAGGCCGGGGTCGGGCGCTGCCAGGCCCAGAGCCCAGAAGCCACCGTCCTCGGCCGGTCCGAACCAGGCGTCGCAGCCGTCCCAGGCGCCTGGGGAGAGCGCGGGCGCCAGCAGGCAGGGCGCGATCTGCGGGGTGTCCATTCCGATGAGGAGGGCCGGCCCGGTACAGGTGCCGAACGCCGCCGCGATGCGCTCGTCCAGGGCGCCCGCGCTCTGCGGGAGCACGTCGTAGCCCGGTGGCATCCAGGGGCCGGGGCGCCCTTCGAGGACCAGGACCCGTCGCAGGGCGGGCAGGGTGAGTCCGGTCCGCAGGGTGTCTTCGAGCGCCGCGGCGGCGAGTTCCGCGGCCTCGCCGGGGCTGAACGGCGGCGTGAGCCGCGTCTTGACCCGGCCGGGTACCGGCTCCTTGGCGATGACCAGCAGCGTCGTCGCCCCGGCAGGTGGCATCCGTGCGCTCATCGGGCTGCCTCCGCCCCGACGCTCCGCAGGGCCGGCGGCTGAGGCTGCCGCAGCACCGCACGCATGTCCCGCACCGCGTGCCAGGTGCCCCGCCAGGTGCCGGTGACCTTGGACTTCCCTGTCCTCGGCAGATACGGCACATCCGTCTCGGCGACGCGCAGTCCGGCGTCCGAGGCGCGCACCACCATCTGCAGCGGATAGCCGCTGCGACGGTCCGTCAGGTCGAGCGCCAGCAGCGCCTCCCGGCGTACCGCCCGCATCGGCCCGAGGTCGTGCAGCCGGAGGCCGGTGCGGCGACGGAGCATGCCCGACAGGGCCATGTTGCCGAGCCTGGCATGCACGGGCCAGGCGCCGCGGGCGGTGGGTCGGCGCCGGCCGAGGAGGAGGTCGCTCTCCCCTTCGGCGATCCGCCGGACGAAGCCGGGGAGCAGGGCCGGGTCGAGCGAGCCGTCGCAGTCGCAGAAGCAGACGTACTCCGCCTCGGCGGCGAGCAACCCGGCGTGGCAGGCGGAGCCGAAGCCGCGGCGCGGTTCGTGCACGACGGTGGCGCCGAGCGAGCGGGCGACGGCCGCCGATCCGTCGGTGGACCCGTTGTCGACGACGATGGCCCGCCACCCTTCGGGGACTCGGGCCAGTACCCGGGGCAGTGCCTCGGCCTCGTCGAGGCAGGGCAGGACGATGTCGGCGCGGATGGGGTCGGCGGGATCCGCCGGTGCAGAGTCGGTCACGCCGATCACCCTACGGAGCCGAATCCGGCATTTCGGGCTTCAGGTTCTTACGAAACATGGACGTCGACCGTGTGGCGGCCGGGGGCCCTCCGGAGGAACGGCCGGCGATGCCACAGTGGGCACCATGCAGAACACCTCCTCCCCTCCGGACCGCCGCGCCGGTTCGTCGAACGGCCGCGGATACGGCGTGTCGCACGGCCGGGTTCTCGTCGTGGACGACGATCCGACGGTCGCGGAGGTCGCCGCGGGGTATCTGGAACGCGCGGGCTACGACGTCGGGCGGGCGGACGACGGCCCGGCGGCACTGGAACACTTCGCGGCTCTGCGGCCCGATCTGGTGGTGCTCGACCTGATGCTGCCCGGCATGGACGGCTTCGAGGTGTGCCGCCGTATGCGCGCGCGGGGGCCCGTGCCCGTCATCATGCTCACCGCGAGGGGGGACGAGGACGACAGGATCCTCGGTCTGGAGACCGGCGCGGACGACTACGTGACCAAGCCCTTCAGCCCGCGCGAACTCGTACTGCGGGTGGACGCGGTGCTTCGCCGGGGGCGGCGGGCTGAGACGTCCTCGCCCGCCCGGCTCGGCGGTGCCGGTCTCTGCCTGGAGCCGCTCTCCCGTCGTGCGACCCGTGACGGGAGGGATCTCGCTCTCACGCTCCGGGAGTTCGATCTGCTCGCGTTCTTCCTGAGCCACCCCGGGCAGGCATTCGCCCGTGAGGAGCTGATGCGGGAGGTCTGGGGCTGGGACTTCGGCGACCTGTCGACGGTGACGGTCCATGTGCGCCGGCTGCGCGGCAAGGTCGAGAGCGACCCCGCCCGCCCCACTCTGATCCAGACGGTGTGGGGCGTCGGTTACCGCATGGATCTGCCGGACGACGACGCTCCCGGGGACTGAGCACATGACCGACCTCCTGCTGATCGCCCTGCTCGCCTTTCTCGGAGCCGCCGCGGCAGGGCTGCTGGGCGCCCTGGCCCTGAGGCTGCTCCGGCACCGCACCCTGGCGGTCTCCCTGACCGTCGTCGCCGCCGTGGCCGTGACGGCGATGCTCGCCGGGACCCTGACCGTGGCCTGGGCGATGTTCCTCTCCCCGCACGACCTGACGGTGGTGACGACCGTCGTCGCCATGGCGGCCGCCGTGTCCCTCGCGACGGCGATGCTGCTGGGCCGCTGGGTCGCCGCCAGGAGCCGGGACCTCACGCTGGCCGCCCGCGACTTCGGCGAAGGGGGTACGTTCGCGGCCCCGGAGGGGCAGGCCACCGCGGAACTCGCCGCGCTCACCCGTGAACTGGCGGCGACGAGCTCGAAGCTCGAGAGCTCCCGGAAGCGCGAGCGCGCCCTGGAAAGATCGCGCCGGGAGCTCGTCGCCTGGATCTCGCACGATCTCCGGACCCCGCTGACCGGGCTGCGCGCCATGTCCGAGGCCCTGGAGGACGGCATGGCCCCGGACTCCGGCCGCTATCTGCGGCAGATACGCAGGGAGGTGGAGCGCATGAACGACATGGTCGGCGATCTCTTCGAACTCTCCCGGATCCACGCGGGATCGCTCACGCTGACTCCCACCCGGGTGTCCGCCCACGACCTGATCGGCGACGCGCTCGCCGGGGCCCACCCGCTGGCCCGTGAACACGGGGTCCGGCTCGTCGGCGACCGGGTGGACGCCGTGCCCGTGGAGGTGGACAGCAAGGAGATGAGCCGGGTCCTGGGCAACCTCCTGATCAACGCGATCCGCCGCACCCCCGCCGACGGAACGGTGGCGGTGGCCGCGCAGCGCACACCCGACGGTCTCGTGCTCTCGGTGACCGACGGGTGCGGCGGGATCCCCGAGGAGGACCTTGCGCGCGTGTTCGATACGGGGTGGAGGGGAAGCCCGGCCCGTACGCCGCCTGCGGGGGCGGGCCTCGGACTCGCCATCGTCCGCGGGATCGTCGAGGCGCACTCCGGCCGCGCGGACGTACGGAACGTGGCCGGTGGCTGCTGCTTCGAGGTCACCCTCCCGGCCGCATCGGGCTGATCCGTCCCCGGCCAGGCGTCACCGGCCCCCTTGCTCCCGCAGAGGCGCCGTGGCGAATTCCCGCATTCCCTCGTCGAACTCCGTCTCCGGTTTCCAGCCGAGCTCGTCGCGGAGGCGGCGAGAATCCGCGGTCACATGGCGGACGTCCCCGAGCCGGTACTCGCCGGTGACGACGGGGGCGGGACCGCCGTGGGCCGCGGACAGCGCGCGGGCCATCTCGCCGATGGTGTGCGGTGTGCCGCTTCCCGTGTTGTAGGCGTCGAAGGTGCCCGCCGCGCGCTCCCCCAGCGCCGCGAGCGCCACGGCGTTGGCCGCCGCGACGTCCCGTACGTGCACGAAGTCGCGCCGCTGCCCGCCGTCCTCGAACACCCGGGGCGCCTCGCCCCGGGCCAGGGCCGAACGGAAGAACGACGCGACACCGGCGTACGGGGTGTCCCTCGGCATCCCGGGGCCGTACACGTTGTGGTAGCGCAGTGCGACGGCCCGCCCGCCCGTCGCGCGGGCCCAGGCGGCGGCGAGGTGTTCCTGCGCGAGTTTGGTCGCCGCGTAGACGTTACGGGGGTCGCCGGCCGCCTCTTCGGTGACCGGACCGGGCACCAGCTCCGCGCCGCAGGCCGGACAGCGCGGCTCGAACCGTCCTGCGTCGAGGTCGGCGACGGCCCTGGGACCCGGCCTGACGGAGCCGTGCCGGGGGCAGTCGTAACGCCCTTCCCCGTAGACCACCATCGAGCCGGCGAGCACCAGGTCCCGGACCCCGGCCACCGCCATCTCGGCGAGCAGCACGGCGGTGCCGAGGTCGTTGCACCCGACGTACTCCGGGGCGTCCGCGAAGTCCTTGCCGAGGCCGACCATCGCCGCCTGGTGGCAGACGGCATCGACCCCGGACAGCGCTCCGGCCACGGCGTCCCGGTCCCGTACGTCCGCGACGACCGTGCGGACACCCGGCGGCACCGGGTGTCCGGCCGCGGGGGTCCCGGACGCGGCCGGTCCGTGCGCGGAGGGCAGCAGGGCGTCGAAGATCACCGGCTCGTGCCCGCCGGAGGCGAGAGTCCGGACGATGTAGGACCCGATGAACCCGGCTCCGCCGGTGACCAGTACACGCATGGCCGCCACGCTAGGCCGCCCGGAGACGGGAAGGGCGGTGCGGCACGCCCGCGTCACCGGACCGTAAGACCCTGGGTGACGGGGGCGACGCGCGGACAGCCGCGGACGACTCGGTGGTACGCCCCCGACGCGTCGCTTCCCGATCACACGGGTCTCTTCGATACTGGGGGGGCGTACGCACCTGACCGGTGGACCGGATTCACGCCGGCGGCCGGCCGGTATCACCGGCCTGCCGTTGCTCTCCCCAGGAGGAACCGTTGCGCATGCTCATCAACGTGCCGGAGACCGTCGTCGCGGACGGACTCCGCGGAATGGCCGCCGCCCATCCGGAACTCGTCGTGGACCCGGAGAACCGTCTCGTGGTCCGGCGCGACGCCCCGGTGGCGGGGAAGGTGGGGCTCGTGTCCGGCGGCGGGTCCGGGCACGAGCCGCTGCACGCGGGGTTCGTCGGGCCCGGGATGCTGTCGGCCGCGTGTCCCGGGGAGGTCTTCACCTCGCCGGTGCCCGACCAGATGGTGCGGGCGGCGGCCGCGGTCGACAGCGGTGCGGGCGTGCTGTTCGTCGTGAAGAACTACACGGGGGACGTGCTGAACTTCGACATGGCCGCCGAGCTCGCCGAGGACGAGGGCGTCCAGGTGGCCCGGGTCCTCGTCGACGACGACGTGGCGGTGTCCGACAGCACCTTCACCGCGGGGCGGCGGGGCACGGGCGCGACGCTGTTCGTCGAGAAGCTCGCCGGCGCCCTCGCCGACGAGGGTGCGCCGCTGGAGCGGGTGGAGTCCATGGCCCGGCGGGTGAACGAGTCCTCGCGGAGCTTCGGCGTGGCGCTCAGCTCCGTCACCACCCCGGCGAAGGGCACCCCGACCTTCGATCTCCCTCCGGGCGAACTGGAGTTGGGGATCGGCATCCACGGCGAGCCCGGCAGGGAACGCCGCCCGATGATGACCTCCGGGGAGATCGCCGACGTCGCGGTCCACGCCGTGCTGGAGGACCTGCGGCCCAGCGGCCCCGTACTGGTGCTGGTCAACGGGATGGGCGCGACACCGCTGCTGGAGCTGTACGGGTTCAATGCCGAGGTGCAGCGGGTGCTGTCGGAGCGGGGCGTGGCGGTGGCTCGTACGCTGGTGGGCAACTACGTGACGTCGCTCGACATGGCAGGCTGTTCGGTGACGCTCTGCCAGGTGGACGAGGAGATGGTGCGGCTCTGGGACGCACCGGTACAGACGCCCGCGCTCCGCTGGGGCCGGTGAACGGACTTTTCCACCGTGTGTGAGGAACAGGAGATCTTGTGCTCGACACCGATTTCTTCCGTCGCTGGATGGCCGCCACCGCGGCTGCCGTCGACCGTGAGTCGGACCGGCTGACCGAGCTCGACGCCGCGATCGGGGACGCCGATCACGGGAGCAACATGCGGCGCGGTTTCGCGGCGGTGGGCGACGTCCTCGACAAGGAGGACCCCGCGGCGCCCGGGGCGGTGCTGACGCTGGCCGGCCGTCATCTGATCTCCACGGTCGGCGGGGCGTCGGGGCCGCTGTACGGAACTCTCCTGCGCCGTACGGGGAAGACGCTGGGCGACGCGACGGAGGTGACTCCGGATCAGCTGGCGGAGGCCCTCGGGGCGGGCGTGGCCGCGGTGGCCCAGCTCGGCGGGGCGCAGGCGGGCGACAAGACGATGCTCGACGCGCTGCTCCCGGCCGTCGAGGTGCTGGGCTCCTCGTTCGAGGAGGCCCGCGACGCGGCGCTGGCCGGCGCTCTGGCGACCGTGCCGCTCCGGGCGCGCAAGGGCAGGGCCAGCTATCTGGGCGAGCGCAGCATCGGGCACCAGGATCCGGGAGCAGCCTCGGCGGCGCTGCTCGTCGGGGCGCTCGTCCAGGCCGCGAGACCGAGCGCGGGGGGCGGCGCATGAGTGACGCGCAGCAGGTCGGGATCGTCCTCGTCTCGCACAGCGGACCGGTGGCGGAGGCTGTCGTCGAGCTGGCCAAGGGGCTCGCGGCCGGTGGCGCGACGGCACCGGTGGCGGCGGCCGGGGGCACCTCGGCCGGAGGCCTCGGGACGAGTTCTGAGCTGATCGCCGAGGCGGCGAGGACGGTCGACAGGGGTGCCGGGGTCGCGCTGCTCGTGGACCTCGGGAGCGCGGTCCTCACCGTGAAGTCGATGCTGGCGGAGGGCGACGAACTGCCCGACGGAGCACGGCTGGTGGACGCGCCGTTCGTGGAGGGCGCGGTCGCTGCGCTGGTGACGGCGTCGGCGGGGGGCGACCTCGACACCGTGGAGGCGGCGGCCACGGACGCGTACGGCTACCGGAAGGCATGAGGAGACCTGCGCCGGCGCCCCCCTGGGGAGGAGCGCCGGCGCAGGTCCGGCAACCGCGCTCAGGTCACCGTGCGGGACGCGAGCGTCAGGCGGCGGGCGCCACCGCCCCGGCCGCGATCCGGATCTGTACCTGCCGGGTGACGCCGTTGACGGTCACGGCGAGCGTGACGGCACCCGGCCGGAGGGCGGTGAGCGTGACCGTGGCGGGGTCCAGCGTCGCGATGTGGCGTCGGCGGGCGTCATCCGCGTCCCCGACGAGGACGTTCGGCGAACCGGTCCAGTCGGCGCTGAGCGGGAAGGCCACGGGCACGGTCCGCGCGCCCTGGGTGACGTGCGCGCCCACCTTCGTCCGCTCCCCCGCGACGAGTACGGAGGGGGCGTCCAGGGTCAGGGCGTCCACGTGCGCGCGCGTCTGCGCCGAGAGCCAGTCGGGCCCGCCCCGCCACGGCCGGTGGCGCGCCGCCGACTGTTCGCCGGGCGTGACGCGGTCGGCGCCGATCAGGGACCAGCCGGTGAAGCCGCCCTCGTCCGCGGGGCCTGCCGGCGACTTGCCGGAGTTCCCGTTGACCAGGTACGGGACCCCGTCCACGTGCGAGGCGTGGAAGACCCCGACGTGGCTGCCGATGAGGGCCGCCCCCTTGCCGGTCGTACGCCGGAAGTCCGCGAGCCACCGTTCGACGAGGGCGGCTTCCTTGCGGTCGCTCAACTGGCTTCCCTTCTGCACGGTCGGGTCACGCGGGGGCACGTGCTCGATCAGCATCACGGAGCCCACGGACGGGTCCTTCGCCGCCGCGTCCAGCTGGGCGCGCACCTCCTTGATCTGGGCGAAGCCACCGCCGCGCAGGCTGAGACTCGACGTGTCGAGCGTGAGGAACCGGGTCCCCTGGTGGTCGAACGTCCGCCGGGCCGGGCCGAACTGCGCGATGAAGTTGTCGATCTTCCCGCCCATCACCTCGTGGTTGCCCGGTACGTAGTACCAGGGCAGCGAGTCGCCGAGCTCCTCGTCGAGGACCTGGCGTGCGAAGGCGAGGTCGGCGGGCAACCCCTCGTCGACGAGGTCGCCGTTGACGACCAGGAAGTCGGGCCGCGCCGCCTTGATCTCGCGCAGGGTGCGACGGGCCTGCTGGACGATGGCGCTGTCCGGTTCACGCGCGACGAACTGGGCGTCCGACATCACCGCGAACTGCCAGTCCCGGGCTTCGGTGACGGCCGCGGGGTCGATCAACGGGTCCGCCGTCCGCGGCTGTTCGGGCAGCTCGACGGTGGGCGGCACCTGGGCGGTCAGGTCGTCGATGACGATCTCGCCGGTGTACTGCTTGGCCGCGGCGGTCTCCGCGAGGTAGAAGCGGGACACGGACAGCGGCATCGCGGCGCCGGCCGGCACGTCGAAGGTGACCTGCCGCCAGCCGGTCCAGGTGACGTACGGCCCCCGCAGCAGCTGGTCGGAGCCTGCGGCGTCCTTGAGGTGCAGGGTCGGCCAGGCGCCGTTGCCGTCTCCCTTGATCCAGAGCGTGTACGCCTGCGGCTGGCCCGGCACGGCCACCGGCTGCGGCGGGGCGGCGTAGGCGGCGCGTGTCGCCGTCGAGCGGGTGAAGTCGTAGGTGAGCCGGAGGCCGGTGCCGGTGTGCCCGTCCGGCGTCGCTGCGAGCGAGCCCTCCGCGCGGGCCTGGCTGAACTTCCAGGATCCGGCGTCCTCGAAGTCCGACACCGTCTGCTCCGTGAGACCGACGCTCACCGCGAGGACCGTGCTGACGCCCGCCACGGTGGCCTTGATCTGTCCCGCTCCGGAGCCGGTCAGTGACCGCACGGTGAAGGACCCCCGGCCGTCGTCGTCGACGGCGAACAGCGTGTGGTCGTAGTCGAGGGTGATGTCTCCCGGCTCGACGGGTGCGCTGGTGCCGTGGGCGTCGAGTCCTACGATGCCGAAGAAACCGGTGGCCTCCTTGTCCGCCAGGCCGACCCGCTCGGTGGTGGAACGGATCCGGGCCAGCCGGTCGAGGACGGTGAGCCGGGTGACGCCGTGGGCGCCCGCCCGTTCCGCCCGGATGTCGGTCGTGCCGCCTCGGCGTGCGGTGAACGTGCCCCGGGCGTCGACGCTGCCGACCGCCCCGTCGACGGCACGCCAGCGCGGTGCGCCCGCCGCGGGTCCGTACGTCTCGTCGTATCCGGCCGCGGTGAGCCGGCGGGTCAGGCCGGGGAAGACCCGCTCGGGGTGGCCCCCGGCGACCGGGTCGTCGCCGGGGGCGGCGCCGGCCGGCGTACGGGTCTCGACCCAGAATCCTTCGAGCCGCCCGCTGCCGTCGGGGGCGGTCAGGGCGAGGCCGTTGGGGACGGTGCGCTCACTGCCGTCGGACGGGCTGTTCTCCACCTGGAGCGCGTCGCTGCCCGGCTCGCGGGCGACGAGCGTCGAGGAACCTCCGCCGTCGAGGTTCAGAGCGCTGTACGAGCCTGCCCTGCGCATCATCTCGCCCAGCTCGGTGAGGGTCACACCGCCGCTGTCGGTCTGCCGGCCGTCGACGGTGACGACCTGCATGGTCCGGCCGTCCTCGGAGAACCCGACAGCGGTGCGGGGCGCCGCGGTGTTGTTGCCCTCGCCGTCGTGATTCTGCGCCGCCCCGTCGACGACGAGCAGTTCCCGGCCGCCCACGGCGGTGCGCGGCACGGCTCCGCCGTCGGTGCGTACCCGGTAGGCGATGCCGGCCGGGTCACCGGGTTCCAGCGCGGTCAGCAGGGCGGCCCCGGCCTCCCGGCCGACGAGGACCACCGTGTCCTCGGGCACGGGTCCCGATCCCGGGGTGTCCGACACGGAGACGACCTTGCCGTCGCGCACGGCCACTTCGGCGACGGGCCGCGCGTCGTCGACGGTCAGCGCGCGGTCGGCGCTGCCCCAGGCGGAGGTGTAGGCACCCACGCCCTGGGCCGGTACGTTCGCGGCGTTGTACGCGGCGAGCGGGTGCGCTCCCGAGGGGAGGGTCAGCGTGCCGTCGAAGTACAGCTCCAGGATCCGGCCCGCGTTCTGCGGCCCGATGCCCACCGCGCGGTTGACGCCCGGGGCCGGGGAGTGGACCGTCCGGCCGTCCTTGACCCCGGGGCCCTGGGGCGCTCCGGTCTGGTTGATGTCGAAGAAGTCCGCGTTGATCGCGGCGACGGTACGGCGGCCCGGTCCCGGATCGTGCCCGGCCGCGAGCTCGGAGACCGTACTCCGGTCCGCGACCTTGCCCGAGGAGAGGTAGTCGGCGCGCACTCCGCCGCCGCCCAGGTCCACGGAGAGGGAGTCGACCCGCAGCCACTTGTCGGACTCGAGGCGGTCGTAAGAGCTCAGACGTACGCCGGGGGCGACGGGGCGCGAGGCCCGGGCGGTCTCGATGCCGTCGCCGTCCACGACGGATCTCGCCCCGCCGGACGGGGCGCTCGCCGGCGGTGGCGCGACGGGTCTGAGGATCTCGGCGGTGGTGTGCGGGCGGGGGTCCGGGGTGGAGTCGGCCGCCGCGGGTGCGACGGCCCCGAGCGCCGTCGCCGCCACGGTCGCCAGCAGCACGAACGGCCGCAGGGCGCTGCGGAAGGTGCCAAGGCCCACAAATCCTCCTGGTGCGGAGCGGATTACGCGTGGAAAGCGCTGTCGGCGGACAGCATGACGGCGCTCGGTGGGACGCACCAGAGGACAACGGGGACATCAGGAGGAACAGGACGCGGCGAAGGGGTGACCCCGGGAGGCTCCGCGCCGCTCCCCTTCGGGTCCTGGGCCGGTGGCCTTCCGCCCCACCGCCCCGCACACTTGACGACATGTCGACAGTCAAGCGCAGCGCGGGACTTCTGCTCTTCCGGATCGTCGCGGGTGACGACGGACGGCCGGACGCCGAGGTCCTGATCGGCCATATGGGCGGACCGTACTGGGCCCGTCGCGAGTCGGCGGCCTGGTCCATTCCCAAGGGCGAGTACGAAGCCGGTGAGGAGCCCGCCGCCGCCGCGCGCCGGGAGTTCGAGGAGGAACTCGGACTGCCCCTCCCCGACGGCGCCTGGGTGCCTCTGGGAGAGACACGCCAGTCCGGCGGCAAGACCGTGACCGTATGGGCCGTGGAGGCCGAGCTGGACCCTGACGAGGCGGCCCCGGGCACGTTCACCATGGAGTGGCCGAGGGGGTCCGGTGTGCTGCGGGAGTTCCCCGAGATGGACAGATTCGCCTGGTGCGCACCGGACGACGCCCTCGAACGGCTGGTGGCGGGACAGCGGGTCTTCGTGGAACGGTTGCGCGCCCACGTACGCGAGGGCCGCGCCCGCGGGGGCGATACCTAGGGTTCTGGTGCGCTGGAGGTCCGGGCGGTCAGCGGTCCCGCTGACCGCCCGGACCGCGCAGGCGTGCGATGCCCGCGTCGAGGGCGGCCTCCAGGTGGGTGGAGGCACCCGTGATCATGAGGATCAGCACGCCGCCCTGGATGCCGGCCAGCAGGGCCGCCGCCTCCCGGTCGGCGTCCAGGCCAGGGGCGGTCCCGCCCTCGGCCTGCAGATGGCGAATGCCCGCGGCGAGCTGCCGCTGCCACCGGTCGAGCAGTTCGCCGGCCACGGCCCCGGTGGCCTCCGTGGCCCCGCCGATCTGGGCGAGAGCGGTGTGCAGGGGGCAGTCGCTGCCCTGGGTGCGGTAGCGCGCGAGGACCTTCTCGCGCCACCGGAACCAGGCGTCCCAGGACGTGAGGGAGCCGAGCTCCGGCTGCTGGTCCTCGATCACCCGGTCCGCCTCGTGCCGGGCCACGGCCAGGAGCAGGTCGTCCTTTCCGCCGGGGAAGTAGTGGAAGAGCTGGCTCTTGCTGGTCGCGGTGCGGGCCATGACGTCCTCCAGCCTCACCGCGAACACCCCCTGTTCACGGATCTGCTCGGCGGCGCCCTCGACGATGCGCTGCCTGGTGGCGGCGCCCTTGCGGGTCAGCGGCACGGGTCCTCCCGGTGCGGGTTCGTCGGTGGCCCGTTCAGGGGCCGGTGGGCGGTCAGGGCAGCAGCAGCAGTTTGCCCGTGGTGCGGCGCGATTCGAGGTCGGCGTGGGCGCGGGCCGCGTCGGCGAGCGGGTAGCGGCCGGTGACCAGCGGGGTGAGCCGCCCGTCCATGAGCAGGTCGAACACCTCGCCGGTACGCCGCACCAGGGCGTCACGCGTGGCGACGTGGTGGTGTACGACGGGGTAGGTCAGCAGGATGCTGTTGGGCAGATCGGTGGGCCTCAGGGTCGGTACACCCATGAAGGGACCGTAATAGGCGTGCACGCCGTGCGGGCGTAGGGCGAGCTGGGAGGAACGGAAGGTGTCCGCACCACCGCCGTCGTAGACGACGTCGGCCCCGCGGCCGCCGGTCATGTCCCGGACCCGCTCCTCGAAGTTTCCGCCGCTGTGGACCAGCACATGGTCGGCGCCCGCTTCCTTCGCGATGGGAGCCTTGTCCTCGCGGGAGACCAGCCCGATGACGTTCCCGCCGCGCGCCTTGATCATCTGGGTGAGCAGCCGGCCGACACCGCCCGCCGCCGCGTGCACCACGGCCGTGTCACCCGGGCCGACCGGATAGGTCTCGGTGCTCAGGTGGCTGGCGGTCAAGCCCTGCATCATCACGGCTGCGGCCGTCTCGTCGTCGATGCCGTCCGGCACCTTGACCAGCGAGTGCACCGGGACGGCAAGCGACTCGGCGTAGCTGCCCGGATGGTAGAACCAGGCCACCCGGTCACCGACGGCGAAGTCCCGCACCCCCTCGCCGAGCGCCGCGACGTACCCCATCCCCTCGACGCCGAGGACGGCCGGGGCCGCCCAGCCCGGCCCGCCTTCGGCTCGGGCGCCGACGTCCATGTAGTTCACACCGGCCGCGCCCAGGCGCACCAGTACTTCGCCGGCTCCGGGGGCCGGGTCGGGCAGTTCGGTCCAGCGCATGACGTCGGGGCCGCCGTGCTCCTCGATGCGGATCGCACGCATGGGTGACACCTTCCTGTGTGGGCTCGTCGCCCGGGTGGAAACACTCAGCACGTTAGGGAGCCGAAAATGGACCGGCAAGTCCAGGAAAGTCCGTGCGGACGCGACGCCGCACCGACATCCGGTCCATTGACGGGAAGACAGGCTGTGGCTAGCTTCGGGACACGCGCCGACCCGACTCCCTGGCGCGCGCCCGTCTCGTCGCGCCGCCAGTCCCCCACGTCCGATCGGCTCGGGAGCCTCGATGAACCTCAGCAGAACTGCCCTCGGCGTCTTCCTCCTCGTCATGACAACGTTATCCATCGGGTTGGCCGCACCGGCGCCCGCCTCGGCCGCTCCCGCTGCTCTGTGCAACAAGTACTGCGACGCCCGGGATCCGGGCCTGAGCCCTCAGGACCGGCAGCCGGTGACAGCCGCACTCTCGGGCCGCTCGGTCGTGCTGCACTTCGACGACACCGACGCCATGGGGTGGGCGTCCATCGACAACGGCGCCGCGGGCGACGAGGTCTGGCTCGACCGCAGCTTCGACGGCGGCCGCACCTGGGCCGACGGCAGCCGGCTCGGCAACACGACGGTCCCGTCCGGCCGGAGCGGCTGGCGGACCCAGATGTACAACGTGGACGACTGGAACACCCAGGGCGTCGGAGCCCTGCGGGCCTGCGGGCAGGCATCCAGTGCCCTCGCATGCACACCGTGGGCGCGTACCACCTGGAACGCCGGCGACCGGCGGACCGCGGCGGCCACCGCGCTGATGATGTCGTACGACCGCACCACCAAGCTGTTCGGCGGCAACGGCTGGTGGACCGGCGCCAACGCGCTGACGGCGATCATCGACAATGCCCGGATCACCGGCATGGGCAGCTACACGTACGCCATCGCCCAGACGTACGACAAGAACATCGGCGCACAGGGCGGGCAGTTCAGGAACGAGTACCTGGACGACACCGGCTGGTGGGGCCTGGCCTGGGTCGCCGCGTACGACCTGACCGGTGACAGCCGCTACCTCGACACCGCCCGTGCCGACGCCGACCACATGTGGGCCAACTGGAACGGCACCTGCGGCGGCGGAGTGCGGTGGAACACCGGCGGCAACTACAAGAACGCGATCACCAACGAGCTGTTCCTCCAGCTCACCGCCGCCCTGCACAACCGCATCCCCGGCGACACCACGTATCTGGACCGGGCGAAGACCGAGTGGTCGTGGTTCCGGAACAGCGGCATGATCAACAGCGGCAACATGATCAACGACGGTCTCGGCGACGCGTGCGCCAACAACGGCCAGCCGACGTGGACGTACAACCAGGGCGTGATACTCGGTGGTCTGACCGAGCTGTACCGGGCCACCGGCGACTCCGCCCTGCTGACCACCGCCCGTACCCTGGCCGACGCCTCGACCGTACGGCTGCAGACCGACGGGGTCCCGCGCGAACCGAGCGAGAGCGATGCCTGCACCGATGACGGCGCCAGCTTCAAGGGTGCCTACGTCCGCGGACTGGGCCGGCTCAACACCCAGCTCGGCGACCACCCGTACACCGGGACCCTGACGGGCTGGGCGAACACCGCCCACGCCCGTGACCGCAACCCCCTCGACCAGTACGGGCCGCACTGGGCCGGCGGTTCCGGCACCACGGGCCACGGCTGCCAGCAGAGCGCCCTCGACCTCCTCAACGCGGCCGGCTGACGGTTCGCGCCCGGTGCCGGGTGGCCGGGCTTCCCGACCTGATCGCTGACGCCGGGATGCGGGCGATTTCGTGAGTGCATCGCGCCGGCCGGCTCACCGCTCGCCCGGGGGCACGCTCATCGCCAGGAGCGCGGTGTCGTCGTCGAGTCCCGCGCCGAACGAGTCCAGCAGTCCGGTGAGCGCCTCGACGGCACCGGGAGCCGAGGTGGGTGCGAGGGACCGTGCGAAGTCCAGGAGTGCTTCGTCGCCGTAGCGCTCACCCGGGTGCCGGGTACGGGCCTCTGTCAGACCGTCGGTGTAGAGCAGCAGGGTGTCACCGGGGCGCAGGTCCAGGGTGGCGGTGGTGAACTGCGCGTCCGGTACGACTCCGACGAGCTGGCCACCCGGGGTGGGCAGGTAGTCGGCGCTGCCGTCGGCCCGGAGCAGCACGGCTGGAGGGTGGCCACCGCCGGCCAGGACGACATGGAATCCGGTGTCGTTCTCCTCGGGTGTGAGCAGGCCGAAGATCACGGTGCAGAAGAGTGGTTCGTCCTCCTGGACCTGGTGGTTGAGCGCGGTGTTGAGGTTGGCCAGGACCCTGGCCGGTTCGGGATCGGAGACAGCCGCGGCTCGAAGGGTGTACCGCGCCAACGACGTCACCACGGCCGCGTCCGCGCCCTTGCCGCGCACGTCCCCCATGAAGAACCCCCAGCCTCCGGCGGCGAGCGGGAACAGATCGTAGAAGTCCCCGCCCACCTCGTCGGGGGATGCGAAGTGGTAATGCGCGGCCGCTTCCATGCCTGGGACCGGTTCGATGGCCGGCGGGATCAGGGTGCGCTGCAGGGTGGTGGCGAGACGTTGCAGGCGTTCGCGGTCGTGCTCGGCCTCCTGCCGGGCCCGCAGGAGCTCACGCTCGTAGGTACGCCTGTCCCGGGCGTCCAGGAGGGTGGTGCGGATCAGCAGTGGTTCGCCGTCTCCGTCCCGCTTGACGGTGGAGGTGGCCAGGACGGGCAGCCGAGTGCCGTCCGCGGCCTTGAGTTCCAGGGCGACGCCGTTGACCTCGCCCTGCATCCGCAGCAGCGGTGAGAAGTGCGTCTCGTGGTACAGCCTGCCGCCGATGGTCAGCAGGTCGGAGAAGAATTTGTGGCCGACCAGGTCCTCGCGGCGGTGGCCGAGCCATTTCAGCAGCGTTCCGTTGACCTTGGCGATCCGCCCGTCCATCAGTGTGGAGAGGTAGCCGCACGGCGCGTTCTCGTACAGGTCCTCCACGCTGTCCTCCAGCAGAGCGGAGAACGCCGGCAAGGCCTGGTCACGGTCCTCCGCCGGCCACGGTCCGTCGGTCCCGTCGCCGCCCGGGTGCACGGTCACGACCCCTGCACGAAGGCGATGATCGCCTCGGCGGTCTCCTCGGGGGC
Source organism: Streptomyces sp. NPDC088746 (assembly GCF_044751065.1). Classification (NCBI taxonomy): domain Bacteria; kingdom Bacillati; phylum Actinomycetota; class Actinomycetes; order Kitasatosporales; family Streptomycetaceae; genus Streptomyces; species Streptomyces sp. NPDC088746. The sequence continues at coordinate 293,477 of NZ_JBIVLA010000003.1, forward strand.
GCTCAGCTGGGGGCAGTGGCCCGTCGAGTCCAGAGTGACCAGCTCACTGCCGGGGATCTGCGCGTGGACGAAGGCGCCCACCTCACGCGGGGCGATCGTGTCGCGCGCGCTCTCGGCGATGAGTGTCGGAACGGTCACCTCGGGGAGATCCGCCCGGTTGTCGGACAGGAAGGTGGCTCTCGCGAAGACACGGGCGATCTCGGGATCCGTTCGGCAGAAGCTGTTGGTCAGCTCCTCCCCCAGTTCGGGGCGCTCCGGGTTTCCCATGATCACCGGTGCCATGGTCGCGGACCAGCCCAGGTAGTTGCTGTCCAGTGACTCGAGCAGCTCGTCGATGTCCTGCTCGCTGAATCCGCCCCGGTAGTCGCCGTCGTCGATGTACGACGGCGAGGGGGTGAGGAGGACCAGTTTCTCGAAGAGCCCGGGCTCCTGCACGGCGGCGAGCACACCGATCATGGAACTGACCGAATGCCCGACGAAGGTCACCGGCCCGAGGCCGAGCTCCTGGCAGATCTCGATGACATCCTGCGCATAACCGTCCAGGGTGGAGTACCGCTCGGGGCTCCAGGCCGACGCATCGGAGCGCCCCGCCCCCACATGATCGAAGAGAACCACCTGGAAGCGCTTCTCCAGTGCGGGCGCGACGAGACGCCAGAGATTCTGATCGCAGCCGAAACCATGGGCGAGCATCACCACCGGGCCGCTCTCCCGGCCTGTCACCCGTACCCGGTTTCTCTTCCGCACGTCCATACGAACATCCTGACACCCCCTGCACCTCACGGCCTGGTCTGCCGGGCGAACGCCGCCCACCAGTGCGGATCACGATGCGCGGTGGCGGGCAGGCGGTGTCCGTCGAGCGTCTGCGTACCTACGTACGCGAGCAGCTCGCCCCCTCCGAGGCGTGGATTCCTGGGTCCGTCACCGCGCGGCCCGACCGGAGTTCCAGGCGTTCGCCGGTGAAGCGCCCGCGGAAGCTCCGGTCGTGCGAGACGACCACGACCGCGCCCGCGTAGCGGTCGAGCGCGGCCTCCAGCTCCTCGACCAGATCGAGCGCGAGGTGGTTCGTCGGCTCGTCCAGGATCAGCAGGTCCGCCGGGCGGGTCACCAGCCGTGCCAGGGCGAGCCTGCGCTGCTGGCCGATGGAGAGGGCCGCCACGGGCACGGTCAGGTCTTCCGGACGGAAGAGGCCGAGGGCCAGGAGTTCGTCCTCGTACTCGTCGGGGAACCCCGGCCGGCCGGCGGCGAAGGTGGCGAGCAGGGTGCGCCGGGTCGGCCGCGTGGGGAGTTCCTGCGGGAGGTAGCCGGTCCTGCCCCGGCGTCGGACCGCTCCGGCGTCCGGTGCGAGGTCACCGGCCAGGACGCGCAGAAGTGTGGTCTTCCCCGCGCCGTTGGGCCCGGTGACCAGGAGCCGCCGGCCCGGCTCGATACGCAACGAGGGCAGGTCCAGCCGATCGCCGACGCGGACCGCCTCCAGCTCGGCCAGGGGGGGCGCGTCGCCGCCCCCGGCCGCCGGGGAGCCGTCCCCACCGGCGAGAGCGAGGTCGGCGGTGAAGCGCAGCGGCCGTGGTGGCGCCGGGACGGGTGAGCGGCGCAGCGCTTCGAGGCGGGTCCTGGCGGACCTGACCTGGCCCGACAGTTTCGCCTCGTGCGACCTGCGGTGCTTGCCGAAGCCCTGCCCGGGGTCCTTGCCCGTCCCGGCGAGGCGCCGGCCGGCCGCGCTCACGAGTTCCTCGGTGCGGGCCAGTTCGGCCAGCCACTCCTGGTGCTCCTGGGCCCAACGGCGGCGCGCGGCAGCCTTCGCCCTGCGGTAGCCGTCCCATCCGTCGCCGTACCGGGAGACGCTCCGCCGGTCGCGGTCGACCTCCAGGATGACGGTGGTGATCCGCTCGAGGAACGCCCGGTCGTGGGTGACGGCGACCACGGTGCCCCGGTGGGCGCGGAGGTGGTCCTCCAGCCAGGCGACGGCGGCCGCGTCGAGGTGGTTGGTGGGCTCGTCGAGGAGCAGGAGTTCCGGTGCCGCGGCCAGCACGCAGGCCAGGGCCAGCCGGGACTGCTCACCGCCGGACAGCGTCCCGAGCGCGCGGCCCCGGGACAGGTGGCCCAGCCCGAGGCCGTGCAGCGCGGCGTCCGTCCTGGCGTCCGCCTGGTATCCGCCGCGCTCCTCGTACGCCGTCAGCAGATCCCCGTACGCGGCGAGCTGCGCGTCGGTGGGGTTCCCTTCGGACATCTGCTCCTCCGCCGTCCGGATCAGCCGCTCGAGGGCCCGGAGGCCGGCGAGGGCCGTGTCGACGGCGTCCTGGACCGTGCTGCGGGGGTCGAGGGTGAGGATCTGGGCGAGATACCCGGTGCCGCCGGGGAAGCTGACGGTGATGTCGCCGCTGTCCGGGGTCTCGGCTCCGGCCATCAGGCGCAGCAGCGTGGACTTCCCGGAACCGTTCTCGCCGATGACGCCGGCCTTCTCCCCGGGCCGGACGGTGAGAGACACGAGGTCGAGGACGGTCCGGTCGCCGTACGCCTTCGATACGTCGGTCATGGCCAGTTGGGCGCGGGGGTGCTGAAGAGGCATGGGTGCTTTCCCTGAAATGACAGGTCCTCGGCAGCGCGCACATCGACGTCACGGACGGAAGCGCGCATGCGGGACGGGGTGTCGGACAGCGGAGAGGACTGCGGCCGACGGCGTGACCGGGTAAGTCACGCGGCGACGGTCAGCGTCGCGCGGCGGCGTCCTGGCCGGGAATCAGAGAAAGAAGTAGTACGAACCCATGGCACCCATTCTAACCATGCCGAGGCGGCCCCAGGTGGACTCGGAACGCGGTCGCGGTCCACCGGGGGCCGGGCGGGGTCATCCCGTCGACTCGTCCGGGGTGGGGTGTTCCGGGTGGACGCCGGCGTTGCGGGCGCCGCTGCGGCCGGAGCCGGCCTCGTCGGGGTCCGGCCCGTCGGCGTCGGAACCGGCTTCCTTCTCCGTCTCGGGGCGTTCCGCACCCGGAGGGAGGATCACGTCGAGGGCGTCCTCGCCCTCCTGCGCCTGCTGGTCGGGCATGTCGGCGGGCACCGGCGGCGGGCAGCCCGTCGCCCCTGTGTAGGCGGTTCCCTGGGGCCTGCGGTCGGTCATGTCATCGCTCCCGTCGGTATGTGCCCATGCTGGTACGGGCGGGCCGGTCTCGCACCCTCGCGTACCCCCTGTGTCCCGCCCGACGCACGCCCGGCCCACCCGTTCCCCGCAGGTCAGCCGCGGCTGATCTCGAAGTGGTCCACGCGCTCGCCCGACTCGGCGAGCGCCGTGACCTTCATCCGGGGGTGCCTGCCGGCCTCCACCTCCACCGCGAGGAACGAGAAGCCGGTGTAGCGCACCCGGGACCACTCCACGGTCTCGGTCGCCCTTCCGCCGCCCTTGACCACGTGGTAGGTGTTCACGCTCTCGAGGTCCGAGACGTGGCCCTCGTAGCTGTCCGGTGCCGGGAAGTCGTACAGCGCCTTGCCCGCACCGCCGGCTGTGACGTACACGATGCCGTCCCGCGTCGGGTCTGTGCGCTCCCCGATCGGGACCGCGCGCCGGACCGTGTTCCCGAGGATCGCGTCGGTGCGCTCGTAGACATGGTTGTGGCCGTTGATGACCAGGTCCACCTGGTGCTTCTCGAAGAGCGGCACCCAGGCGTCGCGCACCCCGCCGTCCGAGGCGTGGGCGTTGGTCGTGGAGAACGCGCAGTGGTGGAAGAACACCACGACGAAGTCGATGTCGTCCCGCGCCCGCAGCTCTCCCAGACGCCGGTCCAGCCAGCGCGTCTGCTTGCCGTCGCTGATACCGAAGTTGGCCGGGATCTCGTACGAGACGTCGTTGGCGTCGAGCGCGATCACTCCCACGTTGCCGTGCGTGAAGGAGTAGGCGCCGGGCTGGCCGACCGGATCGGGACCGTTGTCCGGCAGCGTCCAGCGGGCGTTCTGGCCGCCGTAACCGTCGGGCGAGTACCAGGCCTCCATGTCGTGGTTCCCCGTGGTCACCATCCACGGCACGGTCTTGGACACCGTCTCGGTCTGGGCCAGGAACTGGTCCCAGGTGCGGGCGTCGTAGGAGTCGGTGGCCTGCCCCGAGCCGGACGGGTCGGCATAGCAGATGTCGCCCGCGTGCAGGTGGAAGGACGGGTTCTGGCCAAGGATCAGCTGGTCGTTGCCGAGCGCGTGGTAGCTGACGCCCTGGTCGCCGAAGGCCGTGAAGGTGAAGGACTCGGCGCGCGCTGGCGCGGTGGTGAGGGTGCCGAGCGAGCCGAGGTTACGGGTGTCGGCCGGGTCGAACCCGTCGTGGCCGACGCCGTAGTAGTACGTCGTGCCGGGCTTCAGCCGCTCCAGGGCCGCGTGCACGTAGAACTGCTCGGCGGCCGCGATCTTGCCGTCGTTCAGCAGAGGCGTCGTCAGGTGCCGTGTCTCCGCGTCGATCTTGCGGCTGAGCGCCCACGGCTTGAGGCCGATCCGGATGTACGGCCGCTTCACGGCGAAGGGAACCTGCCAGGAAACCGTCATCTGCGTCTTCGCGTCGGCCCCGTAGGCGAGGTGGCGGCCGAAGGGGGCCACCAGCGAACCGTCCACCTGCGTCGACCGGGCCCGCGACGTGATCACGTCCGGAGCGGAGGCGTACGCGGGCGGGGAGGTGAGGCCCGAGGCCAGACCGGTGCCCGCCACGGCCGCGGTCGCCACGCTCGTACGGAGAACACCGCGCCGAGTGAGACGGGTGCGCAGGTACGCGTGCTGCTCGGCCATGCTCATGCGGTCGGCGAGCTTCTCGGGGATTCCGAAACGGGGGATGTCCATGGCCGAAAACATCCACGGAATTCCTGACGGCCCGCCATCGGATGAGTGAACGCTACACGTACAGAACCCCATGAGTCCCTATGGTGAACATGACGTGTCGTCAGGGGGGATGAGGGGTGGGACGCCGCCCGGCACGCTCACCGCGGTCGGCACTCCGTGGCCCCCATCCCTTCGAGTGACATTCCGCAATGCCTCATGTACACAGCGTTAAGATGTTCCTGCCGGTGAGCGACGCGCGGTGGGCGGCATGGCGCCAGGCACAGTCGATCAGCCGGTCGTCCGTCGTCATATGGCTCACCGTAAGGAAATCCCGTGAAGCTCTCCCTGTCCCGTTCCCCTCGCGCGGTCCTCGCGCTGACGGCGAGCGCGCTCGTCGCAGCCGCGACCGTGGCGTCCGCGGCTCCGGCCTTCCCCGAATCCGCACGCGGTCCGGAGGTGCGGCAGGCCGGCCCCGTCTCCGCCGCGCAGTGCGGATTCTTCCGGTACAGCGTCCGCGAGTCGCAGTTCGCCGCGTACAACCACTGTGGCGAGACGACCGTGCTGGTCCATGTCGACGTCAGAGGGGGCGGAAGCGGGAACGACTTCCATCTCTGCGTCGGACCCGGCCCCACGCAGCTGCCCGGTGCCGGTCCGAACTACCTCAACGCGTACTACATCGGCGGCGCCGGATGCCGGGCCGGAGCCCGGAGCGGACACACGCCGCACTGAGGCGGATCGCGACGGGGCGGGGCGCGGTGGGCCCCGGCGGCGTGCGGTTCACGGGGCCTTGGCGACGAGGCCGGCTGCTTCGCGCCGGCGCTACTCGGTGGGACCGGTCCTCGCGGGGTCCTGGGGGGACACGGCCGCACACCCGCCGTCCGGCGGCCTGCTCAGCACCAGCACGGCCACGTCGTCGCGGCGTACACCGCCGGAGAAGCCCTCCAGGTCGGCCTGGAGGGCTTCGAGGACCTGATCCGGCTCACGCCCCGCCCACAGGCGGAGCCGCTCGTCGAGCGGGTAGAAGGTGCCCGACTCGTCGCGCGCTTCCGTCACCCCGTCGGTGAAGACCAGCAGGGCCGCGTCCGGCGGAAACCCGATCCACTCGGCCGCGCGCCCGTCGGCGCTGAGGTCCGCCATCCCCAGCGGCACGGACGTCCGGTGCAGGGCGACCGCCGACACCCTCCCGTCGCACAGCAGCCGGGGCGGCAGATGGCCGCAGTTGACGGCCCGCACCCGCTCACCACCGCCGAACCCGAGCAGCAGGGCGGTGACGAAGCGTTCGTCCTCGCCGGTCTCGGCGGAGAAGGCGTTGTGCCGGACGACGGCGTCCTCGACGGCGTCGGCCACCGCGGTGAGCTCGGGCTCCCTGACGGCCGCCTCCCTGAACGCCCCGAGGGCGGCGAATCCCGTCCCGATCGCGGGCAGCCCCTTGCCCTGCACATCGCCGATGATCACGCGGGTCCCGTAGGGCGACTGCACGACCTCGTAGATGTCGCCGCCGACGAAGCGGTCCTCCTCGATCGGCTCGTAGAGACCGTGGGCACAGAGCTGGCGCGTGACGACGGGGAGCGGGCGCAGGATCTGGCGCTGGAGCGCGACGGCGGCCGAGCGCAGCCTCGCCACCTCGGTGGCGTGCCGGATGCGTGCGGCACAGGCGACGACGCCCAGGGCGCTGGCGAGGGCGGTGAAGCCGATGAGGAAGACCACGTCCCAGAAAGCCCCGGTCGAGGCGATCCGGGACCCGACGACGACCAGCGTGACCCATACCGCCACGGCCGTGGTCTGGCGCACCGAGCAGAAGACCGACGCCAGCGCCGGCAGCACCACCATGAGCGGGATGAGAGGGAGCTCGTTACCGGTGAGGGCGTCGAGGAGGACGACCGCGACGGTCAGCAGGAGGAGCCACAGAGCGAGCGCCCAGTTCGCGATCCGGGAGGCGCCCGCCTCGGTCTCTCCCGGATCGGCGCCGGGCAGCGGAACGCTGCGCGCCGCCGACGGGCGCCGGAGTCCCATGACCACGGCACGCCTCCCGCCTGTTTCGTCCCTAACGCCCCACGTGTTCCAAGCTACCCGTCCCCTGGCCCCGGGTCCTGGCGTCGGCGTGCTGCTCCGCCTCCGCCGGGACGAGGGCCGAGAGGAAGCCGGTCCTGCGGCGCAGGGTGAAGCCGAGGGATTCGTAGAGCCGGATGGCGGAGGTGTTCGACGCGGCGGCGTGCAGGAAGGGTGTCTCGCCCCGCTCCCTGATGCCGTGGGCGACCGCCCTGACGAGGCGCGTCGCGAGTCCCTGACCCCGTACGGAGCTGTCGGTGCAGACGCCACTGATCTCGGTCCAGCCGGGTGGGTGCAGCCGCTCCCCCGCCATCGCGACGAGGACCCCGGCGCGGCGGATCCCGAGATAGGTGCCGAGCTCCACGGTGCGCGGCAGGAACGGGCCGGGGCGGGTGCGCTCGACCAGGTCCAGCATGTCCGGCACGTCGGCGGGGCCGAGCAGCACGGCCTCCGGGTCGGGGGCGGCGTCCACCGAGTCGTCCACCAGCTGGACGCCCTCGGCCTGGAAGACGATCTCCCAGTCGGCGGGCGGGGGCTCACGGAAGGCGGTGAGAGTGACGGGCGCTCCGGGCCCCGCGAGTGCGGCGACGTCGGCCCAGTCCTGGGCGTCGGGCGCGTCCGGCAGAGCGAGCCAGGGGGTGACGTCGGGGCGGTAGCGCAGGATGCGTCCGCGCCGCTCGGCGAAGTGGGAGTGCGGTCCGGTCAGCGAGGCGCGGGCGGGGTTGTCCAGCGGATGGGGCCCCTCGGCCTCCGCACCGGGACCGGGCACCCTCACGGTGGACGGGTCCGTCGTACGCGGCGTGGACGGGTCCGCGCTCCGTGAGGTGGGCGGGTTCGTGAGCGGGGATGTGGCCTCGGGCATGGACTCTCTCACTCCGTCGGTGTCGGCGGCCGGGGACAGGGATGGAAGGCCGCCGGGCCCGCTTCTATTCCCGGGCGGCCGGACCGTTCACACGCATGCGATCAACGCGCTCACCAGGGCGTCCTGCCGCCGTGGTGCCGCAAGAGGGCCGGGCGGACCGGCACGTGGGACAGGGCGTACGAACATGCTGCCGGTCCGGCGAATCGCGCACCACTGCACGGGATACGGCCCCAACGGACCTCGGCCTGTGGCACTCTGGATACGACCGCCCCACCGGGCTCCCCCGTACCGGTGGGGCGGTTCTGCGTGCTCCCGCGGAGCACGGAGCTCGGCCGTCGTGACCCGGAGGACGATCACGGCCGTTCTCGGCCAATCCAGGCATGGCTCTGGCTCAAATCGACTTCGGTCCGCATGAGTTGCGGACCACAGGGCAGGCGCATACACCTCAGGGCCCGCAATCTGAGGAGCGTGACGGGATGACCCTGCACACTGCACAGACCGCCGCCGCGGAACAGGCAGGTGCCCCGGACGGGCTCCCCTGGATCGAGAACGCAGGAAAGGTCGCCCCCCGGGACGCGCGGAAGCTGTCGAAGCTCTTCTTCGACGCCGTCCGGGAGATGGACGAGGGCACCGCCGAGTACCAGTACGCCCGGAACACGCTCATCGAGATGAACCTCTCCCTCGTACGGTTCGCAGCCGGACGCTTCCGTAACCGGGGCAGCGGCGACATGGAGGACATCGTCCAGGTCGGCACCATCGGCCTGATCAAGGCGATCGACCGCTTCGACCTCTCCCGCGAGGTCGAGTTCACCTCGTTCGCCGTGCCCTACATCGTCGGTGAGATCAAGCGCTTCTTCCGGGACACCACCTGGTCCGTGCATGTGCCGCGGCGGCTGCAGGAGTTGCGGGTGGAGCTCGCGAAGGCGAAGGAGACGCTCGCGACGGGCCTCGACCGTGATCCCACGGTGGGGGAGCTCGCCGAGTACCTCGGCCTCGACGAGGAGGAGGTCACCGAGGGTCTCGTCGCGGCCAACGGCTACACGGCGGGGTCGATCGACCTGCCGGCCGACGCCGCGGAACCGGTGGGCCGCGCGTCGGGCGGGCGCACCATGGCGGATGTCCTGGGCGAGCCCGACCCCGCGATGGAGACGGTGGAGAATCTCCAGACGCTCGCCCCGCTGCTGGGCGATCTCGACGCGCGTGAGCGCCGCATCATCGACATGCGGTTCGGCCAGGAGATGACACAGGCTCAGATCGGCGAGGAGCTCGGCATCTCGCAGATGCATGTCTCCCGGCTGCTCAGCCGCATGCTCGGCAAGCTGCGCAACGGGATGTTCACACAGGACTGACCCACGGCCGACGCCGGTCCGGCCCCGTCCGTGACGGGGCCGGCCCGGCGTGTCTGTTGCGGCGGCGTTGCAGCTTCGTGGCCACCTGCACGACCGGCTTCCGTCCCGGCGCGGGCGGCCTCTACGGTCCCTGTACGCCGCCGCGTCGCCACCGTGCTCGCGCGGACATCCCGACCGACCGTGCGAGGTATGACATGAGCCAGCCCGTCGACTCCGTCACCGCGGGACACACCTCCGAGGATCACGACCGGCAGGAAGCCGGTGCCGCCTGGTCCTCCGAGACGAAGCAGATCCACTCCGGCGCGGTCCCCGATCCGACGACCGGGGCCGGATCGCCGCCGTCGCGCTCGCCTCGGGCCAGGCGGCCGAGACGCCCGCGCTCCTGACACCGGCGGGCGCCGGCGACCACATCGTCTCCTCCGCCTCCCTCTACGGCGGTACGTACAACGTGTTCCGGCACACGCTCCCCCGCTTCGGCATCGGGGTGCCGTTCGTGGAGGACCCCGCCGACATCGAGGCGTTGCGTGCGGCGATCCGGCCGGCCACCGAGGCACTGTTCGCGGAGACGCTCGGCAATCCGCGGGGTGACGTCCTCGACATCCGGAGCGTGGCGGACGTGGCGCACGACGCGGGGCACCGAGGCGATGAACGCGCACGACGTGGGGCCGGGCCGTTGCGGTGTCGCGCGGGCACTGCCCCGGGCGGGCCGGCTCCGGATCTTCGGATCACCTCACGGACACGACGGGTTCCTCGTCGAGACCGACCAGGTGGGCGCACTCGTACGGGAGTTGCTGCCCCCGGACGGCTGAAGCGGCCCGATCCCGATTCCCGCCCCTGACCGACCTGACCTCTTCCCCTGGAGCGCCCATGAGTGCCGTACCGTCCGAAGCCGCGTACGACCGGAGCCGGCTCCGCCGATGGACCCGTGGCGGTGCGAGATCCGCGGGGATCGACCGCCGCGACCTGCTGAAACTGGTCGCCGCGGCCTCGGTCGCGGCCCCGCTGATCCCGGCCGCCGCGTCCCCCGCGCACGCGGCGCAGTCCTCGGCGGGCGTGGTGAAACCCTTGCCGCCCGAGCTGTTCACGGTGCGCGGCACCAATGCGGAGACGAACTTCGCGGCGCTGCGTGACACCGGGCTGCTGACCCCCGCCGACCGCTTCTTCGTCCGCAACCACACCGCGACCCCGGTCATCGACGCGGCGGACTGGAAGCTGACCGTCTGGGGCAGCGGACTGACCGGCGGTCCGGTGGACTTCTCGTACGAGGCCCTGCGCGCCCTGCCGTCCGTCTCCCGCACCGCGTTCGTCGAGTGTGCGGGCAACGGCAGGAGCTACTTCACCTCGCAGCAGGGACAGCAGGTCAGCGGCACCGCATGGACCCTGGGCGCGATCGGCACGGCGCGCTGGCGTGGGGCGCGGCTCGCCGATGTGCTGCGCCGGGCGGGCATCGGCCGGAACGCGGTCGACGTGCTGCCGCGCGGCCTGGACGCGGAGGTCGTCAGCGACGGGACGAACCTGGGCCGGGTACGCAGGCCCCTCCCGGTGGCGAAGGCCCTGGACGACGTCCTCCTCGCGTACGAGATGAACGGCGAGCCGCTGCCGCCCGACCACGGCGCACCGGTCCGGCTGATCGTCCCCTCGTGGGTGGGCATAGCGAACATCAAGTGGGTGGGCGACATCGAGGTGAGCGCGGAGCCGCTGCTGAGCCCGTGGAACACGGGCCTGTACAGGCTCTTCGGCCCGGGGTACCCGCCCGGGGGCAGCGCGCCGCTGGCCCGGCAGACGCTCAAGAGCGCGTTCGAGGTCGCGCCCGGCGCGACGTTCGCCGCGCACCGCAGGCATCTGCTCACGGGCCGGTCCTGGTCGGGCGGCGCACCGGTGCGCTCGGTCGAGGTCAGCACCGACGGTGGCGTCCGGTGGCACCGCGCACGGCTGCGCGACGAGCCCCGGGCCGGGAGCTGGGTCCGCTGGACCGCCGACTGGGTTCCGACGGCGCCCGGCCCGGGAGCGCTGCTCGCGCGGGCCACGGACCGGACGGGACGCACCCAGCCGGAGACGACGGCCCCCAACACGCAGGGCTATCTCTTCGACGCGGTGGTGAGGCACCCGGTGACCGTGGTCTGACCGACGGGGATCGTCAGGACCGGCCCGCGTAGTACGTGGCGATCATGTCCTGGCCGCCGTGTCCGGCCGCCTCCGCCCGGGTGAACCGCTCGGCGGAGGCGGCGACCAGGTCGAGCGTCACTCCGGAGGCCTCGGCCGCGTCGAGGATCAGCCGGGAGTCCTTGAGCGCGGTCGAGAGCGCGAAGCTCGGGCTGAGCTCGCCGGAGAGCACCGCCGCGGACTTGCTCTGGAGATACGGCGTGTCCAGCGGGCCGCCCTTCATGGCGTCCAGGAAGAGCTGCGGGTCGAGCCCGAGTCCCTCCGCGAGGTTGAGGCACTCCGCCACGCTGTTGACCATGTTGATCACCCAGGTGTTGGCGACGAGCTTGAGCCGCGTGGCGGCCCCCGGTTCCTCACCGACCCACACGGTGCGCCGGCCGATGGCCTCCAGGACGGGCAGTGCGGTGGCGCGGGCGGTCGAGGGGCCCGAGACGAACACGGTGAGCGTGCCCTGCTCCGCGGGCTGCTTCGTGCCGGAGACCGGGGCGTCCAGATAGACCAGCCCCAGCCCGGCGGCCCGGTGGGCGAGGTCGGTCGTGGCGTCGAGGCCCACGGTGGCGCTCTGCAGCCAGACCTGCCCCGGACGCAGACCGGGCGTGGCGGCGGTGAGGGTCTCCGCCACGGCCCGGCCGTCGTTCAGGGCGGTGAGGACGACGTCGGCTCCGCGTACCGCTTCCTCGGGCGTGTCCGTCACGGTGGCGCCGTGGACGGCCAGCGGTTCGGCCCTGGACCGGGTGCGGTTCCAGACCCTGACGGGTAGCTGCTGCCTGAGCAGGCTGCCGGCCATCCCGGCTCCCATGATCCCGGTGCCGAGGACCGCGACGGTCGGCGTGCCGGGGGCGGCGTCGGCGGGGGATGCGGTGGTCATGGGGAGGTTCCCTTCGTCGGTGCGGGCTGGTTCTCGGGACCGGTGGGTCTCAAGACTGCCGCAGGGCGCTCTCCAGGGCGGCGCGGTGCACGGCTCTGGCGAGTCGCGCGCCCCAGCGCGAACGCGGTCCGGCGAACGGCTCACCGGGCCGCCCTCCCGGGTCCGGCGCGGCGACGCACACCGCGTCGGTCGGGGTCCCGGAGCAGTCGAGTCCGGCCTCCACGAGCGCCTGGACCTTCGCCTCGGTGGCAGTGGCCACCGCGTTGACCAGGGCGGCGTCGGAGAGTGCCACGGGAAGGGTGACGACGATGTTGACGGTTCCCGGCGGCCTCGGGCCGTCGGTGCCCTCGGCCGGGGCCGCGGCCCATCCCCGTACGCCGAGGCCGCTGGTGACGGTCGCGGTCACTCCGCCGTCGTCGGCGACGGTGTGCGCGGTGACGTCGGCGGCGGTCATGAGTCCCGCGCCCGGCCCGTCGAGCGCCTCGGCCGCTGCGATCTCGGCGAGGTGCCGGTCGGGGTCGAGCCGGGGGTACCCGCCGGGCACCTGGGCGTTCAGGATCCAGGCCCGCGGGCCGATCCCGCCGCCGAGCACGGCGCTGCTGCACACCCGCCACCCGGGCCCCAGCCGCCAGACCAGATGGTGCAGCCCGAGGCCGTCCTCCTGCCGGGCCAGCAGCTCGCCCCGCTGCCGAGGCGGACGGATGACTGCGGATCCGATGACGCACCCCCGTGACAGGCCTGCCGACCGTCGGCAACGGCGTCGATCATACGGGCGGGCCAGGACCGCGCAGCCGGTGCACCCGGGAGAGTGGGCTCACTCGAATGGCGTAACGCCCGTGGCGGGGCCGATAGCCGCGTGGAACGGGGCCACCGCCCCTCCCCGGTGTCCTGGGCCGCTGGCCGACCGGGCCGGGAAGTTGCACCGTCCAACCGGGTGAGGCGCGATGGAAGCCGGACGCGCCTCCCCTGCTGGACCCATACCGCAGGACGCGCCCGGGCGAGGAGGAATCGGCCATGGGAGCCGCTGACGGTTTCACGGATTCCGGAGAACTCGACGGTCTGACCGTCTACGACAGCGACGGAGAGAAGGTCGGCACAGTCGGGCGGGTGTACGTCGACGACGACACCGGCAAGCCCGACTGGATCACGGTCAAGACCGGCATGTTCGGCATGAAGGAGAGCTTCGTTCCGCTTGCCGGAGCTCGCCGGGTTGGCTCCGACCTGCACGTCTCGCATCCGAAGGACCGCGTCAAGGACGCCCCCCGGGTGGACGCGGACGCGCACCTCTCCGTTTCGGAGGAGGAGGAGCTCTACCGGCACTACGGGTTGACCAGGAAGGCCACCGGACGCGCCGGAGCGGGCGGCGACGCGCGCACGACGACCGGGACCGGAACGGGAACCATGGGTGCCGCGGGTGCGGCCGGGGCAGCCGGTGCGGCCGGCACCGCCCGCACGACCTCCGGCGGCCAGGCGAAGGCCACCGGCACCACCGCCGGCATGGGCAGGCACCGCGACACGGAGACCTCCTCCACGTCCCGCCCGCTCGCCGGAGCCGGAGCCGAGCGGTCCGCCGCGGGTGCCGGCGGCCGTGAGGAGATGGTCCGGTCCGAGGAGCAGCTCCAGGTCGGCACGGAGGAGTACGAGAGCGGAAAGGCACGCCTGCACAAGTACGTCGTGACCGAGAACGTCACGCGGACGGTGCCGGTGTCCCACGAGGAGGTGCGCGTGGTGCGCGAGCCTCTGCAGCCGGGCGAGAAGGTCACAGGTGTGAAGGGCACGAACGACCTCGGCGAACAGGACGTCGAAGTCACCCTGCACGCCGAACGAGCCACCGTCCGCAAGGAGGCTGTCCCCGTGGAACGGGTCCGTCTCGAAACCAGCAAGGTCACCGAGCAGAAGGAAGTCTCCGCCGAGCTCCGCAAGGAGAAGATCGACTACGCGGACGGCAAGGACGACATGGGCAGCGGCAAGGACATGGGCGGCGAGTTCGGCCAGGGACGTCGTCGCTGACCCCTCACACAGCGGCGAAAGGCCGCGCGACAGCAGCGAGGGGCGGACCCGGGTGGTTCACGGGCCCGCCCTCTCGTCGCGCTGTTGCCGGCGGACGGCTTCTCCCGGCAGAAAACGCACGGAGGGGCGCCCGTCGGGCCCTTCCGGCGTGACCACCGCTCGTACCCGGTAGACGTCGGCGATGAGTTCCTCGGTGATCACCTCCGAGGGCGTTCCGCCGGCGACCACCCGGCCTTCCTTCATGACCGTGACCCGGTCGCAGAACATGGCGGCCAGATTGAGGTCGTGCAGCGCGACCACCGCGGTGACGGGCAGCGCGGCGACCAGGGAGAGCAGTTCCAGCTGGTGCTGGATGTCCAGGTGGTTGGTGGGCTCGTCCAGCAGGAGTTCACGCGGCTGCTGGGCGAGGGCGCGGGCGATCTGCACCCGCTGCCGCTCACCACCCGACAGGGTGTGCCAGGACTGTGCGGCACGGTCGGCGAGCCCGGTGCGCGCCAGGGCCTCGCGTACGGCGGCATCGTCCTCGGGTCCGGGCGCGGACCAGGCCCGCCGGTGCGGGATGCGGCCGAGGCGTACGACGTCCAGCACGCTCAGGTCGACCTGGGTGACCGCGTGCTGGTCGACGACGGCCACGCGGCGGGCCACGCCTCGCCTGCCGGTCTCGGCGAGCGTGCGGCCGTCGAGGGTGACGACGCCCGCGCCGGGGGCGATGACGCCCGCCATCACCCGCAGCAGCGTGGTCTTGCCGGAGCCGTTGGGCCCCAGGAGTCCGACGGTGGTGCCGGGCGGCGGCGCGATGCTCACTCCGTCGAGGACGATCCGCCCGCCGGCCTCCCTGCTGACCCGGTCGGCCCGCAAACCGTCACCGGGGACCGCTGTCCGGTTCACGCGCTCCTCCGGGTGCGGTGGAGGATGAGGACGAAGACGGGCACCCCGATGAGTGAGGTGACCACGCCGACCGGGACCTCCTGCGGGTCGAGGACGGTCCTGGCCAGGGTGTCGACCCAGACCAGGAACACGGCTCCGGCGAGAGCGGTCACCGGCAGCAGCCGCCGGTGCCCCGAACCCGTCAACGCCCGGGCGGCGTGCGGCAGGACGAGGCCGACGAAACCGATGGCTCCCGCCGAACTGACCAGCGCCGCCGTCAGGAGCGCGGTGGTGCAGAGCAGCACGATCCGGGTGCGCCCCACGTGCACCCCGAGGGCGGCCGCGGCGTCCTGGCCGAAGGCGAAGGCGTCGAGCGTACGGGCGTGGCCGAGGCAGATCAGCAGCGTCACGGCCAGCACGGCCGAGCACATCCACACATCGCTCCAGCCCACCCCGCTCAGCGAGCCGAGCAGCCAGAAGAGCACGCCCCGGGTCTGCTCGGCGTCGGCGGCGGTCATCACGACGAAGGACGTGAGCGCGGAGAAGAGCTGCATGGCCGCGACCCCGGAGAGGACGACCCGGTCGGTGGATCCGCCGAGGGTGTGGCTGAGCAGCAGGACGAGGGCGAACGAGCACAGCGCCCCGGCGAACGCACCGCCGGAGACCGACACGGCTCCGCCGCCGACACCCAGGACGACGACCACCACCGCCCCGGTGGACGCCCCGGAGGAGACGCCGAGGACGAAGGGGTCAGCGAGCGGGTTGCGCAGCAGCGACTGCATCACGGTGCCGCACACCGCGAGTCCGGCCCCGCACACCGCGGCGAGCAGGGTGCGGGGCATGCGCAGGTTCCAGATGATGCCGTCCCGGATCGGGGTCAGCCGCCCGTCTCCCAGGCCGAGGTGCGAGGCCACCGCGGACCAGACGTCCGGGACGGAGATACGGGCGGGTCCGATCGTGACGGCGACCGCGACGGAGAGGAGGAGCAGGGCGACCCCGGCGCTCCACAGGACACCGTCGCGCAGGATCAGGGCTCCGGGGGCCGTCCGGACCGCGGGCGGCTGCTCCGCCCGTACCTCCGGGGCGCGTTCGGTCTCCGTCACCCCGCGAGCCCGAACGAGCGCAGACCGGCCGCGACGCGCTCCACGCCCTCCACGGTCCGGATGGTCGGATTCATCGCCTGGCCGCTCAGCAGGACGTACCGTTTGTGCCGGACGGCGTCCATGTTCTTCGTGGCGGGGTTGGACTCCAGGAACTCGATCTTCTTCGCCGCGCTCTCGGCCGTCTGCGACTTCCGGGTCAGGTCCCCGATGACCAGTACGTCGGGGTTCCGGTCGGCGACGGTCTCCCAGTTGATCTGGGGCCATTCCTCGTGCGTGTCGTCGAAGACGTTCTTCGCGCCGAGCTCCTCGGTGATGATGCCGGGGGCGCCGCAGCACCCGGCCAGGTACGGGGCCTCGGAGTTGGCGAACCAGTAGAGCATCGTGGTGCCGGACGCGTCGATGTCCGCGGTCGCCCTGTCGACGCGGCCGCGGAGGCTCTTCACCAGCTTCTCGCCCCGTTGCGGGACGCCGAACACCTTGGCCAGGTCGCGTACTTCGCCGTAGACGCGGTCCATGGTCAGGGGCTCGGAGCGGGAGCCGTCGCTGCTTCCGGTGTTGTCCTTGCCCGCGCAGTCGGAGGGTGCGAGGTACGTCGGTACGCCGAGCTCCTCGAACTGGTCGCGGGACGCCACCCCGCCCTTGCCGAGGGTGGACTCGAACGAGGCGCTGACGAAGTCGGGTTCCTCGGCGAGGACCTTCTCGGAGGAGGGCTGGTTCTCGGCGAGGCGCTTCACCGTGGATTCGTCCTTCTCCAGGCCCTTCATCACCGGGTCCGTCCAGGTCGCGGTGGCGGCCAGCCTGTCGGCGAGGCCCAGGGAGAGCAGGATCTCCGTCGATCCCTGGTTGAGGGAGACGGCGTGACGCGGTGGCGAGTCGACTCTCACCGTACGGCCGCAGTTCTTCAGGGTCACGGGGAAGCCGTCGCCGGCGGCGTCCCGTGCTGCGCCGTCAGGGGTGCTTCCGCCTCCCCCGCAGGCGGTCAGAAGGACGACAAGTCCCGCGATGAGCAGGGCTGTTCGGCGTGCGGTGCTGGCTATGGGCGGCACGGAGTCCTCGGCATTCTCTGGGCTCATGCGCGGAGCCCGTACGGAGTTCCGCTCCCGGTGCGGAAGCGGTTGCCAGCAGGTCTTCGGACTCGGGTTCGTCCGGACGAGGCGCCTTCCCGGTGCACCCGAGGGTTTCCCAGTGGCTGTGGCCCCGCCCGTCCCCCTCACCGCTGCGCGTCAGCTCCGGATTCTCACCGGATTCCCTGACTCCACGTGGAGTGTGACTGGCGTCTGCAAGCTATCACGCGGCGCGCCGGCGGCCTCGGGGGCCGTCGCCGGTACGGCGGGGGCTTCTCCCCCTCCGTACCGGCCGGCCGTCGGGCGGGTCAGCCCTTGGGGCGAACCGATTCGCCGCCGTCGTCCTGCGGCTTCCCGCCGCGGCGGGCGAGCACGGACGTGGTGCCCCAGTAGGCGAGCAGGACGGCGCGCAGTCCCAGGATCTCCAGGTGCTCGCCCAGGCGGCAACAGGCAGCCCGCCCCTTGCTTCCGGCGCTCATCGGGCGCCCGCCGGGCGCGTGTTCCACGGGCCCCCGGGGTCGTCGTACGCGTCCGCGTAGCCGGGTCCGGCGATCGGCCAGTCGGCGAGGAGTGCCTCCGGCAGCGCGAAGGAGTCGGCCAGCTCCGGGGCGTGCGCGGCGACGGCCGTGAGGAGCTCCTCCACGGCCTCCGGCAGGGCGTCCACCTGAGAGGCGCTCAGGAGGCCGGCGGCCAGCAGGTCACCGCTGTTGCGTGACACCCATTCTAGGGCGAACAGCCGCTCCAGCTCCCCGAGCCGGTCCCTGGCCGCCCCGTCGGGCAGCGTCGCGCGGGCCTCCGCGTAGGCCTCGGCGGCCTGCCGGTACGCGTAGGCCTCGACCCCGCGCAGGGCGGGGCCGGAGGCCGCGTTCCACCGGCCGAGGGTGTCGGCTTCGGGCGCCCGCAGCGCGCGGGTCCTGGCCCGGGCGAACCAGATGTCCTGGACCGAGGTGAGGAGCCGGCCCAGGAAGTACGGGTCGGAGAGGTCCCCGGGGTGCGGGGCCCGGTCCCGGGCGGCGTCACCGCCGGGCTCGGCGGCGAGGAGCATGTCGGCCGCCGCCTTGGCGTACAGGGCGATGTTGTCGCCCTCCGCGGTGATGGCCCCCTCCACGCCCGTGACGAGTTCGGTCATGCCGTTGTTCTCCAGCAGCGCCTGCGCGCCGCAGCGTTCACGGCTCTCGACGATGACGTCGCGGGCCCGCCAGGTGATCCACGCCTTGGCGACATCGACCAGTCGTACCGCGTCCGTCCGGGCGCGCTCGTCCGTACAGGCTTCCCAGCGTTCCTGCGCCCTGCGGTACAGCAGACTCATGGCGAAGACCATGGCCATGGCCGAGGCGAGCGGACCGTGGTGCGTCCGGTGGGCGTTCACCGGCACCGGTGGGGCGCCCCGGGAGCCGGAGATCATCCGGTGGCCGCCGTAGCGTACGGCGACCGCCAACGTCGCGCGGGCCGAGCCCGCCGCGCAGGCGCTCATGGAGATCCGGCCGGGGGTGACCCGCCCGATCGAGGTGAGGAAGCGCCGCCGCCTGTCCCCCGGTCCCGTTCTGAACTCCCCCGGCGCGTCGCCCTCCTCGGCCGGCCCCAGCAGGGCGTCCCGTGCCACGAAGAGCCGGTCGAACGAGGTCAGGCAGTGGTCCACCGGGCTGCCCATCCGGGCCGGGAGCCGCCGCACCCGGACACCGGGCAGCGCCTGCGCGTCGTCGGTGAGCGGCACCAGGAAGAGCCGTACCCCGTGGTCGGAGCCGTCGGCCACCAGGCGGGCGGCGACCAGGCCGGACTTCGCTCCGCCCGCCGGGCTGGTGTTGGGCATGAACTTCTGCGCACCCGGGTTCGGGGTGTGCAGGACGAAGCCGTCCCGCTCACGGTCGTAGGTGGCGGTGGTCTCCATGGCCGCGGCGTTGTTGCCGTGTGCCACTTCCGTACAGAGGAAGGTGCCGATGCGCCGCATCGACAGATAGTCCGACAGGTCGCGGCGGCCGGCGCAGCCGTGGTCGAGGAGGCTGCCGAGGAAGAGGTTGTAGTGGATGCCCGCCACGGTGGTCAGCGCGGGGTCCACCGGGCCGAGCCAGGCGTGCAGGGCGGCCAGCGCGCGGGGGTCGGCGGCGAGGCGTGCTCCGCTGTCGAGGGAGAGGTTGAGGATCCGCAACCGGTCGTAGGCGAGGTCCAGTCGCTCTTCGGGCGTTCCACCGGCGGGGCGGCGGAACGGTTCTGTGCTGATCAGCCGCTGCCAGAATCCGTGCTCGCGGCGGTATTCCGGGCCGAGGACGACGCCGGTCAGCAGTTCGGTGGTGGACGGTGGGGCGGTGTCGGTAAGGGTCACGGTCATAACGAAATCAACGACCGTGGTGCGGGCGAGGACACCCCTGGACGCTTACGGCTCCGGGACCGGCACGCTGGTCAGAGCCGCTGCCAGCTCCTCCTCGTCGGGAGGCAGGGCACCGGCCCGTCCGACGGTCACGGCGGCCGCCGCCACGGCGTGACGCAGGACGTCCCCCAGGACGGCGGCGTCCGGCGAGCGCAGCCGTGCGCGGGCCTGTCCTCCGAGCAGTCCGTGCGAGGCCAGGGCGTGCAGCGTGGCGGACATGAAGGCGTCGCCCGCGCCCACCGTGTCCGCGACCCTGACGGGTGGCGCGCCGGCGCTCACGGTCGCGCCGGGCACGAAGGCCGTCGCTCCTCCTGCGCCCCGGGTGAGCAGGACGACCGCGGGCCCGGAGCGCAGCCACCGCTCGGCGGCCGTCTCCGGCGCCTCGTCCGGGTACAGCCATCGCAGGTCCTCGTCGCTGGCCTTGACGATGTCGCTGAGCGCGACCCAGTGCTCGGCGCGGTGTACCGCACGGGCGTGGTCCCCCATCAGTCCGGGCCGGACGTTGGGGTCGTAACTGACGGTCGCCGCCGCGCGGAGTGACCCGACGAGGTCCAGGACGGTGTCCGCGCCCGGGTCCAGGGCGGTGGCGAGGGACCCGGTGTGCACGTGCCGGGGCGGCTCCCCGGACCACGTGACCGGGCCCAGCGTCCAGCTGATCTCGAAGGTGTACGTGGCCCGGCCCGCCTCGTCGAGCTCCACCGTGGCGGCGGGAGTGGGCGCACCGCTGCCGTCGTCGAGGACCCGTACCCCGGCCGAAGCCAGGTGCTCCTCGATCAGCCGCCCGTCGGGGTCCGGGCCCAGCTGGGTGATCAGGGTGGTGCCCCGGCCCAGCCTGGCCAGACCGTACGCGACGTTCGCGGGGCTGCCGCCGGGGTGGGTCCGGTCGGGCGCGCCCGGCAGCCGGACGATGTCGGCGACGCATTCGCCGATGACCAGCAGGTCGGGGCTGTCGGGCATGGGGGCGGGTCTCCTGGAGAACGCGGGCGGTCGTGGTGAGGGGGCGAACCGCCGCCGATTCTGCCCGGGCGCGGGGAACCGTGGTGACCCGGGGCTCAGGAGGCGTCGTCACGCCCCTCGTCGCCGTAGCGCCGCTCGAACTTGGCGACCTGTCCCTCGGTGTCGACCACCCTCGCCTTACCGGTGAAGAACGGGTGGCTCTCGGCGGAGATCTCCACGTCGATGACCGGGTAGCTGTTGCCGTCGTCCCAGTCGATCGTCTGCTCGCTCGACGCGGTGGACCGGGTGAGAAAGGCGTACCCGGCGGAACGGTCACGGAAGACCACGGGACGGTACGACGGGTGCTTGTCCTGCTGCATCTCTGCTCCTGGAGGTACGGGGATCTCGCGTCCCGGCTTCGGGCCAGCGTCCCGAAGGGCGGCGGCGGGCGCGATCCGGGACGTCCGTACGGAGCAGCGGATCAGCCCCCGTGCCGCTCGGGGGCGGGGGCGGCCTTCGGAGCGGAGGCGGTGCGCCGGGTCCACAGCAGGGCTCCGGCCAGCAGCACCACGGCACCGAGCAGCCAGGGCAGCGGCCCCGCGGGCAGTGCGCCGATGACCAGGCCGGCGGCCGCCCCCACGAGTTGCTGGGCCAGCGACTGCACGGAGAGGGCCGTCGCCCGGCCGGAGGTGTCGACGCGGCGGTGCAGGAGGTCGTTCTCGGTGGGCCCCGCGGCGCCCAGGCCCAGATAGACCAGTCCGTAGCCGACGACGGCCATGGTCAGCGCGGGCGCCCCGGTGGCGGACACGGTGGCGCCGAGCGCCAGCAGACCGGCCACGCTCGCACCGAGGCTCGCCAGGACCGCGCGTTCCGCGTCTCCCGCGAGCCGGGCGACGAGCGGCGCCAGCTGGCTTCCGAGCGCCGAGCACGCGAATCCGGCGGCGGCCAGGCCGGCGAAGAGGACCGCGCCGGACTCCGGGGCCCCGGTCGACGCGGCGGCGCGGCCCGGGGTGAGCAGTTCGAGGGCGGCCAGAGCCGTCCCCACGGCGCCCGTGGTCATCAGGATGCGCCGGACCAGCGCGTCCCCGGCGCCGAGCCTGAGCCCCGCGGCGACGGCACCGGGAACGCCCCGCAGGACGCCGCGCAGGGTGGCCGTGGGGCGGGGCGGCTCCGTGAGGGCGGTCAGGACGTAGCCGACGAAGACGATGTCGACGGCCACACCGAGGAGCACGGGTACGGAGAGCGGCAGGACCAGGTCCGAGGTGAGCGCCCGCAGCCGGGCCCCCGGGTCCGGGCCGAGGCCGAGCAGCCAGGGCAGCGCCCCTCCGAGGAGGACGCCGAGCGCGACGGCGCCGGACGAGGCGGCGCTGCCGCGCGCCAGCCCCGTACGGAGATCGGCGTCGGGGCCGGAACGGGCGTGAACGGTGTCGACGTACCAGGCTTCGGCGGGCCCGCTGGACAGGGCGCGGCCCGCGCCCATGAGGGCCGTGCCGAGGGCGATCACCCAGGGTGTGGTTCCGAGGCCCATGAGGGTGAGGGCGCAGGCGTTGAGCAGACCCGCGCCGGCCAGGACGGCGCGGCGGCCGATGACGTCGGAGAGGCCGCCCGTGGGGAGCTCCAGAGCGGCGGCGGTCAAGGAGTGTGCGGCGAATGCGGCGGCGACGGCGGTGAGTGCCAGACCGCGCTCGGTGAAGAGCAGCACCATCGGCGCCATGACGAGGCCTGCGGGGAGCCAGAAGAGGAAGGACACGGCGACGAACCTCCGGCGCGCCGTGCGTTCGTCGGGTAGGGCGGCAGGGGCCTTCCCGCCCCCGGGCGGCGAGGTCACCGGGCTCTTCCGCCGTCGGGCGCGGCGTCGGCGGCGGGTGCGGCACCGCCGTCGGACGCGGCACCGCCGTCGGGCGCGGCACCGCCGTCGGACGCGGCACCGCCGTCGGACGCGGCGTCGGCGGCGGGTGCGGCCGGCCCGTCCGGAGCCAGCGGGAGTCCGGCGGTGAGCAGCACGACCTGCCGCGCGCGGGGGTCGTGCTCGTCGCGTGCGGTCAGCTCGGCGAGCTTCTCCCCCATCGCGTCGCGGAGTTCGCGCAGGGACTCCGGCGTCAGTCGCGGCATCAGGTCGTCGATCCCCGAGGGGTCGTGCCATTCCTCGCCGAGGCGGCCCGCGTCGATGTCCGCCTCGTGCCGCTCGATGGACTGCTGCAGGTGCTCGAGCTGGCGGCGCCGTCCCAGCACCAGCATCGCCCGGCCCGCGGGCGTCGCCAGCATGGCCGCGTTGTCCGCCGAGGTGACGGAGTGCACGGCCCGCCAGCGGCGCTCACGGCCGTCGCGGTGCTCCGCCTCCGCGACGAAGGCGTACTTGGCGAGCACCCGCAGGTGGTAGCTGGTCGAGGCGGACGACTCCCCCGTGCTGACCGCCAGCTCGCTCGCGGTGGCGGGACCGTGCAGCCGCAGGAGGCCCAGCAGCCTCAGCCGCAG
Source organism: Streptomyces sp. NPDC088746 (assembly GCF_044751065.1). NCBI lineage: Bacteria > Bacillati > Actinomycetota > Actinomycetes > Kitasatosporales > Streptomycetaceae > Streptomyces > Streptomyces sp. NPDC088746. The sequence continues at coordinate 316,373 of NZ_JBIVLA010000003.1, forward strand.
GGGGTGGGTGAGGGCCTTGAGGGCCGCCGGGTCCCGCTCGGGATCGAGCACACGGTGCGTCGCGTCGCTGTCCATGGCGGCAGCCTAGGGCGCGTCCGGCTTTTCCCAAATAGTTTTTGCAGAGTTTTTTTGGGAAAACGCGCTCAGTCTCCTGACGCGCCCTCCACCGCCTCCGCGACGAGTTCGAGGAAGCGCGCGTGAGCCTGTGGACTGCACAGCGGTTCGGGGTTCCACGGCACGGTCCGCGCGCCGCGCCCGGCGGCTTCCCAGGCGGGGGCGGTGATCTCGTCGAGCGGTACCGCGTTGGACCGGATGTCCGTCAGGACGACGGCGGGCTCCAGGGCCGCGGCCTCCGCCCAGTCGACGGTGGCCCAGTTGACCCCGGCTCCCGCCGGCGGGGACACCAGGCCGACCCCGAGCTCGGACAGCACCCGCAGTTCGGGCCACATCTGGGGGCGGGCGACGTACGCCTGCTCCGGACCCGCGGGCGAGAGAGCCACCACCCTGGGGCCGGCGGGGTTACGGGCGGCCGCGCGCAACCGCTCGCGGGCGGCGTGCAGTTCGTCCGCGGCGTCGGGGCCGGAGGCACCTCCGAGCGAGCGCGCGAGTTCGGCGAACCGCTCGGCGACCCGCTCCAGGGTGCGCGCCTGCCCCACGTCGATCACGACGACCGGGACGCGCTCCTCCAGGTGCTTGGCGGTGTCCGCGTCCAGTCCGTAGAGCTGGCCGTGACCGTAGCTGACGGCGACGACCAGGTCGGGCCTGCCGCGTAACAGCGTGTCGACGTCCAGGTCGTCACCCGCGCCCCGGTAGTCCACGGAGTCCAGCGGGAGCGTGCCGGTCTTCGCCCGGTCGGGCTCCGTCCCGTCGTGACCGGAGCCGAAGATCCCCTCCGGGCGTATCCCGTGGTCCCACAGCGTCGCTCCCGCCTGGACGTACGCGAGCACCCGGGACGGCCGTTTGTCCGCCACCACCAGCCGGCCCCGGTCGTCCGCGAAACTCCACGCGCTCTGCTGCGTCATACGACTCACCCTTCCGAACCGGCGGCCCGGGCCCTCTCCCGGGCTCGCCCCCCACTACCTGCCCAGCCCGTCGGATCCACACCCTCCGTGGTGCGCCCCAGATAGGTGAGCGGCCCGGGGTCGGGTACGTCGATCACGTGGAATCCGAGCCGGTCGTAGAACGCCCTGGCAGGGGTGTTCGCCGTGAGCATGGACAGATGGACGGCCAGGACCCCCTTGCTGTGCAGCGCTCCCAGGAAGGCGCCCATCAGCTCCCTGCCGTACCCCTTGCGCTGCCAGGGCGGCAGCAGGTCGATGTGCAGGTGCGCGGGGTGTTCGGCCAGCTCCGGGAGGATCATGCGCTCCGGGCGGTACAGGAGGGCCGTCATCGCGTCGGTGAGCGTCTCGGGCTCGCCCTCCGGCTCGGGGAAGCGCTCCGTCACCAGGGGGAGCCAGACCTGCCGGAAGGCATCGGCGAACCACCGTGTGTCCGCCGTCCCCAGGACGTACCCGACCGCGCGCCCGGAGCCGTCGTCCAGGACGAAGGTCAGCTCCGGTTCCAGGTGGGCGTAGGGCTCGGCAAACAGTGCGGGCATCAGCCCCGGATCCGGGTGGAGGTGCGTGCTGTCCCCGCCGTTGTCGGCCGTGCGGACACAGATGTCGGCCAGGGCCTCCCGGTCGGCGGGACGACAGGGGCGTACGTACGGGATCGCGGTCATCGCCCCATCCTTCACCTCTGGGAGCGCTCCCACAAGGCCCGGCGGCGCATCAGGGCACCTCACGCTCCTGGCCGTCCGTGCGGGCGAGTTCGACGTTGAACTGTGCGCCGGTCAGGAGGGCCAGGTTGGTGAACCAGATCCAGATCAGGAAGACCACCAGGCCCGCCAGCGAGCCGTACAGCCGGCTGTAGCTGGTGATGTGGGTCGCGTACAGCGCGAAGCCGGCAGAGGCGATCAGCCACAGCAGGGCCGCGAGCACCCCGCCGGGCAGCGCCAGCCGCACACTCCGGGCGGAGCGCGGTCCGGTACTGAAGAGGACCAGGATGAGGCAGGCGACCAGACAGAGCAGGACGGGCCACTTCAGCCCCGCCCACAGCGTCTCGCCGGCCTGTGCCAGGCCCGCCCGGCGGCCGAGCCAGCGCGCCAGGGGCCCGGTGAGCACGAGGGCAAAGGCGCTGGCCATCAGCAGGACGAGCAGCCCGATGGCCGAGAGCACGATGATGTGCGCCTGGCGCAGCGGCGGCCTGGTGTCCTTCACCCGGTGCATGGCGTGCATCGCCCTGCGGAAGACCGCCAGATAGCTGGACGCGGACCACACGGCGCTCACGCTGCCGGTGGCGACGAGCAGCCAGACGGCGGTGCGTTCCTGGGTGGCCGCCTCCAGGGGCCGGCGCAGAGCCGCTCCGGACTCGGCCGGCGCGAAGGCCGTGATGTCGGCGATCAGGGCGTTGGTGGCGCCGGGATTGGCCAGGCCGATGACGGAGACGGTGACGAGGAGGGCCGGGAGCAGCGCCAGGATGGCGTAGTAGGTGAGGGCGGCCGCCCAGTCGGAGAGGTCGTCGTTCCACAGCGATACGGGGGTCCGGCGCAGAGCGGTGCGCCAGTGCCTCCGCGCGGTGCGCCCTGCCGGGGGTGCGGTTCGTTCCGCGACTGGGCCGTCGGTCCTGCTGGGCACGCGGTTACTCCGGGGGACGTGGGAAAGGCGGATGGCCGGGCCGTCTCACGGCGGCCCGGCTGCTCCCTTTCTCTCATGCCTCGGTCCCGGGGATGTACTCCGGGCGCGGCTCAGTCGTTGACGGCGGTGAGCAGCACCACCGCGTCCTCCAGGGCCAGCAGTCCGTGCCGCTCCTGGGGGACGGGGTGCAGCCGGCCCGCCGCGAGGTCCACGTCCCCGGATCCCGCGGTGAGCCGGACCGCGCCGCGCAGCACCTGGAGCGACGCGGCGGGAGGCGCGTTGTGCTCGTCGAGGGCGGACCCCTCGGTGAGCGCGATCACCGTCTGCCGCAGAGGTTCCTGGCGCAGCAGCAGATGTGCGCTGCGCCCGTGCGCGTTGGCGCGGGCTGCGGCCAGGTGCTCGTCGGCGAGAGCGTTGAGATCATCCATACGACCACTGTGCCGCAGCGCCCGCTCCTCCGCTATCGCGTCCTGCGCAGCCAGGCCGCCGTATCGTCCGGCAGCAGGCCGGAGGGGTCCGGAGGGCCGCTGGTCAGCAGCATCTCGTCGTGGTCGGGCAGGGGCACGGGGCTCCCCGATAGGTTGACGACGCAGATCAGGCCGTGGGTCCGCATGAACGCGAGGACGCCCGGTGACGAGGGCAGCCAGTTCAGTCTTCCGCCGGCCGTCTCGTCGGGGGTGGCGGCGAAGCCCGGTTCGGCGCGGCGCAGCCGCAGCGCCTCCCGGTAGAGGGTGAGCATGGAGCCGGGGTCCTCGCTCTGCCCTTCGGCGGCGTACGAGGACCAGCCCGCCGGCTGCGGCAGCCAGGGTTCGGCCGCGGACCCGAAGCCCGCGTACGGCTCCTCGGAGGACCACGGCAGGGGCACGCGGCAGCCGTCCCGTCCCGGGTCGACGCCGCCGGAACGCAGGTGCATCGGGTCCTGGATCCGCTCGCGCGGGATGTCGGCCTCGGGCAGTCCGAGCTCCTCGCCCTGGTAGAGGTAGACGGCCCCCGGCAGCGCCAGGGAGAGGAGGGCGGCCGCGCGTGCCCTGCGGGTGCCGAGCTCCAGGTCGGTGGGGGTGCCGAAGACCTTCGCCGCGAAGTCGAAGCCGGTGGCCTCGCGTCCGTAGCGGGTGACCGTGCGGGTCACGTCGTGGTTGCACAGCACCCAGGTGGCGGGAGCTCCCACCGGGGCGTGCTCGGCGAGCGTGTCGTCGATCGCGGAGCGCAGCAGCCCGGCGTCCCAGGGGCAGGCCAGGAAGTTGAAGTTGAACGCGGTGTGCAGCTCGTCGGGCCGCAGATAGCGGGCGAAGCGCTCGGAGTCGGGGAGCCAGACCTCGCCGACGAAGATGCCGTCGTACCCGTCGGCGATGGCACGCCATGAGCGGTAGATGTCGTGGAGTTCGTCGCGGTCGACGTACGGGTGGGGGTCGGTGTCCTTGACGAAGTCGGGAAGGGCGGGGTCCTTGGCGAGGAGGGCCGCCGAGTCGATGCGCACACCGGCGACGCCCCGGTCGAACCAGAAGCGCAGGACGTCCTCGTGCTCCTGTCGGACCGCGGGGTGCGCCCAGTTGAGGTCCGGCTGGCCCGGGGCGAACAGGTGCAGGTACCACTGGCCGTCGCCGACCCTGGTCCAGGGGGTGCCGCCGAACTCCGAGACCCAGTCGTTGGGCGGGATCTCTCCCTGGGCGCCGCGCCCCTCCCGGAAGTGGAAGAGCTCGCGCTCGGGGCTGCCGGGGGCGGCGGCCAGTGCCGCCCGGAACCAGCTGTGCCGGTCGGAGACGTGGTTGGGGACGATGTCGATGATGGTGCGGATGCCCAGCTCACGGGCCTCGGCGATCAGCTTCTCCGCCTCGGCGAGATGGCCGAAGGCGGGGTCGATGGCACGGTAGTCGGCGACGTCGTAGCCGCCGTCGGCGAGCGGGGAGAGGTACCAGGGGGTGAACCACAGCGCGTCGACGCCCAGTTCGACCAGGTAGGGCAGCCTGGCCCGTACTCCCGCGAGATCGCCGGTGCCGTCTCCGTCGCCGTCGGCGAAGCTGCGTACGTAGATCTGGTAGATGGCGGCGTCGCGCCACCACGGTGCGGTGGCCTCGGTCGGAGGGTTGGCTGCCACGTGGCGTTCCTTTCGGGCAGGAGGTACTCCGCCCCCGGCCCGTACGCGGGGCGTGCGATGGGAGGGCCGGCGGCGGAGTGCTGGTGGGAGGCGGTGGTGCGGAGGGCGTCGTCAGCCCTTCAGGCCGCCCGCGGTGAGGCCGCTCATGATGTTGCGCTGGAAGAGCAGGAAGATGAGCAGCGTCGGGACGGACGCGATGGTGAGCGCGGCGATGAGGACGTTCTGCGGCACGCCGTTGGACAGCGAGTAGATGCCGACGTTGAGGGTCTGCTTTCCCGGGTCGGGCAGGGTGAGCATGGGCCAGAGGAAGTCCTTCCAGACTCCGACGACCGCGAAGATGGAGACGACGCCGAGGATCGGCCGGGAGATCGGCAGGATGATGGAGCGCAGGGTGCGCAGGGGCGAGGCGCCGTCGATGGCTGCCGCGTCGAGGAGTTCGCCGGGTATGGAGTCGAAGAACCGCTTCAGCAGGAAGATGTTGAAGGCGTTGGTGACCGACGGCAGCCAGATCGCCCAGGGCGAGTTGAGAAGGTTGCGCTCGAAGATCGGTACGTCGAGGACCGTGAGGTACTGCGGCACGACCAGGACGGTCGCCGGGATCATCAGGGTGGCGAGCATCATGCCGAGGATGACCTTGCCGAAGACCGGACGCAGCTTGGAGAGCGAGTAGGCGGCGGCCACGTCGAGGACCAGCTGGAAGGCGAGTGCCCCGAAGGCGTAGTAGAGCGTGTTGAAGAGCAGCCGGGCCAGGTCCATCACGTTCCACGCCTGGGAGTAGTTCTCCGTGTGGACCGAGGAGGGGAAGGCGGTGGGCGGGCTCTGGACGACTTCCTGGGTGGTCTTGAGGCCGCCGGTGACCATCCAGTACAGGGGGCCGAGGAACGCGAGGGTGAAGGCCGCCGCGACCAGGGCGAAGACGATCCAGTAGACCGCCTTCCCCCGGGGCCGGCCGAGCTGGGCCGGTGAGATCAGGGTCCGCTGGCGGCCCTGGTCGGCGTCCCGGCGACGGGCCTTACGGCTGCCGGGACCGCCAGGTCCGCGCCGGGAGACAAGCGTGTTCGATGCCATCGTCGTGCTCCCGTCCTAGTCTTCGCTGCTGCGGCTGAGGCGTACGTACACCGCGGAGAAGCCCGCGAGGACGACGAGCAGGAGGAGGCCGAGGGCCGCCGCGCCGCCGTAGTTGTTGAAGTTGAAGGCGTACTGGTAGATGAGGTAGACGACGGTCGTGGTGGAGCCCTCGGGCCCGGCGCCGTTGGTGAGCAGGAACGGTTCGGTGAACACCTGCATCGTCGCGATGATCTGCATGAGCAGCAGGAGCGAGAGGATGAGCCGGGTCTGCGGGATGGTGACGTGCCAGATCTTGCGGAGCAGCCCCGCACCGTCGAGCTCGGCCGCCTCGTAGAGCTCGCCCGGGATGCCCTGGAGCGCGGCGAGGTAGATCAGCGTGGCCCCGCCCATGTTCATCCAGGTCGACGCGATGACGACGGAGAGCATGGCGGTGTCGGGGTCCTGGAGCCATTGCTGGGCGGGCAGACGGAGGAACTCCAGGATGCGGTTGAAGAGTCCGTAGCCGGGGTCGTAGAAGTACTTGAAGAGCAGCACCGAGGCGACCGGCGGCAGCATGACGGGCAGGTAGACCAGCAGGCGCAGATAGCCCTGCGCGTGCCGGAATTCGTTGAGCACGACGGCGACGACGAACGGGACCGCGAAGCCCAGCAGGAGCGCCAGCACGGTGAAGAGCAGGGTGTTGCGCCATGCCTGCCAGAACGCGGGGTCGTTGAAGACGTAGGTGAGGTTGGACCAGCCGGCCCAGGTCGTCGTGCCGTCCTCGGTCTTCTGGAAGGCCAGGAGGAATTCCCTGACCATCGGATACCAGGAGAAGAAGGAGAAGCAGAGGACGGCTCCGATCAGGAAGCCGTGCGCCGAGATGTTGCGGCGCAGGGCGCGCAGGAACTCCTCGCGGGCGGAGTCCGGCCCGGAGGGGCCTCGGTGGTGGTGCCCGGGGGGCGGCGCGCTCGCCTTCCCGGTGGACAGGGTGGGGGCCGACATGGTCTCTCCTCGGTGCCGGTGCATTCGCTCGCAGACGGACGGTGCGGATGCGGGGCCGGGCCCGCCCGGCCCGGCCCCCGCACGTCCGTCACTGGTTGGCCAGGACCTGGTTGACCTGCTGCTCGGCGGTGTCCAGCAGCTTGTCGATGTCGGCGTCCTTGTTGGTCAGGACCGCGGACATCGCGTTGTCGAGGATCTTGTAGATCTCCTGGGCCTTCGGCGGCTCGGCCTTGCCCTGGACGGGCTTGTCCATGAAGGCCTTGAAGTTCTCGACGGGCATCGTGGCGTTGGCGACACGTTCGGCGTCGTCCGTCGTCTTGCTCTCGCCGAGGAAGAAGTTGGGCTGCGGAAGTCCGACGGGCAGGTTGTCGGCCTTCCTGCGGCCCCAGTCGAACTGCCCCTTCTTCGGGGTGAGGTTCTGGAAGTTCAGCCAGGCGACGGCGGCCTTGATCTTGTCGGGCGAACTGCCCTTCTTGATCATGTAGTTGTTCCCGCCGAAGAGCGTGCCCTCGGCGCCGGGGATCGGGCCCATGCCGAAGTTCTCGTACTCCGCGCCGAGCTGCTGCACCATGTACGTGATGTCGTCGGGCGCGGCGAGGAACATGCCGAGCTTGTCGGTGGCTATCTGCTTCTGCAGATCGCCCCACTTCAGAAGCTGGGTCTTGCCCATGCTGTCGTCCTCCCAGCGCATGTCGTGCAGCTGCTGGAGGACCTGCTTGCCCTTGTCGTCGTTGAACGCGGCCTTCTTGCCGCTCGCGTCCACGACGTCGCCGCCCAGGCCGTACTGCGTGGCGGTGAAGTGCCAGCCGCCGTTGTTGCCGGCGCTGTACTCGCCGAATCCGGCGATGCCGTCGCCCAGTGCCGCGATCTTCTTGCTCGCGGCGCGGACCTCGTCCCAGGTCGCCGGCGGGGTGTCGGGGTCCAGCCCGGCCTGCGTGAACAGCTTCCTGTTGATCATGAGGCCCATGGTGTAGTTGCTGGTCGGCAGCGCGTAGAGCTTGCCGTCCTTGCGGGCGACGTCGAGCACCTGGGGCTGGATGTCCTTGAGCGCCGGGACGGACGTGTCGTTGACGTACGCGGAGATGTCCTCGGCGCCGTCGTTGTCCAGCACCTGCTGGAGGTCGGTGAAGTACGCGTAGAACACGTCGGGCTGCGACTTGCCCTTGAGCATGGCCGTGAAGCGCGGCGGCTCCAGGCACTGGCCGGGCGTCGACTTTCCGTTGATCCTGACGTTCGGGTACTTCTTGTTGAACGTCTTGACGTCCTCGTTCCACTCGCGCAGTTCCGCGGCCTTCGCGGCCGGCGGCATGCAGTCGATCGACAGCGTCACCTTGGCCTTCGGGTCGAGCGGCGCGGCCGGATCGGAGGAACCGCTGCCGGAGTCGTCGTTCCCGTCGCCGCTGCTGCTCGTGCCGCAGGAGGCAAGGGCGGTCAGGGCGAGCGCGGTGACGACGGCGGCCGCGGAGGCACGGCGGGTACGGCGAAACCCAGCATTTCTCATCAGTGGTCCCCTTCGGGCATGAGCACGGAAGGCCTCGGCCGACTTGTCTGCCGGGGCGCGGCATACTCAACCACCGGCAACAAGTGAGCGCAATATCTCGCGCAGTTTTCGTAAATGTTTGACAGCGCTCCGCATGTGATGAGGCGCCGGGCAACAACATCCCGGCGCCTCGATGGAGCACTCCTGTACGCCTCACCCCGGACGGGCAGGGCGCGGCACGCCGCTCGGCCGACCACCGGCACGACGACCCACCAGGGGCCGTCCAGCGGCGATCGGCGGGCGGTGGACCGCAAGAGACGGACTTATGACCGCAAGACGTTACGCGGCTGCGGGTCGCCTCCCGGGGGCCGTTTCCGGAACCCGGGAAGCGCCCGGCCGGCCGCTTCGACCTCCTTACGGATTGATGTTGATCTTGAAGGTGGAGGTGGTGTTCTTCACGTCCTGGGCGTTGCCGCTGAACTTCAGCCCGTTGAAGGTGACCTCACCGACGGCAGGTCCCTGCCCCGCCTCCGGCAGCTCGTTGGCCCACAGACCGAAGCCGGACTTCGCGTCGAACGCGTCACCGCTCTTGCGCGCGCCCGAGATCGTGATGTCGCTGAGCACGGTGTCCTTGATGGGGAACTGCGGCTGGCCTCCCACGTAGTTCGTCTGGAACATGATCCCGCTGTAGGTCGGGTCGACGATGTCCACGTTCGAGATCCGGATGCCCTGGAAGACCTTGGAGGCCGAGAACAGCCAGATCCCGGGGAAGGTCTGCGTCCCCCAGAAGTGACCGCCGGCCCGCACGACCGAGACGTTCTCGATCGCCGTGGGGCCGGTCCCGAACCCGTTCATCGGGTAGCCGAAGTCCAGCGAACTCACGGTGATCCCGGAGTACACCAGGGTGTCGGCGATGTGGATGTTGCGGAAGGTGTTGTCGTAGCCGCCGTACACGGCCACTCCCGCCGCCCGCCACGTGAGGATCGACGTCAGGTTCTCGTACACGTTGTTCTTCATGTCCGCGCCGCCCGCGTCGATCGCCGAGAACAGTGCGAAGCTGTCGTCACCGGTGGCCCGCGCCTCGTTGTTCGTGACGTGGTTGTCCGTGGAACCGTTGGTCATGTTGATGCCGTCGGCGAACATGTTGCGGATCCGGGAGTTCTTGATGGTGACGCCGTCGGTGTTGGCCCCCCAGTAGAGGCACACCATGTGCTCGTTCCAGATGTTGTCGATCACGATGTCCGAGACGTTGGAGAAGTCGAACACCTTGCCCGGCCCGTCGATCCGGGACGTGTAGTTGCCGAAGTACGCGAAGTCGGAGAACGACGAACCCTTCGCACTCGCCTCCGCACGGAATCCGATGTCGGTGTTGTCCTGCGCGGACGGGGCGTGGAACCGGGTGAACCAGGGCCCGGCTCCGGCCACCTTCACGGCCTTGCCGTAGACCTGGAACTTGCTCGATGTGGAGTAGTCACCGGCCGGGAGGTAGACGCCCACCAGGGTTCCGGTGGTGTCCATCCGGACCTTGTCCAGGGCGTTCTGCACGTCCTGGTGGGTGAGGCCTGCGGGCACGGCGTACCGGGCGGGATCAGGGTTCGCCTTCTGCGTGACCTGCTCCAGGCTGACGAAGTCGATCGCGTACGTGCTGGTGTTGGCCGCGTCCTTCTGCAGCCGGATCCTGCTGCCCGCCGGGACGGTCTTCCCCAGCATGACGTTCGCCTCGTCGTAGATGTGCCGGGGCGCGCCCGAGCCGGGGGCGTTGCCCGGCCCGGTCTCGTTCCCGTACAGCCAGGCGTACTTCGAGGTGAGGTCGATCGCCTTGAGGAAGGTGCCGTCCACGTAGACGTTCAGCTTCGACTCGATGCCGCCGCCGCCCGCGGAGTCCGGGATGGAGAACCGGGTGACCAGGGTGTTGGTGGTCGCCCGCGTCGTGAACTCGACGTAGTTCCCGGTGCTGTCGAGCGTCACGGCCTTGCGGCCCGACGCCTCGCCCGCGATGTCGCCGACGGTCCTGTTGGGGCCGACGACCTTGGCCCCGCCGCCGGTGACACCGTCCTCCGCCTCGTACATGTCGTACGGCATGTTGGCGCCGCGTCCGACGAAGAGCGATTCGGTGCTGGTGTTGTTCGCGCGCTTCACCGGCAGCTCGTTGGCGTCGTCGGCGAGCACCACCTTCACCGTGTACGAGCCGTTGGCGGCCGTCCAGGTGCCCAGGGAGACCGGTGCCGTCGTGGAACCCGCGGCGACGGCGCCGTTGTGCGCACCGGTGAGGGTCTTGACCGTCGCCCCCTTGGAGTCGGTCAGGCTGAGGGTGATCCCGTGGCTGCCGCTCGCGGACGCCACGGAGCCCTGGTTCTTCACGGCGACGGAGAAGGTGACCGTGTCACCGGCCGAGGGACCCGACGGGGAGGTCGTGACCGCGCTCGCCACGAGGTCGGAGCTGGACACCGGCTTCACGACCAGTGGGGTGCCGCTGGTGAGGCGGTTGTTCGTCTCGTTCTGCTCGATGATCTCGCCGGCCGGGTCGACGACCGCCCCGAGCGTGTAGCTGCCTGCGTCGCGGGCCCCTATGGACGCGGTGACCTGGGCGGAGGCGCCGGCGGCAAGAGCGCCCACCGAGGCGGTGGCGGCCTTGGATCCGCCGAGCTCGAAGTCCAGCTTCCCGGCGGGAGAGGAGACCGCACCGGAGTTGCGGACGGTGGCCGACAGGGTGACGGGGTCCGATTCCACCGGGGCCGAGGGCGAGGCGGCGACCGCCGTGACCTGGAGGTCCGGGTTGGGGGCCGGAGCACCCAGCACCTGGAACTCGGCGACCTGACCTGCGCCGGATCCGGTGTTGGAGGTGAACTTCAGCTGGACGTCGGCCACCCGGGCGGTGACCGGGATCGTCACCGTGTTGCCCGTCGCCGGGCTGAACGCGTAGTCCTTGGCGGCGGCCAGGCTCGTGAACGAGGTGGCGTCCTGCTCCCGTCCCAGTACCTGGATGTTCTGGGTGCGCGCTCCCCAGCTGCTGTCGGGGTTGAGCTTGACGACGACGCTCTCCGTGTCGGCGTTGGCACCCAGCTTGACCGTCAGCGTGTTGGGGTAGCTGCCGCCCGCGCCCTCCCAGTACGTGCTGAGGGAGTTGTCGTTGGCGTTGGCCGCGACGAACGTGTGGATCACCGAGGACGCGGTGATCGGCTTGGAGACGGCGAGGTTGGACGCGGCGCTCGTGGATCCGTTGCGCGTCACGGTGTTGCTGGCGGCGGAGACGTTGCCCGCGGCGTCCTTGGCCCGCACGACGTAGCTGACGGTCGTGGCGGCGGACTGGGTGTCGGTGTACGTGGTGACGTCGCCGGCCACGCTCTCACGGAGCACGTTGTCGGCGTAGACGTCGTAGCGCGTGACGCCCTTGTTGTCCGAGGAGGCCGTCCAGGTCAGCCTGATCTGCCCGGCCGACGGCTCCGTGAAGGCCAGGCCGGACGGCGCGGTGGGCGCCTGCGTGTCACCGGAGTCGCCGGTGCGGGTGACGGTGTTGCTGTTGCCCGACTGGTTACCCGCCGCGTCCCTGGCCCGGACGTAGTAGGAGACGGTCTGGCCCGCCGGGCGGGTGTCGGTGAAGGTGGTGACGCCGCCCGCCACTCCGGTCAGCAGCGTGTTGTCGGCGTAGACGTCATAGCCCGTGACGCCGGTGTTGTCCGAGGAGGCCGTCCAGGTCAGCTTGATCTGCCCGGTCGACGGCTCCGTGAAGGCCAGGCCGGAGGGCGCGGTGGGCGCCTGCGTGTCACCGGTGGCCGGGCCGTAGACCTCCAGTTCGGAGAGCTGGGCGGCCGGCTGGACGGAGTTGGCGGTGACGAGCACCCGCACGTAGCGGGTCGTGGTCGCGTCGAAGGAGATCGTCGCCGACTGCCCGCCCGCGGCGTCGAAGGTGTAGGCCTTGGACGCGGTCAGGTCGCCGAACTCCGTGCCGTCGGTGCTGCCCTGGATCTTCAGGGTCTGGGAGCGCTGCTCCCAGCCGTCGGGCAGCCGGAGCACGACCCGGTCGACCCGGACCGAGGACCCGAGGTCGGCCTGGATCCACTGCGGGAGCTCGTTGTTCCGGCTCTCCCAGTAGCTGGCCCGGTTGCCGTCGTTGCCGTTGGAGGCCACATACGTCTCGGTGTGGCTGCTCGCCCTGAGCGTCCTGCCCGCGGCGAGGTTCGCCGAGGACTCCCCCGCGGCCCGGACCTCCATCTCGGAGAGCTGCGCGTTCTGCCACCCGGTGTTGGCCGTGACGTTCACGCGCACGAACCGGGTCTGGGTGGCGGGGAAGGATATCTTCACGGCGTTGGAGGTGCCGGGACCGAAGGTGTACGCCGCCGAGCTCTTCAGCGTCGAGAAGCTGGTGCCGTCGGCGCTTCCCTGGAGCGAGAGGGTCTGCTGTCTGCTCTCCCAGCCCGCGGGGAGTTTGAGGGTCACCTCGTCGACCCTGGCGGCCGAGCCGAGGTCGGTCTGCACCCACTGCGGCAGTGCGCCGCCCGATCCTTCCCAGTACGTCGCCTGGTTGCCGTCCGTCACGTTCCTGGCGGCGTACTCGCCGCCGGCACTGCTCGCCGCCGCGGTGCGGCCCGCGGCGATGTTGGGGCCGTCGGCCGCCGCGGCGGTGAGCGACGGCCATCCGATCATCAGAAGACTGGTGGCGATCATGGCGGAAAGCGTCCGCCACCTCCAGCGTTGGGCTCTCATAAGTCCCCGATCTCCAGCCTCGGCGCGGGACACGCCGAGGAGTGCGGCTCTGTCGGCACAGCTCTGCGGCACCTGTTTCTGCACGCGCCGAGCTGAGTTTTGCGCTTGGCGGTCAGAGAGTTGCAGAGAAATGCGAGAGCGTCCACGGTTGCGGCAGAAACCGGAGCACGGTGGGGCGATACGGGGAGACGCGCAAGGGCCGTTCGCTGAGGGGCAATTCAAGAGGGCGACCTCGTGGGCCACCTGCCTCCTGACGCACTCCCATCGGCGTAAGCTTTTTGCGTAAAACTGCAAGCTGCCCGAAAGTGCCTGTTCCACGGCACAGGGAAAAGCGGGGCCCGCAGGACGCGGACCCCGCTCGGTGGAGCCGGCCGGGGGTCAGAGACCGCCGACGTAGAGGAGCCGGTCGGGCGAGCCGGCACCGAGGCCGGTCAGGACGTCAGGGGTCGCCTCCGCGGCGAGCCAGTCGGAGACCTCCTGCGGCGCCGCGTCGGGGTGCTGCTCCTTGTAGAGCGCGGCGGCACCGGCGACGTGCGGGCTGGCCATGGACGTTCCGCTCAGGGTCGTGGAGCCGCCGCCGAGCTTCGCGGACACGATGTCCACGCCCGGGGCGTACAGCCATACACAGGTACCCCAGTTACTGAAGGTCGCCTGCCGGTCCTGGTCGTCGCTCGCTCCCACGGCGAGCACGCCGTCGGCACGTGCCGGGGAGACGTCACAGGCGTCCTGGTTCTCGTTGCCCGCCGCGACCACCGGCAGGGTGCCCTCCGCCGCTAGCGCGTCGAACGCGTCGTCGACGGCCGACGACGCGGGTCCGCCGAGGGAGGCGTTCACGACGGCCGGCTGCTCGGCGTTCTGGGCGATCCAGTCGAGCCCGGCGATGATCCCGGCCCAGGTGCCCGATCCTTCGCAGTTGAGCACCCGCACCGGCACGAGGGAGGCCGCGGGCACGACCCCGTACGTCGTACCGGCCACGGTCCCGGCCACGTGCGTGCCGTGGCCGTTGCAGTCCTCGCCGTTGCGGCCGTCACCGATCGCGTCGTACCCGGCACCCACCCGGCCGCCGAACTCGCCGTGGGCGGACTCGATGCCGGTGTCGAGGATGTACGCGGTCACACCCTGACCCGTGCCGGCCACGTCGTACGTGCCGTCCAGCGGGAGGTTCCGCTGATCGACGCGGTCCTGGCCCCAGCTCCCGGCGACGGCCCGCTTCCCGGCCGCCTCGGAGGCGGGCGGCGAGACGGAGGCCTCGCTGTTCTCCTCGACCGCCTGGACGCCCGTCGCGCCGCGCACCTTCTCGAGCTGCGCGGGCGTCAGGGACGCCGCGAACCCGTGCAGGACCTTGCTGTACGTGAAGAGGGTGCTGACCCCGATCTGCTCGGCCATGGCGGCCGGCTTCTGCTCGGGTGAGACGGTGACGATGTACTGACCGGGGACGGCCCGGGCCGACTTCTGCACCGGCACGAGAGCCTCGCCGGTGTCCGCCGTGGCCGTGGTGGTGCCGATCAGGGGGGCGATCAGCAGTAGAGCGGCTGGTGCCCAGCGGGCGCGCAGGCGCATGCGTTCTCCTTGAGATGGAGGAGCGGATCGCGGACCTGTCAGGTCCGCGAAGTGCGAACACCTGACCTTTCGTCCACATCTCCGGCGAGCCTGAGCCGCGTCAGCCGGACAGCGCAACGATCGGCGCCGGGGCAGGCCCATTCGGCCCATCGCGTGAAAGGTTTCAACTCCTCCTTGCGAGCGAAGATAGACCCGGCCCAGGAGGGCGTCAATGCCGCAGGCAGCAGGCATACAAGTATCAATCCAGAAATGGCATTATCGCGAAAGAACTCTTGACAGTGAGCGGTCAAAACCCTAGCTTCACCGGAACTGAAACGATTCATCACCGCATCGTTACGGAGCCGCGTTGTGATCAGCAGAAGACGACTGCTCAGCACCACCGCCGCCACCGCCGCGCTCGCCGCGGTGTCCGCACCCCCCGCCGGTGCGTCAGGACCCGCGCGGGCCGCCGCGAGCGGCCGGGCTCGCGTCACCGGGCCGACCGTCGAGTACGTACGCAATCCGCTGGGCCTGGACACCCCGCGTCCACGACTGAGCTGGCCGGTCGCGTCGGACAGCCCGGGCCGGAGCCAGACCGCCTACCAGGTGCGCGTGGCCACCGCCCCCGACCGTCTGGGGAAGCCCGACGTCTGGGACAGCGGCAGGGTCGAGTCCGCACAGTCCATGCTGGTCCCGTACGCGGGCCCCGAGCCGGCGTCCCGCACGCGCTACTTCTGGTCCGTGCGGATCTGGGACGCGGACGGCCGGGCCTCCGCGTGGAGCGAGCCGTCCTGGTGGGAGACCGGGCTGCTGGACTCCTCCGACTGGTCGGCCGGCTGGATCGCCGCACCCGAGGCGCTGACCGGCACGCCCGCTCTGGACGGCGCCTCTTGGATCTGGTTCCCGGAAGGCGATCCCGCCGTGGAGGCACCCGCCGCCACACGGTGGTTCCGCGGCCGGGTGGAGGTTCCGGAGGGTGTCACCCGCGCCCGGCTGGTCATGAGCGCCGACGACGGGTTCACCGCCCGGGTGAACGGCGTGGAGGTGGCGCACACGGAGGCCGACGGCCCCGCCGAGAACTGGAAACGTCCGGTCCTCGTCGATGTGTCGGACCATCTCGCCCCCGGGGTCCAGGTGATCGCCGTGTCGGCGACGAACGCGGTCAGCGGCCCTGCCGGGCTGCTCGGAGTGCTGGAACTGACCACGGCCGACGGTGTGGTCACGTCCGTCACCGACGCGGCGTGGCGGGCCACCGACGAGGAACCGTCGGGAGACTGGCACTCCCCCGGCTACGACGACACCGTCTGGCCCGCCGCCAAGGCCCTCGCCCGCTGGGGCGCCGGCCCCTGGGGCGAGGTGAAGGTGGCGTACTCCCCCGCCACCCAGCTGCGCAGGGAGTTCAGGCTCGGCCGCAAGCGGGTCGCGCGGGCCAGGCTGTACTCGACCGCCCTCGGCCTCTACGAGGTGTTCCTCAACGGCGAGCGCGTCGGTGAGGACCGGCTCGCCCCGGGCTGGACGGACTACGACAAGCGCGTCCAGTACCAGACGTACGACGTGACCGGTCTGCTGGCGCGGGGCGGCAACGCGCTCGGGATCACGCTCGCGGCCGGATGGTACGCGGGGAACATCGCCTGGTTCGGGCCGCATCAGTACGGTGAACGGCCCGCCGCGCTCGCCCAGCTGGAGGTCACCTACACCGACGGGTCGACCGAGCGCGTGGTGTCGGGGAGTGACTGGCTCACCGCGGCGGGGCCGGTCACCGGGGCGGACCTCATGGCGGGCGAGGACTACGACGCCCGGCTGGAGACCGCCGGATGGACACGCGCCGGCTTCGACGCGGCCGGCTGGCTCGCCGCCGACACCGTCGACGGGGTGACCGCGGCGCTCGTGGCCGAGGTGGACGGCCCCTGCCGTGTGGAGCGTGAGCTGACCACCCGTGAGGTGACCGAACCGGCGCCCGGTGTCTTCGTGTTCGACCTCGGCCAGAACATGGTGGGGACCGCGCGCCTCACGGTCTCCGGACCGGCCGGCACCACGGTGCGGCTGCGGCACGCCGAGGTGCTGAACCCGGACGGCACGATCTACACGGCCAACCTGCGCACCGCCCGCGCCACGGACACGTACACGCTCAAGGGAGGCGGCCGGGAGACCTACGAGCCCCGCTTCACCTTCCACGGATTCCGCTACGTCGAGGTGACGGGATATCCCGGCACGCCGGGCCGCGACGCGATCGTGGGCCGTGTCATCCACACCTCGGCGCCGTTCACCATGGACTTCACCACCGACGTCCCCATGCTCGACCAGCTCCACCGCAACATCACCTGGGGGCAGCGCGGGAACTTCGTGTCCATCCCGACGGACACCCCGGCCCGCGACGAACGGCTCGGCTGGACCGGCGACATCAACGTGTTCGCGCCCACCGCCGCGTACACGATGGAGTCGGCGCGCTTCCTCACGAAGTGGCTCCACGACCTGCGCGACGCCCAGACCTCCGACGGGGCCTTCACCCATGTCGCCCCGGACCTCCCGGGGGTCGGCAACGGCGCGGCGGGCTGGGGCGACGCCGGGGTGACCGTGCCGTGGGCCCTGTACCAGGCGTACGGCGACGTACGGGTGCTGGAGCAGGCCTGGTCCTCGATGACCGACTGGCTGGGGTATCTGGAGGCGCACAGCACCGGGCTGCTGCGCCCTGCGGACGGGTTCGGCGACTGGCTCAACATCGAGGACGAGACGCCCAAGGACGTCATCGCCACGGCCTACTTCGCCCACAGCGCCGATCTCGTGGCGCGGACGGCCGAGGCGCTGGGCAAGGACCCCGGCCCGTACCGGACGCTCTTCGGCCGGGTGCGCGACGCGTTCCGCGCGGCGTACGTCTCCGCCGGCGGCCGGGTGAAGGGTGACACGCAGACGGCGTATGTGCTGGCGCTGTCCATGGACCTGCTGACGGAGGACGACCGGGGGCCGGCGGCGGACCGTCTCGTGGCGCTCATCGAGGCGAAGGGCTGGCATCTGTCGACAGGGTTCCTCGGCACCCCTCGGCTTCTCCCGGTGCTCACGGACACCGGCCACACGGACGTCGCCTACCGGCTGCTGCTCCAGCGAACGTTCCCGAGCTGGGGCTACCAGATCGACCGGGGCGCCACCACGATGTGGGAGCGCTGGGACTCGATCCGGCCGGACGGTTCCTTCCAGGACGCCGGGATGAACTCCTTCAACCACTACGCGTACGGCTCGGTCGGTGAGTGGATGTACGCGAACATCGCGGGCATCGCCCCGGGCGCCCCCGGCTTCCGGAAGGTCCTCGTGCGGCCGCGGCCGGGCGGCGGGGTGACACGGGCAGAGGGGCGGTTCGACTCACGGTACGGGCCGGTCGCCACACGCTGGAAGAAGGACGCGGACGGCTTCGTCCTCGGCGTCGCACTGCCGGCGAACACGACGGCCGAGGTGTGGGTGCCGGGCGGTGACGAACGGAGTGCGGGCCGGGGCCCGGCGGACTTCCTGCGGCTGGACGACGGGTGTGCGGTCTTCGCCGTGGGGTCGGGCACCCACCGGTTCACGGCCTCCGGCTGAGTACCCGCGTGCCCTGGGGGACCCGTCCCCCGGGGCACGCGGAGCACTCTCCGTCAGACGGCGGTCCCGGTGAACGGCGTGGTCCCGGCGGCCACCCGGACCACCGCGACCCCCCGTGACGGAAGGACCAGGCGTCCGCCGGCGGCCGGCGGGGGCCCGGCAAGGATCTCTCCCGTCACCGGGGCGAACGCGACGGGCTCGTCCGTACGGTTGACGAGGAACCAGTACGCGTGGGTGCCGTCGGTCCGCACGGTCGGCTCCACCAGCCCCCGCACGCCGGCGGGAAGCTCGCTGAGCACTCCGGCGCCGGAGAGCAGGGGTCCCAGCACGGCGGGCAGCCCGTGGGGGCCCAGCCGGGTGGAGACGTAGGCGGCGGAACCGCCGTCCGCCAGGGCGCGCCGGGTGACGGCGGGGCGTCCTGCCTGGTCCCCGGTCACGTAGCGCGCCCGCACCGTGACCTCGGGGTCGGTCAGGTCGATCCGGTCGGTCCACAGCGTGCCGGTCAGGCCGTTGTCGAGCCGCACCTCCTCGCCCTCCCGCAGCGGGCCGAACTCCTCGATGCGGATGCCCAGCAGATCGCGCAGCGCGCCCGGGTATCCGCCGAGGTGGACGTGGTCGTTCTCGTCGACGACACCCGAGTAGTAGGTGGTGGCGAGGTGGCCGCCGCCGCGCACGTAGGAGTCCAGGCGCCCGGCGAGCTCCAGGGGGACGACGTGCAGGAGGGGGGCCGCGACGAAGTCGTAGCCGGTGAGGTCGGCCGCGGTCGTGACCACGTCCACGCGGACGCCCAGGGCCAGGAAGGCCGAGTACCAGTCGAGGGCCTCCTGCCGGTAGCGCACCAGGGAGGACGGCTGGGAGTCGCGTTCGACGGCCCACCAGGATTCCCAGTCGTAGACCAGGGCCGCGCGAGCCGGTTCCCGCACGGAGCCGGTGACCGGTGTGAGGGACTCCAGCGTCCGGCCGAGGGCGGTCACCGAGCGGAACAGCTCACTGTCCGGGCCGGCGTGGGGCACCATCGCGGAGTGGTGCTTCTCGGCGCCGGCGGCGGACTGGCGCCATTGGAAGAAGCAGACGGCGTCGGCCCCGTGGGCGACGTGGACGAGGGAGTCGCGGGCGAGTTCCCCCTGGCGCTTGGCGACGTTGACGGGCTGCCAGTTGACCGCGCTCGTCGAGTGCTCCATCAGGAACCAGGGCCTGCCCCCGGCGATGGAGTGTGTGAGGGCTGCGGAGAAGGAGAGCTCGTCCAGGCGCTGCGGACCGGGGTGGGCGTAGTGGTCGTTGGAGACGAAGTCGATCTCCGCCGCCCAGTCGGGGTAGTTCATGCCCTGGGTCCCGCTCATCACCATGAAGTTGGTGGTGGCGGGGATCCCGGGGGTGATACGGCGCAGGATCTCGCGTTCGGCCCGGAGGTAGTCCTTCAGCGCGTCCGACGAGAAGCGCTTGAAGTCGAGCTGCTGGGTCGGGTTGGCGTGGCTGGCGGCCAGTCGCGGCGGCTGGATCTGTGCCCAGTCCCCGTAGTGCTGCGACCAGAAGGAGGTGGCCCAGGCCCTGTTGAGCTCCTCCAGTGTGACGTACCGGGCGCGCAGCCAGTCGCGGAAGGCCTGGGCGGCGTCGTCGGAGTAGTCGTAGATGTTGTGGCAGCCGAGCTCGTTGGACATGTGCCAGGCGACCACGGCGGGGTGGTCCGCGTAACGGGTGGCCATGGCCTCCACCAGCCGCAGGGCGTATCCGCGGAAGACGGGCGAGGTGGGCCGCCAGTGCTGCCGCGCGCCCTGGGAGAGGGTCTCCCCCGTGCGGGTGACCGGCAGGATCTCCGGGTGCAGGGTGGTGAGCCAGGGCGGCGGCGAGGCGGTGGCGGTGGCGAGGTCCACGTCGATGCCGTTGCTGTGCAGCAGGTCGAGCACCTCGTCCAGCCAGTCGAAGTCCCAGCGGTCCTCGGCCGGCTGGAGACGGGCCCAGGAGAAGATGGCGACGGAGACGACGGTGACCCCGGCCTCGCGCATCAGCCGGACGTCTTCCTTCCACACCTCGCGCGGCCACTGCTCCGGGTTGTAGTCGGCCCCGTAGGCGAAGCGCGCGGGGCGGTCGTCGGAGGGCGGGCGCAGCCAGTGGCGCTCGGAGGCGGGGGTCATGAAGATCCTTTCGGATGCGAGGTGCGGGTACGGCACGGGGCGGCCGCCCGTCGAAGGACGACCGCCCCGTGCCGGTTCAGCGGCCGGAGGTCACTTGTTGACGCTGAAGCCCTGATCGTTGCCGTAGGTGACGGCGGCCTTCTGCCACTGCTTCAGACCGTCGGCCAGGGTGGTGTCGGAGACGTACGCCTTGCCGACGGAGTCGTTGAAGACGGAGTTCGCGTACACCTGGAAAGGCAGGTAGGACCAGTCCTCGGGCACCTGGCTGGCGGACCGGGCGAAGATCTCGTTCGCCTTCTGGCCGCCGAAGTAGGGGAAGGAGGTGTCGAGGAACGACGGCGAGGACAGGTCTGCCGTGGTGGCGGGGAAGGCGCCGCCCTTGAGGCGGACCTGGACGCCCTCGGAGTGGTTGGCGTACTCGTTGAACGCGTACGCCAGGTCCTTGTTCTTGCCGGCCTTCATCACCGCGAGGGCGCTGCCGCCGTTCTCGGAGCTGACCTCCTCGCCCTTCTTCCACTGCGGGAGCGCGGCCGCGCGCCAGTCACCCGAGGCCGACTCGACGCCCGAGACGAAGTTGGCGGGCATCCAGGCGCCGGTGGAGAGGGTGGCGATGGTGCCGTCCGCCAGACCCTTGTACCACTCGTCGCTCCAGTTGGTGACGGGCGCCAGGAGCTTCTCGTCGATGAGCTTCTGCCAGACCTCGGTGTAGGCGACGACACCCTTGTCGGCGGTGAGGTCGACCGTCACGTCGGTGTCGCGGTTCTTGAACGGCGTACCGCCGGCCTGCCAGATCATGCTGGTCGTGAACCCGGCGTCGCCGGTGTCGTTGGTTATGTACGCCTTCGGGTCCGCGGCGTGCAGGGCGCGGGCCGCCTCGAGGTACTCGTCCCAGGTGGTGGGGACGGCGATCTGGTGCTTGTCCAGCACCTTCTTGTTGTAGAAGAGCGCCATCGGGCCGGAGTCCATGGGCAGGGCGTACACGGCCTCGTCGACGGCGACGGAGTTCCACGGTCCCGGCGAGTAGTCGTCCTTGAAGTCCGCGGCGCCGTAGCGGCTCAGGTCCTCGAGGGACTCCGAGAGGGCGAACTGTCCGACCGCGTAGTACTCGACCTGCGCGATGTCCGGCACTCCGGAGCCTGCCTGTACGGCGTTCTGCAGGGCGGTGTACTGGTCGTTGCCCGTACCGGCGTTGACCAGCTTGACCTTGACCTTCGGGTACTCCTTCTGGAAGTCGCTGACCACCTGCTTCAGCGTCGGCTCCCACGCCCACACCGTGAGGGAACCGCCCTTCTTGAGGGCAGCCCGGAGATCACCTCCCGATACGGTCTTGTCCGACGAGGCGGAGTCGCCGTCGGAGGACCCGCACGCGGTGAGACTCAGCGCGGCCGCGCACAGCAGGCCGACGCCACGCATCGCGCGTCTGGTCATGGTTCTCATAATTGCTTCACTCCGTTGTGGTGAGGGTGGTGCAGGAACCGTGGAACGTCCGCACGGGGGTGCGGGGCTGGAGAGGGGTGGGACGCCGCGCCGGTCGAGGGCCGGGGGGAACCGGTCCCGGAGCGCGGAGATTCGGTGGCCGACGGGGCCCGGGTGCCGTTCACCCCTTGACGCTGCCCGCGGCCAGGCCGGACTGCCAGTAGCGCTGGAGCAGCAGGAAGGCGATGACCAGCGGCACGATGGTCAGCAGCGAACCCGTGATGACCAGGTTGAAGACCGGCTGGCCGCCGGCGGTGGACGCCTGCTCGTTCCAGGCGTTCAGGCCCAGGGTCAGCGGGTACCAGTCCGGATTCTTGATCATGATCAGGGGCAGGAAGTAGTTGTTCCAGGTCTGCACCATGGTGAACAGCAAGACCGTCACGATGCCCGGGGCCAGCAGCGGGAGCGCGATGCGGAAGAAAGTCCGCAGCTCGCCGGAACCGTCCATCCTGGCCGCTTCCAGGAGCTCGGTGGGGACGGCCTCGGCGGCGAACACCCACATGAGGTAGAGCCCGAACGGTGAGATCAGGGACGGGATGATGACGGCCCACGGTGTGTTGGTGAGCCCCATCTTGCTGAACATCAGGAAGGTCGGTACGGCCAGCGCGGTGGCGGGCACGGCGACCGCGCCGATGACGGTGGCGAAGACGGCGCGCTTGCCCGCGAAGTCGAACTTGGCCAGGCCGTAGCCGCCGAGGACCGCGAGGAAGGTGGCTCCGCCCGCGCCCACCACCACGTACAGCAGGGTGTTGAGGAACCAGCGGACGAAGATGCCGTCGTCATAGGTGAGGGTCTGCGAGATGTTGTCCCAGAGGGCGAAGTCGCCGCTGAACCAGAGCCCGAAGGAGCCGAAGAGGCCCTTCTGCGTCTTGGTCGCGTTGACGACGAGCCAGGCCAGCGGCATGAGGGCGTAGAGCGCGGTCACGCCCATGAGCACCGTGAGCAGCACGCTCCGGCGCGGCCGGCCGGCGGAACGGCGTCTGCGCGCGGCCCGGTTCGGCGGCTGGGCACGGTGGGTGGACCGCCGGGGCGTCTGTTCGGCGGTGAAGGAAGGGGCGCTCATCGTTCACGCCTCCTTTCGCATGCCGCGCAGCTGGACCGCGTAGGCGATGATCATCGTGACGACTCCCATGACGAGGGAGACGGTGGCCGCGTAGTTCTGCTGCCGTCCGGAGAAGGACAGCGTGAAGGTGTAGAAGTTGGGCGTGAAGTAGGTGGTGATCGCGTTGGGCGCCAGGTTCTGCAGGATGCTGGGCTCGTTGAACAGCTGGAAACTGCCGATCACCGAGAAGATCGTCGCGATCACCAGCGCACCGCGGATCGCGGGGATCTTGACCGCGGTGATGATCCGCCACTGTCCCGCTCCGTCGATCTCGGCGGCCTCGTAGAGGGACTTGGGGACGACGCGCAGCGCGGAGTAGAAGATCAGCATGTTGTAGCCGATGAACTCCCAGGTGACGATGTTGCCGATGCTCGCCAGCACCAGGGAGGGGGAGAGCGGGTCGGGCAGCGCCACGCCGAAGGCGTCGTTGATGTTCCCCACCAGCCCGAAGCGGGTGCCGTAGATGAAGCCCCACATCAGCGTGGCGACGACGGCGGGTACGGCGTACGGCAGGAAGACCGCGATCCGGAAGAAGCTCTTGCCGTAGATCCTGCCGCTGTCGAGGGCCAGGGCTATGAGCAGGGCGAGGCCGAGCATGACGGGCACCTGCACCGCGAGGAAGAGGGTCACCCGGCCCACGGCTGCCCAGAACTGTTCGTCCTCGAAGGCCCGTCGGAAATTGTCCAGGCCGACGAACGACGTGCCGCCCACCAGCTGGTCCCGGAAGAAGCTCAGATACAGCGAGTAGGCGATCGGGGCGAGGAACACCAGGGCGAACACGGCCATGAAGGGCCCTACGAAGATCCAGCCGACCCGTCCACGGCGGCTGCGGGAGCTTCCGGCCGGTGGGCGGCGTCCGGTCGTGATCGGCGTAACGGCCGTCATGGGTACTCCTGTTGGTCCGGCGTTGTTGCATGGCCCCGGCCGGATGGAGACACCGGACATCGTGGAGGCGCTGTGCTTGAGGAGGCCGATGTCCACGCGAACGCCTGTACTGATGTTTACGTAAACATTTATCGGTGAAGTGATGTCTACACGTCTCTCACCCCATGGTCAAGACTCGGTTTCCCTGCTACGCCCACGAGTTGGGGCCCGAGGGACCGTCCGGCGGCCCGAGCCGCTGTCTCGCGTGTGCCCGTGTGTCGGCGCCGGGCGTCCGGAGTGGTAGAAATGCCGTTGGTCCGAGCCCTCGGTCCGCACGCGACAACGAGCCACACGCGCAGCAGAGACAGGGCCGGCCCCGATCGGAACACCCCCCACAACGCGCGGCCGAGGACGGCCCCGCGGCCTGAACGGCGCGCCCACACGGCGAAAGGCTCACACGACCACGACGGAGGCGGACGTAGTGCAGGGAAAGGAACAGGCCATGGACAGGGCGCCCCGCAAGGAGGCCTCGATGGCCGACGTCGCGCGCCTGGCCGGAGTCTCCTCCCAGACGGTCTCCCGCGTCTCCAACGGGCACACGGTGGTGTCCGAGGAGACCCGCGAACGCGTGCTGAACGCCATGAAGGAGCTGAACTACCGCCCCAACAGCGCCGCGCGCGCCCTGAAGAGCGGGAAGTTCCGCACTCTGGGCGTCATCCTGTTCACCCTGGCCACGACGGGCAACGTCCGCACGCTGGAGGCCATCTCGGCCTCCGCCGCGGACGAGGGCTACGCGATCACGCTGCTGCCCGTCGCGACGCCCACCAGCACGGGAGTCAGGGGCGCCGTGACCATGCTCGGCGAGCAGGTCGTGGACGGCATCATCGTGATCATGGAAGTCCGCCTCCTGGACGCCGCCATATCGCTGCCGCCGCACACCCATGTGGTGGTGGCCGACTCCGATGCGGGCGACCGCTACAGCGTCGTGGACACCGATCAGTCCGGGGGCGCCAGGGCAGCCGTGCGACACCTCCTCGACCTCGGGCACCACAGCGTGGCGCATGTCGCCGGCCCGCCCGAGTCGTTCGCCGCGCAGCGACGCGCCCAGGCCTGGCGGCAGACCCTGGAGGAGGCGGGACGCCCCGTGCCGCCTCCGGTGGACGGCGACTGGTCGGCGGCCTCGGGGTACGAGGCGGGCCTCGCGCTCGCGGCGGACCCGTCCTGCACCGCGGTCTTCGCCGCCAACGACCAGATGGCGCTGGGCGTCCTGCGGGCCCTCCAGGAACGGGGCAGACGCGTGCCCGAGGACGTCAGCGTCGTCGGCTTCGACGACATCGCCGACTCCGCCTCCTTCCTCCCGCCGCTGACCACCGTCCACCAGGACTTCGCCGAGATCGGCCGGCGGTGCGTGGACGGCGTCCTGCGGCAGATCCGCAACGAGACGACGGAGCGGGGCACCACCCTGGTCCCGACCCATCTGGTGGTCCGGGGGAGCACGGGCCCGCCGCCTCACGGATGACAGGAGTTTCCGGCGCGCCCCTACAGGACGGGAACTGTCCTGTAGGGGCTCTAACGTCGTTCCCATGACCTCATCGCGATCGCGGGAAGGGACGGAGAACGCCGTGGCCGAGGACGGGAAGGCGGATGCCACCTGGGAAGCGGGCGCGGAAGCGCTCTTCTTCGAACGGGTCGAGCTCCTGGAGGCCTGGCTGGAGGAGCACCACGGGGAGCGGACGGAGCTCTGGCTGAAGATCGCGAAGAAGAGCTCCGGCATCACGTCCGTCACTGCGTCCGAGGTGGTGGACGCCGCGCTCTGCTCCGGATGGATCGACGGGCAGCGGAGATCCCTGGACGAGGTGTACTACCTGCAGAGGATCTCGCCCCGCCGGCCGCGCAGCACCTGGTCCCTCGTCAACGTACGGAAGGTGGAGGCGCTGACGGCGGCAGGCCGGATGCGGGAGCCCGGGCTCGCCGAGGTGCGGGCTGCGCGGGAGGACGGGCGGTGGGGGACGGCGTACCCGTCGCAGAGGGAGGCCACCGTGCCCGCCGACCTCGCCGCCGCACTGGCCGCCGACCCACGGGCAGCGGAACGCTTCGAGCGGCTCGGCAGGACGGACCGTTACCTCGTGATCCTGGAGCTGCTCAGGGCGAGGACCCCGGAGCTCCGGGCCGCCCGCCTCGGCCGTCTGGTCACGAAGCTGGCGGCGGGCGGGACCACTCCCTGACCGCGGTGCTCCCTGCCGCCGCCCGTCAGGCGGTACGGATACCGAGGAGTTCCGGCTTCGCGGCAAGCGCGGCGAACCGCCCGGCCGGATCTTCGACCAGCCGGCGGGCCGTCAGGTCGAGGATGCCGCCCACCCCCGTGATCTCCGCGGCCACCGTGCCGTCCTCCTTGACGATCCGCTGACGCAGCTCGAAAACAGCGCAACACGCGCGTCCCCTCCCTCATTCCTCTCCGTCACGGTGGTGTGCGGCCTCTTTACGAACCTGTCATGTCCCGCTAACTTCCTGAATGCAAGAGATTGCAGAAAGGTTCTGACGGAGATTGCTGTCAGAGCTTCGCTCGCCCGAACCCCGAGGCGCGTCCGGGTTCTCCGGCGGGGTCCTGGCAGCCGCTCGCGGAGCGGCTGTGCTGTCGGCAGTCGCGGTCCACCCGCCCGCGGCCCTCCCCTGGAGACACACGAATGAGACGCACCCCTGTCCGGCTGCCCGGACGCCCTGCGGCGGCCGCAGCCGTCGCGGCGACGGTGATGCTGGGGCTCCTGACCCCGGCGCCCGGCCCATCCGGACCGGAGTCGGCCGTGCCGGCGGCCGCCTCGGAGTCCACCGCCACCGTCTTCTACTACACGAAGACCAAGAACTGGTCCGCCTACCGGCTGCATTACGCGCCCGACGGCGGCTCCTGGACCACCGTCCCCGGGGTGGCCATGGAAGCCGCGTGCACGGACTGGGTGAAGAAGACCGTCCCTCTGGGCAGCGCGTCCGGCCTGGCCGCGACGTTCAACGACGGCTCCGGCGTCTGGGACAACAACGCCGGGAAGAACTACGCCCTGGGCACCGGCGCCATCACCGTGAAGGACGGCGTGGTGGCCCACAGCGACCCCTGCGCCGGGACCGGTACGGAACCCGAGGAGGAGGCCCGGACGGCCTCGGTCTACTACTCGACCGCGACGGTCGGCTGGACGACCACCAACCTCCACTACCGGCCGGCGGGCGGGTCCTGGACCACCGTGCCCGGCGTGGGGATGGAGCCCGCGTGCACCGGCTGGGTGAAGAAGTCGGTGGACCTCGGCTCCGCCTCGTCCATGCAGGCCGCCTTCAACAACGGCAACGGCGTCTGGGACAACAACAACGGCGCCGATTACACGCTCCCCGCCGGTCTCACCACGGTGAAGGACAAGAAGGTCACGGCCGGCGCCGCGGACCCGTGCGCCGCCTCGACACCTGACACCCAGGCCCCGACCGCCCCCGCGAAGGTGTCGGCGAGCGCGGACGGCGTGTCCGTCGTGCTGACCTGGGACCCGTCCACAGACGACCGCGGCGTGACGAAGTACCAGGTGACACGGACGGGTGGCACCAAGGGCACCGCGGTGACCGATGTCGGCTCCACCGTGTACTCCGACACCGGCCTGGAGGCGAAGACGGCCTACAGCTACACCGTCAGAGCGGTCGACGCCGCGGGGAACGTCTCGGCGGCCTCCGCCACGGCCACCGCGACCACCGGGGAGAAACCCACCGCCCCCGCCTCCGGGAAGCCGCTCGGCACCGACCCCCGCAAGGATCCGATCTACTTCGTCCTCACCGCCCGCTTCAACGACGGTGACACGGCGAACAACCGGGGCGGCAGCCAGCACGGGAAGTCGGGCAACGCGGCCAACGACGACCCCATGTTCCGGGGCGACTTCAAGGGCCTGGTCGACAAGCTCGACTACATCAAGGGCCTCGGTATGTCGGCCGTCTGGATCACCCCCGTGGTCCTGAACCGGTCCGACTACGACTACCACGGCTACCACGGCTATGACTTCTACGAGGTCGACTCCCGGCTCGAATCCGCCGGGGCCTCGTACCAGGACCTCATCGACGCGGCCCACGCCAAGAGCATGAAGATCTACCAGGACGTCGTCTACAACCACTCCTCGCGCTGGGGCGCCAAGGGCCTGTTCGCCCCGAAGACGTACGGGGTCCGCGACACCCAGTGGAGCTGGTACTACGACGAGAAGAACGACGGCTTCGAGTACGACGGCCTCACCGTCGAGCCGAAGTCCGGGAAGTCGTACTACAACGGCGACCTGTGGTCCACGGCGGAGCCCTCGGGCAACACCTGCGTCAACTGGGGCACCCCCACCGGGGCCACCTCGCCGGAGGGCTACCGGATCTACAACTGCCAG
Source organism: Streptomyces sp. NPDC088746 (assembly GCF_044751065.1). NCBI lineage: Bacteria > Bacillati > Actinomycetota > Actinomycetes > Kitasatosporales > Streptomycetaceae > Streptomyces > Streptomyces sp. NPDC088746. Next base: position 344,447 of record NZ_JBIVLA010000003.1, read on the forward strand.
TGGCCCAGCCCCACTTCCGGCATGTTCCCGAAGGCGTACTACCACAACTGCTGGATCGGCAACTGGGAGGGCGAGGATTCCCGGAGCTGCTGGCTGCACGACGACCTCGCCGACTTCAACACCGAGAGCGCGCCGGTGCAGAACTATCTGATCGGCGCCTACAACAAGTACATCGACATGGGCGTCGACGGCTTCCGCGTCGACACCGCCGTACACATCCCCCGCACGACGTGGAACCGCCGCTTCCTGCCGGCCATCCAGGAGCGCGTCACCCAGCAGTTCGGCACCGAGGCCGCGAAGAACTTCTTCGTCTTCGGTGAGGTCGCCGCCTTCGTCAACGACAAGTGGAACCGCGGCTCGGTCAACCACTCCGCGCAGTTCTACACGTGGAAGGAGCGCAAGGAGTACAGCCCGGACGACGAGAAGGCCGCCCTGGAGATGTACGACTACGAGCAGCAGCAGGGCACAGGATCCCAGCCGACCTCCACCAATGCGTTCCTGAACGGCAACACGTACCACGCACCGGACCACAGCGAGTTCTCCGGGATGAACGTCATCGACATGCGCATGCACATGAACTTCGGTGACGCCGCCAACGCGTACAACAACGGCAAGGACTCCGACGACAGTTACAACGACGCCACCTACAACGTCGTCTACGTCGACAGCCACGACTACGGCCCCAACAAGAGCAGCGAACGGTACGCGGGCGGCACGGACGCCTGGGCCGAGAACATGTCGCTGATGTGGACCTTCCGGGGCATCCCCACGCTCTACTACGGCTCGGAGATCGAGTTCCAGGCCGGCAAGAAGATCGACTGCGGGCCCACCTGCCCGCTGGCGACGACCGGCCGGGCGTACTACGGCGCGCATCTCGCGGGCGAGGTCGAGGCGCCGGACTTCGGCACCGTCGGCTCGGCGACCGGTGCGGTCGCGGACACCCTGGCGAAGCCGCTGGTCAAGCACGTCCAGCGGCTCAACCGGATCCGCCGTGCAGTGCCCGCCCTGCAGATGGGGCAGTACTCCACGGAGGGCATCACCGGCTCGATGGCGTACAAGCGCCGCTACACCGACACGGCGAGCGGCACGGACAGCTTCGCGCTCGTGACGGTCTCGGGCGGCGCCACGTTCACGGGTGTCCCCAACGGCACGTACAAGGACGCCGTCACCGGCGACACCCAAGTGGTGACGGGAGGCACGCTCGCCGTCCCGGCGCCGGGCAAGGGCAATCTGCGGGTGTACGTCCTCGATCTCGGCGGGAAGAACGCGGCCCCGGGGAAGATCGGTGCGGCGGGCCCCTATCTGAAGTGAGCCAGGGTGTGACGGACGCGCCGGGGCACGCGTCCGTCACACCGGCCCCGCTCTCACCGGCCGGAGTCCACCCGGCGCAGGGTGCGCAGGAGGTACTCCTTGCGGTTCAGCGGGTCGCGGTCGGTCCTGGGCCTGCGCGGAACTGGTCCCTCGACCGGCCTGTGGTCCTCGAACGCCGACTCCAGCACCCCCTCGCCCCGCGTCATCCCCGGAAGCAGCTGCTGCAACTCGTGCACCCGTGCGGCGGGGATCGCCCCCTCCACCGTGCAGACGCCGTCCTGCGTCTCCGGGGGCCCGGGGACGGCGCGCAGCCGCGCGAGGACCGGCACGAGCGGGCCGAGGGCGTCGGCCGGGAGCTCGGCGCGGAAGCGGTGCATGGGCTCGTAGACCGTGGTCCCGGCCCTCTTCAGCGCGTCCATCAGCACCAGTGGCGTCAGGTTGCGGAAGTCGCCCGCCGTGCTGGACATGCTCTTGTCGAACACGGCGTGGGAATGGCTCTGCCGGGGCCAGTATCCGGAGTGGGTCATGGTGACCGTGCAGTCGGTGACCTGCCATCCGTGAATTCCCTGGCCGAGTGTTTCCAGCACGGTGTCCTCCACCGCCCGCATCAGGGAGTACGGCATGGAACCGAGCTCCACCTCCCGGCGGAATTCCACCCCGCCGCCGAAAGCGGCGGGCTCCACCCGGAGTCCGACGGTGGCGAGAAAGGGGTTCGGCTCCTTGTCGATGAACTCGACGGCCTCGCCCGTCCCGGACGGCCGTTCCAGACAGATGGTCGTCGTCTCCCGGAAGCCGACCTCGATGCCGTACTCGTCCGCGAGGGTTGCCTGGATGACCTCCTTCTGCACCTCTCCGTAGAGCGACAGGGACACCTCCTGCCGGAGGCCGTCGGTGCGCACGCCGATCAGCGGGTCCTGCTCCGCCAGGTGTCCGAGCGCGATGTGCAGCGCTCCCCTGTCCTGACGGTGGCGGGGGGTGACGACGGTCTCCAGGGTCGGCGGAGCGAAGTGGGCGCGCGCCGGCCGCGCGGTCCCCGGGTCGCCGATCCTGTCCCCGATCCGGACGGTGTGGAGGCCTCGCAGCCTGCCGATCCGGCCGGCGGGGAGCGAGGACCCGCGGACATCCGTTCCCTGGTCGAAGACGGTGATGGCCGAGATCTTGCCCTCGCGGCCCTCCTTCTCACCGTCGCCCCGCAGCCGGACGCGTTCACGGGTGCGTAGCGTCCCCGAGAACATGCGGGCGTACGCGATCTTCTCTCCCGCCGGGCCGCGTTCGACCTTGAAGACCGCTCCTGAGGCCGGGCCTCCGGTGTCCTGGTCCGTCACCGGCAGGAACTCGGCGATACCGGCCGTCAGTTCGGCCACACCGGCGCCGGTGGCCGCGGAGCCGAAGTAGACGGGGTGCACCAGCGCCTGCCGGGTCTGCGCCGCCAGCCGGTCACGCAGCCGGTCGTACGGCACGCCGGCCGCGCCTTCGACGTACGCCGCCAGGAGTTCGTCGTCGTGCGTGGTGAGCAGGTCGGTCAGCGCGGTGGTGAAGCCCCGGTCCGCGGCGGTGAACGGCCTGGTGCGGGCCCGCCTGGTCCCCAGGCCGTCGGCCGGGCCCATGGCGACGACCGCGGGTGACAGCCGGCGCGCGATGTCGGACAGGACGCCTTCGTACCGGGCACCGGCGCGGTCGGTCTTGTTCACGAACACGAGCGTGGGGATCCGCAGGCGGCGCAGCGCCCTCATCAGGATCCGGGTCTGTGCCTGGACGCCCTCGACGGCGGACACGACGAGCACCGCGCCGTCGAGCACGCCGAGGACCCGTTCCACCTCGGCGATGAAGTCGGGGTGGCCGGGGGTGTCGATGAGGTTGACCGTGACGCCGTCGACGGCGAAGGACACCACGGCGGATTTGATGGTGATGCCGCGCTGCCGCTCCAGGGCGAGGGTGTCGGTCTGTGTGCTGCCGTCGTCGACGCTGCCGACCGCGTCGATGACTCCGGCGGTGTGGAGCAGCCGCTCGGTCAGGCTCGTCTTACCGGCGTCGACATGCGCCAGAATTCCCAGGTTCAATGTGTGCACTGAGCTTCGGGTCCTCGAGATAGGTGTGGATTCCTGTCTGGGTGGACACAGAAGCTCGGCGCATGAACATCTCCCTGTTCGGTCGTTCGGTGCCGGAATTACAGCAGGGCGCCTCGTCGAGGGGCAATCGATTAATTCAGCAGGTGCGGGAATCGCAGTTCGGTGCGGCTGCGCGCGGTGTCGCCGGGGCGCAGCACGGGGGTGGGCAGGTCCGGCCGGTTGGGTGAGTCGGGCAGGTGCTGGGTCTCCAGGCAGATCGCGCCGTGCCGTTCGTGGCGGCGGCCGGTGCCGTCGGTGAAGGAGCCGTCGAGCTGGTTGGCGGTGTAGACCTGGATGCCGGGCTCCGTGGTCCACACCTCCATCACCCTGGCAGCGTCCGGGGCGGTGAGGCGTGCGGCGCGTCGCAGGCCGCCGCCGGCGTCCCGGAGCACCCAGCAGTGGTCGAAGCCGCCCGCGGCGCGCAGCTGTGCGTCCTCGGTACCGAGTTGCTCCCCGAGGAGCCGGGGCGTGGTGAGGTCGAACGGTGTTCCGCGGACCTCGGCCGGCGGTCCCAGGGGGATGCCGTCGTCGTCCACCGGCAGATAGGAGTCGGCGTCGACTTCGAGGTGGTGGCCGAGGATGCCGTCCTGGCCGGACAGTTCGAAGTAGGCGTGGTTGGTGAGGTTGACGACCGTGGGCCGGTCGGTGACCGAGGCGTAGTCGACGGCGAGGGTGCCCGCGGTGTCGAGGGTGTACGTGACCGTGGCGTCCAGGGCGCCGGGGAAGCCCATGTCACCGTCGGGGCTGTGCAGGGTGAGCCGGACGGACACGGTGTCGCCGGTCCGGTCCGGGGCCGCTTCCCACACCTTGGTGTGGAAGCCGTCGGGTCCGCCGTGCAGGGCGTGGCCACGGTCGTTGGCGGGGATGTGGTGCTCGGTCCCGTCCAGGACGAAGCGGCCGTGGGCGATGCGGTTGGCGTAACGGCCGACGACGGCGCCGAAGTAGGGGTGCTTGGCGGTGTAGTCGTCGAGTGTCGCCAGCGACCGGACGACGGAGGCGGTGGCTCCGGTGGTGTCCGGCACGGTGAGGCGGTGCAGGGACGCGCCGTAGGTCAGGACCTCGGCTCGGACCCCCGTACCGCTGTCGAGGGTGTACAGGTCGGTCCGGGTCCCCTGGACGGAGCCGAACGGGGTGCGGTGCACGGTGGGGCGCGGCATCAGAGATCCTCGGTGTGGCCGGAGTCGGGGCCGGCCGTGGTGGATTCGCGGACGACGAGGCGGTAGCCGGGGCGTGGCCTGCGCGGTTCGGCGACGGGTTCGCCCGAGAGCTGTTCGACGAGGCTGTCGACGGCGAGGCGGGCGATGGCTTCCTTGTCGGGGGCGATGGTGGTGAGTGTGATGGTGGTGTAGCGGCTCTCCTCGATGTCGTCGAAGCCGACGACGGCGATGTCGTCCGGGATCCGCAGGCCGCGTTCGGTGATGGTCCGCATCGCGCCGATGGCGATGAGGTCGTTGTACGCGAACACGGCGTCGGGCCGGTGCCCTTGGTCGAGGAGCTGCGCCATGCCGGTGGCACCGTCCTCGCGGCCGTAGCCGTCGGTGACCACGACGAGGGCTTCGTCGGGTGTGATGCCGGCGGCCTCGAGTTCCTCGCGCCAGCCCCTCAGGCGCAGATGGGCCGGCTGGCGCTCCTGGCCGGTGCGCGATCCGAGGAAGGCGATGCGCCGTTTGCCCTGGTCGACGAGGTGGCGCACGGCCTCGCGGGCCGCCGCCACGTTGTCGATGGCGATGTGTTCGTAGGGCGCCTCGTACTCGCGCTCGCCCAGCAGGACCAGTGGCGCGGTCTCGGTGCGCGCCATGAGGTCCTCGGTCTCCAGATGGATGGGGCTGAGGATGAGACCGTCGATCACATGGGACCGGAATCCCTGGCTGACCAGGAGTTCCTTCTCCTTGAGGCCGGCGGTGTGGTCGACCAGGACGGTGTAGTCGTGCCGGGCGGCCGCGTCGATGACCGCTCCGGCGAGCTCCGCGAAGTACGGGTTGCCGAATTCGGGGACGGCGAGGGCGATGATGCCGGTGCGGCCCTTGCGCAGGTGGCGGGCGGTGAGGTTCGGCCGGTAGCCGAGCTCGTCGATCGCCTGTTGCACCTTGGCGCGCATGGCGGGTGTGACGTGCTGATAGTTGTTCACCACGTTCGACACGGTCTTGATGGACACGCCCGCCCGTTGTGCAACGTCCTTGAGGCTGACGCCCACGGCACTCCTTGGTTCGGCTCGGCTTGGCTGTTGGTCCGGCCTCGGCGGCCGGCTCGTCGTCAGGTGCTTCTGCGACTGCGCGCGAGATAGCGCTGGGCGACCACGACAACGATAAGGAAGCCGCCGCTGACGACCGACTGGTAGGAGGAGTTGAGCGAGCCGATCTGGTTGATCAGGTTCTGGATGACGGCCAGCAGCAGGACGCCCCAGAGGGTTCCGCTGATGGATCCGGCGCCGCCGATGAGCAGGGTGCCGCCGATGACGACGGCGGAGATCGCGTCGAGTTCCATGCCCACGCCGACGATGGTGACGCCGGAGGACAGCCTGGCCGCGTTGAGGGCGCCGGCGAGTCCTGCGAGCAGGCCGCTGAGGGTGTAGACGAGGATCTTCGTACGCGCGACGGGGAGGCCCATCAGGGTGGCGGCGTCGCTGCTGCCGCCCACGGCGAAGAGGGTCTGCCCGAACGAGGTGCGCTGCAGGACGAGCCCGCCGGCGCCGAAGAGCACGAGGGCGATGACGATCGGGTAGCCGAAGCCCCAGACGCTGCCCTGGCCGAGTTCGCCGAAGGCGGAGTCCTTGGGCACCAGATAGGTGGTGGCGCCCTCGTCGGTCAGGGCGAGCAGCAGGCCGCGGGCGCCCAGCAGCGTGGCGAGGGTGACGATGAAGGGCGCCATGTTGCCCCGGGCGATCAGGAAGCCGTTGAGCAGGCCGATCCCTCCGCAGACCACGAGGGGGAGCAGGAGCGCGGCGAGGAAGCCGTACTGCGAGGCCCAGGCGGCGAGGACTCCCCCGAGGGCGAAGACCGAGCCGACGGACAGGTCGATGCCGCCGGTGATGATGACCATCGTCATGCCGAGTGCGACCACGGCGAGGAACGAGGCCTGGATGGTGACACCGCGGGCGTTGTCCAGGGACGCGAACGTCGGGTAGATGAACGAGGCGGCGATCACGACGGTGAGCAGGACCGCGAGGACGCCCTGGCGTTGCAGGAGTTCCGCGGCGCGCTGCCGGCCGGTCTGCTCGGGGCCTGCGGCGGGAGGGGCCTTGGGCGCTTTCGGCGCGGCCGGGGCCGGGGCGGCGGTGACGGGCTTGGTTTCGTTCATCGGGACCGACGCTCCCGGGCGACGTAGACGGCGGCGATGATGATGGCCGCCTGGGCGATCTGTGCGGTGGAGTCGGGCAGGTCGTGCTTGACGAGCGTGGCGCGCAGGAGCTGCATGAGCAGGGCGCCTGCCACGGTGCCGAGCACCCGGACGGAGCCCCCGTTGAGGGGTGTGCCGCCGACCACGACCGCCGTGATGGCGGAGAGTTCCATGAGCGTGCCGAGCGAGGACGGGTCACTCGCGGTCAGCCTCGCCGTGGCGAGGATGCCGGCGAGCGCCGCGAGCACCCCGCAGAGGACGTACACGCCGATGAGCACCCGCTTGACGGGCAGCCCGGCGAGCGCTGCGGCGGAGCGGTTTCCGCCGACGGCGACGATCTGCCGGCCGAAGGTGGTGCGCTGCACGAGGAAGGCCACGGCGAGGGCGAGTATTCCGGCGATCCAGACGACGAGCGGAATGCCGAGGAAGGAGCCGGTGCCCAGCGACAGCAGGTCGGGGTTGACGATCTGCTTGAGCTGGCCGTCGGCCATGACGAGGGCGAGCCCGCGGCCTCCGACGAAGAGCGCGAGCGTGGCCACGATGGGCTGGAGCCCGACGAGCGAGACGAGAGCGCCGTTGACGGCTCCGACGACCGCGCCGGCCAGGAGGGAGACGACCAGTGCGGGTACGAGCCCGTAGCCCAGGTACAGCGGGAGGAACGCGGCGGCGAGCGCCATGGTCGAGCCGACGGACAGGTCGACGCCCTCGGTGCCGATGACCAGGGCCATGCCCAGGGCGACGATGACGATGGGGGCTACCTGGACGAGCTGGGTGCGGAAGTTGTCGGCGGTCATGAAGTGGTCGGTGAACAGGGCGTTGAAGAGCAGCACCACGGCCACGGCCATGTACACGCCGTAGCGCTGGTACCAGGCGGGGTCACGCAGCCGGGCCAGGGGGCTCACGGGCTTGCGGGGCTTGTCGCTCTTCGCGGGCGGGGCGACGGCGGTCTGGGTCATCGGGGGTCCTCCTGGGCGGCCGGGGCCCGGTCCGCCGGCTCCGGTGCGTGGTCGGCGAGCACTTCGAGCAACCGGTCCTCGGCCACGTCGTCGCCCGACAGCTCACCGGCGACCGCTCCGCCGCGCAGGACGACGATCCGGTCGGCGCCCTCGATGAGCTCCTCGATGTCGGAGGAGATGAGCAGGACGGCGAGGCCTTCGCGGGCGAGGTCGTCGATGAGGCTCTGGACCTCGGCCTTGGCTCCGACGTCGATGCCCCGGGTGGGTTCGTCGAGCAGCAGGACCTTGGGCTCCAGGCAGAGCCAGCGGGCCAGCAGGACCTTCTGCTGGTTGCCGCCGGAGAGTTCCCCGACCTTCTGCTCGGGGCTCGACGCCTTGATCCGCAGGCGCTTCATGAAGATGTCGACGATCCGGTCCTGCTTGGCGCGCGAGACGACACCGGCTCGGGAGAGGCGGGGCATGGCCGCGAGGACGATGTTCTCGCGGACGGAGAGGCCCGGCACGATGCCTTCGGCCTTGCGGTCCTCGGGCAGCAGGCTGATGCCGGCCCGGATGGCGGCGGCCGGGGTGAGCCGCTTCAGCGTGGTGCCGTCGACGGTGAGTTCGCCGGCGTCCAGGGGCAGGGCGCCGGACAGCGCCTTGGCCGTCTCGCTGCGTCCGGAGCCGAGGAGGCCTCCGAGGCCGAGCACCTCGCCCGCGTACAGCGACACGGATATGTCGTGGAGCTGGAGGCGGCTGGAGAGTCCGGTCGCGGTGAGTACGGGGGTGCGGGCCGCCTCGTGGCCCTCGGCCGCGAAGTTGGTGACGCCGGAGCGGCGCACCTCGGAGAGGTCGCGGCCGAGCATCATGGACACGAGCTGCATCCGGTCGAGGTCGGCGAGCTCGCCGGTGTGGATGTGGCGCCCGTCGCGCAGGACGGTGACGCGGTCGCAGATCCGGTAGAGCTCGTCCATGCGGTGGCTGACGTAGAGGACGGCGATGCCCTTGTCCCGCAGGTTGCCGATGACGCGGAAGAGGGTCTCCACCTCGCGTGGTTCGAGCGAGGAGGTGGGCTCGTCCATGATGACGACCTGCGCGTTGACGGAGACCGCCCGTGCGAGGGCGACCATCTGCTGGGTGCCTACGCCGAGCGTGTGCAGGGGGCGCCGGGGGTCGACGCGTACGCCGAATCCGTCGAGCAGTTCGCTCGTCTCCCGGTGCATGCGGGAGAAGTCGATGAGGCCGAACCGGTTCCGCGGCTCCCGGCCCAGGAAGATGTTCCGCGCCACGCTCATCAGCGGGACGAGGTTGACCTCCTGGTAGATCGTGGAGATTCCGGCCTGCTGCGCTTCGAACGGCCGGGCGAACCGGACCGGTTCACCGGTCATCCGCAGTTCGCCGCCGTCGGGCCGGTACACACCGGTCAGCACCTTGATGAGGGTGGACTTGCCCGCGCCGTTCTCCCCGACGAGTGCGTGGGTCTCCCCCGCGCGCAGGGAGAAGCTGACGTCGTCGAGGGCGACGACACCGGGGAACCGTTTGCTCACGGAGCGGGCTTCGAGCACGGTGGGGGCGATGCCTGCGGCCGCCTCCTGTGCCTGCGGTACTGCTTCGGGTGGTGCCATGGGTCTTCTTGGCCTTCCGCTGTCCAAGGGTGAGGGCCCGGGAGCCGCCGTGGCCCGGTGCGAGCGCCACGGCGGCCGGGGGCCCGATGCGTTCAGGAGCGGATCAGAACGCCCCGCCCAGCGATTCCTTGGCGTTGGTCTCGTCGTAGGCGCGGTCGGTGATGATGACGTTCTCGGGGATCTCCTCGCCGCCGTAGAACTTCTGGGCGGTCGCGAAGGCCAGCGGGCCGAAGCGGGGGTTGGACTCGATGACGGCGTTGTACTCGCCGTTGACGAGGGCCTGCACCGCGTTGCGGGTGCCGTCGACCGAGACGATCTTGACGTCCTTGCCGGGCTTCTTGCCGGCGGCCTTCAGCGCCGTGACGGCGCCGAGGCCCATCTCGTCGTTCTCCGCGTACACGGCGGTGATGTCGGGCTTGGACTGGATGAGCTGCTCCATGACCTGCTGGCCCTTGTCACGGGCGAACTCGCCGGTCTGCTGGGCGACGATCTCGATACCGGGCGCCTCGGCCTTGATCTGGTCGACGAAGCCCTTGGTCCGGTCCGTGGTCACGTTGTTGCCGGAGGCGCCGAGCAGGATCGCCACCTTGCCCTTGCCGTCCGTCGCCTTGATCATCGCGTCGGCGGCCCGCTTGCCCTGCTCGACGAAGTCGGAGCCGAGGAAAGCCACATAGTCCTTGCAGGCCGTGGAGTTGACCTTGCGGTCGATGGTGAGGACGGGCACCTTCTTCGCCGCGGCGGCCTTGAGCGCCGGCTCCAGACCGTCGGAGTTCAGCGGCGCGATGATGAGGAACTGGGCGCCCTGGGAGAGCATGTCCTGGATGTCGCTGATCTGCTTGGACAGCTGCGACTGCGCGTTGGTGGTGAGCAGCTTCTTGACGCCGATCTTCGCCGCCTCGTCCTTGATCGACTGGGTCTCGGCGATACGGAACGGGTTGGCCTCCTTCTCCGACTGGGAGAAGCCGACCACAGCGTTCTTGAGGTCGATCTTGGGTGCGCCGTAGCTCTTCAGCGAGCAGCCGGGGCCTGATGCGGCCTCGGGGGACTTGGCCGCCTGTGCTCCCTGGCTGCTGTCACCGCCCGCGCTGTCCGAGGTCTCCGACTTGGAGCAGCCGGAAACGGCCAGCGTGGCGGTGGCGGCGATCAGGCAGGCCGCGGCGAGGGTACGGGATCGACGCTGGATCATCATGCGCGGGACGCTCCTTGGCGAGGTGACGGCACACCGTTCGGCGTGCGGTCGGGCATGGCGGGACGATGCGTCAGCCGCTCGGTGGCGGATGACGCTGCATCCCTCACAACCCGTTCCGAGCTGCGGAAACTGTGGTCGTGAGGGCTTGTGCGGCCTCTCGGCGGCTCGGTTTACAACGTTATATAGGCGAGGCGCCGCAGGCGGCAAGAGAGTTGTCGATGCGTTTCCAAAATGTGTCGCCCCAGGGTGCGCGCTCGCCCCCGCGGATCGCCGGGCCGTTTCCGTGCCAGGTACCGCACCAGGTGCTGCGCCACCTCTGGACAGCGGCTTGACCGCGTGCTGTCATACCGCCGACATCAGTTTTCCAACGTTGCACATGAGGTGTCGTCCCGTCAGCTGCGGACGCGACGCCCACCTTCGCCATGCGCCGGCCTGCCCGGGCCGGTCCCCCACCCCCTGTCCGGCAGAGCAGAAGCGGAGTCCCCACACGATGCCCTTGAACCGCAGACACCTCATGACCGGTGCGCTGGCCAGCGTCGCCGCCACCACGGCCGTCGGCCGCTGGGCCACCACGGCGACCGCCGCCGAGGGCGTGAGGCCCGCCGCACGAGGGGGTCACTACTCCCCCAACGCCGCACCGCTGCACCCGACCGCCTTCCTGAAGCTGCCGCCGGGGCGTGTCACCGCCGGGGGCTGGCTCGTCGGCCAGCTCCGCCTCCAGCTGGACGGCCTCTGCGGGCGCTACGAGGAGTTCTCGCACTTCCTCGACTTCGAGAACTCCGGCTGGGTCCGCCCCGACCGGGGCGGCTGGGAGGAGGTCCCCTACTGGCTGCGCGGGTACACGGATCTGGCGATCGTCACGGGGGACGCGAAGGCGCTGGCCGCCGCGCGCCGGTGGATCGACGCGATCCTCACGACCCAGCAGTCCGACGGCTTCTTCGGCCCGAAGGCCCTGCGCACCTCGCTGAACGGCGGCCCCGACTTCTGGCCGTTCCTGCCCTTGCTCCAGGCGCTGCGCTCCTGGCACGAGTACGACGGGGACAACCGGATCATCCCGTTCCTCAGCAGGTTCTTCCGCTACATGAACGCGCAGGGCCCCGGTGCCTTCGACACCAGCTGGATCGCCCTGCGCTGGGGCGACGGTCTCGACAGCGTCTACTGGCTGTTCAACCGCACCGGCGACGCCTTCCTGCTCGACCTCGCCGACAAGATCCACCGTTACGGCGCCGACTGGGGCGACAACCTGGTCAACCCGCACAACGTCAACATCGCGCAGGGCTTCCGCGAGCCCGCCCAGTACGCCCTGCGCAGCGGCTCACCGCAGGACACGCGGGACACGTACGGGACGTACGCCAAGGCCATGGACGCCTACGGGCAGTTCCCCGGCGGCGGATTCGCCGGGGACGAGAACGCCCGGCCCGGTCACGGGGACCCCCGGCAGGGCTTCGAGACCTGCGGAATCGTCGAGTTCATGGCGAGCCACCAGCTCCTCACCCGGATCACGGGCGACCCGCTCTGGGCGGACCGCTGCGAGGAGCTGGCCTTCAACTCGCTGCCCGCCTCGCTGGACCCGTCGGGGAAGGCGATCCACTACGTCACCAGCGCCAACAGCGTCGACCTGGACAACGTGCCCAAGCGGGACCGGCAGTTCCAGAACGGCTTCGCCATGCAGGCCTACCTGCCGGGCGTCGACCAGTACCGCTGCTGCCCGCACAACTACGGCATGGGATGGCCCTACTTCGTCGAGGAGCTCTGGCTCGCCACCCCGGACGGCGGTCTCGCCGCGGCGATGTACGCGCCCTGCGCGGTCACCGCGAAGGTCGCGGACGGCACGGAGGTCACCTTCACCGAGGAGACCGGCTACCCGTTCACGGACACGGTCACGCTCTCCCTCGCATCCCCGAAGACGCTGCGCTTCCCCCTGGTCCTGCGCGTCCCCGCCTGGTGCGACGAGCCCGACATCAGGGTCAACGGGCAGCGCGTCACCGCACCGGCCGGCCCCGCCTTCACCCGGATCGAGCGGACCTGGTCCGACGGCGACCAGGTCACCCTGCGCCTGCCGCAGCGGACCACCGTGCGCACCTGGGCGGACAACCACGGCTCGGTCAGCGTGGACCACGGCCCCCTCACCTACTCCCTGCGCATCGGGGAGTCGTACGAACGCATCGGGGGCACCGAGCAGTTCCCGGAGTACGCGGTCCACGCCACCACTCCCTGGAACTACGGCCTCGTCCTGGACGGCGCGCGGCTCCCCGCGCTGCGCCGACGCTCCCCCGGCGACAACCCCTTCACACTGGAGGGCACCCCGCTCTCCATGACCGCCCGCGCCCGCCGCATCCCCGAGTGGAGCGCCGACGACGAGCACGTGGTGCGGCCGCTCCAGCCGAGTCCGGCACGCAGCACCGAGCCGGTCGAGGAGGTCACGCTCGTCCCGATGGGCGCGGCGCGGCTGCGGATCACGTCCTTCCCGACGGCGGACCCGGGCGCGAGCCCGTGGCTCGCGGACCGGTGGTACCGGGTGGCCAACCGGAACTCCGGCAAGGTGCTGGGCGTGGACCTCATGTCCACGGCGAACAGCGCCCACGTCGTGCAGTTCGCCGACACCGGGACCGCCGACCACCTGTGGCGGCTCGTGGCCAACGGCGACGGCTGGTACCGCATCCGCAACCAGCACTCGGGCAAGGTGCTCGGCGTGGACCTCATGTCCACGGCGAACAGCGCCCACGTCGTCCAGTACGACGACAACGACACGGCGGACCACCTGTGGCAGCTCGTGCCGGACGGGGACGGCTGGTACCGCATCCGCAACCGCAACTCGGACAAGGTGCTGGGCGTGGACGGCATGTCCACCGCCGACAGCGCCCACGTCGTCCAGTACGACGACAACGGGACCGCGGACCATCTCTGGCAGCTGCTCTGAGAGGCGGTCCGCCGACGTGCCACCCCCGCGCCGGCCGGCGCGGGGCTCCTCCTCATGAAGGAGCACCTGGAATGCGATCCGCACCCGCACCGCGCCGCAGTACCTTATGGAGACGGTTGACCGCCGGCAGCGGCCTGCTGGCACTGCTCGCCACCGCACTCGTCGGGGCCGGCACCGGCCCGGCCGCCGCCGCGCCCACGGCCTGGTCGCCGAAGCCGGCGCCGATGACGACGCCCTGGACCGGTCAGGTGTCCGTCGACAATCCGCTCCCCGAGTATCCGCGCCCGCAGCTGACCCGCCCCGACTGGGCCAATCTCAACGGCATCTGGGACTTCGCGGTGACCGGCCGCGACGCCGGGCAGCCTGCGGCGTTCTCCGAGCAGATCAGGGTCCCGTTCGTCGCGGAGTCCTCGCTCTCCGGCATCAAGCGCAAGATCACCGAGAACGACAAGCTCTGGTACAAGCGCACCTTCACCGTGCCGTCGGACTGGAACGGCCGCCGCACCGTGCTCAACTTCGGCGCCTCCGACTGGCAGAGCACCGTCTGGGTCAACGGCACGCAGGTCGGCGCCCACAAGGGCGGCTTCGACTCGTTCTCGTACGACATCACTCCCCAGCTCAACGGCGGTACGAACACCGTCGTGGTCTCCGTGTACGACCCGACGCAGACCGGTGGCCAGGCCGTCGGCAAGCAGCGGATCAACGACGTGAACCCGCATCCGGGCGGCGGGATCTTCTACACCGCGGCCTCGGGGATCTGGCAGACGGTCTGGCTGGAGCCCGTCGCCGCGTCGCACGTCACCCGCCTGGACATGACCCCGAACCTCGGGAACAGCACCCTGCGGGTGAAGGTGCAGGCGGCGGCAGCGGCCGGCCGGAGCGCGAGGGTCACCGTCTCCAGCGGTGGCACGGTCGTGGGTACGGCGACGGGCGCCCCCGGCGCGGACATCTCCGTACCGGTGCCCAGCCCCCGGCTGTGGAGTCCGGACGACCCGTTCCTCTACGACGTACGCGCCGAACTACTCGACGGGGCGGCCGTGGTGGACACGGTGGGCAGTTACGCGGGCATGCGGTCCGTCGGCATCGCGAAGGTCGACAACATCCTGCGCCCGGTCCTCAACGGGAAGTTCGTCTTCCAGACCGGGACGCTCGACCAGGGCTACTGGCCCGACGGCATCTACACGGCGCCCACCGACGCCGCTCTGAAGTCCGATCTCCAGGCGCACAAGGACCTCGGCTTCAACATGGTCCGCAAGCACATCAAGGTCGAACCCCAGCGCTGGTTCTACTGGGCGGACAAGCTGGGGCTCCTCGTCTGGCAGGACATGCCCGCGATGGACACCGGGAAGACCCCCGACGCCGCGGCACGGACCCAGTGGGAGGCCGAGTACCACGCGGTGATCGACCAGCACCGCAGCTCGCCCTCGGTGGTCATGTGGGTGAACCAGAACGAGGGCTGGGGGCAGTACGACCAGGCCAGGATCGCCGACGAGGTGAAGGCGTACGACCCGTCGCGGCTCGTCAACAACATGAGCGGGGTCAACTGCTGCGGTTCGGTGGACGGCGGCAACGGCGACGTGATCGACAACCACATCTACGTCGGCCCCGGGAACACCGCCCCGACCGCGACCCGGGCCGCTGTCCTCGGCGAGTTCGGCGGACTGGGCTACAAGGTGCCGGGCCACGAGTGGTATCCGGGCGGCGGATTCAGCTACGAGGACCAGGCGAGCCTCTCCGCCCTCGACAACCGCTTCGTGGGCCTCCTCGACGCCATCCGCGTCGGCCAGCTGCCCGCCGGGCTGTCCGCTTCGGTCTACACGGAGATCACGGACGTCGAGAACGAGGCGAACGGGCTGCTCACCTACGACCGCCAGGTGGTCAAGGTGGACACCGCCCGGGTGAAGGCCGCCAACCAGGCCCTGATCCAGGCGTCGAAGACTCCCCCGCCGCCGGTCACCCTGCCCACCGGGAACAGGTCGCTCAGGGTCACCACTCCGGGGCACACGAACAAGTACCTGCGCCATTCCGAGGAGCTCGCCTACACGGCCGTCGTCGACAGCGGCAGCAACGCGCTGCTGAAGAACGACGCCACGTGGAAGGTCGTCACCGGCCTGGCGAACAGCAACTGCTATTCGTTCGAGTCCCGAAACTACCCCGGCGAGTACCTTCGCCACCGGGACTTCCGGGTCCGCCGCGACGCGAGCGACGGCTCGGCCCTCTTCAAGGCCGACGCCACCTGGTGCGCGGTGGCGGGTCAGGGCGGCGTACGGCTGTCGAGCGCCAATCTGCCCGGCAGCTATCTGCGCCACATCGGCTCGGAGGTGTGGCTGGCCACTCCGGGCGGCGGTCACGCCTGGGACAACGCGGCGACCTTCACCGAGGACACGACGTGGGCGGTGGACGCTCCCTGGGCGCCCTGAGGTGAGCCGTCGGGCCCGGCGGGCGGCCGCCGGGCCCGGTGGTGTCACGCGTCGCCCATGACCAGGCCCTCGATCGTGTGCTTCTGCACGATGGGGGTCAGCTCCTCCACGACCGGGCAGTGCAGGTGGGCGCGGACCCGCCCGGGCAGCGACGCCCAGTATTCCCTGGTCACCGCCATGTCGTGCTGCGCGTCGTTGCCGGCCCCCGGTGCGTCGATGCCGAGCACCAGGACGGGCCGGGCGTCGGGTGAGTGGTTGGCCGTCCCCCGGTGGATCGTCAGGGCGGAACGGGCCGAGACGTCCCCACGCCTCGGGTACTTGCGCTCGGCGAGGGAGGCGTAGCGCGGGTAGGAGCCGCGGGGCGGGAACATGCCGTGGCCGAAGCGCGGGTCGTCGTCCCACTGGGTGCCCGGAGCGATCTCGAACGGCCCCATGTCCTCGCGCGTGTCCACGGCGGTGAGGTTGAAGGCGAGAGACGTCAGCCGGCGCCGGTGCCGGGTGGCCTCCGGCATGGGGAAGTCCCGGTGCCAGGGCTGGTTCACCGCTCCGGCCAGCGGGACGTCGAAGCCCAGCTCGACGATGCGGTAGTCGGCCCCCAGGACGGCCTCGGCCACCCCACGCACCCACGGATGGTCGACGAGGTCCACGAAACCCCGCAGCTGCTCGGGGTGTATCTCCACGTAGAAGCGGTGCGGTCCCCGGCCGACCGCCCCGCCCTCGCGCCCGCGCGCCTCGGCGAAGGCCTTCTCGATGTCGTCCCGCATCGCGTCGGCCCACTCCGGGGTGAAGGCACCCCGGCACGCGGTGATCCCGGCCGTGTACAGATCCTGGACGGCCGAGTCGAGGTTCGGGGCGAGGGAGGTCTCGGGCATGGCAGTGGTCCCTTCAACGGCGGGAAGCGGGCACAACAGGCCGGCGCAGGCGCGGTCTCGCTCTCCTGCGGCCTGTCGACGCGCCCATATTGCAACGTTGCAGACAACGTGGCAAGAGGGAGCACACGATGTCGGGCGGCGGGCCTGTTACGGTGCACAGCGCAGAGGGCACGGTCCGCCGACCGCCCCGCGGGCAGAGGGACGGGAGCGCACCGGCTGTGGCAGCGAGACTCAAGGACGTCGCCGCACTCGCCGGCGTGTCCGTCAGGACCGTCTCCAACGTCGTGAGCAACGCCGCGGCCGTCGCCCCGGCGACGCGCGCCCGGGTCATGGCCGCCGTGGAGGAGCTGGGGTACCGCCCCAACCTCGCCGCCCGCAATCTCCGGCAGGGGCGTACGGGCCTCATCGGGGTCGTCGTGCCCGAGATCCACTCCCCGTACTTCGGCGCGCTGACGGGCCTTCTCATCGACGCGGCGCAGGAGCGCGGGTGGACGGTGCTCCTGGAGCGGACGGGAGGGCGGGCCGATCTGGAGCGGCGTCTCCTGGACGGGTCCGAGGGCCACCAGGTCGACGGGATGATCATCAGCCCGTGGTCCACGTCTCCGGCCGGTCTGGCGTCACTCGCCGGTGGCCTGCCGCTGGTCGTCCTGGGCGAGCTGGAGCCGGACGGGTCCATCGACCATGTGGCCCTGGACAACGTGGGGGCGGCGCGGGATGCCGCTCGTCATCTCGTCTCGCTGGGCCGTCGCCGCATCGCGGCGATCGGACTGCAGTCGGGGCTGGGCCACGGGACGGCCGAGCTGCGTGCCGAGGGCTTCCGGCAAGGGCTGCGGGAGGCCGGTCTGACTCCGGTGGCCGAGGTGGAGGTGGCCGACCTGCACCGGGCCGAAGGGGCGCGGGCTCTGCGGGAGCTGCTGGAGGCGCCCGGTTCCGTCGACGCCGTCTTCTGCTTCAGCGACGAACTGGCCCTCGGGGCACTGCGCGTGGCGGCCGAACAGGGCGTGCGGGTGCCGGAGGACCTGGCGCTCATGGGGTTCGACGACATCGAGGACGGCCGGTTCGCCGCCCCCTCCCTCACCACGATCGCCCCGGACCGGGAGCAGATCGCCGAACGCGCGGTGCAGTGCCTGACCGAGCGTGTCCTGGGGAGGTTCGAGGCACTGGCCGGCCGCAGGATCGTGGTCCCGCACCGGGTGGTGCCCCGGGAGAGCACCGGAGCCGCGGTCTCACCGGTGTGACGACCGAAGCGCGCGCCGCGCCGACAGGTTGAGCGGCGGGACCGGGTGGCAGCGCGGAGCTCCCGGCAGCGCGGCGCGTGCGCGCGTTGCCGGGAGCGGTCTCGCGGGGTGCCCCTTACGGCTGTTCGCCGTCGTGGAGCGCGGTCACCTCCTGGTCGGTGAGCGCCTTGTCGTACACCTTCACCTGGTCGACGGAGCCGTTCCAGAAGTCGGTGTTGCCGCCGGACCACTTGGCGCGGCCCACGGACAGCGCGCCGCTGCTGACGTCGGCGCTGCCGGCCGCCGCGGTGGACGCGAGCTTGCCGTCGACGTACAGCTTGATCTCGTCACCGCTGCGTACGCCGACCAGGTGGTACCACTGGCCGAGCTCGGGCTTGATCTCCAGCCGGGCGCGGTGGGCGCCCGGGGTGGAGAAGGCGAACCCGCCCTGCCCGTACTGGAGGTAGAACGGGTTCTCCTGGCGCCGGCCGTCCTGGCTGACGACGGTGCCGTAGTTGCCCGGAAGCGCGTCGAGCGACGCCCAGGCCGACACGGTGTAGTCACCGGTGGTGTCGACGACCGGGCCGTCGGTCTGCGCGTACTGGCCTTCGCCGTTGAACTTGAGCGCCGAGCCCTGCACTCCCGGTGCCCAGGATGCCCCCTCGGAGAGGGTGAGGTCCTTGTGGTTCGGGCCGCTGTCGGCGGCCTTGGTGCCCGTGTTCTCGTCGAGGGACCAGGCGCCGCCGCCCTTGACCTCGTCCCGCTCGCCCGCTGCCGCGCCGGCGGCGATGACCTCCTGGTTGATCTTCCGCACCTTGGCGGCGTCGACCTTGATCTCCCGGCGGTCGTACGTCCAGAGGCCGTTGAGCTCGTTCTCCAGGTCGGTCACCTGGGTGTAGATGGAGCCGGAGAGTTCGGCGCCGGCCGCCTCCAGGTAGTACGTACGGGTGTTGTCGACGTACTTGGCGGTCAGGGCGTCCTTGTCCGCGACTCCGCTGTAGATCGCGGTGGGGGCACCGGGCCACATGTGGCCGGGGATCCGCAGGGTGAAGCCGCCGTGCTCACCGTCCATCGCCGCACGGGTCTCGTCGGGGAAGGCCGGGTCGGTGTTGTTGTAGTCGTGGTGGTCGATGATGTCGCCCTTGCCGGAGTCGCCCTTGGAGTTGCAGCAGTTGACACCGCTGTGGGCGCTGACGACGCGCGAGGGGTCGGCGGCCTGGACCTTCTCGGTGATCTTGCCGGTCTCGGTGCGGTCCCACTCACCCCAGCCCTCGTTGAAGACGATCCACGCACCGATCGAGGGGTAGTTGTGCAGCTGCTCCATCATCTCGGCGCCCTGGTCGAGGAAGGCCTTCTGGCCCTTCTCGCCGGTGAGGTTGCCGGAGACGAAGTCCTGCCACACCAGGAGACCGAGCTGGTCGGCGTGGTAGTACCAGCGGGCGGGCTCGACCTTGATGTGCTTGCGGACGGAGTTGAAGCCGAGGTCCTTCTGCGCCTTCAGGTCGAAGACGAGGGCGTCGTCGCTGGGCGCCGTGTTCAGACCGTCGGGGTAGAAGCCCTGGTCCAGCTGGGCGAGGGAGAAGAACGGCTTCCCGTTGAGCACCAGCTTCTGGTAGCCGCCAACCTTCGCGACGCCGAAGGAGCGCATGCCGAAGTAGCTGTCGACGGTGTCCTTGGAGCGGCCGTCCTTGAGGGTGACCTCGAGGTCGTACAGGTACGGGTCGTCCGGGGTCCACAGGTGCTGCTTCGCGACCGGCAGGCTGAGCTCGCTGTTGGCACGGCCGGTGACCGTGCCGACGACCTTGCCCTTCTTGTCGCGGGCGACGGCGGTGACACGGGCGGACTCCGAGGCGTCCTCGGAGTTGACCGTCAGGGCGAGCCGGCCCTTGTCGATGTCCGGCGTGGTCGTCAGGGAGTCGACGGCGGCCGGGGCGACGGGCTCCATCCAGACGGTCTGCCAGATACCGGAGGAGGCCGTGTAGAAGATGCCGCTGGGGTTCGAGGACTGCTTGCCCGTGGGCTGGTCGGCTCCGGTGGTGTCGGTGACCGCGACGACGATCTCCTGGGGGCCGCCACCCTTGACGGCGTCGGTGATGTCGGCGCTGAAGGCGGTGTATCCGCCGGTGTGCTCGGCGACCTGCTTGCCGTTGACCCAGACCCGCGCCTGGTAGTCGACGGCGCCGAAGTTGAGCTTCAGGCGGTCGTCGTCGCCCCGCTTGCCGACCGACCAGCTCTTGGGCACGGTGACGAGCTTGCGGTAGAACATGTGGTCTTCGTGGCGCTCGAGTCCGGAGAGCTGTGACTCGACCGGGTAGGGCACGGTGATGCGCTCGTCGAGCTTCTTGCCGAAGACCGGCTTCTCACCCGCGGTGGCTCCGGCGAACTCCCACTGCCCGTTGAGGTTCTTCCAGTCGTCGCGCACCTGCTGCGGGCGGGGGTACTCGGGCATCGGGTTCTTGGGGTCGACCTTGTCGCCCCACGGCGTGGTGAGCCGGTGCGTGGAGAGGTTCTTCGCCCTGCGGCTGATCTCCGGCACGGTCTCGTCGCCGTTCTTCAGGCCGCCCTCGCCGTCGTAGACGACCTTGAGCTGCTGGCCCTTCTGGACTGCGGCGCCCAGGGTGACGACGAGCGCCTTGCGGTTGTTCGACGCCTTGGCGACCGACTTCACCGGCATCGGCGTCGTGTCCGCCTCGATGGTGAGGTGGTCCTTGACGTCCTTGACGCCGCTGACCTCGTGGTCGAAGGTCGCCTGCACCTCGAGGCCGTTCTCCGCGACGGTCAGCCCGACCGGGTAGACCTCGAAGTCGGACGGCGGGGTGAAGGCCGACTCGGGCACGATCTGCTTGGCGAGCTTCGCGCTCGACCAGCGCAGGAACATGTTCGCCCCGCCGGTGTCCTGGAACATCTCCAGCCGGAACGTGTGCGCCTCTCCGGCCTTCAGCGCGACCGGAGCGCTGGTCTGCTCCTTGTCCCAGTCCGGCTCCCAGTGGTCGATGACCGCCTTGTCGTCGATGAAGAGCCGGAAGCCGTTGTCACCGATGGCGGAGAAGGTGTAGTCACCCGTCTCCGGGGCCTCGATCTGTCCCGTCCAGCGGGCGGTGGTGTGCTCGGTCTGCCCCGTGGCCGACTCGAAGGCACCGGTCAGCCCGGGGAAGTTGATGTCCGGGTCGAGCGCGGTCGCGCCGAGCTTCGCGAAGTCGCGGGCGCCCGGGGCGGACATGGCGAAGTACTCGCCCTTGAGACCGTGCACCTCGGTGGAGGGGTCCTCCTTGGAGAACGCCGAGGCGGTGGCTGCGTCGGCCGCGGGAGCCGCGGAGGCGGCCGGGACCAGGGTGGCCCCGAGCGGGAGCAGCAGCGCCGCCGTACAGGCGAGTGATCTGAAAAGCGTGCGGGGGCGGGCTAGTTGTCGTATCAAGGCGTCGTCCTCGTCGAAGAAGCCGGAGTGCCCCGAACCGCGGAGCACTGCACATAGTCGAACATTGAGCCACAGCCTCAAACAGCTGACAACGGTCGTGCACGCAGAATTTTCAACGATAGAAAATTGAGACCCCTCCCGCCCTCCACGCCGGGCAGGCGGAGCCCGGTGGGCGGCGTCGCGCCGCCCACCGGGCTCCGGGCCGGGGCCGGTTGGTGCGTTACCGCGGAAGACCCGCAGGTCCGGTGGCCCAGGACGTGTTCGGCCGGTCGGCGAGCCGGTAGGTCAACGACCCCCCACGGGTGACCAGCCGGGCGTCCGTCCACGACCTGTCGGCCGTCCGTCCGTCGACCTTCACCGCGTCGATGTACGGATGTGTCGCATCGGCCTCAGGGGCGCTGATCCGGATGTCACCGCCCTGCGGCCGGTCCAGCACCGCGGCCGGGAACAGCGGCGCTCCCAGCAGCATGGTGGCGCTGCCGGGCGTCTGCGGGTAGAGGCCGAGGGCCGAGAAGACGTACCAGGCCGACATGGTGCCGAGGTCGTCGTTGCCGGGCAGGCCTCGCGGGCCGGTCCCGTAGACGGTGTTCACGATCTCCCGTACGGTCTCCTGGGTCTTCCACGGCTGCCCCAGCGCGTTGTAGAGCCAAGGGGCGTGGATACCCGGCTCGTTGGTCGGGTCGTAGCGCAGCGCGTCGCCGCCCTTGACCGACCAGGAGCCGTCCGGCTTGTGGAAGAAGCCGTCCAGCCGCCCGGCCGCCACGTCCCGGCCGCCCATGGCCTCGGCCAGCCCCTGCACGTCCTGCGGGACCATCCAGGTGTACGTGGCACTCGTGCCCTGTGCGAAGCCCCGGTCGCTGCCCGGGCTGAAGGGGGTCACCCAGGAGCCGTCGAGGTTGCGTGCCTGGATGTAGCCGGTGGTCCCGGCGCCGTCGCCGGCCTCGGGGTTGAAGACGTTGCGCCACCAGAGGCCGCGCTCGTCGAAGGCGTCGGCCTCCTCGTCGCGCCCGAGCAGCCGGGCCCACCGGCCGAGTGCCGCGTCGGCGACCGCGTCCTCCAGCGTCTCGGCGGCACCGCCCCAGCAGTGGCAGACGTCCTGGGCTGCGTAGTGGGACTCCAGGTACTGGGCGAGATTGGGCCGCTGGCCGGTGCACTGGCCGGGACATCCCGCGTCGGAGAGGCCGTCCGGGTGGGGCACCGTGGCCTGCCGCGCCAGGGATTCGAAGGCGCCCTCGTAGTCGAAGTTGCGTACGCCCATCGCGTAGAACGTGGCGAGGGTGGCGGCCGTGGGATCGCCGGTCATCACGTGTGTGGCGCCGTTGACGTGCACCCAGCGGTCCCAGACGCCGCCGTCCTGCCGGGCGAAGTTGTAGAGCGACTGCGCGAAGTCGCCCGCGATCCTCGGTTTGAGGAGGGCGAGGAGCTGGATCTGGGCGCGGTACTGGTCCCAGCCGGAGAAGTTGCTGTACTGGGCCTTCTGACCGTGCGTCACGCGGTGCGGCTTGCCGTCCATGCCCGGGTAGCGGCCGTCCCTGTCGCTGATCAGGTTCGGCTGCATCAGCGAGTGGTACAGCGCCGTGTAGAACGCGGTGCGCTGGGCGTCGCTGCCGCCGCCGATGCGCGCGGAGGCGAGCTCGCGGTCCCAGGCGGCGGATCCCGCCCGGGCCACGTCGTCGACGCTCGCCCTCGGGGTGATCTCCTGGCGGAGGTTGGCCTCGGCGCCGGCCTGGCTGACGTAGGAGATCCCGATCCGCATGCGGACGTCGTCGTCGGCCGCGGTGTCGAAACCGACCCAGCCGCCGGAACCACGCCCGGCACGGTCGGCCCCGGTGGCGTATCCCTCGCCACCGCTCCCGCTGGTGGCGCCCGGCGCGAGGGTTCCGTCCCGCCAGGTGCCCGTGGTGGAGAAGGCGCGGTCGAAGGAGGCGCTGAAGTAGAGCCGGTAGTAGCTCTTGCGGTTGTTGGTACCGCCGTTGGCGCGCCTGCCGCAGAACGCCCCGGTGAGCACCGAACCGGTCACCTTGCGGTGGGCGGTGTCGATCTCGATCTCGGCGTCCTCGCTGCCGTTCAGGGAGTTGGACACCCGGAAGAGCAGATTGGCGGGCTTGCCCGCCGGGAAGCTGAAGTCGGCCACTCCGGCACGTTCGCTGACGGCCAGGTCCGCGGTGGCGCCGGAGTCCAGCCCGACGGTGTAACGGCCGGGCACGGCGCGCTCGTCGTCGTGCGAGAAGCCGGACGCGTAGACGGCGTCCTTCGTGTCGGCGGAGGGCGAGGAGGTGACGTCGCCGACGAACGGCATGATCGGCACGTCGCCCGCGGCGCCGGGGTTGCAGCCGGCCCCGTTGACATGGGTGAGGCTCAGCCCGCGCATCCGGGTGACCCCGTACTCGTAACCGTTGGCCGCCCCGGTGCTCGTCTGGTCGCCCGTGGTGCTGGTCGGGGACCAGGCGATCATGCCGTACGGGCGGACCGCGCCGGGATAGGTGTTGCCGCCGTTCGCCGTGCCGATCATCGGGTCCACGTAGGCGGTGGGGCGCGCGACCAGCGCGTCGGCCTCGGCGGCCGGCGGCATGACGGCGCCGGCGAGCGCGCCGGTGAGGGCGATCGCGGCGGCCCGTGCGGCGAGACGCCGGGCCGGGGACGGTCTGGAGGGCATGTTCTCGGATACCTCCGACAGAGGGGGACAACGTTGTCAGCACCGTTCGGACCACGGCGCCGCAGCGTTGATCGATTCGCGGCCGAGCGTAGGTGCCCGCGGCGCGCCAGGGAATGCCGCGGACGGATCCGACCGGTGAACGAGTGATGAACGGGACCCCGGAACCACGCTTTGACACGATGGAGACCGCCGTCACAGGCACCGAGCCACAGCAGAGGAGCACCGTGATCCGCTGGACGTACGCCTTCATCGACCGGCCCGCAGCGGCCGCCGGCCGCGCCGCCGCCTTCTGGAGCGCGGTCACCGGCACCCAGGTCTCCACGCCGTGGGGAGAGCGGGGCGAGTTCACCACCCTGCTCCCGGACGGAGCCGACGCCTGCCTCGCGGTGCAGGCGGTGGGAGGTGAGGGCGGGGCCCATCCCGATCTGGCGGTGGACGACATGGCCGCCTTCACCGCACAGGCCCTTCGGCTGGGCGCCCTGGAGGAGGCCCGGCACCCGGAGCTGACCGTCCTGCGCTCCCCCGGCGGCCAGCCCTTCTGCGTCGTGCCCTGGCGGGGGCAGCGGGCGCGGCCGCCGGTCCTCACCGGTCCCGGCGGCGCCACGAGCAGGCTGGACCAGCTCTGCCTCGACGTGTCACCGGCAGCGTTCGACGCGGAGGTCGCGTTCTGGGCGGCGCTGACCGGCTGGGACGCGCGCCCGGGCGACCACCGGGAGTTCCATGTGCTCCGCCCTCCCGAGGACCTGCCCGTCCACCTGCTCGTCCAGCGTCTGGTGGAGCCCCGCCGCGCCTCGGCGCACCTGGATCTCGCCTGCTCGGACCTGGTGGCCGACAGGGCGCTGCACGAAGGGCTGGGCGCCGAGTTCGTGCGGGACGGCGACGGCTGGACGGTGATGCGGGACCCGGCGGGCGGGGTCTACTGCCTCACCGGACGCGACCCCGTGACCGGCGAGTAGAGCGGGGCTGGTCCGCCCGCCACCCGGGGCGTCCGCTCTTCACTCCGCCTGAATCGTCAGGTAGCCTGACGGTTCAGTCGGAGCCGATCCCGGAGGTTCGCCATGACCATGGAGTACGCCACCCAGTACCGCACCCGCTCCCACATCCCCCCGGAGCCGGGCAAGCCGTATTTCATCGAGAAGGGCATGGGCGACCGGGCCCACCTCTTCGGTGACCTCGTGACCGTCTACGCCGGTGGCGAGCAGACCGAGAACGCCTTCAACTTCTTCACCGTCGAGGGGGTGAAGGGCGACATCATCCCCGCGCACATGCACACGGACACCTACGAGGTCTTCTACATCGGCAGCGGCGCGGCCCGGCTCTTCGTCGAGGACCAGGAGGGTGAGCAGTACGAGAAGCTGCTGACCACCGGCGACTTCGGTTTCGTGCCCAAGAACTGCCCGCACGCCTACCGCATCGAGCGCCATCACAGCCAGATCATCGGGGTGGCCGCGGGGCCGGGCGGCACCTTCGAGCGCTTCTTCGAGAACCTGGGAACGCCGACCGAGGAGCTGACCCTGCCGCGCGAGCCGTACGTCCCCGAGCCGCAGAAGTTCGGCACGGTGCCGGAGCAGTTCGACGTCCGCTTCATGCCCGGCCAGCAATGGTGCACCCAGGACTGACCAGCCGTCCGCTGCCCGCTCCCGTCCCGAGGAACGCCCGCTCCCCACGAAAGTTCACGAAAGTCAGGCCCATGCCGCTGCCCTCCGATCCCCCCTCCTCACCCTTCGTGCCTCCCGCCCCGCCGGACCCGGCCACGCTTCCGCTGCCGTCCCCCTCGCGCCCCGCTCCCGGCGTGAGGCTGCTGCGCGGAGCGGTCTACCAGTTGCTGGAGGGGAGCAGGGCGCTGGAGCTGGACGTATGGCTGCCGGAGGACGCAGGTGCCCCCGTTCCCCTGATCGTGTTCGTGCACGGAGGCGGCTGGCGCACCGGTCTGCGGGACAACCTGGGGCCCCGCTTCCGCTCCTGGCAGCCGGGGCCGTTCGCCCGTCTCGTCCAGGCCGGTTTCGCCGTCGCGTGTCTGGACTACCGGCTCAGCGGCGAAGCCCACTTCCCCGCGCAACGGGACGACGTCACCGCCGCTCTGGGGTGGCTGCGCACCCGCGCGGACGAACTCGGCGTGGACGCGTCCCGCACCGTCCTGTGGGGGGAGTCGGCGGGCGCGCACCTGGCGGCCCACGCCGCTCTCGCGGCACCGGCCGAGGGCGCCGGCCCGGTCCGCGGCTGCGTGTGCTGGTACGTCCCGAGCGATCTGGTCGCCCTCGCCGAGGACCACGGGGGCGGTTACGACGCCCACGACCCGGCCACCTATGAGGCGCGCCTCCTCGGGGCGGCGGCCGGCGCCGACCCGGAGCGGGCGAGGGCGGCGAGCCCGGTGGCCCATGTCACCGCGCAGGCCCCTCCCTTCCTCCTCCTGCACGGGACGGCCGACACCGCCGTCCCCACGCGGCAGAGCGTCCGGCTGGCCGACGCGCTGCGGGAGGCGGGGGCGCCCATGGAACTGCGCCTCATCGAGGGGGCCCAGCACCTGTGGCTGGGTGTTCCCGACGAGCGGGTCACCGAGTGTTTCGAACGCTCGGTGGAGTTCACCCGCGCGCGTACGCGCTGATCACGGGCGCGCGGGGGTGCCGGTGGGGCGCTGCCGGTCGTTATGCTCGAAGCCCCCCCCGCCCATCGAGGAACCATGACCGCAGACGCCGCACCGAACATGCCCCAGCTCCTCAGCGAGGCCAAACGCTGGTTCGACGACGCCCTGCTGGCCGGGATGACGGCCGCCGGTGAGCAGCCCGTGACCGCCGCGCAGGCCGCGGTCTTCGCGACGCTCGATCCGGACGGGACGTCGATCTCCGAGCTGGCGCGGCGGATGGGCGTCACCCGTCAGACGACGCACCAGGCGGTGCACAGCCTGATCGGCCTGGGCCTGCTGGAGCAGACGCCCGATCCGTCGTCCGCCCGGTCGCGGATCGTCCGCACGACCCCGGAAGGTGCCCGGGCACACGAACGGGCACAGATCATGCTCGCCCGCATAGAGGCCGTCCTGGCCGAGCGCGTCGGTCCGCAGGCCGGGCTGCTGCGCGACATCCTCACGCGGTCCTGGGGCGAACCGCCCCTGCTGTCGGCGAGCCCCTGAGCCGCGTACCGGCGGGCCGTGGTGAGGGTCGGCCGCGGCGCCGTTGCCGTCCCCCTGCCGACGGCGAAGCCGGGCCGGGGTGCGGCGGCTGGTCGTACGGAGTGTGCTGCCGGGCCGGCGCATCCGGCCAGGGGCGAAGGGCGAAGTCTCGGCCGAGACCAGGAGAGCATCCCGCCCGCTCACCGTCGCCTGAGGCACGATCACCGTAAGACGTTACCGATAGATTGATGCCATGAACCCGACCCCGCGCACCGAGTCCCCCTCCCTGGAGGACATCGGCGCAGCAGGAAGCCGCCGGCTCCGCGACGCGGACCGCCTCAAGAAGTCCGGCGACGCACTCAAAGAACTCGTGCTTGCCGCCCTTCGGGCCGGAATCCACAAGCCCACCGAGGTCGCGAAGAAGTCGGGGTGGACCGGGGCGCACGTCCGGAAGATGGCCCGCGAGGCAGGCATCGGGCCCGACGACCGCTACAAGGAACGAGCCGATCGGCTCCGCAAGGCGCAGACCGAGGACCCCGCATGACCGACGCCCTGGTGACCTTCCTCCGAGCCCGTTTCGGCGAGGAGCTGGAGAAGGCCCGCTTCGCCGGCAACGTGGTGGTCACGCAGCCCGACCGCTTCGGCGTCCAGCCCGAGGACGCCGCCAAGCATGCCCGGTTCTCCCTGGCCACCGCTGAAGTCCGGCTCGCACTGCTGGAGGACACCGTGGTGCCGTACCTGGGCACAGCGGGACCGGGCGGCCGGAACGCCGAGTACCAGCTCCGGCTGCTCGCCGCGCCCTACCTCGAGCACCAGGACTACCCGCACGACCGGGAACCCGCCGACCAGCCCGGGAGCCCTACGTGACCGCCGATCTGACTGCTTTTCTCCTGGCCCGCCTCGACGAGCAGGAGGCAGCCGCTGTCGCCGCCGGCGGCAGGGGCGAGGGCTGGCAGGCCTTGGGGACCGGCGTCTACTCCATCCCTCTGGACGAGGACGCCCTGCCTCTGATCACCACCGGCCCGGAGGCCGGCGGGTCCGACGAGGACGCGGCGCGTGCGGTACACGTCGCCCTGCACGACCCTGCGCGTGTCCTGCGGTGGGTCCGGGCGACGCGGCGGGTGGTGGCCGGGCGGGAGCTTTCGCAGGCAGCGGTCGAAGCGGATCCGGCCGGTGTCTCCGCACCGGTCGCCACGTCGGCTTCCGAGATCGTGCTCAGGTTCCTTGCCGAGGTGTACGCCGATCACCCGGAGTACCGCCCGGAGTGGGCGCCGTGAGCCGGCTCTCCGTACGAAGTCTCCGCCCCCGGCCCCCATGGGCCCGCTCCTTGCCCTCAGCCTCCCCAGCTTCTCCCCAGGGACATCCACACACAGGAACGGCGGCTACGGGAACCTTTCCGTAGCCGCCGGTTGTGAGTGGCGAGACCGAGGTTTCCGCGGCTACGGCGTGGTGACGTCCGGCCGCGGCGCGGTCGCCATCCCGCTGCCGATGGCGAAGCTGGGGTGCGGCGGCTGGTTGTACGCGGTGTTCTGCCAGGCCAGCGCGGTCCGGTACATGGTGTCGTGGAGCAGAGTGGTGATCTTCGTACCTGTCTCGTACGGCGTGGAGTAGATCCGCAGCGCGGTGTTGTTGGTGGTCGGCCAGACGACTTCCTCACGCCAGTCGCCGAAGAGGTCGCCGGAGATCGCCGGCGTGGCCTTGGTGCCGTTGCCGGAGTGGACGGAGGCCCCGGTCAGCAGGCGGGTGTCGGCCGAGGTGCCGTACTTGTCGATGTGGGTGCCGTCGAGGAGTTCACGGGTCGTGTCGCCGTCCCACCAGGCCAGGAAGTTGGAGCTGGAGGGCTTACGGGTGGTGACCACGTCGCCCTTCGGCCCGCGCACGCCGGAGACGGCGGAGGACCAGGACTCGGCTCCCGCGCTGCCGGACCAGATGTCACCGGACACGCCGCGCCCGTTGTCCCCGCTCGCCGGGGTGGACCACAGAATCTGGCCGGACTTGGCGTCCGCCATCCATGAGGACGGTTTGGAGCTGTCCTCGTCGACCTTGAACTCCTCCAGGCCCGCCCTGGA
This sequence comes from Streptomyces sp. NPDC088746, assembly GCF_044751065.1. Lineage (NCBI taxonomy): Bacteria > Bacillati > Actinomycetota > Actinomycetes > Kitasatosporales > Streptomycetaceae > Streptomyces > Streptomyces sp. NPDC088746. The sequence goes on from NZ_JBIVLA010000003.1 coordinate 373,626, forward strand.
GGGGTCGAGGTCCCCGACGTGCATGGCGTCGCCGTGGCCGTTCCTCGTGGTCCACAGTCCGCTGCCGTTGTCGTCCACGGCCATGGCGCCGTAGATGATCTCGTCCTTGCCGTCACCGTCGGCGTCGGCGACGGAGAGCTGGTGGTTGCCCTGGCCGTCGTATCCCTTGCCGGAGTTGGTCGAGCTGTTCGTGTCGAAGGTCCAGCGCCGGGTGAAGGCGCCGCCCCGCCAGTCCCAGGCGGCGATGACGCTGCGCGTGTAGTAGCCGCGCGCCATGATCAGGGACGGCCTGGCGCCGTCCAGGTAGGCCGTGCCGGCGAGGAAGCGGTCGACCCGGTTGCCGTAGGAGTCGCCCCACGAGGACACCGTGCCGCGCGCGGGGACGTAGTCGACGGTGCCCATCGCCGCCCCGGTTCTCCCGTTGAACATCGTCAGGAACTCGGGGCCGGACAGGATGTATCCGGAGGTGTTGCGGTGGTCGGCGGAGGAACTGCCGATCACCTTCCCGGCGCCGTCGACGCTGCCGTCGGCGGTCTTCATGGCCACCTCGGCCTGGCCGTCACCGTCGTAGTCGTACACCTGGAACTGGGTGTAGTGCGCGCCCGAGCGGATGTTGCGCCCGAGGTCGATCCGCCAGAGCCGGGTGCCGTCGAGGCGGATCCCGTCGATGACGGTGTTGCCCGTGTAGCCGGACTGGGAGTTGTCCTTGGCGTTGGTGGGCTGCCACTTCAGTACGAAGTCGAGGGCGCCGTCGCCGTCCAGGTCACCGACGGACGCGTCGTTCGCCTCGTAGGTGTAGGCGACCCCGTCGGGTGTCGTCCCGCCGGCGGGCGGGCTGAGGGGCACGTCCTTGTATCCGGCGCGGAACTGGATCGCGTGCACGGAGTCGCTCTGCTCCACGCCGTCGACGACCGCGCGGACCGTGTAGTCGGCGGTGGCGGGCGCGCCGGAGTGGAAGTAGTTCGTCGAGGCGGTGACCGGCGAGGCGTTGACCTTGGTGCCCGCCCGGTAGACGTTGAACGACACGTTGTCGGGGTCGGTACCCAGCCAGCGCCAGCTGACCAGGTTTCCGCTGTCGGTGTGCACGCTGACGACGCCGCGGTCGAGCGCCTCGGCCTGCCGCGCTGTGGCGGCCTGCGAGGCGGGGCCGAGTGCTACGAGCCCGCCGGCGGCGAGCAGCCCGGCCGCCAGGGCGCCGGCCAGTGCGCGGGTACGGGTGACGCGGCGTCCGTGACGGGGGCGGGACGCGGTGTGGGGAAGCAGAGGCTCCACGGGAGGCACCTTCTGGCAGGGGATGGCTTACGCCCCCTCAGTTGCTCCCGGATGCCGAAAGGTTGCCGCCGGTCTCCTTCTCCGTCACGGCGGGCCGCCCCCGCACCGCACCGGCCGCGGCGTGCAGTGAGCGCAGGGCGAGCAGCAGGAACCCGATGTCGTCGAGGTAGACGGGGTCCGGCAGAAGGTCCACGGGCGACACGGTGTAGATCACCGCCGCCCAGACGAGCGCCTTGTTCCGCAGGGGGATGCCGGCGTCGACGAGGAGTCTTCTGGCCCGGATCACCCGTACCAGCAGGACGAGGGCGGCACCTGCCATGAGCAGGAGTACGAGCGCGCCGAGGATGAGCCAGACCGAGGTGTCCATGGCTCATCGTCTCCCGGCCGGGCGGCCGGAGCGCGCAGGCTTCACCCGTGGCTCCTGGTCTGTTGACGGGCGCGGCGGCGCTTCAGGGCACGGCGCTCGTTCTCGTCCATGCCTCCCCACACACCCGAGTCCTGTCCGTTCTCCAGCGCCCACTCCAGGCACTGTCCCCGCACGGGGCAGTTCCCGCAGACGGCCTTGGCCTCCTCGGCCTGCACGAGTGCGGGCCCGGTGCTGCCGATGGGGAAGAACAGGTCGGGGTCCTCTTCGCGGCATGCCGCGTGCGTGCGCCAGTTGTCCATCTCTCTCACTCCTTCTCGCTGGGAACGGTCCGTCGGTCTCCGCCGGGATCACGCCTGTTGTTCGGGTACCGCACTGTGCGCGTGACCGTCATACGGCGATCGAAACCCCAACAGGCCCGGCCTTCAGGGGTTTCCGGAACCCGGTCCGCCTTCCGGCAGCGGCGAACCCGGGTGCGGGGCAGCCGCGCACGCGCTGTCCAGCCGGACGCGGTAGTGCATGACGACGGCCGGTTCGTCGATGATGTCCACCCGCGCCCCCGCGGTCTCCAGGACCGCGCGGTCGCCGATCTCCGGGGCCGGAACGCGCAGCAGGTGCAGCGGTGACACCCCGGTCATCGGGTGGGGCGGGGCGTCGAGGGGCACCACCTGCACCGTGAGGTGCCGTCGGTGGGCCGCCTCCTCCAGCACCGCCCGTTGTCCGGCCATCACGGAGGGTCCGCCGACCGTCGTACGGAGGGCGGCGGCGGGGAACAGGGCCCAGAGGGCCGCGCCGCGCGCCTCGATGCGGCGCTGCCGCTCCGCCAGCAGTTCGAGGTGCCGGTCGCGCCGTGGGGGCGGATCTGCGGTCAGGCTGCGGCACAGGGCCGCCTCGTAGGCCGGGGTGCGCAGGAGTTCGGGGACCAGAGCGGGGTGCCAGGCCCGGACGAGCGCGGCGGAGGACTCGATGCCGATGACCTCCTGCTGCCACGGGTCCATCGCGTCCCGCCACGCGTGCCACCAGCCGGGCAGGTTCGCGGCCGCGATGCCCGCCATGATCGGCTCGGCCTCCTCGGCGGACACTGCGTAACGCTCCAGGAGGACCCGCACCTGATGGGCGTCGAGCCCGGTCTCGGCATGCTCGATGCGCCGGACGGTGGCGGGGTGGGCACCGAGTGCCACCGAAGCCGCCTGGAGGCTGACGCCCGCTCGTTCCCGGAGCATCCGCAGGCGCGCCGCCAGGACACGGTGTTCAACGGTGGGACCGGACCGGGGCCTCATCCATGTCCCTTCTCGCAAGCTCGGACGGGCGCGGTCGCAGCGGTCCCGGCGCCGATTCGGAACCATCCTGACATTCTGCCTCTTGCAAAGTATGCACTTTGCACGGAGAGTACGTACATGTCGGAAATAGTTGCGTGCGCGCGTTCCGCCCCGGAGGGATCGGGCGGGCGGAGCGCACAGAGCTGGTGGATTCCCCGCATCCCCCGGGCCGTCCCGGTGGCGAGGCACCGCGTGCAGGAAGCCATGCGAGGCTGGGGAGAACCCGACGAACGCGTCGAGACGGCTGCCCTGGTCGTGACCGAGCTGGTCACGAACGCTGTGGAGCACACCGCGGGCCGTCGGATCCGGTGCCGTCTCCTGCGGACGCCCGGCCGGGTACGCATCTGTGTGTGGACCCGCGGCCGGCGGCACATGCCGCAACTGCCCGGTCCACGGAACCGGCCGTCCAGCACCCCGGCGGAGAACCCGCTGGGCGCGGAGGGTCCCGGTCCGGTGCCCTTCGGCGGGCCGGACGGCACGGACGACGGCTTCAGTCTCGCGTCGGTGCCCGAGGACGGCCGGGGCCTGATGCTCGTGGACGCCCTCGCCGCGCGATGGGGCACGCGCAGCAGCGTGTCCGGCCGGCTCGTCTGGGCCGACATCTGAGGCCTCGGGACGCGGGGCGGGTGGTCCACGCGCGCTGATCGCCGCATCGGCCCGTCGGACGAGGAGTCGGGGGAGACAGGTCGGGCCCGGCGATAAATGCCTCGACAAAGGTCGCGCTGATCAGGGACGCTTCGCGCGATGACCAGAATCGATGACACACCCCCCTCGTGGGACGAGCGCACCCAGCTCACCACGTTTCTCGACTACGCCCGTGACACCGCACGCGCCAAGTGCGAAGGCGTCTCACCGGAGAACGCCCGCAGGGCGCTCCTGCCGGGCTCACCCCTCATGACCATGAGCGGAGTGATCAACCACCTCCGCTGGGTCGAGTACCACTGGTTCCGGGTGGTCTTCCTCGGCGAGGAGGACCGGGGCCCCTGGACCGAGGAGGACCCCGACCGCGAGATGCGCATCGCCGTCGACTTCCCGCTTGCGCAGTTGCTCGACGAGTACGCCGAACAGAGCGCCCTCCACCGCGAACTGGTCGCCAGGAACGACCTGGGCAAGCAGGCCCGGGGAGCCGTCCGCGACGGCCTCCACGTCGATCTGCGCTGGATCCTGCTCCACCTCACCGAGGAGACGGCCCGCCACAACGGCCACCTGGACATCCTGCGCGAGATGCTCGACGGCACAACCGGCGACTAGGACAGGACCGGTGGGGTCGGTCAGGGGTCCGCGAAGAGCAGGGCCTCCGCCGCGCCCCCTGCCGGCGGGGCCCGGCTCACCTCGGTGGTCACGGCGCGCTGCCGACGTGCGCGTGTGGTTTCCGCCGGCCGGCTTCGGCCTCGCGAGGGAGCCGCCGCCATCGAGGGCAGGTGCCTGTCCTCGATGGCGGCGGCCTGGCCCCGACCGGCCGGCGCCCCCCGCCGGCCCGGTCTCACTTCAGGTGCCGGCCGAAGAACCGGTCCCCGTCCTCCGCCTCGAACCACGGGGTGCCGGTGTGCCCGCCCAGATTGGCGTGCAGGGTCTTCTCCTTGCTGCCGAAGGCGTCGAACAGGTCCAGGGCCCGCTGCCGCGGGTTCCCCTCGTCGTCCCACTGCAGCAGCATCAGCAGCGGAACGGTGACCTGACGCGCCTCCTCACGCTGGGCGCGGGGCACGAAACCCCCGGCGAAGAAACCGGCGGCCGAGATGCGCGGCTCGACCGCCGCCAGCCGGACACCGAGGGCCATCCACCCCGAGTACCCGACCGGACCGCCGATCTCGGCCAGCGCGAGGAGGGCGTCCAGGGTGGTACGCCATTCCGGAGCCGCGTTCTCGACCAGAGGGCCGATGAAGCACTCGAAGATGTCGTCGACCGGCTCGCCGGCCTGCATCGCCCGCCGGAGTTCGGCGCGGGCCTGCTCGTCGGCGGCGGAACGAGGCCGGTCACCGCACCCGGCGGCGTCGATGGAGGCCACCGCGTAGCCGCGCGCCGCGGAGTAGCGGGCCCTGGCCACCAGCCGGGGTTCCCCCTTGGGCAGGCCGTTGTTGTGGGCCATGAGGATCAGCGGAGCCGGTTCGGCGGAGTCGGGCGTCCACAGGGTGCCGGGAATCCCGCCGAGGGTGAACGACCGCTCGAGGACGCCGTCGTCGAGGCGCTGTCGGGAAGTGAAGTGCATGGTCGTGCCTTTCGGGAGTGCGCGTGATCGGCGCTCCCGGACGACCTATCGCCCGGCCGTGACCCCGGAGGGGAGCACCCATGTCGAAACTGCGTTCACGGGTACCACCTCCTCGTTCTCTCGCACGGCCTCCGGGAGATTAACAGCCGGCCGCCGTGGTCCGCCATCGGGTTTTCGCGCGGGCTCCGTGGCCCGGATGCCACGGAGCCACTCCCCCGTGACCGCTCAGGCCGGCGCGGTCCGGCACTCCGGGTGACCCCAGCCGTTCGGGTTCTTGGCGATCATGTCCTTGGCCGCGTACGGCTTCCCGCAGTGGCACCGGCCCGCGAATTTCGCCCTGATCGTGGCGGCGGAGCGCGCCCGGCCCGTGGAGCCGCCGGTGGACCCGCCCGCGGGTCCGGCCTTGGCGGCGCCCGCCGTCCGGCTCTTCGTCGAGCGGGCGGGCGCGGGCACCGGCATGTCCGCCGTGCCGTGGGCGGTTCCCGCCGCCTGCTGCGAGACGGCCACCTCGCTCGCGGCCTGGTCGGCCACGGCGTTGAGCGGGTCGCCGTCCACCTGGTGCGCCGGCACGTAGCGGAAGGTCACCGCGCGGCTGCTCAGCAGCTCGTCGATGCCGACCACCAACTCCCGGTTGGCGACCGGCTTGCCCGCCGACGTCTTCCAGCCGTTGCGCTTCCACCCCGGCAGCCACTTGGTCACCGCGTTCATGGCGTACTGCGAGTCCATGCGCACCTCGACGGGCACGGCCGGATCGGTCGACCTCAGCAGTTCCAGCAGGGCGGTGAGCTCGGCGACGTTGTTGGTGGCGGTGCCCAGCGGGCCCGCTTCCCACCGCTGGGGGTTCCCCTGGTCATCGGCCACGACCCACGCCCAGGCGGCAGGTCCCGGATTGCCCTTCGATGCCCCGTCACACGCGGCGATGATGCGCTCGTCCATGCCCCTGATCATGCCAGCCCGGAAGCTCAGGGCACGATCGAGTCGATGTATCCACCGTCCACCCGCACGGCCGCGCCCGTGGTGGCCGAGGCCTGCGGGGAGCTGAGGTAGACGACGAGGTTCGCGATCTCCTCGGGTTCGATCAGGCGCTGGAGCAGGGACTGCGGGCGGTGCAGCCGCATGAACTCGCGCTGGGCCTCGTCCCACGGGAGATCGCCCACCATCTCGCGGACGAAGTCCTCGACACCGCCGGTGTGCGTGGGCCCGGCGATCACGGAGTTCACCGTCACCCCGGTGCCCGCGGCCTCCTTGGCGAAGCCCCGGGAGACGGCGAGCAGGGCGGTCTTGGACATGCCGTAGTGGATCATCTCGGCGGGGATGACGATCGCGGAGTCGCTCGCGATGTTCTGCACCCGGCCCCACCCCCGCTCGGTCATGCCGGGCAGGTAGCGGCGGATCAGACGCACCGCGCTGAGGACGTTGGTGTCGAAGTAGGCGCGCCACTCCTCGTCGGTGATCTCCAGCGGCGGCCGGGAGCCGAAGATGCCGAGGTTGTTGACGAGGATGTCCGCCGCGGGCACGGCCTCGTGGAGCTCCGCCGCCCCCTGCTCCGTGGCGAGGTCGCAGGCGACCGTGAGGACATCGGCGTCGGGCTCGGTGCCGCGCAGCGTGTCCGCCGCCGTGACGAGCCGGTCCGGGCCCCGTCCGGTCAGTACGACGCGCGCTCCGGCACCGGCCAGCCCGGTGGCGATGGCGAGCCCGATGCCCTGCGAGGAGCCGGTCACGACAGCGGTCCTGCCGGCGAGATCGATACGCACCTTGCGGTCCTTCCGTCCCATGTTCGGTGTGCGGGTTCGAGGAACCTCCACCCTGTCACTCCCCGGCCCGGGACGCCTTCCGGCCGCCGTGCACTCCACCGCGTCCCGTCCGGATCAGGCCATGGCACGGCGACGGGGCTCCCGGCCCGGGAACGGCCGGAAGCCCCGTCGGGTGACTCAGAGAACGCCGGACTCGGAGACGGCGATCTTCGCCTTGGTCTTGCCGGTCGAGGAGCCGTACGACTCGATCTTGCGGACGAGCTCCATGCTCGCCTCGTCGGCGACCTCGCCGAAGACGACGTGCTTGCCGTCCAGCCACGGGGTGACGACGGTGGTGATGAAGAACTGCGAACCGTTGCTGTTCGGGCCCGCGTTGGCCATCGAGAGCAGGCCCGGCTTGTTGTGCTTCAGCGTGAAGTTCTCGTCGGCGAACTTCTCGCCGTAGATGCTCTTGCCGCCGGTGCCGTTGCCGTTGGTGAAGTCACCGCCCTGGAGCATGAAGTCCGGGATGACGCGGTGGAACGGCGAGCCCGCGTAGCCGAAGCCCTGCTCACCGGTGGCCAGGGCGCGGAAGTTCTCCGCGGTCTTGGGGGCTACGTCGTCGAAGAGGTTGAACACAATCCGCCCAGCGGGCTGGTCGTCGATGGTGATGTCGAAAAACGCCTTGATGGTCATGAGTCCATCCTGACATCACCCGGCAGCTCCCGATGCACAGGCCCCGCCCTGGTGGCGGGCGCGCCGCACGCGTACGGCGTACCACGGGGGTGAGCCGTGGTACGCCGTCTCAGTCAGGGAGAACGCCGCTTCCCCCTACTCGTGGCGCTCAGCGGTTGCCGTGGTGGCCGCCGCCACGGTGGTGCCGGCCCCAGGACTCGGAGTCGACCCTGTGCCCGCGGTTGTCGCGGAGCGTGGCGGTGTCCCTGCTGTCCCACACGTAGTGGCGGCGGTCCTGGTACACGTCGTGCCGGGTGTCACGGCCGACACCGGTGTGGACGCGGACGGAGGAACGGCCGGGCAGCCGCAGGTCGAACGTGTACGAACGGCGGCTCTCGTCGGTGAGCGTCCAGCCGCGGAGGTTGACGGAGTGGCGGCTGGTGTTGGTCACGGTGACCCACTCGGCGTTCAGGCTCCGGTTGGAGCCGTTGTCGCGGCCGGGGCTGTCGTACTGGATCTGGCCCAGGACGACGGCCGAGCGCTGCGCCGGCCGGTGGTGACCGCGGTCCCGGCCATCGGCCGTTGCCGGGAGGGCCGCCGCGGCGAGCAGGGCGCCGGAGGCGAGGACGGTGGCGGTGATCCGTCGTGCGGAACGGGACATGGAAACCCCTCATCATGCGGGCCCGGGATGGAGCTCCGGGCGTTTTTCCGACCCCGGCGTCGTGCCGGGAACGCAAACTTTGTCCCGCTTTCGAGGTGGCCGAAAGGCGCCCTGGTTCGTGTGACGAAGTGCGGACATTTCTGTCACACACGACTGCATCCGGCACGGATTGCGACAGTCGTAGACCTGTCAACCGTTGATCGTTGCACCGACCCTTTCCGGGGGCCGTTCACCTGGTCGTGGCGCCCCGTTCACCCCGGCCCCGCTCCCCCGGGCGCCCCTGTCGGGAGCTCGCCGATCCGTGTAACAGGAGCGACAGCGCTTACCTGGACAGACGTGCCATTACCGCCGGGAAAGAAGCTCGTGCGTTCGAGCCTTCAGCATCCATCGCGAAGGGGCGAGCCGGAGGCGCTGACCTCCGCCGGTGACGAAGGCGTTCACGGGGGTCATCGGATCCAGCGCCATCGTCCTGGCCAGCAGGACGCCGACGGCCAGCGGGAGCAGGGTCACGGCCAGCGCCGTACCGGCGCTGGTCAGGTTCTGGATGCGGGGGCGCGTCGGCGCTTCGGGGAGCATGGTCCCCATTCGACCAGCGGGGGCACGCGCCGGGATCCGGTCACGTACTCAGACGTCCCCCTCCCCGTACTCACTCCGGCCCGTGTCCGCGCCGGGTGCGGCGGGTTTCAGCCGTCCGGTCCCCGCCGGCCCGAGGCGTCGGCCCGGCCGCCGGCCCCGAGGAGACCCGTGGCCTCGAACGGGGCCGTCCGCGCCAGTCTGGGCAGCTCGCGCTTCGAGAGCGCCGTGACCACCGGAGGCATCGCGGCACGCACCAGCTGGGTGGCGCGGAGCCATGCCGGCATGTACGCGGCGGCACTGCGGTGCTCGACCGCCCGCGCCATGCGGCGCGCCACGGTCTCCGCCGGGTAGACCTTGCGCGCGGGCCTGGGCATGTGCCCTCTCAGCTCGCGCAGCACGGGGTGCTGGTCGGCATCGCGGATCATGTCGGTGTCGGTCCAGTTCAGGTAGCCGATGCCCACCCCGACGTGCTCATGGGCGAGCTCGGCACGCAGCGAGTGGGCGAACGACTCCACGCCGGCCTTGGAGGCGCAGTACGCGCTCATCATGGGCGCAGCGCCGATGGAGGCCAGCGATGCGATCTGGAGGTAGTAACCCCGTGTGACGCGCAGCTGGGGCAGGAAGACCCGTGCGGTGATCGCGCTGCCGATCAGGTTCACCTCGATCACGCGCCGCCAGGTCGCCGGGTCGGACTCCGCGAAGGGGCCGCCTTCGGCCAGGCCCGCGTTGGCGACCACGACCGAGACGGGCCCGAGCCGCTCCCGTACGTCGTCGGCCACCCGCGCCATTCCCGCCTCGTCGGTGACGTCGGCCTCCCAGCACCGCGCCGGGCCCGGGAGCGAGTCCCGCACCGCGGCCAGGCCGGCTTCCTCCCGGCCGATCAGGGCCAGCGTGGCGCCGCGGTCCGCCAGCTCGCGTGCGATGGCGGCGCCGAGGCCGCGTGCGGCGCCGGTCACGACGGCGACGCGGCCTTCCAGAGGACCAGGGGTGCCCGTCATACGCGTCTCCTCGGAATCGACCGCGCCGGTGCCGTACCGTCGGCTCGCGGACGGTATGTCCACCCAAGCACTCCCGCCGGCCGGGCGCTCGGCGGGACGAACCGGGCCTGCTCCTACTCCGGCGGGGAGGGCGGGCCCCAGTGGGAGAACCGGGGCAGCCACTTCACGCGGTAGTCGGGGTGCCCGGCATGCTCGGCCGCCATCTGCCGGACGACGAATCCCAGGCCCACGGCGCGGCCCGAGGTGAAGTCCTGGGCAGGGCGGTCGCTGTCGAGGACCGCGATCTCCTCGTACTCGTCCAGGAGCACCCTGGTGGTCTCGATGCGGCGCAGGGTGCGTGCCGGGTCCTGGAAGGCGATGTGCCGGTCGTAGGCACGCGACCGTACGACGAACGCGATGCCGCTCGTGCGGTCGTGCACCTCACCGGGTGCCTCGGCCGGAGTCCGCCAGCCGTCGCCGCCCGCTTCCCGCGCGATCTGCTCCTCCTCGGCGAGGCGTGCCCGCACGAAGGCCAACAGGTCCGAGTTGTCTGCCATCTGGTTCCGAATCCTTCTCCGTCACAGACCGCGGCGGAGATCCACTCACCGCCGCGGACCCGTTCTGCCCGACCAGCAGAGGATGCCTCACCGGCGTGCCCGGGGCGCAGTCGGCACGGGTCGCGTTCCGCATGACGGACACCGCCCGGGGCTGTGACCGGCCGGGATTCAGCGGGACGGGTCCCGCCGGGCGGCCATGAGCAGCGCGATGTCGTCGGGCCGGTCCTCGTCCTGCCGGGCCTGTCCGATGATGCGGTCGGCCGTCTCGGCGAGCGGCATGTGTCCCACCGCGTCCAGGGTGCCGCGCAGCCGCTCGATGCCCTCGTCGATGTCCGTGCCCGCCTTCTCCACGAGCCCGTCCGTGAAGAGGGCGAGAACGGCCCCCGGGTCGAGACGCAGTTCCGTGACGGGGTACGAGGCGTCCGGGGCGACGCCGAGCACCACACCTCCGGTGAGGTCCAGGACCTCGGTCCTGCCGTCCGGGTGCCGCAGGACGGGCTGGGGGTGACCGGCGCGTACGGCCCGGGTGGCACCGGTCGCGGGGTCGAGCAGCACGTAGCAGCAGCTGGCGAACTGCCCGGGATCGAGGCCGATGAGCAGCCGGTTTGTGGCGCTCATGATTTCCTGCGGTTCGTGCCCGATGAGCGCGAAGGCCCGTACGGCGCTGCGCAGTTGCCCCATGGTGGCCGCTGCCGCGACACCGTGCCCCTGGACGTCCCCGATGACGAGGGCGAGGCCGCTGCTCGTCTCGATGACGTCGTACCAGTCGCCCCCGATCTCGATGTCCTGGGTGCCGGAGAGGTAGCGACCGACGGTGTCGACGTGGTCGACGACGGGCAGCCGGTGGGGCAGGAGGGCGTCCTGGAGGCCCCGGGCGAGCGCGGCCTCGGTGTCGTAGCGCTGGGCGCGCTGGAGTGCCTGGGCGATGAGCCCCGCCAGCGCGGTGAGCACCGTGCGTTCCTCGGGGCTGAAGCCGCGGGGCTGGTCGAATCCGAGGATGCACGAACCCACGGGCCGGCCCGACGCGATGAGCGGCAGGAAGGCGCGGGCGCCGACGCTGGCGTCCATGGGTATGCCGGGGTAGGCCTCGGCCAGTTGCTCCATGGACTCGAAGAACAGCGGCCTGCCCGTCGTGAGCGTCTCCACCCCGGGGATGCGGGCGTCGAGACCGACTCCGTCGAACTGCTCCAGGAACCCCTTGGGGAAGCCGGTCTCCCAGGCCAGATAGAGGCGCCGCTCGTTCTGGAGGTAGATGGCCAGCTGCCTGCCGCCGAAGGCCGGCAGAAGCTCCTCCGTGACCACGGCCGAGACCTGACGCGCCGTGACCGCCTCCGTCAGCGCGATGGCCAGGGCGACAGGCCGGTACAGGACGGCCGAGCGGTCGGCCGGGGAGCCGAGCTCCCCGGCCGGGGTGGCGCCGGACTCCGGTGTGCGGCCGGGCCGCCCCGAGGGGCTGAAAGTGACCGTGACCCCGTCACGGCCGGGGAACATCGCGACGGACAGCCAGTCCTCCGGCGTGTGCCGGGCGAGGAAGTACACGGGGTCGTCCGAGAAGAGCGCGGCCCGCCGCTGGTCCTCGTAGGCGGGGCTCGCGAGCCAGGGCAGCGCCTCGGCGAGGGGCCGGCCGGTCAGTTCGGCCCGGGTGTGGCCGAGGAGCTCCTCCGCGGGGCGGTTGGCGTAGGTGATCCGTCCGAGCCGGTCGTACGTGAGCATGCCGCGCGGGATCCGGTCGGCCGCGTCCGGTACGACCGGTCCGGCCCCCTGGTCGAACAGGACGCCGGTCAGCCGGCCCGTCCGGCCGTCCAGGTCCCCGGTGCCGGAGAGCTCGACCAGCAGCGGACGGCCGTCGGGGCTCCAGAGCCGCATCCGGCGCACATGGGGCTCCGCCGACCGCGCGGCTCTGCTCGCGAGCGTCCACAGCCCGTACACGTCCTCGGGCAGCAGCCCGGCCGTGAGCGCCTCCATGGAGCGCGCCGGCCCGTCCGTGGGCTCATGGCCCAGGATCGCGTGCGTACGCTCGTCCGCGGTGACCGTCCCGCTGTCCATGTCCCACGCGAAGTGTCCGACGCGCATCTGCCGCGCCGTGTCCGAGGGCAGCCGCAGGGGCATGGGCTCGCCGTCCCACTCGGCCGGCCTGTCCTGTGCGGCGATCTCGGCGCCGAGCTGCCGGGCGAGTGCCTCCAGCCGACGGCGGTCCGCGCCGCCGACCGGCACGCCCCGGGTGGCGTAGCGCAGCACCACGAGCACGCCCACGGGTGTGGTCCCGCCCGGCACCGGCACGTAGAGGGACCCGAAGGGGAACGGCAGGCCGGCCATCAGCTGCGGGAACCGGCGCATGGCCTCCTCGGCGTCGCCCAGATACACCGGGCGGTTCGACAGGTAGGCCTCGGCGACGGGGAAGGGCCGGTTCACGTGCATCCGCCACCAGGGGCGCAACAGGGGGACGGGCAGCCCCGCGAGCACGGCCATCAGGAGGAGTCCCGGGGTCCGGGAGCGCAGGTAGACGCCGCCCGCGTACCCCCCGACGGCGTCGACGGCGCTCACCACGGCCTGGGCGAGCACCAGCGACAGTCCGTCGGGCGTTCGGCTGCCATCGGGGCTCCAGGTCACACTGCCAGGATGCGCACCCGCGCGCGGGTGCGCATGTCCACCCCGGCGGCGCGCCCCGTCAGATACCGGCGGGGGCCGAGGGCTCCGTGCCCGCCCGTGCGCACACCGAGGCGGCCGTCTCGGAGGCGAACGTCAGCATGTCCCTCACCTCCTCCGGGTACGGCGTCGCCGTGAAGGAGCCCAGGGCCCCCATGCGGCTCAGCAGGCCCGCGGTGAACGCGTCCCCCGCGCCGATCGTGTTGACCACCTCGACCGGTGTGGCCGCGACGGAGACGGGCGGTGCGGTCGCCGTGTACGCCGTGCTGCCCCGGGCGCCCCGGGTGAGGACCACCAGCCGTCCTCCCGCCGCCAGCTCCCGGCAGGTCTCCTCCGGATCGGCTCCGGGCCACAGCGTCGCCAGGTCCTCGTCGCTGACCTTCACGACGTGGGCGAGTCCGCACAGTGCGCGCAGCGCCGCCGAGCCGTGGTCCGCGCCCAGGGTGCGGTCCCGGCGGACGTTGGGGTCCACGACGAGCAGGGAGTGCTCGGCGGCCGCGGCGGCGGTGGCCCGTACGGCCGATGCCGCGGGCCCGACGACGGCCGCGAGCCCGCCCGCGTACACGGCCCCGAATCCGGCGGCCCGCGCGGACAGGTCCGGCAGCCGGAAGGTCGCCGTGTCCTGGAGGTGGAAGTGGTAGCCCGTCCCCCCGGCCCCCGGCTCGGCGACGGCCAGTGCCGTGGGCAGGCCGGAGCGTTCGCAGAGGGTGAGGTCCACCCCGGCCGCCCGCAGCCGCTCCTCTATCGTGCGGGCGAAGCCGTCGCCGCCCAGCCCTCCGGCGAACGCCACCGGGGTGCCGAGCCTGGCGAGCCCGACGGCGACGTTGGCCGGGGCCCCGCCGAACTGCGCGGCCCGCAGGGCGCCGTCCCCGGCCACGGGCACGAGGTCGACGAGGGCCTCTCCGAGTACGAGGACGGCTCCGGGCCCGCCCGTCACGGCTCGACCACGATCTTGCGGCCGATGCCCGCCTTGAAGCGGTCGATGGCCTGCGGGTACTGGTCGAGCGGCAGCCGGTCGCTGATGAAGACGGCAGGGTCGAGGACCCCGGTGGCGAAGAGCGCGGCGGCGCGTTCGTAGCTGTGCAGGACGGCCATCGAGCCGGTGATGGTGATCTCCTGGTTGTAGATGCGGTACGGCTCGATGACGGCCGTCGTCGCGTAGTCGGCGACCCCGAACTGGAGGAAGGTCCCTCCCTTGGCGACGCGTCCCAGGCCGTCCTGGATGGCGGCCGCGTTGCCCGTGGCGTCGATGACGACGTCCCAGCCGGCGGGCCGCTCCAGCTCGTCGGCCCCGGCGGCCGACCGGGAGCAGCCGAGGAGGCCGGCGGTGGCCAGGCGGTCGGGGTTGACGTCCAGGACGTCCACGCTCGCGGCCCCGGTGCGCTTGGCGAGTTCCAGCATCATCAGGCCCATGGTCCCGGAGCCGTAGATCAGTACCTCGGCGCCGAGGGTGCCGCTCAGTACGTCGTAGCCCCGCACGGCGCAGGACAGCGGCTCGATCAGGGCGGCGTCCTTCACGTCGATGTGCTCGGGCAGCCGGACGCAGTTGGCGACGGGTGCCACGGCGTACTCGGCGGCGCCCCCGGAGACGGTGACGCCGATGGCGGCCCAGCGTTCGCAGAGGTTGCCGCGTCCGCTGCGGCAGTAGCGGCACTCGTGGCAGTGCAGGGAGGGGTCGACGGCGACGCGGTCGCCGATGGCGAGTTCCGTGACGTCACGTCCGACGCCCACGATCTCCCCGGCGAACTCGTGGCCGGGGACCAGCGGCAGGGAGGGCGCGAACTCGCCCTGGAGGATGTGCAGATCGGTGCCGCACAGCCCGCAGGAGGCGACGGACACGACGACGTCGCGGGGGCCGGGGGTGGGGTCGGGGACGGTGGTGACGGAGATCTTCCCGGGTGCTTCGACGATGGCTGCCCGCATTATTTCACTGCTCCGAGAGACAGGCCCTGGACGAGTTTGTCCTGGGCGGCGTAGCCGGCGGCGAGCACCGGCAGGGACACGACGACGGACGCGGCGCACAGCTGGGCCAGGAAGAGGCCCTGGCTGGTGACGAATCCGGTGAGGAAGACGGGTGCCGTCTGGGCGACGACGCCGGTGAGCACCCGTGCGAAGAGCAGCTCGTTCCAGCTGAAGATGAAGCAGATCAGCGCGGTGGCCGCGATGCCGGGGGCGGCCATCGGCGCGACCACCCGGGCCAGGACGGTCGGCAGCCTCGCGCCGTCGACCTGGGCGGCCTCGATGACCGACACCGGTACGTCCGCGAGGAAGGACTGCATCATCCAGACCGCGATCGGCAAATTCATCGAGGTGTAGAGCAGGACGAGGAGCCAGATGTTGTCCAGCATCCCGGCGTTCTTGGCGAACAGGTAGACGGGGAGGAGCCCGGCGACGACGGGCAGCATCTTCGTGGACAGGAAGAAGAACATCACGTCCGTCCACTTGCGCACGCGCCGGATGGACAGGGCGTACGCCGCCGGGAGCGCCAGCAGGAGCACCAGGACCGTGGAGAAGAACGAGGCGCCCAGGGAGTTGAGCAGGGGCGGCCACGGGGTGACGCCGGTGTCGGCGCCGAAGAAGGCGCGGTAGCCGTCGAGGGTGAGCGGCGCGAAGAGGGAGGGCGGGTTGGTCGCGGCGTCGGACTCCGCGTGCAGCGAGGTCAGCAGCATCCAGAGCGCGGGCAGGCAGAAGGCGAGTCCCGCCGCCCAGGCCAGCAGGCCGAGCGCGGCGGAGCGCCGTCGGGCCCGTCGCAGGACGCGTCGCGCGGACGGGGCGGGCGCGGGGACGGTGGCGGTGGCGGTGGTCATGCGCGGTTCGCCTCCTCACTGAAGAGGGACGAGACGGTCCGGAGCGCGAAGGTGGCGATGATGATCGTGCCGATCACCACCACGACTCCCGCGGCGGACGCCAGTCCGTATTCGTGGGCCTGGTAGAAGGTCTGGTAGATCGTGTAGGGAAGGTTGGCGGTGTCGAGTCCGCCCGCGGTGATCGTGAACACCGCGTCGAAGTTCTGCACGATGTAGACGGCCCCGAGCAGGACGCCGAGTTCGAGGTACCTGCGCAGGTGCGGCAGCGTGAGGTAGCGGAAGGTCTGCCAGGCGCTCGCACCGTCCAGACGCGCGGCCTCGACGACCTCCGCGGGCCGGCTCTGGAGGCCGGCGAGCAGGATCAGCATCATGAACGGCGTCCACTGCCAGACCAGCGCCGCGATGACGGCGAGGAGCGGCATGTCCGCGATCCAGTCCGGCTGGCTCGGGCTGGTGTCGCCGAAGAGGTCCCCCACCCAGCTGAGCGCGCCGTTGAGGAGGCCGTACTCCGGGTTGTAGAGCGCGTGCTTCCACAGGAGCGCGGCGGAGACGGGCACGATCAGGAACGGTGTGATGAGCAGGGTACGCACCATGCCCCGGCCGAAGAACGTACGGTCCAGGAGCAGCGCGAGGGCCAGCCCGATGACGACGGTGGCGAGGACGACGCCCACGGTCAGCAGGATCGTGGTGAGGACCGAGTCGCGGAGCGCGGCGTCGGTGAAGACGGACGCGTAGTTGTCGAGCCCGTTGAAGGCGCGTTTGTCGGGGCTGAGGGAGTTCCAGTCGAAGAGGGAGATCACCAGGGTCGCCACGAACGGCAGCTGGGTGACGACGATCAGGAAGACCAGCGCGGGCAGGAGTGGGGCCCTGGTGGCCCAGGCCCTGGCGCGGTTCGCCCTGGGGGCCGGGGCCGCGGGTGGCCGGGGTGGTGACTGGGGGGTGGTGCCGACTGCTGTGGTCATCGGTACTCCTTGGCAACCTGTTCGGCCAGCTTCTGGGAAGCGGCCAGCGCCTTGTCGACGGACTGGCGGCCGGCGATGGCCGCGCTGATCTCCTGCGCGACCCTGGTGCCGAGATCGGTGAACTCGGGGATGCCGACGAACTGGATCCCCGGGACGGGGCGCGGCTGGGTGCCCGGGTTCTTCGGGTCGGCCCCGGAGATGGCCTTCTCGGTGACGTCCGCGAAGGCACCTGCCGCCTTGCGGTATTCGGGGTTCTCGTAGGTGGAGGCGCGTTTGCCGGCCGGGGCGTTGGACCAGCCGCTGGTCTCACCGACGAGCGACTCGTACTCCTTGCTGGAGGCCCAGGAGACGAACTTCCACGCGTCGTCCGCCTTCTTGGACGCCTTCTGGATGCCCCAGGCCCAGGTGTAGAGCCACCCGGAGCTCTTGGTCTCCTCGACCGGCGCGGGCACGTAGCCGATCTTCCCCTTGACCGGGGATCCCGCCGCCTCCAGCGAACCGGCGCCCGCCGTGGCGTCGTACCACATGGCGGTCTTGCCCTGCGTCATGTTGTTGAGGCACTCGGCGTATCCGGACTGGGAGGCGCCGCGCTCGCCGTGCTTGCGCACGAGGTCCACGTAGAACTGGGTGGCCTTCTTGAACTCGGGTGAGGTGAGCCGGGGTTTCCAGTCCTCGGTGAACCAGGTGCCACCCATGGTGTTGACGACGGTGGTGAGCGGGGCGACGAGCTCGCCCCAGCCCGGCAGTCCGCGCAGGCAGATGCCCTTCATGCCGGACTCGGCGCCGTCCGCCCGCGCCGCGAGCTCCGCCACCTCGGTCCAGGTGGGGTGCGCGGGCATCGTCAGCCCTTTCGCGTCGAAGACGTCCTTGCGGTACATGAGGAAGGACGACTCGCCGTAGAAGGGTTCGGCGTAGAGCTTGCCCTCGGCGGTGAGGGACTCCCTCAGGGGTTCGAGGATGTCGTCCTGGTCGAAGGCGGTGTCCTCGGCGGCGTAGGTGTCCAGGGGGTGCAGCCACTCGTTCTTCGCGAAGAAGGGCACTTCGAAGTTGCTGATGGTGCCGACGTCGTACTGGCCCGCCTGGTTGGAGAAGTCCTGACTGATCTTGTCGCGGACGTCGTTCTCCGGGAGCACCGTGAAGTGGACCTTGATGCCGGTCTCCTCGGTGAAGTGCTCGGCGGTGAGCTTCTGAAGCTCCAGCATCTGAGGGTTGTTCACCATCAGTACGTTCAGCGCGTCACCCCCTCCGAAGGCGGTGCCGCCTGCTCCGGCGCACCCGGCGGCGAGGAAGGCCATCACTGCCGTGCCCGCGACCGCACGCACGCGGGTCCCACGGCGTCGTTGCTGGTGGGGCATAGATTCTCCTGATCGGTCGTAGCGGCTCACGGATCGGTGCCCGTGCCCTCCGGCTCTCCTGACGGTTCCGGGCATGGCGGGGCTGCCCTCCGGCCCCGGCCTCCCTGGGGGAGGCGGGGACGGAGACGGGGGGCGGTGTGAAGTTGTGGGGCGGGGTGTTCCCGCCGTCGTGTCAGACGCGGATGACGTTCGGGCCGAGCAGGGAGTAGCGCTGGGCTTCCGCCGAGGGCAGACCGGTGTCGGTGACGACGGCCTCGAAGTCGCCGACACCGGCGAAGCGGCAGAAGCTCACCGCTCCGAACTTCGAGTGGACGCCGGCGAAGACACGGCGGCGGGCGCTGCGCATGGCCTGCGCCTTGACCTCGCCGACCGCCGGGTCCGGGGTGGTCAGCCCGTACTGGCGGGAGATGCCGTTCGCACCGACGTACGCCAGGTCGATGACGAAGTCGGCGAGCATCCGGGTCGCCCAGTGGTCGACGGTCGCCATGGTGCTGCCGCGCACCCGCCCGCCGAGGAGGAGCACGGCGGTCTTCTCCGAGTCCGCCAGGACCGTGGCGACGGCCAGGGACGCCGTGACCACCGTCAGCGGCCGGTCGCGAGGAAGCGCTTCAGCGATGAGCTGCGGGGTGAAGCCCTCGTCGACGAAGACCGTCTCGGCGTCACCGAGCAGCTCGGCGGCGGCCGTCGCGATCCGTGACTTCTGCGGTACG
Organism: Streptomyces sp. NPDC088746; assembly: GCF_044751065.1. Classification (NCBI taxonomy): domain Bacteria; kingdom Bacillati; phylum Actinomycetota; class Actinomycetes; order Kitasatosporales; family Streptomycetaceae; genus Streptomyces; species Streptomyces sp. NPDC088746. The sequence goes on from NZ_JBIVLA010000003.1 coordinate 392,446, forward strand.
TGGTGCGTGGTGCGCATCGCCAGGGTGGTTTCGAACCCGGCGCTCTCGACCGGGTACGCGCCACCGTGCGTGCGCCGGACGAGCCCGTGCTCCTCCAAGGTGTGCAGATCGCGCCTGATGGTCTCCTTGGCCACCTCGAACCGTTCGGCCAGCCGGTTCACGTCGACCGAACCGTCCCGTCGGGCCGTCTCGAGAATTCCCCGGCGGCGTTCCTCGGTGCCCACGACACATCCCTGCGCTAGTGCGAATCAGCCGTGGGCCCGGCGTCCGTTCGGGCCCACGCATTGTTTGTACAAGCAGAAACGGCTGCACGACCAGCTTCTTCGCGCCACGGCCTCTGCCCGTTCCTGCCCGTTTCCCCGCAGGTCCCCACGCTGGTGGTCCGCCCGCCGGTGGTGACCGGGTGCCCGCGCGGCGCCTGCTTCGCCCGCCGGCACGCCCGTTTCGCGCCCGTCAGCGGTCACACAGGCGTCGGGCCCCTAGCACAGCACTCCCGCGGTCGCGGCGAGAACAGCAGAGAAATGTCTGATTGCGCACCTCCAGGCACGATTTCGGCCAACATTCTGGGCCTCGGGAGCCCGCGGACAACCTCCGGACGTGTTCGCCCTCTCTCATGGGCAAAGCGACTCCACCGCCCCGACGGGGCATCCGGACATCGGAGAACGATGAGCAGCAGAACCCCCCGCAACCGCCTGTGGCGTCCGGCTGTCGCCGCGGCCGCGGCGATCACCGTGACCGCCGGCGTCGTCGCCGCGGCGCCCGACAGCAAACAGGCAGCTCCCGTCCCCCAGCTCGGCCTGGTCGCCGCCTCGAAGTCGGTGACGCTCGACTCGTGGAAGGAGGACCCGGGCGTCTACCTGGACCTCGGGACGTATCTCACCGCTTCCGGAGCCCCGCTGGAACTGCGGGTGACCCGTAAGAGCTACAAGGACCCGGTCGTCGCCACCCAGGTCATCCACGAGGGGAACAAGACGCGGACCAAGGCCCTGCCCAAGGGCCTGGTGAAGGACTTCTCGGGGCTGCCGGACTTCGTCCGGATCACGGTCCGGGACGCCGCGGGCAAAGCCGTCGTGAACCGTACGGAGTCGTTCTGCCCGAACAACGCGTCGGGCCGGATCCAGCCCGACGCCCCGTCCACGTCGAAGTATCCCGAGAGCTGCCCGACGAACCCCTTCACGCTCGGATCGGTGTGGGGCGTCGAGAAGGGCTGGGCGTCCAACACCTACGCGGGCTACTACGCGGCGCCGGTCGCCCTGCCGGCCGGGACGTACACCGCGGAGGTGGCCGTCACCCAGCGCTACCGCGAGCTGTTCAAGATCGCTGACGAACCGCAGACCGTCAAGGTGACCGTGCGCGAGCGCAGTTGGGAGGAGGAGAGCCCCGCCGGCGCCGCGGGCGCCCGTTCCGCGTCGGAGCACGCGGCCCACGGGGCCGGGCACTCGGGTCACGCCGGTCACACCGCCGCACGCACTCCCGCCCCGGCGTCCGCGACCACCGGCGCGGGTCCCTCGTACAACGTGGGCCACGGCCCCCACCCGCCGGCGCCCGCCGCCGTGCCGTGGGCCGCCAAGCGCGAAGGCCTCCGGTCGGCGCAGGGCGACGGGCAGGGGCGCACGGACGGCTCCCGGCAGGCGCCCGCGGCACAGCCGAACGCGCAGCGTCCGACGGGCCGGGCCGCCGTTCCGGACGTCCCCAAGCCCGACCTGCGCTCCCTGCCCGCCTACGGGATCACCATCGGGCAGGGCGACGCGGACGCGCCGGGCAAGGACTATCTGGCCTTCAGCGCCAACGTGTGGAACGCGGGCCCCGCACAGCTGGTCGTGGACGGCTTCCGCAAGCCGGGCAACGAGCTGATGGACGCCTACCAGTACTTCTACGACGCCTCGGGCAAGCAGGTCGGCTACACCCCGACCGGCACCATGGAATGGGACCCCCGCCCGGGTCATGAGCACTGGCACTTCACCGACTTCGCGAGCTACCGGCTGCTGAAGGCGGACCAGAAGGAGACCGTGCGCAGCGGCAAGGAGGCCTTCTGCCTGGCCAACACCGACGCGGTCGACTACACGGTGAAGAACGCCAACTGGCACCCGGACAACACCGATCTGTCCACGGCGTGCGGCCAGGAGAACTCCATCTCCGTACGGGAGGTGCTCGACGTGGGTTCCGGTGACACGTACACCCAGGACCTTCCGGGCCAGTCCTTCGACATCACCGGCCTTGCGAACGGCACCTATTACATCCAGGTGCTGGCCAACCCGGAGAACCGGCTCAAGGAGACCGACCTCGGCAACAACAGCGCCCTGCGGAAGGTGGTCCTGGGCGGCAAGCCCGGCGCCCGCACGGTGACCGTGCCCAAGCACGACCTGGTCGACGCACCCTGAGACCCGGCCTGCCACGACGGCCCCCGGGACCTGCTCCCGGGGGCCGTCGTGGTCGCGCGTGGGAGGTCAACGACTGTCTCCCGTCCACGAGTTGCTGTGGCAGACTTCGCAGGCGGAGCGGTTCACCTCATCTGCGACGGAGCGCGTCATGACCACTGGGACACCCCGGCCCCCGATCGACACCAGCAGGCCCCACTCTGCTCGCGTGTACGACTCGCTGCTCGGCGGCAAGGACAACTACCCGGTGGACCAGGCGGTGGCACAGCACCTGCCGGCCGAGGCGAAGGCCGGTGCGTTCCAGAACCGCGCCTTCATGAACCGAGCGACGGCCTGGCTGGCCGGCGAGGGGATCAGCCAGTTCCTCGACATCGGCACGGGGATCCCGACGGCGCCGAACCTGCACCAGATCGCCCAGGAGATCGATCCGCGGTCACGGGTCGTCTACTGCGACAACGATCCCATCGTCCTGCGCCACGCGGAGGCACTCCTGGTCAGCAGTCCGGAAGGGGCCACGGACTACGTCCACGCGGACGTGCTCGAACCGGGCACGATCATCGAGGCGGCCCGCAAGGTCCTGGACTTCGACCGGCCCATCGCCCTCTCGCTCCTGGGTCTTCTCCACTTCCTGCCGGACGACCAGGACCCGCGGGCCATCGTGCGCACACTGGCTTCCGCACTCGCGCCGGGCAGTTACGTGGTGCTGTCGCAGGGCGCCTCGGACGTGAACCCCGAGCGCGGCGAACAGGGTGCGGCCGAGTACGGCAAGGGGGGCATCCGGCTCGCCCTGCGCACCCGCGCGGAGTTCGCCGGCTTCTTCGATGGCCTGGACATCGTCGAGCCGGGTCTGGTGACGGCTCCCGAGTGGTTCCGCGGCACGTCGGCCCCCGAGCAGGAGTTCAGCGGCGTCTACGTCGCGGTCGCCCGTATCCCGTAGGCACGGTCCGGAAGGGGACGTATCCATGACCGAGGACCACCAGCACGCGGCGGCCGGGACGTTCGACGCCATCGGGGCCGACTACGAGACGGCCTTCGCCGGCTCGGCCGCGCACCACGACTCGCTGGACCGGCTGCTGGAGCGGCTGGCGCCGCACAGCAGGATCCTGGACGTCGGCAGCGGGACGGGCCGGCCGACCGCCCACGCCCTGGCCGCCGCCGGGCACGAGGTGCTGGGTGTCGATGTCTCGCCCGTCATGGTGGACCTGGCGTCCCGCAGGGTTCCCGGGGCGACGTTCCGCCGGGCGGACATCCGGGAGGTCCCCCTGGAGAGGGAGAGTTTCGACGCCGTCTGCGTCTATTTCTCGCTCCTGCAGATGTCGCGCGACGAGCAGCGTGCGCTCGTGCGCCGTCTGGCGGAAGCGCTCAGGCCGGGCGGTCATCTGGTCCTGGCGACCGTGCCGCTCGACGTGGAGGGCGTGAGCACCGTGTTCATGGGCCAGGAGGTGCGGGTGACCAGCTTCGGGCCCGAGGCGCTCAGGGCGCTCGCGACCGATGCCGGGCTGACCGTCGTGCACGAGACCGGAACGGTTTTCACCCCGGACCGCCCTAGGGCAGTGCCGGAGCCCCATCTGTTCCTGGACTGCCGCCGGTGACCCGCCGGGATCGTGTCACCCCGGGCCGTTGATCTCCGGCTGCAACAGTTGTTCCGTCCAGATGACCTTGCCGCCGTCGTCGGTGTAGCGGGTGCCCCAGCGTTCGGCCAGCTGGGCGACGAGGAACAGGCCCCTCCCTCCCTCGTCCATGCTGGCCGCCTGGCGCAGATGGGGTGAGGTGCTGCTGCGGTCGGACACCTCGCAGATCAGCGTCCGGTCCCGGATCAGCCGTACGCGAATCGGGCCGTTGGCGTAGCGGATGGAATTGGTGACCAGTTCGCTGAGGATCAGCTCGGACGTGAATGCCTCCTCGACCAGGTTCCACTCGTTCAGCTTGCGGGACACCTCGGAGCGCACCCGCGCGACCGCGGAGGGATCGGACGGCACGTCCCACTCGGCCACGTTCTCGGGGGCGAGACAGCGGGTGCGTCCGACGAGCAGCGCGATGTCGTCACGGGCCTTGGCGGGCACCAGGACGCGGAGCACGGCCTGGCAGGTCTCCTCGGGTGTCCGGTCGGGGTGCCCGGCCAGGGTCTCGCGCAGCGTCTCCAGGCCCTCGTCGATGTCGCGGTGCCGCTCCTCGACGAGCCCGTCCGTGTAGAGCACCAGACGGCTGTTCTCCGGAAGCTCCAGGTCGAGGGTCTCGAAGGGCATGCCGCCGAGCCCCAGGGGCGGGCCGCCCGGGACGTCCGCGAACACGGCCTCGCCCTCGGGGCTGACGATCACCGGCTGGAGGTGGCCCGCGCGGGCCATGGTGCAGCGTCCGGACGTCGGGTCGTAGATCGCGTAGAGGCAGGTGGCCCCGGTGACGCCGCCGCCTCCCTCCGAGCCCTCGGCCGACTCGTCCTGGTCGATGCGGGCGACGAGCTCGTCCAGGTGCCACAGCAGCTCGTCGGGCGGCAGGTCCAGGGTGGAGAAGTTGTGGACCGCCGTGCGCAGGCGCCCCATGGTGGCGGCCGCGTGGAGCCCGTGCCCGACCACGTCCCCCACCACGAGGGCGACCCGGGCGCCGGGCAGCGGGATGATGTCGAACCAGTCGCCGCCGACACCGCCCAGCCCGCCGAGCCCCGCCTGCGCGGGGAGGTACCGGTAGGCGGCGTCGATGGCGCTCTGGTCGGGGAGCCCCTGCGGCAGCAGGCTGCGCTGCAGGGTGACCGCCACGTTGTGCTCACGGGAGTAGCGGCGCGCGTTGTCTATGCTCACCGCGGCGCGGGCGACGAGCTCCTCCGCGACGGACAGGTCCTCGTCCTCGAACGGCTCTGGTGTCTGGGCCCGCCAGAAAAGGGCAGCGCCGAGAAGCACACCCCTGGCCCGCATCGGGACGGCCATCATCGAGTGGAATCCGCTCTCCACGATGCGCTCGGCGCGTTCCGGGTTCTGCTGCTGCCAGCCGGCGCGCCGTGCCAGGTCGGTGTCGAGGACGGCTTCGCCCCTGAGCAGGCCGGCCCCGAGGTCCGTGGTCTCGACGAAACGGATCACCGAGCCGAGCGGGTGGAGCCCCGTGTCGTCGCGGGGGCCGCTGAAGGCCGAGCGGCGCATGCCGTCGGTGGTGGCCCGGGCGGCCGTGGGTTCCTCGCCCCGCAGCACTCCCTCGGCCAGATCGACGGTGGCGTAGTCGGCGAAGCGAGCCGTGGCGAACTCCGTCAGCTCCTCGCACGTCCGTACGACATCCAGCGCGGTGCCGATCTCCGTGCCCGCGTCGTAGAGGAGCTTCAGCCTGCCGCGCGCCATGGCGGCGCTGCCCGTGAGCGCCTGCAGCTCCGTGGTGTCACGCAGGGTCGTCACGATCCCGGGCGGCCCGCCGTGCCTGTCCGTGGCCCGCTGGCTGATGGCCAGGACGCGGTCGCCCACGGAGTACACCTCGTCGGTCGCGCTGCGCCCCGAGGTCAGCAGTCCGGTGGTGACCGGGTCGAGTCCGAGCTCCGCGACGGGCGTGCCCTCGATGTCCGGGGGGAGGTGCAGGAGCCTTCGCGCCTCGTCGTTGGCCAGCAGCAGCCTCCCGTCGCCGCCGACGATGAGCACGCCCTCCCGCACGGCGTGCAGAACGGCGTCGTGGTGCTCGTACATCTGGGTCATCTCGGTCGGGCCGAGCCCGTGGGTCTGGCGTTTCAGGCGTCTGGTGACGAGTGCGGTGCCTCCCATGGTGAGCAGCAGGATTCCCGCGGCCGAACCGAACAGGAGGGGGAACTGGTTGTCGGCGGCCCCGCTGACGCTCTTGATGGTGATGCCCGCGGACACCAGGCCCAGGACCCGGTTGTCCGCACCCTTCACCGGCACGACGGCCTGGACGAGCGGTCCGATGGTTCCGTCGACCTTCTCGGTGACGACACGGCCCTCCAGGGCGGGCCCCACCGTGCCGACGAACTTCTTGCCGATCCTGTCGGGCAGCGGATGCGTGTAGCGGACGGAATCGAGGTTCATGACGACGATGAAGTCGACCCCGGAGCCCTTGCGCGCCGCCTCGGCCTTGGGCTGGAGTACGGCGGTGGGATCGGGGCTCCGCAGAGCCGCGTCCAGGCCGGGGGCGTTCGCGAAGGTCTCGGCCACGGCGACCGAGCGATTACGGGCTTCCCGTTCGCTGTCGGCCCGCGACTGCAGCACCAGCGCGGCCACGGATGCAGCGACGAGCAGCACCACGATCGCCACCTGCAGGAGAAAGACCTGACCAGCGAGGCTTCTCATCCGGAGAAACGAACGCGGGCGGCCGTAGCGTCCGGCCATGTCCCCCTTTCTACACGGCTTCCCGCTTCCTCGCCGCCCCGCCGTACGGGCGGACGCGTGCCCGAACCGGGGCGGGGCGGCACCCGGTCGAAGTGGTGGCTACTGCAGGGCGTGCACCGCGGCGGCGAAGAGCCCGGGCATCCGGTGGGCGGCGGGCACGATCAGCCCGGCGGTCCAGGGGTGTCCCGCGGCACCCAGCAGCGCTCCGGTGAGCAGGCGGTGCCGTCGCGTCAGCCGCGCCCACTGCGCGGGGTAGGCCTCGGGGCGGCCCGCGGCGAGGCAGTCGACGGCCGCCGAGGCGGTCGCCGCGGCCAGGGCGATGCCCTCGCCGGTGAGCGCGTCGACGTAACCCGCCGCGTCGCCCGCCAGCAGGACCCGGCCGGCCCTCGGCGCGCTCGCGCTCCGGCGCAGCGGGCCGGCGCCGCGCACGGGGCCCGCCTCCAGGCCGCGGAGCCTGCGGGCCAGGGCGGGGAAGGCGGAGAGGTGCTGCTCGTGGGAGCCCCGGTGGCGGCTGAGCACGGCGACGCCCACGAGCCCCTCCCCCACCGGTGTCACATACGCCTCACCGAGCCGCGACCAGTGGACTTCCACGAGGTCCGTCCAGGGGGCGGTCCGGTAGTGCCGCCGCAGCCCGTATCTGCGGGGTGCGGCGCAGGGGCGTTCCAGGCCGAGCGCACGGCGCAGCGGTGAGTGCAGCCCGTCGGCGGCGATCAGCCAGCGGGCGGTCAGCCCCGCCGCCGTGACGCTGTCGGGCCCCTGGTGCACCTCCGCCGCCCGGCCGGCGATCACGCGTACCCCGAGATCCTGGGCGCGCCGGTGCAGGGCGGCGTGGAGCTCCGTGCGCCGGACGCCGAGTCCGGGGCTGCCCCGGAAGGCCGCCTCGGCCTGTCGGGGGCCCTCGACGTACCGGATCCCCCGGAGTTCGCTGCCGGCCGGAGTGACCCCCAGGGCGCGCAGGGCCGCCACTCCGCTGGGCATGATTCCCTCGCCGCAGGCCTTGTCCACGGGCATGGGGCGGGGTTCGACGACGACGGCCTCCAGTCCTGCCGCGGCGGCCCGGATCGCCGCCGCGAGGCCGGCCGGTCCGCCGCCCGCCACCAGGATGTCGATCACGCGCGTGCGTCCGCTCCGACGAGGCGGGCCAGCGCGCCGTCCTCGCAGCGGATGCGTACGGTCATGAGCGCCGCGTTGCCCACGGTGAACAGGACGGCGGTCACCCAGGCGCCGTGCACCAGCGGCAGGGCGGCCCCCTCGGCGGCGACCGCCACGTAGTTCGGATGGCGCAGCCACCGGTAGGGCCCGCCCGTCACCAGGGGCAGGCCGGGGACGACGATCACCCGGGTGTTCCAGCGGCGCCCCAGCGTGCGGACGCACCACCAGCGCAGTCCCTGCGCCAGGACCACCACCGCGACCATGGCCCAGCCGGACCAGGGCACGAACGGGCGGCCGGCCAGCCATGTCTCGGCGAGACAGGCGGCGAGGAGCCCGGTGTGCAGGGCCACCATCGCCGGGTAGTGTCCACGCCCGGCTTCGGTGCCGCCCCGGGCCAGGCTCCAGCGGGCGTTGCGCAGCGCCACCGCGAGCTCGGCCAGGCGTTCGGCGGCGACGGCCAGCACGAGGGCCGTGTACCAGATCATGTGTTCCTCCGGACTACCAGCGCAGCAGCACCAGTTCGCAGCAGAAGCCGGGGCCCATGGCCATCAGCAGACCGGGCGTTCCGGGCTCGGGTCTCCGCCGGTCCATCGTGTCCCGCAGGACGTGCAGGACCGAGGACGACGACAGGTTGCCGACCTCGGCCAGCGAGCGCCAGGTGACGTCCAGGGCGCCCTCGGGCAGGGACAGGACGTCGGCGACGGCGTCCAGGACCTTGGGGCCGCCGGGATGGCAGACCCAGCGGGCGACGTCCTTCGGTTTCAGCCCGTGCTCCTCCAGGAAGCCGCTGACGTCATCGGCCAGATATCGGCGTACGACGTCGGGGACGGCCGGGTCGAGGACCACCCTGAAGCCGGAGCCGCGGATGTCCCACCCCATGACGTGCCCGGTGTCCGGGTACAGGCGGCTGCGGGTGTCCACCACCACGGGGCCGTCCACCGGCGTCCTGTGGCCGTCGCCGACGAGGACCGCCGCCGCGGCGCCGTCGCCGAACAGCGCGGTGGCCACCAGGTTGGCGGGGCTCGCGTCGTCCCGCTGGAAGGTCAGGGAGCAGAGCTCGACGGAGAGCAGCACGGCCACCTGGCCGGGCCGGCCGTGCAGGTAGTCGTGCAGCCGCGCCACCCCGGCGGCTCCGGCGACGCAGCCCAGGCCGAAGACGGGGAGACGCTTCACGTCGGGGCGGAGACCGAGACGCCCGACGAGCCGTGCGTCGACGGAGGGGGCGGCGATCCCCGTGACCGAGGTGAACAGAAGCAGGTCCACGTCGGCGGGGCGCAGTCCGGCCTTGCGCAGCGCGCCTCGGACGGCTTCGGCTCCGAGGTCGACGGCCGCTCCGATGAACACGTCGTTCGCGGCCCCGAAGCCGTCCAGTTCGCCGTAGCGCTCCAGGGGCAGCACAGTGTTCCGGGTGCGCACGCCCGCGTTGGCGTGGATCCGGTCGAGCACCCGGCGGTCGGTGCCCGCGGGCAGACAGGTGCGCGCCACCATGTCGGTGACGTCGCCCTGGGTGTGGCGGTGCGGCGGCAGGACTCCGTGCACGGCCGCGATCCGGGTCACCCTGGCCACCGCTTCGGAAAGGTCATGCCGCACATCCTGCCCACAGAACGGGACAAATCGGAGCACATGTGGCGCGCGGCTGCCGTGTTCGTACGCCTCGGTGTCCTTACGATCGCCCCGTGGACACCACGGACCGGCCCCCGGCGCACGCGCCCTCCCTCCGCCTGTCCGGCCCGTGGCCGGGGCTCGCACTGTCCTGCCATCCGGGGCCGGTGGTGGCGGTGACCGCGCTCGTCACCGCGCTGGCCGTGAGCTCGGGTCCGGGGAGCGGCCGCCGGGTGCTGGTCGCCGCCGCCGTGCTGACCGGGCAGCTCTCGGTGGGGTGGTGCAACGACGCGTTCGACGCTCTGCGCGACGCCGAGGCCGCGCGGCCGGGCAAGCCGGTGGCCCGGGGCGAGGTGAGCCGAAGTGCCGTGTGGGGCGCGGCGTTCACCGCGCTGTTCCTGTGCGCGGTGCTGTCGCTCGCGTGCGGTGGAGCGGCGGGGGCGGCGCATCTGACCGGGGTCGTCGCGGCGTGGGCGTACAACCTGAGGCTCAAGGGGACGGTGATGTCCTGGCTGCCGTACGCGATCGGCTTCGGCGCCCTCCCGTGTCTGGTCACCCTGAGCCTCCCGGGGAGCCCCTGGCCCGCGTGGTGGGCGGTGACGGCGGGTGCGCTCCTCGGCGTCGCGGCCCATCTGGGCGACGTGCTGCCGGACATCGAGGAGGACCTGCGGGCCGGGATCCGCGGTCTGCCCCAGCGGCTGGGCCCGGTCCGCACGCGGTTCCTGCTGCCCCTCCCGCTGGTGGCGGCCACCGCGGTGCTGGTCCTGGGCCCCGCGGGGATGCCGGGCGGGTGGGGTGTCGCCGTGCTCTCCGGTGTGGCTCTCTGCGCCGTGGCGGCGACGACGGTGTACGCGGGTCGACGGCCGGTCAGGGCGTGGCGCAAGGCGGCGCTCGGGGGGACGGTGGCGGTGGCCGCGGCGGATGTGGCGCTGCTGCTCGCGCGGGGCACGGAGATCGCCTGACGGCCCGTACGGACGTGGTGCCGTCCGTACGGGCCGTCAGCTCCGGCGTGGCCGTTACTGGCCGGCGAGACCGGTGTGCGCGATACCGCGCACGATCTGCCGCTGGAAGAAGGCGAAGACGATGAGGAGCGGCATCCCGGCGATCACGAGCGAGGCCATGATCTGGGCGTACCGGACCCCGAAGGACGACTGGACGTTGACGAGGCCGACGGGCAGGGTCATGCCGCCCGGGTCGGTGGTCACGAGGAACGGCCAGAGGAAGTTGTTCCAGGTCGAGATGAAGGTGAAGATCGCCACGGCCGCCAGCACGGGCCGGGACAGCGGGATGACGATCGTCCAGAACACCCGCCAGCGGCCGGCCCCGTCGCAGAAGGCGGCCTCCTCCAGTTCCCGGGGCACGCCCTCGAAGAACTTCACCAGGATGAACACCATGGCGGGCACGGCGACCTGGGGCAGGATCACACCCCAGTACGTGTCGACGAGGCCGAGCTGGACCATCTCGCGGAACAGGGGCGCGATGAGCACCTGCGGGGGCACCATGATGCCGGCGAGCACGAGCCCGTAGAGCAGCCGCCGGCCGCGGAAGTCGGTGCGGGTGAACCCGTAGGCGGCCATCGCGCACGTCACGACGGTCAGCAGCGTGGTCATGACGGAGATGTACGCCGAGTTCATGAGCCAGACCATCAGGTCGCCGGACTCCCAGACCTTGCTGTACGCGTCGAAGGTGACGCGCGAGCCGATCCAGGAGAGCGGTGTCTTCGTCGTGTCGCCCTCCGGCTTCAGGGAGGTGGCGACGGCCCAGGCGAGCGGCAGGAGCCAGGCCGCGGTCAGGAGCAGGGCGATGACGAGGAGGACGATCCTGCCGGGCGTCCAGCGCGGGCGGCGGCCCCCGGCGTCGGCGGACCGCTCCCGGCGGGGGGTGGGGCGGGTGGTGACGGTGGTGGAACCGCTCACTTCGCGGCCTCCTCAGCTCGGCGCCGGGACAGCAGCGGCTGCACCAGGGAGACGGTCAGGATCAGGGCGAAGAAGATGTACGAGACGGCGGAGGCGTAGCCGATGCGGTAGCCCGTGAAGCCCTGCTGGTAGACGTACTGGAGGATCGGCCGGGTGGAGTCGTCGGGGCCGCCGCCGGTCATGATGTAGACCTGGTCGAAGATCTTCAGCGAGGCCAGTACCTGGAGGACCACGACGAGCCCGGTGGTGCGGCTGAGCATCGGCAGGGTGATGTGCAGGAGACGCTTCCCGGCGCCCGCGCCGTCCAGTTCGGCGGCCTCGTAGAGATGTGCCGGGATGGCCTGGAGTGCGGCGAGGTAGAGCAGGAAGTTGAAGCCGACGGTCCACCAGACGGTGGTCGCCACGATGCTGAGCATGGCGTACCGCTCGTCGGTCAGCCATCCGATCTCAGGCGTCAGCCCGACGGCGGCGAGCATCTGGTCGGCGAGGCCGAAGTCGGACGGCAGGATCATGTTCAGGAAGAGCAGGCAGACGACCCCGGACGGCAGCAGGAACGGAGCGAACCAGCTGAGCCGCCACAGCCACTGCACCACCCGCAGCTGGTGGGCGAGCAGGGCGAGCACGAGGCCGACGAGGACCAGGGGGACGGTGGACAGGACCGTGAACCAGACGGTGTTCCACAGCGAGGACCACACCTCGGGGTCGCGCACGGCTTCGGCGTAGTTGTCGAGGCCGACGAACTCACCTCCGGTGCCGGTGATGTTCTCGCTGGTGAGGCTCATGTGCAGGCCGGACATGAGCGGCCAGATCAGGAAGCCGGCGTACACGAGGAGGAAGGGCGCGATGAACACCAGGCCGTGTTCGGTCCACTTCCTGTGCACGGCGCGGGCCGGGCGCCCGGCCGCACCCTCGGCGGGCTTCGCGACGGGTGCCGGCGCCGCGGTGGTGGAGGTCATGACGCGGCTCCCGGGAGGGGGTTGCGGGTGTCGAGGAGTGTCCGCAGCCGGGCCTTGGCCTCGGTCAGGGCGTTGCGCGGGCTCCTGGAGCCGGTGAGGACCCCGGAGAACACGGCTCCGAGCTCGATCCACAGCCGGGAGGCGGAACCGGCGAACCACGCGGGTTCGTCCAGCGCCACGTCGTCGATCACGGTGCGGTACTCGGACTGCGGCTTCAGGGCGAGATAGGCCGGATCGTCGAGCACCGGCAGATAGGCGGGCACGTGCCCGCCCTCGGCCCAGGCCACGGAGTGCTTCAGCATCCAGGCGACGAGCGTGTGGGCCGCCTCGTTCGGGGCTCCCCCGCGGTCCGCCTGGTGCGGCAGGACGAAGGCGTGGCAGTCGGCCTGCGTGGCCGCGGTCCCGAAGAGCGCGGGTATGCGGGTCATGGAGAACGGGAGCCCGGTGGTCTTGAAGGTGGTGATCTCCCATTCGCCGTTGAGGTGGAAGGCGGTCTTCCCGCCGTTGAAGACGCCGATGGATCCGGCGTAGTCGACGCGGCGCACCATCAGCCCTTCCTCGACGAGCCGGGCCAGGTACTCCAGCACCCGCAGCGCCTTGGCGTCGTCGAGCGCGAGGCGCTTGCCGTCCGCGGAGAGCACCGTGCCGCCGGTCTGCGCGTAGAAGCTGGAGAAGAGACGCCAGGGCGTGATGCAGTCGGGCCCGAGCGTCTCGGTCACCAGGCCCGGCTGCCCGGTCGCCTTCTTCGCGGCGCGCAGTGCGTCGGCGAAGTCGTCGGCACCGGTGATCGGCTTGAGCCGGCCGCCCGACATGAGTCCGGCCTTCTCGCAGATCTCGGTCTGGTAGTAGAGGACGAAGGGGTGGGTGTCGAGCGGGACGGCGTACTGCTTGCCGTCCACCTGGCCCCGGCGCCAGATGTCCGGCGGGAAGTCCTCCTCCCGTATGCCGCGTTCGGCCAGCAGGTCGAGGTCGAACGGGTCGAGGAGCCTGCCGGGGGCGAAGCCCGCGAGCCGGGCGAGGTGCAGGGCGGCGAGCTCGGGGGCCCGTCCCCCCGCGCCGGCCATGCCGAGCTTGGTGTAGTACGGGGCGCCCCACTGCAGGGTCGAGGCCTCCAGGGCGATCTCCGGGTGCCCGGACCGGAAGTCGTCCAGCATGGCCTGCATGTTGACGCCGTCACCGCCGCCGAACAGGTGCCAGTACCGCAGCAGGGTCTGTCCCGGGCCCGCGGCGGTCGCCGGTGCGGCGCAGCCGGACAGGGAGCCCAGGGCTCCGGCGGCGGCCAGGGCGCCGGCACCGCCCGCGAGGGCTCGGCGCCGGCTGAGGAGGGGTGGTTGCATGGCGGCTCGTCTCGGCTCGTCTCTGAGGTGCGGGGACGCGTGAAGGGGAGGCGTACGTTCGATATTTCGACGCGTGACCGCCACTTCGGACGGGACCGTAGGCCCGGGAAAACGTCGCGTCAATGACTCGCGCTGAAATTGCGAACGATGTTCGACATCGCGAACAGCCGGACCTCTCCCAGGCATGGCGCCGACGGAACGGGAAGGCGTGCGCACGGGCGCGCGCGAGGAGATGTCGCGGGGATGCGCACACATTTCTTACTGGGGGGTAGGCCCACCCGGCCGCCTTGCTATACCTTCCGTCTAACAAGGAGGACGGAAGGCCGTCCGGCCGGGACCGGCACCGGTCCCTCGCTCACGGCTGCCGCCGTCTCCCGTCGGCGGTCCGGCATATGACGGGCCGTCACCGGCATCGCACATGTGACAGCACCAAGGAACATCACTGACGAACCGAGGAGCCGCACCATGGCAAGCAGCACTGTCCGGCCGGATGCCGAGGACCGGCCGCCCGAGGACCATCTCACCCGCCGCCTGCTCGATTCGGCGGCCACGCTGGCGTACGACCCCGCCACGGAGGTCGACTGGGACACACCGCTGGACAAGGACTTCCACGGTGCGAGCCCTGAGTGGAGCACCCTGTACGGCACCGCGTACTGGGCCGAGCTGACCGAGGACCAGCGCAAGGAACTGACGCGCCAGGAAGCCGCCTCGGTGGCCAGCACCGGCATCTGGTTCGAGATGATCCTCCAGCAGATGGTCCTGCGCGACGTCTACGCGAAGGACCCCACCAGCGCGGACGTCCAGTGGGCACTGACCGAGATAGCCGAGGAGTGCCGGCACTCGATCATGTTCGCCCGCGGCGCGCAGAAGCTGGGCGCCCCGCCCTACCGGCCGCACCGGCTCGCGGTGGAGCTCGGGCGGGCGTTCAAGACGCTCGCGTTCGGCGAGGCCGCGTACGCGGCGATCCTCGTCGCCGAGGAGGTCCTCGACGTCATGCAGCGCGACTGGATGCGGGACGAGCGGGTCGTGCCCTTCGTCCGCACCATCAACAACATCCATGTCGTCGAGGAATCCCGGCACATGAAGTTCGCCCGCGCGGAGACCCGCAGGCACCTCAGCGGTGCGGGCCCGGTGCGACGGCGGATCAACGCCCTCGTCATCGCGATCGCGTCGTACGTGATCGTCACCAGCATGGTGAACAAGGACGTGTACGCCAACGCAGGACTCGACGGGAAACGTGCCGTCGAGGAGGCGAAGGCCAACGAGCACCACAAGTCGATGATGCGCTCGAGCTGTTCGGGCCTCATGGAGTTCCTGGCCTCGGCCCGGCTGCTCACCAAGCCCGCCCTGGCGTTCTACAAGCGTGCCCATCTGATCTGAGCGGACGAGATGACCTACGCCATCACCCAGACGTGTTGCGGCGACGCCACCTGTATCTCGGTGTGTCCCGTGAACTGCATCCACCCGACCCCGGAGGAACCGGACTTCGGCCGGACGGAGATGCTGTACATCGACCCGAAGTCCTGCATCGACTGCGGTGCCTGCGCCGACGCCTGCCCGGTGGATGCCGTCTTCCCGGTGGACAGCCTCCCCTCCTCGCAGCAGGAGTACGGCCCGCTCAACGCGGCGTACTTCGCTGACCGGGAGCCCGCGCCGGCTCCCGGGGGGCCGAACTTCCACGTGTGGGGAGAGCCGTCTTTCGACCGCAGTCTGCCGTCGGACTTCGGGCCGCTCCGGGTCGCGGTCGTGGGCACGGGGCCGGCCGGGATGTACGCCGCCGAGGACCTGCTGCTGCACACGGGCGCCGAGGTGACGCTGATCGACCGGCTGCCGGTCGCGGGCGGGCTCATCCGCTACGGTGTGGCGCCCGACCACCTGTCCACGAAGAAGGCCGGAGACACGTTCGCCAGGTTCCACACGCATCCGAGGGTGCGCATGTGCCTCGGCCTCGAGGTGGGCAAGGACATCACCCCGGAGGAACTCGCCGCACACCACGACGCGGTGATCTACGCGGTAGGCGCGTCGGCCGGCCGCCGGCTCGGGATACCCGGTGAGGACCTGCCCGGCAGCATCTGCGCGACGACGTTCGTCTCCTGGTACAACGCCCATCCCGAGGTCGCCCCGGACGCCGTGGACCTGTCCGCGGAGCGGGTCGTCGTGGTCGGCAACGGGAACGTGGCCCTCGACGCGGCGCGGATCCTGGTCTCGGACCCCGGTGCCCTGGCGGCCGGGGACATCGCCGGACACGCGCTGGAGGCCCTGCGCGCGGGCTCGGTGCGCGAGGTGGTGCTGCTCGGGCGGCGGGGGCCCGAGGACGCGGCGTACACCAGGTCCGAGCTGCTCGCGCTCAAGCACCTGCCCGGTGTGGAGCTGGTGGTCGACGGCCACGACCCGAGGACCGGTGCCGCGATCGAGACGGCGGAGCCCGGTGACAGGGCCGCGCTGCTGGCGGATGTCGCCCGCGAGGAGGTGGACTGGTCGCGCCCGCCGCCGGCGGGGCGCCGTATCGTGTTCCGCTTCCACTCCGCGCCGGTGGAGGCGCTCGGTGACGGCGGTGTCCGCGCGGTGCGGGTGAGCGGCGGCGACGCCGGCCGGGAGATACCGGCCGGGCTGCTGCTGCGGGCTGTCGGCCAGCGTGGACTGCCGGTCGCCGGGCTGCCGTTCGACGAGGCGACGGGGACCGTTCCGCACGAGGGCGGCCGGGTGACGGGCCGGCCGGGAACGTACGTCGTGGGATGGATCAAGCGCGGCCCCTCGGGCGGCATCGGGGCCAACCGGACCTGCGCCGCCGAGACCGTGGGCACGCTGCTCGACGATGCCGTCGCCGGCTCGCTGCCCGCGCCCGAGCAGGGGGCGAAGGCGTTCCGGCGCCTCGTACGCCGCCGTAACCGGCGGATCGTGGACGCCCGCGGCCTGGCGGAGATCGAGCGTGCCGAGCTCGCCCTGGGCCGCCGCGACGGCCGCCCCCGGGTCAAGCTGGCGACGCTGCCCGAGCTGGTGGCGGCGGCGCGGGGCGGCCGGCGGCGCATCCCGGGCTGAACACCCGTCCCGGCCCGTCGGGTTCACCGACGGGCCGGACGGAGGTGGGGTCGGCCCGCATCAGAGCGGAGCGCCCACGCCTCCCACCGTGTCGTGAGGCCGGCCGGGCGCGTCCCTCCGCCCGCGTTCCACGACCGAGTCGAGGATCTCGCCGACCCTGATCGCGGTGTTCGACAGCAGGGACGACGTGATGCCGTGGGTGTGCTCCGTACCGCCCTGCAGATAGACGCCGCACCGCAGGCCGGGATCGGTCGCCACGCGGTAGTCGCGCTCGACACGGACCCGCCCCTGGTCGTCGAGCAGGCAGTGCTCCGCGATGTCGCCGAGCAGGCCGAGCGCGTCGGCGGGCCGGTAACCGGTGGCGTAGACGACCACATCGGCGTCCAGCGTCGTCCGTTCCCCGGTGACCAGCGATTCGACCGTGGTGCGGACCGCGTCGGGTGTCTCGACGGCGTCGACGACCCGGGAGACGTTGAGGAAGCGCAGCCGCTCGGTACCGAGGACCTTCTCCTGGTACGCCGTGCGGTAGAGGTCGTCGATGAGGTCGATGTCCACCACGGCGTAGTTGGTGTTGCCGTGATAACCCATCAGTCTGCGTTTGGTCTCGTCCGGGGCGGTGAAGTACTCGTCGACCGCGTCCGGGTCGAAGATCCGGTTGGCGAAACCGCTGTCGTCGGCGGGGCTGTAGCCGTAGCGCGAGAAGACCGCGCAGACCTCGGCCTCCGGGAAGCGGCGGTGCAGATAGGCCACGTTCTCGGCCGCGCTCTGACCCGCTCCGACGACGACGAAGCGGGACGGCGGCTCGGCCCCGTCCAGGCCCTCCACCCTGGCCAGCAGGTCGGAGGTGTGCCAGATCCGGTCCGTACGCTCGATCCCTTCGGGCATCTGCGGCCGCAGGCCCGTGCCGATCACGAGGTTCCGCGCCCGGTGGACCACTGTCTCGGACCCCGAACGGGAGGTCACGTCCACGTACTCCACGACACCGCCGAGCACGACCGGCCTGACGTCGATGACCTCGTGCCCGTAGGACACCATGTCGTCCACCTTCGCGGCGGCCCATTCGAAGTAGGCGTGGAACTCGACCCGCAGCGGGAAGAGGCTCTTGCCGTTCACGAAGTCGACCAGCCGCCCCTGGCTCTGCAGGTAGCAGAGGAAGCTGAACTCGCTCGACGGGTTCCGCAGCGTCACCAGGTCCTTGAGGAAGGACACCTGCATCGTGGCGTCGTCGATCAGCATCCCGCGGTGCCAGCCGAACCGCGGCTGCTTCTCGAAGAAGTGAGCGGTGACGGCCTGCTGCCTGCCGACGCGTTCGTTGCGCTCCGTGAGCGCTATCGCCATGGCCACATTGGACGGTCCGAAGCCGATTCCTATGAGGTCGTGGACCGGTGGTGCGTCGTCGGGTGAAGCCTGTGACATGTCACTCCCATCGTGCGGGGGCAGCCGCTTTGGCGGACGTGGGGAAAGCGGAACAGAGCACACCGGCTGAGCGGCAGCCGGGGCGAAACTTAGGTAAAGCTAACCTCATCATTGCATGCTGTCGACAGGGCAATCCGGACGGATACCGGGTAAGCCGCAGTCAACTCACCCTGAAGCGACAGGCATTGCATGCTTAGGTTAGGCTTGCTTTACTAAGCTTCATCGTCGTTCCGAGGAGGAACCTGTGCGGGTCGTCATGTTCGGCTATCAGACCTGGGGGCACCGGACCCTGCGAGCTCTCCTGGACTCCGCACATGACGTGGTGCTGGTGGTGACACACCCCAGGAGCGAGCACGCGTACGAGAAGATCTGGAGCGACTCGGTCGCCGACCTCGCCGAGGAGAACGGCGTGCCCGTCCTGATCCGCAACCGGCCCGACGACGAGGAGCTGTTCGCCCGTCTCAAGGAGGCGGAACCGGACATCATCGTGGCCAACAACTGGCGTACGTGGATTCCGCCGCACATCTACGGGCTCCCCCGGCACGGCACACTCAACGTGCACGATTCGCTGCTCCCGAAGTACGCGGGCTTCTCGCCCCTGATCTGGG
The DNA here is from genome assembly GCF_044751065.1 of Streptomyces sp. NPDC088746. Lineage (NCBI taxonomy): Bacteria > Bacillati > Actinomycetota > Actinomycetes > Kitasatosporales > Streptomycetaceae > Streptomyces > Streptomyces sp. NPDC088746. The sequence continues at coordinate 411,163 of NZ_JBIVLA010000003.1, forward strand.
CGCTGATCAACGGTGAGCGCGAGGTGGGCGTGACCGCGCACATGATGGACGCCGAGCTCGACGCCGGGGACATCGTGGTGCAGCGCGCGGTGGAGGTCGGACCCGCCGACACGGCGACGGACCTGTTCCACAGGACCGTCGACCTCATCGCCCCCGTCACCACTGAGGCGCTCGACCTCATCGCCTCCGGACACACGGAATTCACCCGGCAGGACCGGTCCCTGGCGAGCTTCTTCCACAAGCGCGCCGAGGAGGACATCCGCATCGACTGGAACTGGCCGGCCGAGGACCTCGAGCGTCTCGTGCGCGCGCAGTCCGCCCCGTACCCCAGCGCGTTCACCCATCACCGGGGCAGGCGTCTGGAGATCGTGACGGCGGTCGTGTCCGAGGGGCGCTACGGCGGCACCCCCGGAAGGATCTTCTACCGCGAGGGCGACGGAGTGGTGATCGTCGCAGGGGCGGACGCCCGGACCGGCCGCAACCGCGGTCTGGCCGTCACCCGGGTGCGTACGGATGACGGCCAGGAGCTGCCCGCGACTGAGTACTTCACCTCGATGGGCGGCTACCTCACCGGCCGGCCCTGACCTCCCGGCCTCCTGCCGGCCGTCGCCACGTTAGGAAGAACCATGCACCAGCCGAGCGTGCCGGGGACGGCACCCGGGCCCCGGACCGCGGGCGTGACGCCGGCGGGCGTGCTGAGCCTCAACGCCTATCTCATGTACGCGACGGGCAAGGCCGCACGCCGCAGGCTCACCGGCACGCTGACGGCTCACGGGCTGCGGCTGTGGCACCTGACGATCCTGGCCATGCTGGACGAGACCGGCCCGCTGTCCAAGGGCGATCTGGCCTCGCGACTGGACATGAACCAGAGCGATCTGACCAGGACCGTCACGGACCTGGACGCGGCCGGATACGTCGTGTGCGCCCGCGATCCCTCGGACCGCCGCCGGATCGAGGTGGCCCTGACAGCGGCGGGCCGGTGCGCTCTGGCACGGCTCGACGCGGAGGTGTCCGCCACCGAGGCGGACCTGCTCGCCCCGCTGAGCCCTGGCGAACGCGAGCTGTTCGCCTCCCTGCTGCGCCGCGTCCACGCGCACCTGGAACGGGACCGGGCGGCCGACGGCCCCATGGACACCGTCCCCGGGCCGCGGGAACCGGGGGAGGCTGTCCCCCGGTGATGGCCCCGCGCGATGCGCCCCTCAGGCTCCGGCCGTCGACTGCGCCTCGGCCGCCGCGCGGTAGAGGCGGCGCAGCCGCACCACGCCCAGGTCGTGCTGGTAGAGGTTCTCCTGCTGGTCGGCGTCCGTCGGCATGGCCTCCAGCATGACGCGGTCCTGTTCCAGGACGTCCCAGTGGCGCTGCTCGATCAGCGTCCGGTAGAGGAAGCGCCAGGAGGCGCGCTGCCAGTCCTCGACCCGGCGGTAGCGCCAGAAGAAGACGCCGCTGCGCCGCTCGTCCACCGGGCAGACCATGCCGACGATGCCGAAGGGACCGCCGGGACCGGCCGACGGCGGGTACGGGATCGAGAGGTCCACCCAGTCCACCCCGGTGCGGCAGAGCTCCACCCAGTCGAAGTTGACGCCGCGCTGGTCGGTCTTCTCGAAGAAGTAGCCGCGCCCGGTCTCCCGGATGCGGAACTTGGCCGTCGTGCCACCGTCGAACATGGTGTGCGAGTCGTGGTGCAGGAACGCGCCGTGCATGGGGTCGAGCAGGTTCTCCACGGCGTACCGCCAGGGCGCGTCCCATTCCGCGTAGCAGAGGAACGCGTCCACGCCGGGGTCGGTCAGCGGCTCCGGCAGGGTCAGCTCGACGGGCTCGGGGTGCTCCTCGTCCCCGAAGTAGGCGAGGATCGCGCCCGCGACCTCGCGCACCGGCAGCGAGGTCACCAGCTTCTTGCCCTCCAGGCTGCACCCCGGCAGCCCGGGCACGGAGGAGACGGTGCCGTCGGACTCGACCTCGACGCCGTGGTACCAGCAGGCGACCCGGTCACCGAGGTGCTTGCCGAGCGAGAGCGGGGCACCACGGTGCGGGCAGCGGTCGGCGAGCATCGACAGGGCGCCGTCGGAGCGCCGGAACAGCAGCCACTGCTCGCCGAGCGCGGTCACCTTGCGCATCGCGCCGGGGGCCACGAAGTGCGAGGGGACGACCGGGTGCCACTGGTTGCGCAGACCGGTGGCGTAGATGTGGTCCGCGGTGGCGGAGGACGACAGCGTCATGGTCAGGCTCCCAGTCGGTTCATCTCGGCACGGAAGGATTCCTCGGTCCACGGGCTGCCGTCGGGGGCGTGGACCTGGCGGGCGTTGAGCCCGCGCACGACGTCGGCGAGCTCGTGTCCCTCGCGGGTGTAGACCTCTTCGAGGGTGGCGGCGAGTTTGTACTCGTACGGGGCCGGCTCGTGCGTACGGGACTGGTGGACGTCCAGGTAGGGCCAGGTGTCGGTCACGGTGTCTCCTGAGAGTGCGGGGGGTGTCAGAGGTCGAGGACGAGCCGGCCGGAGGCGCACCGCGAGACGCAGATCATCATCGTGGTGTTCGCGGCCCGTTCGGCCTCGCTGAGCAGGAAGTCGCGGTGGTCCGGGATGCCTTCGAGGACCCGGGTCTCGCAGGAACCGCAGATGCCGTCGCGGCACGAGTTGTTCACGGTGAGTCCGGCGCTCTCGGCGGCCTCCAGGACGGAGGTCCCGGCACCGACGGTGAGCGTCGTCCCGGAGGTGCGGCACTCGACCTCGAACGCCTCGTCGTCGCCGGTGCGTTCCACCGTCGGCGCGGCGAACCGCTCCAGGCGCAGCCGGTCCGCGGGGCAGCGCTGTTCGACGGCCGCGAGCAGGGGCTCGGGGCCGCAGGAGTACACCAGGGTGCCCTCCGGCAGTCCGGCGAGCGCGGAGTCCAGGTCGATGTGGCCGTGTTCGTCCTGCGGGACGAGCGTGACGTCACCGCCCAGCGCGTCGAGCTCGCCGGTGAACGCCATGGAGGCCCTGCTCCTGCCGCCGTACACCATGCGCCACCGGGCTCCCCTGCGGGCGGCCTCCCGGGCCATCGCCAGCAGTGGGGTGATGCCGATCCCGCCGGCGACGAACACGTAGGAGTCAACGTCCTCCAGCACGAAGTGGTTACGAGGCTCGGAGACCGTGATCTCCTGGCCCGGCCGCAGCTGGGTGTGCACGAAGCGTGAACCGCCTCGCGACGCGGGCTCGTTGAGTACGCCGATGCGGTAGACGTCCGGGGTGTGCGGGTCGCCGCACAGGCTGTACTGGCGGACCTGGCCGCCGGCGTGGACGTCGAGGTGCGCGCCGGGGGTCCAGGCGGGCAGGGGTTTGCCGTCGGGGTGGGTCAGTTCGACGGACAGGACGCCCTCGGCCTCCCAGGTCATACGACGGACGGTCAGCCGCAGCGAATCCTCGCTCATGGTCTGTTGCCTCCTTGCCGGCGGTTCGGTCGGCCGGGCTACTGGCCCGGGATCCTGACGGGCGGGGTGAACGGGTTCTTCATCGGGCCGAGGGCGTCGAGGTCGACCTCGACGAGCGTGGGGCCGTCCGAGGCGATGGCTTCGTCGAGCACCGGGCCCGCGTGCTCCTGGGTGGAGATGCGGGCGTACGGCAGGCCGCAGGCGCGGGCCAGGAGCTCGAAGTCGGGGGTGGTGAGGTCGACTCCCGAGCGGCGCTCGCTGTGGTGGTCCTGCATGTTGCGCAGCACTCCGTAGCCGCCGTCGTTGAAGACGATCAGGGTCAGACGGGGCCGTTCCTGAGCCAGGGTGAGCAGTTCGCCGAGGTGGACGGCGAGTCCGCCGTCGCCCGCGATCACGACGGTGGGCGTGCCGGGCCGCGCGAGCGCCGCGCCGATGCCCATGCCCAGTCCCTGGCCGATGCCTCCGCCGCGCGGGAAGACGTTGTCCTTGGGGTCGTACATCTCCAGGAGCCGGTTGCCCCAGCTGCTGGAGGGGATGGTGACGTCGCGGGCGACGACGGCCTCGCGGGGAAGCGCGGCGCGGATGGCGTCGCAGATCGCTGCCTGCGGTCCGATGTTGTCGTGCAGGATCGCGCGTACCTCGGTGCGTACGGCTCCGACGCGGTCCGTCCAGCCGGGCTCGGCTGTCACGGCGTGCGGCAGCAGGGCCGTCAGGGCGCCCGCCGCTTCACCGTGCAGCGCGTGGGTGACCGGGTGGACCCTGCCGAGGGCGGCCGCGTCGACGTCGATCTGGATGTGGGCCCCGGGGAGTTCCAGGGTGTAGTCCGCGGTCTCGTTCGACCGGAAGTGCGTGCCGATGGTCAGGAGGACGTCCGCGTCCTCGATGAGGGCGCGCACCGCCGGTGTGGTGGCGAAGTTCCCGATGACCTGCGGGTGGTCCTCGGGGACGCTGCCTCGGCCGGAGTTCGAGGTGATCAGTCCGGCTCCGGTCGCCTCCAGCAGCCGGGCCAGCTCGCCGCGGGCGGTGTTCGCGCCGCCGCCGGCCCAGACGAGCGGGCGGCGGGCGGAGGCCAGGAGGGCTCCCGCGGCGGCGAGTTCGCCCTTCGTGGGGGTCGCGGGGGCGCTCTCGGCGTGCTCGGCGGGTTCGTCGGTCTGCGCGGCGTACTGGAGGTCGATCGGCCATTCCACGCTGGCGGGGCCGCCGGGCGCGGTCAGGGCCGAGCGGGCGGCCTCGCGCAGGATCCGGCCCGCCTGTGCGGCGTCCGGCACGCTCGCGGCGTACGCGGAGACGGCTCGGAGCATGCCGAGCTGGTCCTTGGTCTCGTGGATGAATCCCCGCCCGCTCCCCAGGAACTCGCTCTCCACCTGACCGGTGACGTGCAGCACCGAGCTGCCCGCGCTGAGCGCCTCGATCAGCGATCCGGCGGCGTTGCCCGCGCCGGTGCCGGTGGAGGTCAGGGCGCAGCCGAGGGAGCCCCGGGCGCGGCCGTAGGCGTCGGCGGCGTTGACGGCTGATGCCTCGTGCCGCACGGGCACGAAGCGCAGCTCGCGGTCGACGGCTTCGACGAGCGGCAGGTTGTGGACGCTGACGATGCCGAAGACGGTGTCGATGCCGAGTTCGCGCAGGACGGTGACGAGGAGATCGCCTCCGTTGTCGTGACGCATGGTGGTCTCCTCAGAGGATGGAGCGGCCGACGCCGCCGCAGACGTCGATGGCGGTGCCGGTGATGTAGGAGGCGCGGGGTGAGAGCAGGGCGACGACCGCGTACGCGACCTCATCGGCCCGGCCGAGGCGGCCCAGTGCGATGCCCCGGTCCTCGGCCAGTTCCGTCTGCCATTCCTCGTACGACAGGCCGGAGTCCGCGGCCGCGTGGCGGCGGGTCCACTGGCCGGTGTCGACGAGTCCGAGGCAGACGGAGTTGACCCGGATGCCGTCGGCGGCGAGTTCGACGGACAGGGACTTGGAGAGGTTGAGGATACCGGCGCGTGCGGCGCTCGTCGTGATCAGCCGGGTCTCGGGCTGCTTGGCCAGGACCGCGTTGATGTTGACGACGCTGGCCGCTCCGGACGCGGCCAGATGGGGGCGCGCCGCCTGGAGGGGGTTCAGCACCCCGGCGAACTTCAGCTCCAGTTCGTCACGCCAGTCCTCGGCGGTGGAGTCGTCGAGCCCCTTCATGCGGGACTGTCCCGCGTTGTTGACCAGTCCGTCGATGCCGCCGAACTCCTCGGCGGTACGGCGGACGAAGGCGCGCACCGCGTCGGCGTCCCGTACGTCGCAGACGCCGGTCAGCAGGCGGCCGTTCGCGGCGCCGAGGCCGGCGGCCGCCTCGGCGAGCCGGCCGGCGTCGCGGCCGCAGGTGGCGACGCGCGCGCCCTCGTCGAGCAGGGCGCGGACCGTGGCCAGGCCGACGCCCGAGCTGCCGCCGGTGACCACGATGGTGCGGTCGGCGAGGCCCAGATCCATAACTCGTGTCTCCTGCGGTTCAGTTCATGGTGAAGCCGCCGTTGACGGCGATCACCTGTCCGGTCAGATAGCGGGATTCCTCGCCGAGCAGGAAGGAGACGATCCCGGTGAGGTCGTCCGGCTGCTGCGGGCGGGAGATGGCCCGGTTCACGCGGTAGAGGTCGTGCCGTTCGGCCGGCACGGTCTCGGTCGCCTCGCACTCGGTGAGGCCGGGGGCCACCGCGTTGACGGTGATCCCCCTGTCTCCGAGTTCGCGGGCCATGGCGCGGGTCAGCGCGATGACGGCGCCCTTGGAGGCGATGTAGTGGGCGAGCCGCGGGGAGCCGTACAGCGCGGCGTCCGAGGCGAGGTTGACGATCCGGCCCGGCTCGGTGAAGAGCGGGTAGAGGGCCTTCGACACCAGCCAGGGGCTACGGGCGTTGACCGCCATCAGCCGGTCCCACACCTCGATGTCGATGTCCTGGAACTCACTTCCGCCCACGCCGTTGGCGAGCGCCGCGTTGTTGACCAGGCCGTACAGCGGGCCGAGCTCGCGGACGGCGTCGGCGAGCGCCTCCACGGAGGCGGGGTCGGCGACGTCGCAGCGTACGAAGTGGGCGTCGAGCCCCTCGGCGCGCAGCTCCGCCGCGGCTCGCTCGCCCCGCTCCCTTTCCAGTTCGGCGAGGACGACCCGGAAGCCGTCGGTGCCCGCCCGGCGGGCCATGGCCAGTCCGAGGCCACGGCCCGCTCCGGTGACGACGACGGTGCGCCGGCCTGCCGGGGGCTGGTCAGCCACGAGTGACGCCGTGCATCGGCGAGTACTCGGGGTAGGTCGGCACCTGCGGCTTCTGCGTGCCGATGACGACGCAGAACAGGGCGTCGGTGTCGCCCTCGTTCTTGAGCGAACGGGTGACTCCGGCGGGGACGACGATCATGTCGCGGTAGCCCAGGGTGCGGTACTCGGCCTCGTCGGCGCCGCGGTGGATGCCGACCTTGACCTCGCCCTCCAGGACGAAGAACGCCTCCTCGACGTCGTGGTGGGTGTGGGCCGGGCCCTCGGCGCCGGGCGGCAGCAGCATGTTGGAGAAGGTGAACCCGCCGGAGGGGAGGATCCGGCTGTCGCTCTCGTGGTTGCCGGTGGCGCCGGAGCCGACGTAGCGGATCTGGCCGCGGCGGAACTGCGGGCCGGCCTTCTCCTGGAAGGACAGGGTGTCGAAGTCGGCGACCCGGGAGGCCTTGGTGGCGATGAGGGAGTCGGTGTACGCGGAGAGGTCGTCGCCGTTGTCGTACGCGTCGGTGGTCAGGGGCATGGTGGTGGCTCCTATTCGGGGATGGCCGCGGTGATGCGGAGGTGGGAGAGCACCCAGGCGTCGAAGTGGCCCGGCTGCTCCTGATTGGCCAGGTGACCGGCGTCCTTGACGATCACGTAGGCGGTCCTGTGGATGGCCCCGGCGATGGCCTGGCTCGCCTCGGTGCCGGTGACCCGGTCCTGTTCGCCGCAGAGCACGAGGGTGGGGGCGGCGATGGAAGGGAGTTCGGCGCGCAGGTCGGCGGAGGCCATCGATTCGGCGGCGTGGGCGTAGCCCGGCAGGCGTACCGAGGCGGCCATGGTGTCGACGACGCGGCGTACCAGTTCGTCCGGCGCGTCGGGCGACACCAGCCGGGGGCCACGTGCTTCGGCGAAGGCGCGGGGGCCGAGCTCGGCGAGGTCGGCGGCCCTGGCGCGCATGCCGGCCGCCTTGGCCTCGTCGGTTCCCGAGCCGGGGCTGGAGTCGGCGATGATCAGCGAGGCGACGAGGTCGGGGTGGCGGGTGGCGAGACGCAGCGCGATCACACCGCCCCAGGAGACGCCGAGGACGTGGGCGGTGGTGTCACGCTCCCGGATGAGGGCGGCCGCCGCGTCCGCGTAGCCGTCCAGGTCGAGGGGGGCCTCGGGGTCGGGCGACTTGGCGTACCCGGGGGCGTCCCAGGCCACGACCCGTACGTACGCGGAGAGTTCGGCGAGCTGCGGGGCGAAGGCGGCCGAGGACGAGCCGATGCCGTGCAGGCACAGCAGCAGCGGTCCGTGGTCGCCCGCCTCCTCGACGTGGACGTGGGCGGCGCTCACAGGATCTGCCCGGTCCGGCCGGCGAGTGCGGCGAGGCTGCGCAGCACGGCGTACGGCACCACCTGGCTGGTGGCCGGGTTGACGGGGTCGGGCAGGTGCGCGACCTCGAAGCGGTAGGAGCCGTGGCTGCCGGACGCCTCGATCACATGCCGCGTGTGGTGCGCCGCCGGGTCGGCGACGACCTGGACCCGCACAGCGTCCAGGTCGCCGACGGCCAGCGCGACCGAGGCGGCCACGTTCGTCGACTTGGGGAATTTGACCGGGACGTCGCGGGCGGTCCCGGACATGACCTCGACGGGGCCGGTCGCCGTCCGCATGCGTCCCAGCAGTTCCTCTTCCATCCAGGGCTGTTCGAGGGTGGAGGGCAGCTTGGTGGTGGTCAGCCGGACCTCGTCGAGCGGGCCGAGGGTGCGTACCGCCTGGAGCAGGTCGAGTCCGCCGACGGCGCCGCCCGTGAAGTACACCCGGCCGGGGCCGGCCGCCAGCAGCCGCTTGGTGAGCTCGTCGTCGGTGAGCGCGCCGGTGGAGGCGATGAGCAGGTCGGTGCCGGAGGCGAGGACCCGCTCGCCCCATTCGCGTACGACACCCTGTCCTGCGGCCTCGACGACGAGGTCACAGGACTCCATCGCCTCCTCGAAGGTGGCCTGCCGCACGGGGGCGGCCTCGCCGAGCGGGCGGTTGTCGACGACGCAGACCAGCTTTGCGCCGGTCACACGCCCTTCGGCGAGCGCGGTGCCGACGACGCGGCCGATGGCGCCCCAGCCGACGACGGCGACCTTGCGTACGGTGTTCATGCGGTGGCCTCCTGGGCGTCTACGGGAACGAGCGGGCCGGCGCCCAGGGCATCGGGGGCGGCGAGCGGGCCGGGGTCCGGGGAGCCGGCCATGCTGCAGCGGATCTCCTTCGACGGCGCGCCGGCCGTCCCCCAGAGGTCGGAGAGTTCGGGGACCCGTCGCCACACCCGGGCGATCCAGGCGTCCTCGACGATCTGGGCGACCTCGGAGGTGTATTCGCAGACCAGCCCGGAGGGGTCGGTGAAGTAGGAGAAGGTGTTGTTCCCCGGGCCGTGCCGGCCGGGGCCCCACTGGGGGGTGATGCCGTGGTGGCGCAGCCGTCCGAGGCCCCGCATGAAGTGGTCGACCGAGGTCATCTCGTACGCCACGTGGTTCAGGGAGGTCCACTCCGCCTGGTTGAAGGCGATGCAGTGGTGGTCGCTGTTGCAGCGCAGGAACGCCATCTGGTGTTCGGACCAGTCGGAGACGCGCAGGCCGAGTACATCGCAGTAGAAGGAGACGGCGGCGTCGATGTCGGTGGTGTTGAGCACGGCGTGCGTGACTCCGACGGGGACGGCGCCGTCCCGGCCGCGCGGGACGACGGCCTCGACCTGGGCGCTGATCTCGATGAGACGCCCCTCGGGGTCGGTGAAGCGCAGGCCGTAACCGCCGCCGGCCTGGTCCAGCGGGCCTGGTCCGGTGACGGGCACCAGGGAGCGCGCTTCGAGGCGGCGCGCCGCCTCGTCGACCTCGGCGGGTGTGGCGACGGCGAAGGCGATCCTGCCGAGGCCGACCCGGTCCCGCTCGGTCAGGTGCAGGACGTGGTGCTCGTCGCTCGTGCCCCGGAGCCAGCGGGCGCCGGTGTCGGACTCGACGGTCTCGAGGCCCCAGACGTCCTCGTAGAAGTCGGCGGCCTCGGTGAAGGCCGGGGTGTGCAGCTCGACGTAGCGGAGCGAGCGGAGCCGGGCGATCGGACCGGGCGGTATCGGGTGCATGGGGTCCCTCCAGGACTGGCAGGTGTGCCGGGTCAGTTGGCCCACGGAAGCGGGTGGTCCGAGATGCCCCAGTACAGGGACTTCTGGCGCTGGTAGGCGCGGATCGCGTCGCGGCCCTTCTCCGTGCCGAGGCCGCTGTCCTTCCACCCGCTGAAGGGGGTGGAGGCGCTGAACTGCTTGTAGGTGTTGATCCAGACGGTTCCGGCCTCGATCCGGCGCGCCAGCGCCCCGGCGGCGCGCAGGTCGCGGGTCCAGATCCCGCAGGCCAGGCCGTAGACGGAGTCGTTGGCCTGGCGGACCAGGTCGTCCTCGTCGTCGTAGGGCAGGGCGACCAGGACCGGGCCGAAGATCTCCTCCTGGCAGGTGCGCGAGGTGTTCGGGAGGCCGTCGAGCACGGTGGGCAGGTAGTACGCCCCGGCCTCGTACAGCTCTCCCTCGGGCGCCGCACCGCCGCACAGCACGCGGGCCCCTTCGGACCGGGCGAGGTCGACGTACGCGGCGACGGAGTCGCGGTGGCGGTGGTGCACCAGGGGGCCGACCTGGGTGGCCGGGTCGGTGCCGGGGCCGACGCGCAGCTTGCGTACGCGCTCGACCAGTTCACCGACGAAGGAGTCGTAGATCTCGCGTGCCACGAAGAGCCGGGATCCGGCGATGCAGGACTGGCCGCTGGACGAGAAGATCCCGAACAGCACGCCGGCCAGGGCCTGTTCGACGTCGGCGTCGGCGCGCACGATCGTCGGCGACTTGCCGCCCAGCTCCAGTGAGGCGGGGATCAGCTTCCGGGCGGCGGTCTCGGCGATGGACCGCCCGGTCTCCGTGCCCCCGGTGAACCCGATCCGGCCGACGAGGGGGTGGCGCACGAGGGCGTCACCGACCACCCGGCCGCTGCCGGGCAGCACGGAGAGCAGTGCGGCCGGCAGCCGGAACTCGTCGAGCGCCTGGAAGACGATCCGCCCGAGCGCCAGGGAGACCAGGGGGGTCCAGGCCGCGGGCTTGAGGATCACAGCGTTGCCGGCGGCGAGCGCGGGAGCGATCTTCTGGGCGTCGCTGGCGACCGGGGAGTTCCAGGGGTTGATCGCGCCCACGACGCCGATGGGCTCGTGCGTGCTCACCGTGACGTACGGGCCCCGGGACGGGGTCACCGACTCCTCGGCCGTCTCCAGGACGGCCGCCATGTAGCGGAACGTGCCCGCCGCGCTGAGCGCGAGGGCCCTGGTCTCGGTGAGGGTCTTTCCGGTGTCGGCGGTCTGCAGGGCGGAGAGCTCGTCGGCGGCCCGCTCGGTGAGCTCGCCGATGCGGTGCAGGAGCCGTGCCCGCTCATGGGCGGGCAGGTCACGCCAGGCCGGGTCCGCCACGGCCCGCGCCGCGGCTTCCGCCGCTTCGGCGACCTCGTCCGCCGAGGCGGAGTGGACGGTGGCGAGGACGCGGCCGGTCGCCGGGTCGACCGTGTCGACGGGCTCGCCCGCACCGCGCCGCCACTGGCCCGCGATCAGGATGTGGGTGGGGAACTGCAGCACGGGTGGACCTCCGGACGAGGCGGAAAAGGGGTCGACTCCGGGCGCGGACAGGCTCGTTGGGTTGCCGCCCCCGGACTGCCGAAGTGCTAGAAATCTAAGCGCTTAAGTTTCTCGACACAAGACCCTGCGGTGAAATCGTTGCCCGAGAGGTCTTGAGCACCACTTCCACGCGATCGATGATGGTGTCCGAGTCGCGGGGAGCAAGCTTCCTAAGCTCTTAACTATTGACCACTTAGATATAGCCCCCTACTGTCTCCGCAACTCATCTGCCCGCGGAAGGACCCCCTCCATGACGACTGTGGCCGGCAAGCCCGCTCTCGGCTCGATCGCCGCGAGACTCGAACGACTGCCGCACTCGCGCTGGCACATCAAGGTCCGGTTCCTGATCGGCGCCGTCACCTTCTTCGAGGCGTTCGACCAGCTGCTGGCCGCGTCCGCACTGCCCGTCCTGATGAAGGAATGGCACCTGTCCACCGGGCAGGCCACCTTCGCCGTCACCTCCGCCTCCATCGGCATGCTGCTCGGCGCCCTCGCGGCGGGCTGGCTGGGCGACCGCATCGGACGCGTGCGCACCGTCGCCCTGGGCGTCGGGGTCACGGGCCTCGCCAGCCTCGCCGTGGCCTTCTCCGGCACCATCGAGACGTTCTCGCTCTTCCGGTTCATCCAGGGACTGGGGATCGGCGGCGTCGTGCCGGTCGCGGCGACGTACATCAACGAGATCGCCCGGTCCGACAAGCGGGGCCGCTTCGTCCTGCTGTACGAGATGATCTTCCCGGCCGGACTGGCGGCCGCCACCCTGCTCGCCGTCTGGGTGGTGCCGGCCTTCGGCTGGCGCGCGATGTTCCTCGTGGGCGCGCTCCCCGTGGTGATCGCCGCGATGCTGCCCCGCCACGTCGAGGAGTCCCCGCGCTGGCTGCTGTCCCGTGGACGTACGGCCGAGGCCGAGGCGGCCATCGCCCGGATCGAGGCGGAGGTCGCCCGCGCCACCTCCGAGGAACTCCCCGCGCCGGCTCCGTCCGTGGACACGCCGGACGAGCCCAAGGGCACCCTCATGGACCTGTTCCGGGGACGCTATCTGCGGCGTACGGCTGTCCTGTCCGGCCTGTGGTTCGTGGCGTACTACGTGAACCACGGCATCTCCACCTGGCTGCCCTCCCTCTACACGAAGGAGTTCGGCCTGGACCTCACCACGGCGCTCGTGTACACCCTGGTCAGCAACGTCACCGGCCTGCTGGGCACCTTCGTGGTGGCCATGCTGATCGACCGCATCGGCCGCAGGCCCGCCCTGATCGGCGCCTTCGTCGGCACCGTGCTCTCACTCGCCGTACTGGCGCTCGCCGGCGCGACCTCGGGCGGCCAGGTGGCACTCTTCGCCTCCTGTACGACGTTCTTCCTGTACGCGATCAACGCGGGGCTCTACCTCTACTCCCCCGAGCTGTACCCGACGTCCAACCGGGCCAGGGGCGCGGCGTTCGGCGGCCTGTGGAACCGGTGCGGCGTCATCCTCGGCCCGGTGGCCGTCGGCGCGGTCATCGGGGCAGGCGGCGGGCTGGGGCTGGTCTTCGCGCAGCTCGCCGTCGTGGGGGCGGTGGGCGCCGTGATCGCCTGGTTCGCGGTCGAGACCAAGGGCAGGACGCTGGAGGAACTCAACGCCTGATCACGGCGGTGCACGGCCTCCGGCGGGGAGCAGTGAGCGCTGCTCCCCGCCGGAGGCCGTGCACCTGGGCGCGGCGGCACTGCCGTCCCGCTCAGGAAAGCCGCCGTGCTGTTCGCCGTGGTGCTGGTCAGGGCGGTGAGGCGGCGGTCCCGCGGCTGAGCCTCCCATCACCTCAGCGGTAAGATTCTCAGTGCCGTGAGAAGCCGGGGGGACGCCGGCCCACGCCGTACGAGGGGATGAGATGGCAGCATCAAGGCCTGGGGACCAGGACGCCGTGGCGAAGGTGGTCGAGGACTGGGCGCGGGAGCGGCCGGAGCTGGACACGAGCCCGCTCGAGGTCCTCGCCCGGCTCCACCGCTCCTTCCTGCGCTACAGCACCGGACTCACCGAATCCATCGAGCGGCACGGCCTGTCCGTCGCGGGCTTCGACGTCCTCACCGCGCTGCGCAGGTCCGGGGAGCCCTACCGGCTGACGGCCGGGCAGCTCGCCGACTCCGGGCTGGTGTCGTCGGCGGGGGTGACCCTGCGGATCGACCGTCTGGAGAAGGACGGCCTCATCGTCCGCGAGCGGGACACCCAGGACCGCAGGGTCGTCTACTCCCGGCTGACGGAGAAGGGCCTCGCGACGGTGGACACGGCGTTCACCGAGCACCTGGACAACGAGAACCGGATGCTCGGAGGGCTGTCCCCCTCCGAGCGCCGGCAGCTCGCGCGGCTGCTCCGCAAGCTGGAGATCTCGATCCTCGACGCCGACGGGGAGCGGTCCGGCGCGGCGGAATGACCGCTGGGCCGACGCGGCTCCACTGTGGCGCGGAGACGGTGTCAGCTCGGCACGGAAGGGCCTCTCCGGGCCCACGACGAGCCGGGTCCGGCCGTCAATCGCCCGTGTGGGAGCACCGGCTTCCCTCGGCCTGCCTCGGCACCCGCATCCGGCGCATGAGGTCGCGCGTCCCGCGCCGATCGAGCGTGGTGCGCCAGACGACTCCCGGATACCGGGCCCGCAAGTGGGAGAGCGCCCTGGTGCCCAGCCCGCTGCGATGGAACTGCTTCTCGATGAGCACCTCGGTGATGACCGCCTCCGCGCAGGAAGCGCAGAGGCGGAAATCCACGTGGCCCACCACCTTGCGCACGTGTACCAGGAGCAGACACTGCGTGTCACCGGCGCCCCACCCGGTCGACTGCACCAGCTCGACCTCGCTGTAGGCGAGCATGCGCCGGTGCCAGTCGCCCTTGCGGTGCCTGCGCAGTCGGTGGCGGCCCCCGCCACCGTGGTGCGTGGGGTGTTCCACGTCGTCCGGCCCACGGAGGGGCGCACGGTGGGGCGTGTCCGTCTTGGCCTGTACGTCGCTTCCCTGCATGACACGCGCCTGCCCCGCCTGCCGCGACCGATGCGTCCCCGCGGCAGGCCGGCCTTCAGGTGCCCGGACCGGGGTCCGGCCGGACGGGCTCGGTGATACCCGCTCTGGCGGCCTCCAGCTGGGCCGCGAACGCGATCCCGAGGAACAGGACGATGCCGGTCAGGTTGGCCCACAGCAGCAGCGCCACGAACGCGGTCAGCGGGCCGTATACGGCACCGAACGAGCCGCTCCTGCCCACGTAGAACGTGAGCAGCCAGGTGGCCGCGACCCACAGGACCAGATGCACGGCGGAGCCGAAGACCAGCCACGTGTAGCCGGGCTGCACGCGCCGGGGCGACCAGCGGAAGATCACGGCGGAGGCCAGTGCGGCGCAGACCGTTCCGACCGGTATCTCGAGGACGTCCCACCAGCCGAGCCAGGACCGCGACCAGCCGAGGGCCTCCACCACCGAGTCCCCGACGGCTTCGCCGGCGACCAGCACGAGGAACCCCAGCATCAGCGGCAGCCCCGCGGCGACGGCCAGCAGCAGGCCGCGACCGTACTTGACGAGGAAGGGGCGATCGCGCTCGATGCCGTAGATGCGGTTGCAGCCTCGTTCGATCTGGCCCATCGCCGAGGCGAGATTGAGCACGGCGAAGCCGAGGCCGAGCCACATCGCCAGGGCCCCCGCCGTCGTGGAATCCGCGCTCCGGCGGGTGTCCCGCAACGCTCCTTGCACGAGTTCCACGCTGGCGCCGGGCACGATCCTTCCGAGCGTCAGCTCGATCACGCGGCCGATGCTCTCGGTGTGCACCGTCGTGGCCACGCCCACCAGCGCGATCACGAAGGGCACCATGCCCACGACCACCTGAAACCCGAGGGACCTCGCGAAGCTGAACCCGTCGGCGTACCGGAAACGTGCGAAGGCGTCGAGGAACAGCTTGCGCCCGCCGTAATGCCGCAGCGCGCTGAGAGCTTCGTCCCCCGAGAGCTCCTCCCCGATCATGTCCCGCGTCTGCGGTACATGGACGACTGTCCCCATGACACCTCTCCTACGACCGTCGGTTCTGCTGTCCCGACCCGACCGCAGAGTAGTTCGTGCAGGAACGGCGGAGCCATCAGCCCCTGGACCTGCGCACCACATGGACGGACGGCAGAGGCGGGGTGGTCATCGTCGGACGGCTCCGTGGTCCGTCCGCCGCGGGAAGAGACGGGCCAGTTCCTCGGCCAGGGCGGTGAGCTGGGCACGCCCGGGGTGTCCGGCGAAGGCCGCGATCTGGAGGAGGGATCCGCCCCCGCGCACGGTCAGCAGCTCGGTGTCGAGCAGCCCTGGGACGATCCGGCGGATCGCGTCGGTGGCGGCGGGTTCGGCGAGCAGCTCCGCCAGAGGCGTACGGAGACCGAGGGCTCCTTCGGGGAACTCGTCGGAGCGGGCGGCCGGTTCACGGGCCGCCTCGGCACGCTCGCGCTGGCCGGCCACCAGCAGGTGGGCCTCGGTCACCTCGTCGGGGTCCTGCGGCAGGCCGAGCCGCTCGTACTGGTCGTCCGGTGCCTCGCTCGCCCTCAGCCGCTCCACCAGCAGCCTGATCATGCGCAGTTCGACGGCGTCGTCGACGAGGGGCTTCTCCTGCTGAGGGTCGGTGGCCAGGTCGAAGAGGAGACTGCCGAAGCGCTGCGGTCCCAGCAGTGGTGAGGGGTTGGCGGCGATCCTGAGGGTGCGTACGCCCTTGGTGAAGCCGAACGGTTCGGCGAGGGCCAGATCGGACAGCTCTCCGGGGGTGAAGCGGCCCCGGATGCGGGTGGGCATCAGGGTGTGTTCGTACAGCGGCTGGTTGGTGTCGTCATGACAGGCCCGCATGTAGACATACCGCCCGTCGGTGACGTTCACGTGCCCGCCGAACATCCCGAACAGAGCCGATTCGCGGGGCTGTCGGGTGTCGGGGGCTTCGCGCAGCGGCCGTCCCTGCATGTCGGGGGTCCGGTCGACGCCGAAGAAGTCGAGGAGGGTCGGCGCGAGGTCGATCGTCTGGACGAGCGCGCCGTCGCGGCTGCCGGCACGGTCCGGGCGGCGTGGGTCGTGGACGAAGAGCGGGGTGTGGACCAGTTCGTCGTACCAGGGGGTGACGACCTTGGCCCACCAGCCCTTCTCGCCCAGCAGATAGCCGTGGTCGGTGCAGACGACGAGCATCGTGTCGTCCCACAGGCCGTGGGCGTCCATGGCGTCCAGGACCCGGCCCAGCGAGTGGTCGCACATGGAGAGCAGCGCGGCGTACTCGTAGCGGGCGTGCCGCACCTGGTCGTCCGTCTCGGTGACGCGGTTGTAGTCGGGCCAGTCGAAGTGCGGGCCCTCGTAGTCGTGCGGGTAGAGGTCCTTGTAGTGGTCCTGGGTGAAGAAGGGTTCGTGCGGGTCGAAGGTCTCGATCTGGACGAACCAGTCGTCCTCGGCGTGGTTGGTCCGCAGGAATTCGAGCCCGGCGTCGAAGGTCAGGGTCTGCGGCTGCTTCGCCTCGCTGTCCAGGTGCTGCCGGTTGACCCAGTCCTGGCGCCAGAGGTCGTTGCGGGTGGTGCGCAGGTCCTCGGGGATCTCCGGTTCGGCGACCTGTCCCTTCCAGGCGTCGCCCTCCTGTCCGCGGAAGAATTCCCAGGAGTTGTAGCGGCCGTGGTAGGTGGCACCGCCGTCCTCCCAGTAGTGCTGGTGGTCGCTGACGAGGTGGGTGTAGACGCCGTGGCGCTTCAGGATCTCGGGCATCGAGTCGTCGAACGGCTCCAGCGGGCCCCAGCCCCGGTGCAGGAAGTTGTGGCGGCCGGTGTGCAGTTCGCGGCGGGCAGGCATACAGGGCATCGAGCCCGCGTAGCAGGTGTCGTACGTGACCGTGCGCTCGGCGAGGCGACGGAAGTTCGGGGCGTGGATCCAGTCGGCACCGTAGGGCGGCAGCAGGTGCCGGTTGAGGCTGTCGAACATCACCATGACTGCCTTCACGAGGGGGTACGTCCTTCCGCGGCGGGGGCGGGTGCGAGGTCGCGGGCACAGCGGAAGCCACCGTGGCCCGTCGAGGAGTCGGGGGTGTTGTGGGAGCGTGCGGCGACCCGGTAGCGGTTGCAGTACGAGGCGTGGCACAGGTAGGAGCCACCGCGGATGACGCGTTCGCCCGGCCCGAAGGTGTCGGCGCACCACTCCCAGACGTTGCCCGAAGTGTTGTGGAGGCCGTAGCCGTTGGGGTCGTACGCCGTGACGGGCACGGTTCCGGTGCGGCCGCCGGGCCGCTCCGAGCGGTGCGGGAAGCGACCCTGCCAGGTGTTGCACATCTCGCGGCCGCCGGGGGTGAGCTCGTCACCCCACGGGTAGCGCGCGCCGTCCAGGCCGCCGCGCGCGGCGTACTCCCATTCGGCTTCGGTGGGCAGCCGGGCACCGGCCCAGGCGCAGTAGGCCAGTGCGTCGTCGTGGGAGATGTGGACCACCGGGTGGTCCGCCCGTCCGGCGAGGTCGGAGCCGGGGCCCTCGGGGGCGTCCCAGGAAGCCCCCGAGACCCCGAGCCACCACGGGGCCCCGGCCACCCGGCCGAGGACGCTGCCTGCGGCGGCCGGGTGGACGAGCAGGTGGAACACGTAGGAGCTGCCGTAGCGCTCGGCGTCGGTGCGGTAGCCGGTGGCCTCGGTGAACGCCGCCCAGTCCGCGTTGCTGACGGCGGCGGTGTCGATCGCGAAGGGCTCCACGCGCACCTCGCGCACGGGGCCCTCCCGGTCGGCGAGGTAGCCCTCGCCGAACGCGTCGCCCATCCGGAAGACGCCGCCGGGGAGTTCGGCCATCGCCCGGTGGGCCGCCGGTGCGCGGCGTGCCGACGGCAGCGGCAGCAGAGCCGTTCCCCGCCCGCCCCCACAGGGGCGCCCCGGGGTGCAGCAGGCGCTCACGCGAGGACCTCCGTCCGGTGGGAGCGTGGTGCCCGGGGCACGGGTTCGGGCGCGGCGGCCAGGAGCGCGCGGGTGTACGGGTCGCCCGGGTTCTCGCAGATCTCGTCGGCGCTGCCGCTCTCCACGATCCGGCCCCGGTGCATGACGGCGATGCGGTGGCTGACCTGCCGGACCACGGCGAGGTCGTGCGCGATGAAGACCAGGGCGAGGCCCAGGTCGCGCTGGAGGTCGGTGAGGAGGCCGACGATCTGCGCCTGCACCGAGACGTCGAGCGCGGACACGGGTTCGTCGCAGATGAGGACGGACGGTGCGGGGGCGAGCGCCCGGGCGATGCCGACGCGCTGGCGCTGGCCGCCCGAGAAGGAGCGCGGGTGCCGGTCGGCGACGGCCGGGTCGAGGCCCGCGAGCCGCAGAAGTTCCGCGACCCGTTCCTCCCGTTCGTCCCGGTCGCCGAGCCCGAAGGCGAGCAGGGGTTCGGCGACGATCTGCCCGACCGTCATCCGGGGGTTGAGCGAGGCGTAGGGGTCCTGGAACACCATCTGGACCTGGCGGCGCACCGCGTGGAGCTCGCGGCGCGAGGGCCGGGTGACGTCCTCGCCCCCCAGAAGCAGCCGTCCGCCGTCCGCGGGGTGGGCGTGCGCCAGTACGCGGGCCAGGGTGGACTTCCCGGAGCCGGACTCGCCGACGATGCCGAGGGTCTCCCCGGCGGAGAGGGTGAGCGACACCCCGTCGAGGGCGGTGAACCCCTTACGTCCCCGTATCCCGCGCCCCTTGTACGTCTTGCGCAGTCCCTCGGCCTCCAGGACGACGGCTCCCGGTGCGGGGCGGTCGATCCGGGAGGGAGGAGCGGGCGCGGGCAGGGGTTCGGTACGCCCGGCGGCGGGCGGGCAGGCGGCCCGCACCCCGTCGGCCAGCTCGACGAGCGGGGGTGCCGTGGTGCGGCAGCGGTCCTCGACGAGCGCGCAGCGGTCGGCGAAGGCGCAGCCGTCACCGAGCAGGGTGAGGTCGGGCGGGCTGCCGGGAATGCCGGTGAGCCGGGTGCCCGAGGGGGCGGAGAGGCGGGGGACGGCGGCGAGCAGGCCGGCGGTGTACGGGTGACGGGGCCGGGTGAGCACCTCGGCTGTGGGCCCGTCCTCGACGACTCCGCCGCCGTACATGACGAGGACGCGTTCGCAGGAGCGGGCGACGACGCCCATGTTGTGGGTGATGAGGACCAGCGCGGTGCCGGTCTCCCGGTTCAGGTCGGCGAGCAGGGTGAGGATCTGGTCCTGGACGGTGGCGTCCAGCGCGGTGGTGGGCTCGTCGGCGACGAGGATGTCCGGCTCGCCGGCCAGCGCCATGGCTATGAGGATCCGCTGACGCTGACCGCCGGAGAACTGGTGCGGGTGGTCGTCCACGCGGCGGTGCGGTTCAGGGATGCCGACCCGGTCCATGAGTTCGACCGCGCGGTCCCTGCGGGCGGACCGGTCGTGGTGCCCGTGGGCGCGGAGCACCTCGTCGAGATGGCGGCCGGCCGTCATCACGGGGTTGAGGGCCGTCATGGGGTCCTGGAAGATCATGCCGATGCGGGCGCCGCGTACGGCGCGCAGTTCGGCGTCGGTGGCGTCGGCCAGGTCGTTGCCGTCCAGCAGGACCGAACCGGTGGTGATGCGGCCGGTGCCGGGCAGCATCCGGGTCAGGGCGAGTGCGGTGGTGGACTTGCCGGATCCGGACTCGCCGACGACGGCCAGTGTCTCGCCACGGCGCAGCCTGAAGGAGACGCCGCGCACGGCACGCAGGGCCGAACCGTCGTCGGTCGTGAACTCGACGCCGAGGTCGTGGACTTCGAGCAGGTGCCGGTCGGTCATCGGCGTACCTCCCGGTTGAGCGCCTCGGCGACGAGTGAGAGCCCGAGGACGAGCGCGGTCACGGTGATCAGGGGGCCTGCCGCGAAGTGGGGGGCCTCGGCGAGGTAGGGCAGGGACTGGCTCAGTACGGCCCCGAGGGTGGGTTCCGGCGGCCGTACGCCCACGCCGAGGAAGCTCATCGCACCCTCGATGAAGACGGCGACGGTCAGTGAGACGGCGATCTGGACGATCAGCGGGTCCGCGGCGTTCGGCAGGATGTGACGGAACAGCACCCGTCGCCCGGAGCTGCCGCCGACCCGGGCGGCGGTGACGTACTCCCGCTCCCGCTGCACCAGGACCGAGCCGCGCAGCAGCCGGCCGAAGACCGGGATCTCGGCGAGGGCTATGACCAGGATGACGGGGGTTCGGCCGGGGCCGAGGATCGCGGTGACCGCGAGGGCCAGGATCAGCCCCGGGAAGGCGAGTACGAGGTCGAAGACGCGCTGCACGATCGTGTCCGCCACCGGATGCGAGGCGGCGAGGAGCGCGGCCAGGCAGCCGAGTACGGCGCCGAGGGGCACGGCGACCGAGATGATGCCGAGGTCGGCGCGGATGCCGTGGAGGACCCGGCTGAGCAGGTCCCGGCCGAGGTCGTCGGTGCCCAGCGGATGCCCGGGGGCGCCGAAGGCGGCGAGGCTCTGTGCGCTCTGCTCGGTGGGCCCGTGCCCGGCGAGCAGTGGTGCGAGCAGGCCGGCGAGAACGACCGCGCCGACGAGGACGAGGCCGGTGCGGGCACGTGCGGTGGACAGTGCGGCACGGTACGGGTGGCGTGGACGGGTCCGGCGGCCGGACTTGCGGGTGGCGGCGGGAGGGGGCGGTCCGGTGAGGACGGGGCCGTTCGTTGTGGTCATGGTTCACTCCCACCTGATCCGGGGGTCGAGCCAGGCGTACACGAGGTCGGTGAAGAGCTGGACGAGGACGAACACGGCGACCAGGAGGAGCAGCAGGTCCTGGACGACGGGGTAGTCACGGCGGACGAGCCCCTGTTCGGCGAGCTGGCCGAGGCCCGGCCAGGCGAAGATCGCCTCGACGAGCACGGCTCCGCCGAGCAGGTGCCCGGTCTGCATGCCGAGAAGGGTGACGACGGGCGGGAGGGCGTTCGGCAGGGCGTGCCGCCACAGCAGCCTGCGTGGCGCGACGCCGGCGGCGGTCGCGGTGCGGATGTAGTCCTCGGCCAGCGCGTGCTCGATCCCGTCCTTGAGGTAGCGGCCGAGGACGGCGGCGCTGGGGAGGGCGAGGCAGAGCGCGGGCAGCAGGAGGTACTGGACCGCGAGGTCGGGGGCGGTGAAGAAGGCGATCCGGCCGCCCGGGGGCAGCACGCCCAGGATCACGGCGAACAGGAGCACGAGGACGACACCGCTGATGAAGGGGGGCACGGCGAGTGCCGCTGTCGTGGTCACCCGGATCGCGGAGCGGATCCAGCGGTTTCGGGAGGTGGCGCCCATGACGCCGAAGGCCGTACCGAGCAGGACCACGAACAGCAGGGCAGCCAGGGTGAGTTCGACGGTGGCGCCGAGCCCGTCCCGGATCAGGTCGGAGGTCTGTCCGCCGATCGCGTACGAGGGGCCGAGGTCGCCCGTCACCAGCGAGCCGATCCAGTGCGTGTACTGCGTGAGGAGCGGCGCGTCGAGGCCGAGCCGGTCCCGGATCGCGGCGACCGTCGCCGCGTCCGCGTCAGGCCCCGCGAGGGTGCTGGCGGGATCGCCGGGGACGAGCCGCAGGATGGTGAAGATCAGGAAGGAGGTGACGAGCAGGACGAGGAGGGCGGAGGGAAGCCTCCGGAGCAGGTAGCCGCGCATGTCACACCAGGTAGGCGTTGTCGAGGTTGAGGTAGGAGAACTTGTTGAGCGTGACGCCGTGCAGCCCGGCGGCGGACACCTGGACCTGGCCCCGTACGACGAGGTCGATGATGAAGGCCTCGTCGAGCAGGATGCCGGAGATCTTCTCGTGCAGGGCGTTCGCCGCCGCCGTGCTGGTCTCGGGCTTCGTCCAGGCCTCCCGCACCACCGTGGTGTACTCGTCGGACCGGTAACGGGACGTGTTCTTGGCCTCGTTGAACGGATAGGCGCTCACCGCGAGCGTGGAGGGCTGGATCTGGGCGAAGCCGTGCCCCATGGTCCACAGGGCGGGCATGTCCTGGGAGATCAGCTTCTTCTGCGCGGTGGCGGGGTCGGTGGGCTGGAGCGTGACGTGGACGCCCACCTGCTCGAGGTCGTACTGGAGGGACTCGGCGATCGCGGTCTCGCTCGGAAGCGCGAGGTGCAGCAGGGGGAGTTCGAGCTTGGTGTGCCCCGCGGACCGGAGCAGTTCCCTCGCCTTGCCGGGGTTGTGGGAGTAGCGGGTGCGGTGGGCCTCGGTGAAGGCGGGCGAGGACTTGGGCCAGGGCGCGGCGGAGGCGAGACCGTAACCGCCGAGGGTCTGTGCGAGGAGCCGGTCGCGGTCGACGGCCCAGGCGAGGGCGTGCCGGACCGCCCGGTCGTCCAGCGGAGCGACGGTCGTGTTGACGCCGAGGTAGATGGCTCCGGCGCCCGTGTCGTAGTCGGTGACGGCGAGCCGCTTGTCGCTCTTGACGGTGCCGAGGTTCTTGCCGGGCACGTTGAAGGAGAGCTGGGACTGGCCGGAGCGCAGGGACGAGATCAGCGCGTCGGCCTGCGGGATCACGCGCAGTTCCACGCCGTCGAGGTAGGGGCGGCCCCGCTGCCAGTAGCTGTCGTTCCGTGTCAGGCTCAGCCCGGAGCCGGGGCTCCACTTCTTGAGCCTGAACGGCCCGGTGCCGATGAGCTTCCTGCCGGTGACGGCGTCCTCGACCGTCTCCGAGTCAGCGATGATCATGAACTCGAAGAGGTCGAAGAGGTTGTTCACGGGGTGCGCCAGCTTGAGCACCAGCTCGTGGTCACCCCGCTTCTCGAACCCGGTGATCGTCTCGGCGGTACTGCGCAACTGCGCCGCGCGCACCGGGTTCTGGAGGTTCTTCACCGCGAAGACGACGTCGTCGGCCGTGAACGTCCGCCCGCTGTGGAAGGTGACGTCGTCGCGCAGCCGCAGCGTGATGCTGCGCCCGTCCTCGGCGTACGTCCAGGAGGCGGCCAGCTCCGGTTGCGGGCTGAGCCGGTCGTCGTAGCGGGTCAGCGTGTTGAAGATCAGCCGGTGCTGCAGGGACTGCTGACTCTGCGAGAAGAGCAGGGCGGGCGCGAAGTCGGCGTTGACGGCGATGTCGAGCGTGCCGCCGCGTACGGGTGAGGGGCCCGCGCTCCGGGCGTCGGACGAGGCCTCCGAGACCGCCGAGCGGCAGCCCGCCAGGCCCAGTCCGAGAAGCAGGGTGCCGCCGCCCGCGGCGCGCAGCGTGGAGCGCCGGGACGGTCCGGTGGACGTGGACGGGTACAGCTCGGTCATCGAAGCCTGCCTGTGACGGTGGGAGGGAGGGCGGTGGACCGGGGCACGCGGGCGCTTTGCTTCCGCTGCGGCACGAATTGGGTGCGCGGGCGCGTCTCGTAGGAGGCGCGTTCCCGTACGGGGATACCAGGCCGCTGATCAGGCCGGGAAGGATCGGTCGAGCCCGGGACAGCCGCGTCGGCCGGAAGCATCGCCGAGCCGGTGTGGCGTCAGCGGCGCCCGTCGCGGGCCGGGGAGGAGAGGGTGGTGATCAGTCGCGGACAGCACAGACCGCGCTGGCCTGTCGACAGAGGTCGACGTGCCTGCGGGAGACAAGGCGCACATCCGGGTTCACGGGAGCAATATGACAGTGGCTCCGCCGGACGGTCAACCCGCCCTGTCCGCATCCTGGTACGCGTCCCCTCCCCCGCCCTTCACCCCCGGAGCTCACGCTCGGCGGCTGCCAAAGGGCTTCTGAACAGCGGGTTCAGCAGGATCGTGCCTGCCGCCACAGGCAATGCGGCCGTCCCGGCATGCGGACTGACGATGCGTTCGGGGTCCCCGCAGACATGGGAGAGATCGACCGCGGCGCCCCGGATCTCCTCCAGGTAGTCGGGGTTGAGGAGGCTGGAGTGTTCGGTGACCACGACCAGGTCGGGGTTGAGGACGTCGAGCAGCAGGGCCGCCGCCCGGCCGACCGCGCGGGCCCGCTCACGGAGCAGCCGGTCCGCCCGCCGGTCCCCCGCCGCTGCCGCGTCCACCACCAGGAACGCGTCCGGTTCGGGCACGATGCCCCGGCGCACGGCGGTCAGCGCGATCGCGGTGTTGGACGCCGTCGCCTCCAGGCATCCGGTTCTCCCGCATGCGCAGGGGGTCGTGGAGTCGGGTACGGGCAGGTGGGCCACGTCGCCCGCGCCGGACCCGGGTCCCTGGTGGACCACCCCGGCGATCCCCAGGGCGGCGTCGACCACGTTGCCGACGAAGAGATGGACGAGGCTGCGGCGGGCCGCGGGCCGGCCGAAGAGGATCTCCGACTGGGCGATGGCCCGGGCATGGTTGTCGAGCCGGACGTCGACTCCGCCCAGGCCACGGGCGAGTTCGGCCGCCAGCGGACGCTGGTGCCAGCCGAGCGCGTCGTGCCGGACCACCGTCCCCAGGGCGGGGTCCACCCAGCCGCCGAGCGCCGTCCCCACGCCCAGCAGGGGCCGGCCCTGGACCGTGTCGTCGAGGAACCCGCGCATGCCGTAGGTGATCCGGTGCGACAGGTCCCCGGGGGCGATGCCGTCGTGCGGGAGGTGGCGCCGGGCGAGGAGCCGGCCGCGCAGGTCCATGAGGCCGAACGTCGAGGCGGGCACGCCGATATGGATGCCGCCGGCCACCGGGCCCGCTGTTCCGTCGGGCTCCCCGGCCGTCCCGGTGTGCAGGTCGATCGGGATCTGGGGCCGGCCCACGCCGCTGCTCTCGACCAGTTCGGGCAGCTCTCTCACCAGGCCGAGGCGGACGAGGTCGGTGCACTGGCGCGAGACGGCGGCCGGGCTGAGCCCGCAGAGATCGGCGATCGTCCGGCGGGCGACGGGCCCGTGATCGAGCACCGTGCGCAGCACCGTGGCGGCGTTGGTCTCGCGGCGGCCGTCGCCGGTCGCCCGGGAGATCTGCGGGGCGGCTGTCATGGGGGCTTCCTTCGGTCCTGCGACGCCGGGGCATCGCAACATTACGGCGGCGTGAAATCGGTCGGGGCCTGGTGCCCGGTTCTCCGGCGGGCTGCGCACCACGTACGCGACCGGAGGAAGAACCGCAGGTCGGAGACGGTTTGACGGGACGTCACCGGAGGTCGTGCGTGCGTTGTGGGAGCGCTGATTCAACCATCGCCGGACGGCCTCCGGGGCACCGGCCGGTGCTTGACGCCCTCCGTGCGGCGCTGCGAGTCTCCGGGGCATGTCCGCGACGGCCGTTCCCGATGCGCGGCCCGCCCACGCCGGCCGCCCCACCACGCCGATGGCGTGTCCGGGCCGCTGTACGGCTGCCTGACCCTGCCCCCTCCGGCCCGTCCCGTACGACCGGGACGACCGCGTCCCGCACCACGGTCCAGCCACGCACCCAGCGCTCCACACCTCTCGCGCCCACTGTTGGGCCGATTACTTCCTCTCCAAGATTAATCAATGACCGGTCTTGGACGATCCCGAAAACCGAAGGGAATCCCGTCATGTCCTCAGCAACCACCGCTCCCGCCACCACTCCCACCGTCCAGAAGATCGGCGGCCGGATCGGCGCTGTGATCTCCGGAGTGCGCCTCGGCGGGGACCTGGACCCGGCGACGGTCGCCGGGATCCGGACCGCACTGCTGGCCCACAAGGTCGTCTTCTTCCGTGGCCAGGACCATCTGGACGAGGAGACCCACGAGGCGTTCGGCCGGCTGCTGGGCACGCCGGTCGCCCACCCCACCGTGCCCTCCGCCGACGGCCGGTACTCGCTCGGCATCGACTCCGACCACGGCGGACGCGCCAACCAGTGGCACACGGATGTGACCTTCGTGCCGGCCTATCCGGCCTTCTCGATCCTGCGTGCCGTCGTCATCCCTCCGTACGGCGGCAACACCCTCTGGTCCAACACGGCTGCCGCGTACGCCGAACTGCCTGAGCCGCTGCGCGTGCTCGCCGACAGCCTGCGCGCGGTCCACTCCAACGACTACGACTACGTGGCCGTGCGTCCCGAGGCCCGCCCGGAGGCCCTCGCCCAGTACCGCAAGGTGTTCACCTCGACGAAGTTCCAGACCGAACACCCGGTGGTCCGCGTCCACCCCGAGACCGGCGAACGCGTCCTGCTCCTCGGCAACTTCGTCCAGCGCATCAGCGGGCTGACCGGCCGTGACTCCCGCGCCCTCGTCGACCTGTTCCAGTCCCACATCGAGCGTCCGGAGAACACCGTGCGCTGGCAGTGGCAGACCGGCGACGTGGCCATCTGGGACAACCGCGCCACGCAGCACTACGGCGCGGACGACTCGGACGCCCACGAGCGCAAGCTCCGGCGCGTCACCATCGACGGCGACATCCCGGTCGGCACCGACGGCCGCTCCTCGACGCTGATCAGCCCCGAGGAGGTGCCCGACCCCTCGTTCGGCATCGCCTCCGGGGCCTCGACCGCCGAGGACGCCGAGGCGACCGGAGCCGCGGAGAAGACGCACGCATGAGCGGGCACGGTGACACACCCGTCCCGGCGGACGGTGCCACGGCACCGTCCGCCGGGGCGCCCCCGCAGGTGATCGTGATCCTCACGGACCAGCAGCGCTGGGACACAGCCGGAGTGCACGGCAACCGCGCGGGGGTGACGCCCGAGTTCGACAGGATCGCCCGCGAGGGCACCCTGTTCGAGCAGGCGATCACACCCAACCCCGTCTGCGCGCCCGCCCGTTCGGCCCTGCAGACCGGCCGCTACCCCACCGCTTCCGGCGTCTTCCGCAACGGGCTGCCGCTCCCCGAGGACGTACCCACCCTCGCCGGGGCGTTCGCCGGGGCCGGGTACACGACGGGCTACATCGGCAAGTGGCATCTGGCGGGCGAGGACGGGCCGGACGGCCCCGTACCGCCCGGGCGACGGGGTGGTTACGAGAAGTGGCTCGCCTCGGACCGCCTGGAGTTCACCTCGGACGCCTACCGCACGGTGGTGCACGACGAGGCCGGGGATCCGGTCCGGCTTCCCGGGTACCGCTCGGACGCCCTGATCGACGCCGCCATCCGCTTCGTGGCCGACCACCACGACCGCCCCTATCTGCTCTTCGTCTCCCTGCTCGAGCCCCATCACCAGAACCCCACCGACGACTACCCGGCGCCCACGGGCTACCGCGAGCGCTACGAGGGCGCCTGGCTGCCGCCGGACCTGGCGGCACTCGCGCAGGGCGCACCGCAGGGCGGCGCGCACCGTCATCTCGCCGGATACCTCGGCCAGATCAAGCGGGTCGACGAGGGAGTCGGCCGACTGCGCGACGTGCTCCGGAGCCTGGGCACGGAGGACAGCACGGTGCTGGCATGGACCGCGGACCACGGCTCCCACTTCCGTACGCGCAACAGCGAGTACAAGCGCTCCGCCCACGAGTCGTCCGTGCGGGTGCCCCTGGCACTCACCGGTCCCGGATTCACCGGCGGCGGGCTGGTCCGGCAGCCGGTCGGCACGGTCGACCTGATGCCCACGCTGCTGGAGGCCGCGGGCATCGCCGTACCGGACGGCGTCCAGGGCCGGTCCCTCCTGCCGCTGACCGGCGGCGGCCATGACCCCGGCCGGTCGGGGTCCGTCCTCGTCCAGATCAGCGAGGACCGGGTCGGCCGTGCGGTGCGCACCTCACGGTGGAAGTACGCGGTGGACGCGCCGGGGGCGGACGCCTGGAACGAGCCGGACGCGGGGCTCTACACGGAGACCGAGCTGTACGACCTGGCGGCCGACCCGTACGAGCTGGACAACCTCGCCGGGCTCGCCTCGCACCGAGGGGTCGCCGACGGGCTGCTGGCGGAACTGCTGGAGTGGCTGGAGCGGATCGAGGGTGTGAAGCCCGTGATCGAGCGGGCCGCTGCCCGGCCGGCCGGGCAGCGTCGCGCGGAGCCGTTCCCGGCCGAGGTGCCCTGGGAGGGGGTGAGGTTCGGTCACCGCCCCAGCCCCTGAAGGGGCGCGCTCTCCTGACCAGGGCACATCAATCCGAGCGGGCCGAGGCCACGGGCGGCACCGATTGCGTGATCAAAAACTGGTGCGGTTAACATATGAGCACCGCCTAGCTCGAAAGATGGACTTGTGACTGCCACCGAGGACTCGTTCACCAATTGGAAGACCCGCGAGGAGATCGCGGAGTCGATGATCCCGATCATCGGGAAGCTGCACCGGGAGCGGGACGTCACGATCCTGCTCCACAGCCGCTCCCTGGTGAACAAGTCGGTGGTCAGCATCCTCAAGACCCACCGTTTCGCCCGGCAGATAGCCGGCGAGGAGCTCTCGGTCACCGAGACGCTGCCGTTCCTGCACGCCCTCATGGCGCTCGACCTCGGCCCGTCGCAGATCGATCTGGGCATGCTCGCCGCGACGTACCGGACGGACGACCGCGGCATGTCGGTGGGCGACTTCACCGCCGAGGCCGTGGCCGGCGCCACGGGCGCCAACAAGACGGAGCGCCGCGAGGCGCGCGACGTGGTGCTCTACGGGTTCGGCCGCATCGGCCGCCTGCTGGCCCGCCTGCTCATCGAGAAGACCGGCTCCGGCAACGGCCTGCGGCTGCGCGCCATCGTCGTACGCCAGGGCGCCGGGCAGGACATCGTGAAGCGCGCCTCGCTGCTGCGCCGGGACTCCATCCACGGCCAGTTCCAGGGCACGATCACCGTCGACGAGGCGAACAGCCGCATCATCGCCAACGGCAACGAGATCCAGGTGATCTACTCCGACGACCCGACGGCGGTGGACTACACGGCGCACGGCATCAAGGACGCCATCCTCATCGACAACACGGGCCGCTGGCGCGACCGCGAGGGGCTGTCCAAGCACCTGCGCCCCGGCATCGCGAAGGTCGTCCTGACGGCGCCCGGCAAGGGCGACGTCCCCAACATCGTGCACGGGGTGAACCACGACACGATCAAGCCGGACGAGCAGATCATCTCCTGCGCCTCCTGCACCACCAACGCGATCGTCCCGCCGCTGAAGGCGATGGCGGACGAGTACGGCGTGCTGCGCGGTCACGTGGAGACGGTCCACTCGTTCACCAACGACCAGAACCTGCTGGACAATTACCACAACTCGGACCGCCGGGGCCGCTCGGCACCGCTCAACATGGTCATCACCGAGACGGGGGCCGCCTCCGCCGTCACCAAGGCGCTGCCCGACCTCGACGCGAAGATCACCGGCAGCTCGATCCGGGTCCCGGTGCCGGACGTCTCGATCGCCATCCTGAACCTGCAGCTCGCGCGCGGCACCGACCGCCAGGAGGTCCTCGACTACCTCCGCAACGTGTCGCTGACCTCGCCGCTCAGGCGACAGATCGACTTCATCACCGCTCCCGACGCGGTCTCGAGCGACTTCATCGGCTCGCGCCACGCCTCGATCGTCGACGCCGGAGCCACCAAGGTCGAGGGCGACAACGCGATCCTCTACCTCTGGTACGACAACGAGTTCGGCTACTCCTCCCAGGTCGTCCGGGTCGTCCAGCACGTCTCGGGGGTCGAGTACCCGACCTACCCGGCACCGGCGGTCTGACCCTGCGGCCGACGGCTCCCTGTGTCGGGAGCCGTCGGCCGCGCCGGTTCGAGGTGCCCTGGCCACGAGGCGCACCATGTCGCGGATGCCGGTCAGGCGGGACATGCCGAAGGGCCGGCCGTCACCGGCGCAGCCCCGCCGTCAGCATCGGCAGGGCGTGGCGCAGTTCCCTGTACCCGTAGGTACCCGTGTGTCCGCCCGGATAGAGGTGAGTGGTGACAGGAGCGCCCAGAGTGGTGAGCCGGTCGCTCAGCATCCTCGTCTCCTCGCCGCAGACGGCCTCGGTGACGGATACGACACCGTCGTCGGCGAGAGCGACCCATTTTTCGGTTCCGGGGATGTGGGGATCGGGCTCGTCCCCGTCGAGCGGACCGGGCTTCCCGTCACCGGAGGCCAGGTAGACGGGCGTACGACGCAGTCCTGCGGCGTGGTGGTACGGATCCCAGTCGAGCCAGGTCTTCCACTGCTTCCACGGGTCGCCGAAGATCGCGTAGCCGTCCACACCCACGAACTTCGCTCCGGACAGCCACATCTCCGGGTGCCTGACCGGATGCACGGGAGCCCCGAACGCGGCGACGGCACCGAACAGGCCCGTGACGCGGGCCGCGAGCCCCAGGACCCCGAATCCGCCCTGGGACTCCCCCGCGGCTGCCCTGTTCGGCCCGGCCCCGTAGTCCCGCTCCACCAGCGGCACGACCTCCCGGAGAAAGTACTTGCGTACCTGGGGTGCGCCTCCCTTGCCGTGGTTCCACCAGTCCGTCCAGAACCCGAACAGCGGCATGCCCGGCATGACCACCAGGACGTCACGCAGCTCGTCCAGCTCCTGCACCTTGAAAAGCTTCGTCCAGGCGGTGTGGTCTCCGTCTCCACCTGCCAGCAGATAGAGGGTGGGCCAGCGGTCAGCGGGGCTGCGGCGGTCCCAGCCGCGTGGGGTGAGCAGGGCCACGGTGCTCCGGCCGCCGAGAGCCGGGGAGTCGACGGTCAGTTCGACCAGCCGTTCGTCGAGGCGTCGTTCGGTGACGGCTCCGCCGGCGGCGCCGACGGGGGCGGCACCGAGGAGGGCTCCGGCGCCCAGCAGGGCCCCGCCCGCCAGTACGGTGCGGCGTGTGTGTGGGTGCGACATACCTGAGTCTTCGGCCGACAGCCCCTCCGCCTTGAACTCCGGGCCGCCCTCGGGCTCGTGTCCGAACGACGGCGGGGCCCTTCACGAAGGGGCAGCGCCGGACCGGTGTCCGCGCGCGTGGTGGACCGGACTCAGACCAGGTCCGCCGCCTCCGCGTCCGGCAGCGGCTGCTCGGCCCAGATGGTCTTGCCGGTGCTCGTGTAGCGGGTGCCCCAGCGCTCGGTGAGACTCGCGACGAGCAGGAGGCCGCGTCCGCCTTCGTCGAAGATCCGGGCGCGGCGCAGGTGGGGGGCGGTGCTGCTGCCGTCGAAGACCTCGCAGATGAGCGCGGTGTCCCGGATGAGGCGGAGCCGGATCGGTTCCGCGCCGTAGCGGATGGCGTTGGTGACCAGTTCGCTGACGACCAGCTCGGTGGTGAACACCGCGTCGTCCAGGCCCCACGCCGTGAGCTGGGCGGCGGCACGCTTGCGGGCGTCCGAGACGACCGACGGTTCGGCGGGGAGGTCCCAGGCGGCGTAGTGGCCCGCGTCGAGACGCCGGGTACGGGCCAGCAGCAGGGCGACGTCGTCGTTCGGCTGCTCGGGAACCAGCGCGTCCACGACGGTGTCGCAGGCTTCTTCGAGGGAGTACGTGGAGCGGCCGAGCAGGTCGCGGAACTCGGCGAGGGCATGATCGGCGTCCCGGCCCGCCGTCTCGATCAGGCCGTCCGTGTACAGGGCGAGCCGGCTGCCCTCGGGCAGCTCGAACTCGGCCCCCTCGAAGGTCAGTCCGCCGACGCCGAGCGGTGGCCCGGAGGGCAGCGGCAGCTGTCTGACGGTGCCGTCCGGGCAGGCCAGCATCGGCTCGGGGTGGCCCGCCCTGGCCATCGTGCAGAGCCCTGTCGAGGGGTCGTAGACGGCGTAGAGGCAGGTGGCACCGGCTACCTGCGCGCCCTCGGAGCTGTCCGCCGGCTGTTCACGGTCGAGCGTGAGCACGAGGTCGTCGAGCTGGGTGAGGAGTTCCTCGGGTGCGAGGTCGACATCGGCGAGGGTCCGTACGGCGGTGCGGAGCCTGCCCATGGTGGCCGAGGCGTGGAGACCGTGGCCGACGACGTCGCCGACCACCAGCGCGACCCGCGCCCCGGACAGCGGGATCACGTCGAACCAGTCCCCTCCGATGCCCGACCCGGTGGTGTTCGGGAGATAGCGTGCCGTGACCTCGACCGCCTGCTGCCGGGCTGCCCGGCGCGGCAGCAGGCTGCGCTGCAGGGCGAGCGCCGTGGCCCGCTCGCGGGTGTACCGGCGGGCGTTGTCCACGCACACCGCCGCGCGCGAGACGAGTTCGGCGGCGAGCTGCAGATCCGCGGTGCCGAACCCGCCGGGCGTCCGGTGCCGGCAGAACATGGATGTGCCCAGCGTGATCCCACGGGCTCGCAGCGGAACCAGCAGAATCGAGTGGATCCTGTTCTCACGGAGGCTCCGCTCCCGTGCGGGATCGACCAGTCTCCAGCGCTGCAGCGCCTCCTCGTCGACGGTGCAGCGCGCCGGTTCGCCGAGGACCAGGGCGCGGCCCACCTCGGAGTCCCGGTCGTACGCATGGATCTCACCGAGCGGGACGACCGACTCGGGGCACCCTTCGAGCACGGACTGCTGGGCCACGCGGTGGAAGCTGATCGTGTCCCTGTGGAGCACCGAACGCGCCTCGTCGCCCGTCAGCACCTCGGAGAGCAGGTCGACGGTCACGAAGTCGGCGAAGTCCTCGACGGCGAGCTCCGCCAGCTCCTCGGCGGTGCGCCCCACGTCGAGCGTGCTGCCGATGCGCCCGCTGGCCTTGTTCAGCACGGCCAGGCGCCTGCGCGCCAGGAACTGCTCGGTCGTATCGAGTGTCACGACGGACACTCCCTGGACCTCGCCGGCGGCATCCCGTACGGGCGACATCGCCGCCTGCCAGATGTGCTCGCTGCCCGCCACCACGAGATGCGTCTCGTACGGCTCGCCCTCGCCCGTCCTCAGCACCCGGTCGATGGCTTCGGTGAGCCCTTTCCCGCCTTCGAGGAACAGTCCGGGCTCGATCTCCCCGGGCAGGAGCCCGATCAGCGACGCTTCGGGCTTGCCGACCGAGCCGGTCGCTGCCGCGTTGGCCATGGCGAGCAGCTGGTCCCGCCCGAAATAGGCCACAGGCACCGGCAGCTGCTCCAGGATCTGACAGCGCACCTGCACGGACGGCACGTAGGCGGTCGTTCCGTCACCCACGGTCTCCGGCGTGGGCTCACCACTGCCCGCCGACGGACCGGCTCGGCCCGTCTCGTCCATGCTCATGGGCTCATCACTCGTCCTCCCCGCCTAGGCAGGTCGCCCACGAACATCCATATGCGACCTTTGTTCAAGAATGCCTTTGCGGGTTCCCGCTCTCAACCGCCGACTCCCCCCGGCGCAGCCGATTGGCTCAGCGGCCCCCGACGGCGAGCGGGCCGCCCGGGTGGAACGCCAGCTTCGCGAAGCGTTCGCCGATGCGACGGTGCGTGGCGGCGTCGGGGTGCAGGGCGTCGGGGAGCGGCAGCTCCACGGAGTCGGCCTCGCCGTAGAGTTCGCGGCCGTCGAGGTGGTGCAGATGCGGGTCCTCGGCCGCCCGCTGCTCGACGATGCGGGCGAGTTCGTCCCTGATGATGCCCAGCGTGAGCTTGCCGGCGGCCGTTTCGGCCGGGTCTCCCGCGGCGCTGAACCTCAGCTTCCCCTCGCTGAGGGCGGTGTGGTCCGGTGCGCTGGGGCCGGGGGTCTCCTCGTGGATGGGGCAGAGGATGGGCGAGACGACCAGTACCGGGGTGGTGGGGTGTCCCTCGCGGATCGTGTCGAGGAAGCCGTGGACGGCCGGGGTGAAGGCGCGCAGGCGCATCACGTCCGTGTTGACCAGGTTGATGCCGATCTTGACGCTGATCCGGTCGGCGGGTGTGTCCCGCAGGGCGCGGGCGGTGAAGGGGTCGAGCAGGGCACCGCCGCCG
This sequence comes from Streptomyces sp. NPDC088746, assembly GCF_044751065.1. NCBI lineage: Bacteria > Bacillati > Actinomycetota > Actinomycetes > Kitasatosporales > Streptomycetaceae > Streptomyces > Streptomyces sp. NPDC088746. Next base: position 444,885 of record NZ_JBIVLA010000003.1, read on the forward strand.
AACCCCAGGTTGACCAGCTCCACCCCGCCGTGGGCGGCGGCTACCGCGGGCCAGGTGGCGGTGGGGCTCGCGGCATCGGAGCCCTGACTGATGGAGCTGCCGTGATGGAGCCAGACCGTCCGGCCCCGGTCCGGGACCGGCTCGACCGGGGCGTCGGTGCGCAGGGCGACCAGCTCGGTGGTCTCGTTGTGCGGCAGCCAGATCTCGAGGTCCTTCAGGTCTGCGGACAGACCGCTGAAGCGGAGGGTGCCCACCGGCCCGGGCCGGACCCCGGTCGATCCGGTGGCCATGTCGACGGTCAGGGTGTTGCCACCGGTCACGGTGGCCTGGTCCGCGAGGCGGCCGTCGACCAGCAGGTCGTAGACGCCGTCCGGCCGGGGCGGGGCGCCCGCGTACACCCGCTTGGTGGGCAGGGTGTCCAGCTCCACGACGGTCGCCCGCGTACGCACGACGAGACGCACGCCGGAGGGCTGGGCCTCCGCCATGGCCAGCTGGCCGTCGGTGTTCCGGGCGCGCGCACGGGCGGGCAGCCGGTGCGGCAGCAGACCGTGCTCGGTGCGCTCCAGGTCGAGGGCGCCGCGCAGGAGGTCCTCGGTGAGCGGGGTCGCGATCAGCTGGGTGCTCATTGTTCGTACCTGTTCCGTCGTGCGTCGGTCGGCCGGGAGGGGCCGGCCGGTTTCAGGGCGCGGGCCAGTTCCGCAGCAGGGCGTCGAGGGCGTCCAGGACCCTCGACCAGGTCTCCTGCGTGCCGGGGGCGCTGTGGCTGAAGCTTCCGCCCGATTCCAGGCTGATGTAGCCGTGGAAGACACTGCCCAGCAGCCGGACCGCATGTGTCTGGTCGGGTTCCGTGAGGTCGTAGCCACGCAGGATCGCCCGTGTCATCTGGGCGTGCCTCGCGCCGGCACTGGCGGCGGCCGCCTCCGGGTCGAGCCTGAGCTGCGCCGCGGCGTAGCGGCCGGGGTGCTCCCGGGCGTAGTCGCGGTAGGCGTTCGCGAACGCTTCCAGCGCGTCCTTGCCGGCTCGTCCGGCCAGAGCGGCGGCGACGCGGTCGGCGAGTTCCGCCAGGGCAAGCAGGGCGATCCGCGTCCTGAGGTCCTGGGAGTTCTTCAGATGCGAGTAGAGGCTCGCGTCCTTGACGCCGAACTGCCGGGCGAGTGCCGCGACGGTCACGTTGTCGAAGCCGACCTCGTCGGCCATGTCCGCTCCGGCCCGCGTCAGGCGTTCCGCGGTCAGTCCTGCTCGTGCCATGGTCACCCTTCCTCCACCGGATTCGATTATGCGTTTACCTAGAGACATTAGGCAAATCACCGAACCGACTAGGAGTGCGGATCCGCGGAGCCCGTCGACACCGCATGCTCGGGCGCCGTGGACGCGCGCCCGTCCGGGAGCGCGGCGCGGCCCGGCATTTCGGCCGTGAAGCCGCCCACCGTACGAACCGCGTCAAGAAGTGCGCCCCTCCCGTATGGAGCCCGTCAATGGCGCTCAACACCCGGCAGGCCATGCGGTTTGCTTTTCTTCGGCCGCACCGGCCGATTCCATTCCTTTCACTTCATACAGGAGCTCACGATGGCCGATCTGGCCTTCGTCGCCACCACGATCGCGGTTTTCGCACTGGTGGCTCTCATAGCAAGGGGGGTGACGAAACTGTGACCGCCGAAACCATCGCCGGCCTGGTCGTAGCCGTCTCCCTGCTGGTGTACCTCGTCCTTGCGCTCGTGTACCCGGAGAGGTTCTGAAGCTCGATATGAGCCCTGTAACAGCTGGTGTGCTTCAGTTGCTCGCGCTGATTTCCGCGCTTGCCCTCGCATACCGTCCGCTCGGTGACCACATGGCCCGGGTGTACTCCTCGGAAAAGCATTACCGGCCGGAGAAGTGGATTTACCGTGCCGTCGGAGCCGATCCGTCGGCCTCGATGCGCTGGCCCGCCTATCTGCGCGGCGTACTCGCCTTCTCCGCGGTGAGCGTCCTCTTCCTCTACGCGCTTCAGCGCCTGCAGGGGGCTCTGCCCGGTTCGCTCGGCTTCGTGTCGATCGACCCGGACCAGGCGTTCAACACCGCGGCGTCCTTCGTGGCGAACACCAACTGGCAGTCGTACTACGGCGAACAGGCCATGGGCCACGTCGTGCAGACCGGCGGTCTCGCGGTGCAGAACTTCGTCTCGGCCGCTGTCGGCATGGCCGTGGCCGTGGCCCTCGTACGCGGGTTCTCGCGCTCCCGCACCGGCGAGCTCGGAAACTTCTGGACGGACCTGGTGCGCGGCACCGTACGCGTCCTGCTGCCGATCGCCGTGATCGGCGCGGTCGTCCTGGTGGCGTGCGGTGTCATCCAGAACTTCTCCGGCATCCACGAGGTCGGACAGTTCTCGGGCGGCACGCAGCAGTGGAACGGGGGTGCGGTCGCGTCGCAGGAGGTCATCAAGGAGCTGGGTACGAACGGTGGCGGCTACTTCAACGCCAACTCCGCCCACCCCTTCGAGAATCCGACCCCCTTCTCCAACCTGTTCGAGGTCTTCCTGATCCTCCTGATCCCGTTCGCGCTGACCCGCACCTTCGGCCGCATGGTCGGCAACCTGCGGCAGGGTTACGCGATCCTCGCCACGATGGCCACCATCTGGATCGGCTTCACGGCCCTGATGATGTGGACGGAGTTCGCCCACCACGGCCCTGCTCTCGACATCGCCGGCGGTTCCATGGAGGGCAAGGAGACACGGTTCGGCATCGGCGGATCGTCGGTCTTCGCCGTGGCGACCACCCTCACGTCGACCGGTGCGGTGAACTCCTTCCACTCCTCGTACACGGGGCTGGGCGGCGGCATCACCATGCTCGGCATGCAGTTGGGGGAGATCGCGCCCGGCGGTGTCGGATCCGGTCTCTACGGCATGCTGGTCATGGCGGTCATCGCCGTGTTCATCGCCGGCCTCATGGTCGGCCGTACACCCGAGTACCTCGGAAAGAAGATCGGCACCCGGCAGATCAAGCTCGCGGCGTGCTACATCCTGATCACCCCCGCCCTGGTGCTCTGCTTCACCGCGGTGGCGATGGCCCTGCCGACTCCGGCCGACTCGATGACCAACAGTGGTGCGCACGGGTTCTCCGAGATCCTCTACGCCTACACCTCCGGCGCCAACAACAACGGCTCCGCCTTCGCCGGGCTCAACGCCGACACCCAGTGGTTCAACACCACCATCGGCATCGCGATGCTGCTCGGGCGTTTCCTGCCCATCGTGTTCGTCCTGGCACTGGCCGGCTCACTGGCCGAGCAGCACCCCGTCCCCGCCACAGCGGGCACCCTGCGGACCGACAAGCCCCTCTACGCGGGCCTGCTGGTCGGCACGATCCTCATCCTCACCGGTCTGACCTACTTCCCGGCCCTGGCGCTGGGGCCGCTCGCCGAAGGACTCGCCTCATGAGTACCGTCACCCCCACCCGTGCCCCGCACACGGACCTGTCCGGCGACGGCGCCGCGTCCGGCCGTGTCGGCGGGGGGCTCTTCGACCCGAAGCAGCTGCTCAGGTCCTTCCCGGACGCGGTGAGGAAGCTCGACCCGCGCGTCATGATCAAGTCCCCGGTCATGTTCGTGGTGTTGGTCGGCTCGGTGGTCACCACGCTGCTGGCGCTCCAGGATCCGGGGGACTGGTTCGGCTGGGCCATCACGGCCTGGCTGTGGCTGACCACCGTCTTCGCCAACCTCGCCGAGGCCGTCGCGGAGGGGCGCGGCAAGGCCCAGGCCGACACCCTGCGCAAGGCGAAGACCGATACCGTCGCCCGCCGGCTGCACGGCCGTGACGAGGTGGAGGTGCCCGGCACCGAACTGCGCGTCGGCGACCTGGTCGTCTGCGAGGCGGGTGACATCATCCCCGGCGACGGTGATGTCGTCGAGGGCGTGGCGTCCGTCGACGAGTCGGCCGTCACCGGCGAATCCGCCCCCGTGATCCGGGAGTCGGGCGGCGACCGCAGTGCCGTCACCGGTGGCACGAAGGTGCTCTCCGACCGGATCGTCGTGCGGATCACCACCGAACCGGGGAAGACCTTCATCGACCGGATGATCGCTCTGGTCGAGGGCGCCGCCCGGCAGAAGACCCCCAACGAGATCGCGCTGAACATCCTGCTCGCCTCGCTGACCATCGTCTTCCTGCTCGCCGTCGTGACCCTCCAGCCGTTCGCGATCTACGCCGGCGCCAGGCAGTCCATGATCGTGCTGACCGCGCTGCTGGTCTGCCTGATCCCGACGACCATCGGTGCTCTCCTCTCCGCGATCGGCATCGCGGGCATGGACCGTCTCGTCCAGCGCAATGTGCTGGCCATGTCGGGGCGCGCGGTGGAGGCGGCGGGTGACGTCTCGACGCTGCTGCTCGACAAGACCGGCACGATCACGCTGGGGAACCGGCAGGCGGCGGAGTTCGTGCCGGTGAGGGGTGCGACCGAGGCGGAGCTGGCCGATGCGGCGCAGCTCTCCTCGCTGGCCGACGAGACTCCCGAAGGCCGCTCGATCGTGGTCCTCGCGAAGGAGAAGTACGGTCTTCGCGAACGCCACCAGGGCGAGCTCGCCCACGCCGCATGGGTCGCCTTCACGGCTCAGACCCGTATGTCCGGGGTGGACGTGGACGGTCTCAAGGCCCGCAAGGGGGCGGCTGGTTCGGTCGTCGCATGGGTGCGGGAGCGGGGCGGCCACGTCGCCGACGACGCCGGTGCGCTCGCCGGCCGGATCTCGGAGGCGGGCGGCACCCCGCTGCTCGTCGCCGTCGAGGATGCGAAGGGCGCCCGGATCCTGGGCGCCGTCCATCTGAAGGACGTCGTCAAGGACGGCATGCGGGAGCGGTTCGACGAACTGCGGCGGATGGGCATCAGGACCGTCATGATCACGGGTGACAACCCGCTGACCGCCAAGGCGATCGCCGACGAGGCGGGAGTCGACGACTTCCTCGCCGAGGCCACCCCCGAGGACAAGATGGCCCTCATCAAGCGGGAGCAGGCGGGCGGCAAGCTCGTCGCGATGACGGGGGACGGCACCAACGACGCCCCGGCGCTCGCCCAGGCTGATGTCGGCGTGGCGATGAACACCGGTACCTCGGCCGCCAAGGAGGCCGGGAACATGGTGGACCTGGACTCCGACCCCACCAAGCTCATCGAGATCGTCGCGATCGGGAAGCAGCTCCTCATCACGCGGGGGGCTCTGACCACCTTCTCCATCGCCAACGACGTCGCGAAGTACTTCGCGATCATCCCGGCCATGTTCGCCGTGGTCCACCCGGGCCTGGACAAGCTGAACATCATGGGTCTCGCGTCACCCGAGTCCGCGATCCTGTCCGCCGTCATCTTCAACGCGCTGATCATCATCGCCCTCGTACCGCTGGCCCTCAAGGGCGTGAGGTACCGGCCGGCCGGCGCCGACAGGATGCTGCGGCGCAACCTCGGGATCTACGGACTCGGCGGCCTGGTCGCCCCGTTCATCGGCATCAAGATCATCGACCTGCTCCTCTCCCTCGTTCCCGGGCTCTCCTGAACCAGAAACGGCTGATCAGCCATGAACACCTCTCTCAAGAACACCGCCCGCCTCCTCGGGGCGGGGCTGCGCGCCCTGCTCGTCCTCAGCGTCATCTGCGGCGTCCTCTACCCGCTCGCCGTCACGGGCGTCGCCCAGGCGCTCTTCAGCGAAAAGGCCAACGGTTCCGAGATCAGTGACGGGGACGGCCGGACCGTCGGGTCGTCCCTCATCGGGCAGGCCTACAACCTGCCGAAGCGGAATCCCGACGACCCGGACGAGGTGGCGAAGCCGGACCTGAAGTGGTTCCAGGCCCGCCCGTCGAACGGTCTGGGCAGCAACAGCGTGAACCTCCAGTACTCACTGATCCTCTCAGGTGCCACCAACCGCTCGGCGGACAACGCCGACCTGGTCACGTGGGTCACCGAGGCGAAGGCTGCGGTCGTGGCGGACAACTCCACCCCGTCGTACAAGGTGCGGCCCCAGGACGTGCCGGCCGACGCGGTCACCTCCTCCGGCTCGGGGCTCGACCCCAACATCTCCCCGGCGTACGCGGAACTCCAGGTCCACCGGGTCGCCGAGAGGAACAACCTCCCCGTCGAGCAGGTCGCGAAGCTGGTGGCCGATCACACCGAGGGCCGCACCCTCGGGTTCATGGGCGAGCCCCGGGTCAACGTCCTGGAGCTCAACACAGCGCTCAAGGACGTGACCGAGGGCTGACACAGCCCGGCGGTCAGTGGCGGCGGTTCCAGCCCGGAACCGCCGCCACTCGCGTTCTCCCCCCACGACCGGCTTCGCCGTTCCGCCTCGGTCGCCCTTCGAATTCGCCTCCGTTTCGAAACTTTCGGAATCTTGGGACGCGAATTCCGGGCCACTTCTCCCGGAGTACGGCAATCGACTCCACGCCGCACGAGTGAGACCAGGGTTGAACTGGTACAACAACCCTCACGGCATTCAATCCCCGATCGACGGTTTCGTAATCCTTGTCGAAACTATTGACACCCGTCAGGGCCAGTTCAACACTGTTCGCCGTCGACAGACCTCAATCACTGTCGATCCGGGTCCCCCCGACCCGGCACCCCAGGCCGGTCGCCGAGCACGACGGCCGGCCCAGTCCGGCCGGGACGCGCGACACCCACGCGATCGCGTGATCGCCCGTGCACCGACACCCCCCACAGAGGGCGTCTCGCGCTGCCCGGATCCCCCACCCGGCCTCAGAGGACGAGGAGGAAAGCACGCACATGGAAGACGCACCCGCACAGTCGACGAGCCGCGGACGCGGCCGTCTCAGACGGTCCATCCGCAATGTCCTCGCCATGGCGACGGCAGTCGTGGCCGTGCTGGCCCTGCCCGGCAGCGCGAGCGCGGACACGGTCGTCAACTCGAACCGGACCGGCACCGACAACGGCTACTACTACTCCTTCTGGACCGACAGCCCCGGCACCGTCTCGATGAACCTGTCATCCGGCGGTGGCTACAGCACGTCGTGGAGCAACACCGGCAACTTCGTCGCAGGCAAGGGATGGAGCACCGGCGGACGCAGGAGCGTGACGTACTCGGGCTCCTTCAACCCGTCCGGCAACGCCTATCTCACCCTCTACGGTTGGTCGACGAACCCGCTCGTGGAGTACTACATCGTCGACAACTGGGGCACCTACCGCCCGACAGGCACCTTCAAGGGCACCGTCACCAGCGACGGCGGGACGTACGACATCTACGAGACGACCCGTGTCAACGCCCCGTCGATCGAGGGCACCCGGACGTTCAAGCAGTTCTGGAGCGTCCGGCAGTCGAAGCGGACCGGCGGAACCATCACCACCGGCAACCACTTCGACGCATGGGCCCGGCAGGGGATGAATCTGGGCACGTTCAACTACATGATCATGGCGACCGAGGGCTACCAGAGCAGCGGAAGCTCCAACATCACCGTGGGCGGAACCTCCGGCGGCGGTGGCGGAGGCGGTGGCGGTAGCTGTACCGCCACCGTGACCGCGGGCGAGAAGTGGAGCGACCGCTACAACCTCAACGTCTCGGTCTCCGGCTCCGACAACTGGACCGTCACGATGAACGTCCCCTCCCCCGCCAAGGTCCTCTCCACCTGGAACACCAGCGCCAGCTACCCCAGCGCCCAGGTACTGAGTGCCAGATCCAACGGCAGTGGCAACAACTGGGGCGCCACCATCCAGGCCAACGGCAACTGGACCTGGCCCACCGTCAGCTGCGCCGCCGGCTGACACCCGGGCAGCCGGTACGTCCCGGTCGTGGGGCGGTGGGTACCTGCCCGCCGCCCCACGGCCAACCGTCTCCCCCATGTCCCTGTCCATCAGGACGAGAAAGGACTCCCCCGCATGCGCATCACGCCACGCCTGTCCCTGCGGCCGGTGGTCACGGCACTGGCCGTCGCCGCGGTGGCCGCGACCGCCACGCTCGCCGTGGACACCACGCCCTCCCAGGCCGCGGCCGGCGCCGCCTGCAACGGGTACGTCGGGCTCACCTTCGACGACGGCCCGTCGGGCAGCACCCCGGCCCTGCTCAACGCCCTCAAGCAGAACGGGCTGCGGGCCACGATGTTCAACCAGGGCCAGTACGCCGCGGCCGACCCGGCCAAGGTGCGGGCGCAGGTGGACGCCGGCATGTGGGTCGGCAACCACAGCTACACGCACCCGCACCTGACCCAGCAGAGTCAGGCGCAGGTCGACTCGGAGCTCTCCCGGACCCAGCAGGCCATCGCCGCCGGGGGCGGGGGTACGCCGAAGCTGTTCCGTCCTCCGTACGGTGAGACCAACTCGACGGTGCAGGCGGCCGCGGCCAGGTACGGTCTGACCCAGATCATCTGGGACGTCGACTCGCAGGACTGGAACAACGCGAGCACCGACGCGATCGTGCAGGCGAACGCCCGGCTCACCGACGGCCAGATCATCCTCATGCACGACTGGCCGGCCAACACGCTCGCGGCCATCCCGCGCATCGCGCAGGGCCTGGCGAGCCGGGGGCTGTGCGCCGGCATGATCTCGCCGCAGACCGGCCGCGCCGTCGCTCCTGACGGCGGCAGCGGAGGGAGCGGTGGCAGCGGCGCTTGCACCGCCACCGTCACCGCGGGCCAGAAGTGGAGCGACCGCTACAACCTCAACGTCTCGGTCTCCGGCTCCGACAACTGGACCGTCACGATGAACGTCCCCTCCCCCGCCAAGGTCCTCTCCACCTGGAACACCAGCGCCAGCTACCCCAGCGCCCAGGTGCTCAGCGCCAGATCCAACGGCAGCGGCAACAACTGGGGCGCCACCATCCAGGCCAACGGCAACTGGACCTGGCCCACCGTCACCTGCACCGCCGGCTGACACCCGTTCCGGGCCGGGTGGGGGCGGTGGCCCTGCCCACCGCCCCCACGCCCCGGCCGCGCCCGCGAACGGCGCCGGCAGGGACTCACCCGGTACGTAGACGACATCACCGACGAAGTGCCCTTATTCCACAGCGGAGTTGCGCTCCATCCGACGTTTCAGGCACATCCGTTGCCTATTCTGGTCGAAAGCTGATCATCCGCTGCCACGCACACCCAGGAGTTCGCCATGTCCCGACCGGAGAACGATGCCCCCGCCCTGCGCATCGACACCAGCAGACCCCATCCCGCCCGGATGTACGACTGGTTCCTCGGTGGCAAGGACAACTACCCGGTGGACGAGGCCATGGGCCGGCAGATGCTGGCCGTCGAACCCTCGGTCCCGGTCATGGCGAAGGTGAACCGGGCCTTCATGCACCGCGCCACCCGGTGGCTCACCGAGCAGGGGATCCGGCAGTTCCTCGACATCGGCACGGGGATACCCACCGAGCCGAATCTGCACCAGGTGGCCCAGCAGGCGGCGCCGGCCGCCCGGGTCGTCTACTGCGACAACGATCCCATCGTCCTGGCGCACGCCGAGGCCCTGCTGAAGGGCACTCCGGAGGGCGCCATCGACTATGTGCAGGCGGACGCCCGCGAGGTGGACGCCATCCTCGAACACGCCGGCAAGACCCTGGACTTCAGCCGGCCGGTCGCGCTCTCGTTGATCTCGCTGCTGCACTTCGTGAGCGACGAGGACGGGGCCTACGAGCTCGTGGAGCGGCTGACCGAGGTGCTCGCGCCGGGCAGCCATGTGGTGATCTCGCACCTCACCGCCGACTTCCACCCGGCGGAGGCGGGCAAGGTCAACGAGATGTACAAGGCCAACACGCTCACCCTGGCACCCCGCACGCGTGTTCAGTTCGCCCGCTTCTTCGACGGACTCGACATCGTCGAACCGGGCATCGTGGCAGCGGAGGCCTGGCACCCCGGACTCGGTGAACCCGTCCCCGGCCAGGACGAGATCATCAGCGCCGGCTATGTGGCGGTCGGCCGCAAGCGGTAAACCGTCCGACGGAGCCGGGCCGTCGCTCCGCGGGGGAGGCGACGGTCCGGGATGGCGGGCAAGGCATTGTTGACCTCGTCGGCGGTCCCGGGGTCCACCACTGTCCGGGCGCACCACTCGCCAGGCTGGAGCTCCACGAGGCGCTGGAAGCGCTGCTCGTGCGCTTCCCCGCCCTGCATGTGGCGGGCGGGAGCGGATCGCTCCTGACGAACGCGCGCTGGACTCCGCGGACTCCTGCCCCGCGGCGGCGGTCCTGGTCCGCGACGGCAACCGGCTGATCGGGCCGCGCCCCTGAGGGAGGGAACACCGGGCCGCCGCGTCAGCCGTCGGCCCGGACCCCTGCCTCGAACCCGTCGTCCCGCGCCCGGACGCAGGACAGGACCACAACGAGAGGCCAGAACGACTGGGCGAACGTGAGGACGCGCTCGGCCGCACCCGCGGTGTCGAGCAGGAAGAGAGCGAGCAGGAACCAGGCGCCGCCGAGCCATATCAGTGCGGCCGCCATGAAGGACGGCCCGGCCCGCAGCCCCCAAGGCGCAGCCACACGAGGCGCGCCGGCGGCACCTGGCCCGGACGGGGCCCGCCGGCCGGCTGCGGAGCGTCGTACTGCCAGGACCGGCCAGAGCGCGAGCAGCGAGAACCCCACCGCCACGACGACGCCGTGGGAGAACGAGCCCCCACTGCTCGGCGCCGGGAACAGGGCCAGCAGCATCGCCGAGATCCCACCGCCGGCCAGGGCCACCCGTCCGGACGGCGCGGCGGGTCGCAGTCCGCAAGCGGTCACCACGTGGCAGGCTCCGAGGGCGAGCAGAGCGGACGTCATCACCCAGTAACCGGCGGCGCCGTCGGCGGCCAGGATGCTGATCGTCGCCGACGCGGGATCGTAGCCGGGCCCCTGGAGCTCCGCGGAGACCGCCCAGCCACCGACGAGGAGGATCGGGGCGCACCCCGAGGAGAACAGGACCCACCAGGAGACAGACCGCATCGGTGAACGGTAGAGCGCCCGGACCGGCGACGGGCGGTGCACACGCGGGAGAGCGCGTACTCCGCTCGCAAGCGGGTACACGCGTGACGGCGGGTCACACGACGGCGTGTGCAACCGCACCGCTCGGCAGGGCCGGACGAAGGCCCCCGTGTCCCGGCGCTCCGCACCGGACGTGGATCTGAACAGAACAGAGGAGAACTGCTGTGCTGACACCCAGTCCTCAGGACCTGAGAGTCGCTCTGGCCCGCTACGCCGACGCACGGATCGAGGACGCGCGCCGCTCCACGGACGCGACCGCCCGTGCCGCGGAGGACGCCGCCTACACCCTGTGCGTGATGACCGGCACCCAGACGGTTCCGCAGGCCCTCCATGCCGCCGACACCATGCTCGGCATGCGGACAGCGGTCTCCCCCGCCCTCCGCCACACCGTCGGTACACAGCGGGACGACAATCTCCAGGCCGTCTGACCCGCGGCCGCACTCCGGCTCGCCCTCATCGCTCATCGCCCGCGTTCCGTGGCCCTCGGTCCGGGGAGGTCTTCCCGACCGGGGGCCGGACAGGGGTTCGGCGCCGTCGTCGTACGTCGACGGCGCCGGACCCGGACCCGCTCACCCGTGGGCAGCTGTCAGCGATTCGTAGTACGCACCGAGCCGACGCAGATAGAAGAGGTCCCCGGTGTCCTGATCACGCTCGAAGCGCGGGGCCTCCTTGATCTGCTCCTTGGTGCACCCGACCTTGATCACACGCTCGGCGTCGTCGACGCCGGTCACCATGCCGGCGGGCACGACGACGCTTCTCCCGAACTTCCAGACCCCCGCGTCGATCACCAGGTGGTCGAACCCCGGTACCGGCGAGAGCCTGATGACGGTGCCCACGCTGCCGTCCGGTGCTTCCACGTCGTACCCGATGACGCCGTCATCCAGTGCGCCGTCCGCCTGTGCCCGCCCGGCCCAGACCCTTTCCATGGTCATCCCCTTGCCTCGCAGCCGGCCGTTCCGGCTGCCGGACCTTCCATATGCCCCTGTGAGCGCGGGCGATGCGGGCCTGACCGGCCCAATACCCGGTCGGCGTCACAAAGCCATCTCGTACACCCCGGACAGGGCCTCGACCCGGTCCCAGACCCGTGCCGACCGAGCGTCGTCCACGACGGGACGCCGCACGGCGCCGATGGCCCAGCGCTGCTGTCCCTCGGTCGCGGAGTCCTTGCCGTGCAGCTCGACGGCGTTCGCGGAGAAGTCGCGGACGAGTACGGAGAACAGCTCGTCGAGCACGTCCTCGTCCAGTCCGGTCAGCCTCGCCTGCTCCAGGATCAGCTGCCCGTGCACCACCAGTGCGAAGAGCTGGCCGACGGACAGCAGGAAGTCGAGGTCGCGGCTCTGCTCCTCGTCCGGCGCGGAGTCGGACATGAAGTCGCACAGCGCGTCCGCCTGCTCCCGGAAGCGGGCGACGTTGGGGAGCTCGGCGTAGGCGTCGTAGGCCGGACGCCAGTCGTGGAAGCGTACGGAGCCGAGGCCGCGGGCCGGTCCCTGCCGGAAGAGGAACGCGTCGTCCGCGGCGTCCAGACGCGTCGTCACGGGTGCGTACCCGGCGGGGTCCAGCAGGTGGTTGCGCATGAACTTCAGGATGAGGGCGAGATTGACGTGAACCGTGCCCTCCAGCTTGGGCAGACTGCGGATCTCCACGGCGGCCTGGGCGAAGTACGTGTCCTTCTCGAAGCCCTTGGCGGCGATGACGTCCCACATCAGGTCGATGACCTTCTCGCCCTCCGTGGTCACCTTCATCTTCGTCATCGGGTTGAACAGCAGGTAGCGGCGGTCGTCGGGGCCGGCCGAGCGGAAGTAGTCGACGGCACGGTCGCTGAACAGCTTCATGCCGACGAGCCGGACGTAGGCGTCGGCCAGCTCACGGCGGACGTGCGGGAAGGCGGTGACGGGGCGGCCGTAGAGGATGCGGTTCTGCGCATGGGTGACGGCCTCGTACATCGCGTGCTCGCAGATGCCGATCGAGGCGGTGCAGAGGTTGAACTTGCCCACGTTGACGGTGTTGAGGGCGGCGTCGAAGGCGGCGCGGCCGGTGTGCAGGACGTCGTCGGGGCCGACGGGGTAGCCGTCGAGGCGGAACTCGCTGACGTACTTCGAGGAGTCGACGACGTTCTTCACCAGGTGGTAGGCGGGGTGGCGGCTGTCGGCCGCGAAGAAGACGTAGCCCTCCGGACCCTCGACGTCGGTGCGCCTGCCGAAGACGGAGACGAGTCCGGCGGCGTTGCCGTTGCCTATGTAGTACTTGGAACCGGTGGCCAGGAAGCCTCCGTCGCCGTCCGGCTCCAGGAGCATGTCCGTGGAGTAGATGTCGGCGCCGTGCGCCTTCTCCGAGAGGCCGAAGGCGAACACCTCCCCCTGGGAGAGGAGTTGTGCCGCGCGGCTGCGAGCGGTGGCGTTGTCGCTCTGCCAGACCGGGCCGAGACCGAGGATGGTCACCTGCCAGGCGTACCAGTAGTCGAGTCCGTAGAACCCGAAGATCTCGTTGAGAGCGGCGATCCGGGCCGTGTCCCAGCGCTGGTCGTCCCGCTCCGCGGCGGAGGCGGGGGTGAGGAAGGTGGCGAAGAGGCCTTCCTTCGCGGCGAATTCGAGGAAGTCGCCCAGCCAGGCGCGCGTCCGGTAGTCCTCGATCAGCCGGCGCTTGCCGCGGGCCTCGAACCAGTCGACGGTGGCACGGAGCAGCCTGCGGGTCTCCGGGTCGAAGTACGCCGGGTCGTAGGTACGCGGGTTGAACAGCAGCGGGTCGGCCATGGTGGCACGCCTTCCGGGAGGTGGTGGGACGGGGGGATGCTGGAGGGGTTCAGCTGCGCGGGTGGTACGCGCCGAGCCGGTGAAGAGTGGCGAGTACGTCGTCGAGCCAGGCGACCGTCATGCGCTCGTAGGCGATGCCGCCGCGCAGCACGACGTGCTGCAGCTCCTGCCCCGCGTCGAGCGGCGCGGGGGCGCCGGGGCCGGTGAAGTCACGCAGCTCCCCGGCGAGGTAGTGCGCGAGCCGGTCGCTGTGCACCCGGTGGTGCCGCTCGACCTCGTGCAGCAGCGCGGCCGGGTCGTCGAAGGCCGCACCACGGATCTTCACGGCGAGGTCGTGGCGGAGGCTCTCGGGTTCGATCGGCTCGTGCAGCCAGCCGGAGAGGGCGGCGCGGCCCGGGCCGGCGACGGAGTACTCCTTCTTGTCCGGCCGGCGCTCCTGCGGGACATCGCGGACGTCGAGCAGGCCGTCGCTCTCCATGCGCTTGAGGACGCGGTAGATCTGCTGGTGCGTGGCGGTCCAGAAGTATCCGATGGACCGCTCGAACCGCCGGGCGAGCTCATAGCCCGAGCCCGGCTGTTCCAGCAGCGAGACGAGGATCGCGTGTTCGAGCGCCATGCCCCGATCGTTCTATGCAACTGGTTGCATAGCAAGCGGCGGCGGGCGGGTGAGACGCTCCTCACCCGCCCGCCGCCGCCTGGACGACCTGCCGGGCGGGGCGTACGGGACGAGCGGGGCCTGGCCGACGCACATCACGAAGTACGGGGTCAGCGGCGGCACCGCGCTCCTCTCCGAGCAGGGGGGGGCAGGCATGACACGGCGGGGAGGGCTCAGAGGGCGTCGGCCGCACGTGAGGCGTGTACCGCCGTCAGTCTCCGGCTTCCCGTCCGCCCCGCCCCGGCTGCCCGGAAGGCTCGGTGACCGAGTCTCCGGTCACCCGTGTCCCGGGATGACGGAGCGCGCACAGGTACCCGATACCGAGCGCGATGGCCATCCCGTAGAACACCCACTGGTTCGCCTCGGCGAAGTCCGTTCTGACCGCGTCCATCGAGTCCCTCATGAGGGTGGCGACCCGGCCGCCGCCGGACGGCTCCTGCGCGTCCGGATTTCCGGTGACGGCCTCCGCGACCGATCTGGCGGCGTCGTTCGCCGCGCCTGCCGGCACTCCTCCGGACGTGAGGGTCTCCACGACCCTGTCGGTGGTGACGTGGGTGAGGACCGTCCCGAAGACGGCGATCCCGATGCTCGCCGCGTAGTTGCGCACGGTCTGGGTGATGCCGGTGACCTCGCCGTACGAGGCGCCGATCGACCGGTTGACCGCGTCGGTGGAGGCCGGGGCGAGGAGGAAGCCGATGCCCGCTCCCGCGAGCGCGGCGTACGGCCACTGGTCGTGCATCGACAGGTCCGTCAGCTTGTTCGCCCACAGGGCGAACCCGACCGCGCCGAGCGCCGTCCCGAGCTTCATCGCCGGACGGGCTCCGCGCCGGTCCAGGATGCGGCCGCCCCACTGGGACGCGATCCCGAACCCGATGAAGAAGTAGAGCAGGTACAGGGCGGCCTGGTTCGGCGAGGCGCTCAGCGAGACCTGTGCGTAGACGGACGCGAAGAAGAAGACCGGGACGAAGGCCAGCATCGCGAAGAAGAGGACGAGCATGTCGACGGTGAACGCCCGGTCGCGGTAGACACGCAGCTTGATGAGCGGTTCCGCCACCCCGAGTTCGTAGCGGCAGAACACCGCCAGGACGACGAGCCCGCCCACGACGCACGCCCAGGTGGCGACGCTGCTCCAGCCCCACGCGGACGCCTGCTGGAACCCGAGCACGCTCAGCCCCATGCCCACGGCGACCAGGACGGCACCGGGCACGTCCAGCTTCTCGCGCCGGCGGGTCTCGGGGATGTGGGCCATGACGGCCAGGACCAGGGCGATGACGGCGATCGGCACGTTCACCCAGAAGATCGCCCGCCAGGTCCAGGCCGTCAGCCAGCCGCCGAGCAACGGCCCGACCGCGGTGAGCGCTCCGGAGAGACCGAAGAACAGCGCGAGCGCACGGCCGCGCCTCTCCACGGGGAAGACGGCGATGACCACGGCGAGCGCGGCGGGGAACATGAGCGCCGCGCCGAGTCCCTGGGTGGCGCGGAAGATGATCAGCCAGGCCTGTGCGAAACCGCCCTCCGGGACGCAGCCGCACAGCACGGAGGAGACGACGAACAGGAGCGTGCCGATCAGCATCACCCGACGGTGGCCGAAGATGTCGGACAGCCGCCCGCCGAGCGCGAAGAAGGCGGCGAGGGCGAGCAGGTAGGCATTGACGACCCACTGCATACCGGAGGACGAGAGACCGAGTTCGTCGATGATGCTCGGCGCGGCGACGGCGACGATCGTCTGGTCGATGAACGTCATCGACACGGCGAAGAGCATCGCCGCGAGGGCCAGCGTCTGGTTGGCGGCTCCCCCTGCGGCAGGGGGGCCGGCCGTGCCCGGGGCGGGACTGTCGGTGCGCATGGTCCGAGTGTCAACCGGATGGGAAGGGCTCGCACATCCAGGTCGCGGCCGTCGTACGGCGGATGGCGGTGTCTCAGCTCCTCCGCGTCTCCGCTCTTTCGTGACCGGAGGGCCGTCAGCCCGGGGGGCCGGCCCTGGCCCGCGGAGCGGGTTCGTCCTCGGTGCGGGAGCGGTGCAGGGCCAGCATGGCCTGGTCGTCCTGCGGCCGGCCGCCGACGTGGCGCCGGACGTCCTGGATCAGCGTGTCCAGGATCTGCCCCGGAGCGAGGCGTCCCCCGGAGCGCGCCCGTCTGCCGAGGACGAGCGGCAGGCGTGCGACGGGGTCGTAGAAGCGTCCGGCCGCGTCGCGCGACTCGGTGACGCCGTCGGTGAAGCAGAGAAGGGTGGAGCCGGCGGGGAAGGGGAAGCTGTCGACCGGGGAGGACCACGTGCCCAGATCGCTCATCCCCAGCGGGGGCGCCTCCTCGGACGCCTGGAGAAGGGTGGTGCGGCCCTGTGCGTCCAGGAGTACCGGAGGCGGATGGCCCCGGTTGACCAGGCGTACGGTCTCCAGGTCCGCGGAGAACTCGGCGATGAGCGCTGTCGTGAAGCCCTCCGACTGCTGCTGGCCGCCACGCCGCCCGCCCTCGCGCAGGAGGGCGCGCTCCAGCCGGGTCACGAGCTGCGGGAGGTCCTCGGCCTCGTCCGCCGCGTACCGGAAGGCGCCGAGGTCGGCGCTGACGGCGCTGACCGCCCCGAGCCCCTTCCCCCGTACGTCCCCGACCATGACCCGGATCCCGTACGGGGTGCTCTGCACCACGTACAGATCGCCGCCGATCAGTGCCTCGCTCTCGGCGGGCACGTACCGGGCGTCGATGTGCAGGTCCCCCAGCCGCGACGGGGGCCTGGGCAGCACGGCCCGCTGGGCGACGGCCGCGACGTGCTGGGCGCGCCGGGCGCGGGCGTACTGCCTGCGCAGTGTGCGGTGGATCAGGACGGCGAGGGCGGTGACGGCCGCCAGGGTGATCTGGTTGGCGATGCCCGCGCGCCAGCCGAAGGTTCCGTCGAGCCGTGCGAGGAACGCGTGGACGACCATCGCCGTGAGCCCGATGCCGATGATCGCGCGGATGCCGCAGAGCGGCGCGGCGGCGACGGGCGCCGCCATGAGCAGCGGCGCGGACGTCACGTCGTGCGGGGTGACCAGGTCGACCACCACGGCCAGCACGATGAGGCCTACGGGGATCCACTGGGTTCTCAGCAGCTGCGGCACTCCCCCACGCTGCCCGCAAGCACGGCCCACCGCATCCCCGGCGCGACGGTCCGGCGTACATGGCGGGGCTTCTGACGGGCATGAGCCTCTTGTGGTCGCGGGGCGGGCCGGTGTCCTTCCGACGTGATGATCTTCGGCCCGGCGCGCACCCGTTCGCGGGACAGCCGCGTGCATTGCCCACGTAAGTGCTCGTACGGAGCAGCCGGTGCCTCATCACAGGGGACGTCATCGCCGCCGCAGTGGCGGCCGCCCTCTCCCTCACCGCCTGCGACGGTGAGGACGGCAGCGGCACGGGCGCGGCGGCGTCCGCGCGGGCGGAGGTCCGGCTCCGTCTCCCGCGTCACGGTGACCCCGGTCGGCTCGGGCACGTAGGCATGACGGCACCTCAGGACCGGGGGACGGCCGGCTGCTAGGCTCGCCGTGGACATCGCTCTCTCGGTGAGGAGACCGGACATGGTGGGAGACGACGACATCTCCGGGTGACACCCGGATGTGATCGCCCGTGGGCAGGTGCGCGACAGCACCGCTGCCGCGAGGCCCTGTGTCGTTCCCGTTCCCCCTGTCCGCCCGGGGCGGAAGTCCGTCCGCCCGCACGCACACGAGGTCATCTCCCATGTCCGACGCCTCCGCAGCCCTGCTCGCACGCGACATCGTCCGTTCCTTCGGCGAAGGTCGCGTGGTCGACGGCTTCTCCCTCACGGCGCCCCCCGGCCACCGCATCGGACTGATCGGGGAGAACGGCGTCGGCAAGTCGACATTGCTCCGTCTGCTCGCCGGGGCCGACGAACCCGACGCGGGAAGCATCACCCGCCCGGCCGATCTGGGCTTCCTGCACCAGGAGATGCCGTTCGCCGCCGCCGCCACGATCGCCGACGTGCTGGACGAGGCGCTGAGCGAGGTCCGCGACGATCTCGCCGAGGTCGAGCGCCTCTCCGCGGAGCTCGCCCGCGCCGACGAGGACTCCCCCGGATACGCCGCCCTGCTCGACGCCTACGGCCGGCGGCTGGAGCGCGCCCAGGAGCGGGAGGCGTGGGACGCCGACCGGCGCGCCACGATGGTGCTGGAAGGCCTCGGCCTCTGCGGGATCCGGCGGGACCGGACGCTGGGCTCCTTGTCCGGTGGGCAGCGTGGGCGCCTGGCCCTGGCTTCCCTGCTGGTCCGGAGGCCTTCCGCGCTGCTGCTGGACGAGCCGACCAACCATCTCGACGACCGTGCCGCGGAGTTCCTGGAGGAGCAGGTGTGCGGCCTGCCGGGCGCCGTCGTCGTGGCGAGCCATGACCGGGCCTTCCTCGACGCCGTGTGCACGGATCTGGTCGACCTCGACCCCGCCATGGACGGGCCGGTGCGGTACGGCGGCAACTACACCGCCTACCAATCCGAGAAGCGGGCCGAACGGGAGCGCTGGGAACGGCGTTTCGCGGAGGAACAGGAGGAACTGGAGGCACTGCACCGGTCGATCGGCACCACCACGCACCGCGTCGCCCCGGACCGTGGGCCGCGGGACAACGAGAAGATGGGTTACGGCGTCCGGGCCAACCGGGTGCAGAGCCAGATCTCGCGGCGGGCGCGCAACGCCGCCCGCCGGCTGGAGGCACTCGAACGGCACAGGACCGCCGAGCCCCCGCAGCCGCTGCGGTTCCGGCGCACCGCCCTCGCCGGGCCTTCGGCGGACGGGCTCCTCGTCTCCCTGCGGGACGTGCGGGTGCGGGGCCGCCTCGCCGTCGACCGCCTCGACGTGGCCGCGACCGAGCGGCTGCTCGTGACGGGTGACAACGGGGCGGGTAAGTCCACGCTCCTCTCCGTGCTCGCCGGACGTCTCGCGGCGGACGGCGACGTGCGGCGCAAGAGCGGCCTCTCGGTGGGGATGCTGGCCCAGGACACCGTGTTCGCACGGCCGGACCGCACCGTCCGGGACACCTACGCGCACGCCCTCGGGAGCGAGCGTGCGGAGGCCGTGCCACTGGGTTCGCTGGGGCTGATGAGCGAGGCGGACCTGGGCAAGCAGGTCGGGCGCCTCTCCGTCGGCCAGCGCCGCAGGCTCGCGCTGGCCCTCCTGGTGGCGCATCCGCCGGAGTTGCTGCTGCTCGACGAGCCCACGAACCATCTGTCCCCCCGGCTCTGCGACGAACTCGAGGCCGCCATGGGCGCGGGCCCCGGAGCGATCGTGCTGGCCGGTCACGACCGCTGGCTACGGAGGCGCTGGCAGGGGCGCGAGCTGCGCCTCCGGCCCTGGTAGGCGGGGACTTCGAGCAGACGCATCCTGGACAGGATGCCCATATGGTGAGACGCGTTTGCGGAGGCCCGCGCATGCGGCGTCTCATCGCGCCTGTGCAAACCGAACAGATATCCCCTGATCAACCGGCCTCCGACGACAAGGCGGCGAGGCGCGCCGTCACGGTGTTCCCCGTCCTCGTGCTTGTGGCGGGCGTAGCCGGTCTCGTCACACCCGGCACGTTCGACGGCTGGACGGAATCGGTTCCGTACCTGCTGGGGATCGTCATGTTCTGCATGGGCCTGACGATGACTCCGCTCGACTTCAGGGGTGTGGTGAAGCGCCCGTGGGCCGTGGCCATCGGGCTGGTCGCGCACTACGTGATCATGCCGGGGCTGGGCTGGGCCATCGCCCACCTGCTCGGGCTGCCGCCGCAACTGGCGGCCGGACTGATCCTGGTCGGCTGCGCGCCGAGCGGAACGGCGTCGAACGTGGTGACCTTCCTGGCCCGCGGCGACGTGGCCCTGTCGGTCTCCGTCGCCACCGTCTCCACCCTGGTCGCCCCTCTGGTGACACCCCCGCTCACGCTGCTGCTCGCGGGCGCGTACCTGCCGGTGGACGCCGGCTCGATGATCACGGACATCCTCAAGACGGTGCTGCTGCCGGTCCTCGGCGGCCTGGTGGTGCGGCTCGTCGCGGGCAAGCTCGTCGACCGGGTGCTGGGCCTCATGCCCTGGCTGTCGTCGCTGGCCATCGCCGCGATCGTCTGCGCCGTCGTGGCGGGCAGCGCCGGCACGATCAAGTCGGCCGCCGTGACCGTGCTGATCGCCGTCGTGCTGCACAACGGCCTCGGACTCGCGCTCGGTTACGGCGCGGGCAAGATCTCAGGGCTCGGCCGGCCCGCGAGCCGCGCCATGGCCTTCGAGGTCGGCATGCAGAACTCCGGGCTCGCCGCCTCGCTGGCGACCGCTCACTTCAGCCCGCTGGCCGCCCTGCCGGCCGCGGTGTTCTCCGTGTGGCACAACATCTCGGGCGCGCTGGTCGCCGCCTGGATGGCCCACCGGTCGCGGCGTGACGAGGCGGCACCGGCGGTCGCCGCCCCGGCGCCGAGGACCGCGGCCGCCGAGGAGTCCTGACCTCACGCCGCAGTTCACCGCCGAAGGCGTTCGTCCGGAGTGCCGGACGAACGCCTTCGGGCGTTCCACAGGGTTCACACCGGCCTGGACGCCATGCTCCGTATCAGGCTCTTGGGCCGCAGGTCCGTCCAGTTCTGCTCCACGTAGTCGAGGCAGGCCTGACGGGTGTCCTCCTGATGGGCCACGGTCCAGCCGCCGGGCACCTCGGCGAAGGCAGGCCACAGCGAGTGCTGTCCCTCGTCGTTGACGAGCACCAGGTAGGTGCCGTTCTCGTCCTCGAAGGGGTTGGTCACCGGAACTCCTTGAACTTAGGTAAGGCTACCTTCACTTAGTTGCTGTCACCTTACCCGGACCGCTCCCGGTTGACGCCCCACAGGTCACAAACGGTGGCTACGTGGAGGGTGCGGCCGCGAGGGCGCCCAGGAGACGCAGGCCGTCGTGGGAGGAGGTGCCGTGCGCGGCGGTCAGGGCGATGAGGTGCTGGTCCGGGTCCGACGCGTCGGTCAGTGCGGACCAGTCGAGGGCGAGTTCACCCACGACCGGGTGGCGCAGCGCCTTGGTTCCCGCCGTCCGCACGGCCACACGGTGGTCGCCCCACCACGTCCGGAAGTCAGGGTCCCGCACCGACAGTTCTCCCACCAGGGCCGTCAGGCGCGGATTCTCCGGATCCCGTGCCGCCTCCATCCGCAGCTGCGCCACGCAGGCACGCGCCATGTATTCCCAGTCGGTGTAGAGGGCCCGTACCGTCGGGTCGCGGAACACCAGGCGCACGAAATTGCGTCGCTCCCGGGGAAGGAGCGAGAAGTCGGTGAACAGCGCGGCGGCCTGCGGATTCCACGCCAGAACGTCGGTGCACCGCCCCAGGACGAGGGCCGGGGTGTCCGTGAAGTCGTCGAGCAGGCGCTGCAGCTGTGGCCGGACCCGTTGGGCGGGCCGTCGGCGCGGTCGTCCGGCGTCCTTCCCCGAGAGCTCGAAAAGGTAGGCGCGCTCGTCCTCGCTGAGCCGCAGTGCGCGTGCGAGGGCGTCCAGCACCGGCTCGGAGGCCCGGCGGCGGCCCTGTTCCAGGCGGGTGTAGTAGCCGGGGCTGATCGAAGCCAGCAGAGCGATCTCCTCCCGGCGCAGGCCCGGGACCCGCCGCCGGCCGTCGTCGGGGAGCCCGGCCGTCGCGGGGCTCAGCTCCCCGCGCCGCGCTTTGAGGAAGTCACCCAGTTGGCTGCTCATGCGGTCAAGTCTCGCACCGGGACACCGGCCTGTGAGGGGGCCGGCTCCGGCCCCTTATACCGGCGTGGGGGGCCTGCCAGGCTCGGTGTCATGAAGACGGACGTCACCTTCCTCAGCAGCAGCCTGACGCTCTCCGGCATTCTCTTCCTGCCGGACACGCCCACCGCAGCTCGGCTCCCGGCCGTCGTCGTCGGCCATCCGAGCGGCGGCGTGAAGGAGCAGACGGCGAGCATCTACGCCGAGCGCCTGGCCCACGAGGGCTTCGCCGCCCTGGTGTTCGACGCCGCCTACCAGGGCGAGAGCGAGGGCGAACCGCGCGGCCTGGAGGACCCTTTCCAGCGCGCCGAGGACATCAAGTCCGCCGTGAGCTCCCTGACCACCCGCGAGGAGATCGATTCCGACCGGATCGGCGCCCTGGGGATCTGCGCCTCCGGCGGCTACGTCCCCTACGCGGCCCAGACAGACCTGCGCATCAAGGCCGTCGCCACCGTGAGTGCGGGCGATCTGGGGTCGGTGATGCGCGACGGTCTCGGCCGCGCCCAGCATCCTCCGGTCATGCGCTCGATGCTCGAACTCGCCGCGGCCGCCCGCACCGCGGAGGCCCGCGGCGAGGCCGTCCACCGCCAGGAGTGGATCACCGAGGCCGTGGACGCGGAGACGTACGAGTACTACCGCACCCCACGCGGGCACCACCCCCGCGCGGTCCTGCCCTGGCCCGTCCACAGCCTCGACCGGATCATCCAGTACGACTCGTATGCACGGATCCGCCTCATCTCGCCGCGCCCCCTGTTGATGATCATCGGGTCGGACGCGAACACGGCGTACATCAGCCAGGAGGCCATCGAGAGGGCGGCGGAGCCCAAGGAACTCTTCGTCATCGACGGAGGCACCCACGTCTCCCTCTATGACCGGGACGAGCATGTCACCCCGGCGGTGGCCAGGCTCAGCTCCTTCTACGCCACCCATCTCACCGTCGCACACGGGCCGGCAGGTCCATCGACGCGAGCTTGACCGGGGCGGTCACGGCCGTGATGCCGGTGATACGGCCGTCGACGACGGTGAACGCGAGGACGGAGAGCGGGGTGCCGTCCTCGTGCCAGGACATGACCCCTGGGGCGCCGTTGACGAGCACCGCTTGTCCCTGTGCGGCCGCACCGGCGGACAGTTGCGCGCCGGCTGCGACGCGGGTGGCGCCGAGGGCGACGACCACGCCGGACGGGGTGTCGACGGTCAGCTTCACCTCGGGGTCGAGTACCCGCAGCAGCTCCTGGAAGTCGCCGTTGCGAGCCGCGGCCAGGAAGGCCTGGACCACCTCTCGCTGCTCCCGGCCGGCGCCGGTGGGTCGTTCCGTCGTCCGCACCTTCCTGCGGGCGCGGCTGGCGAGCATCTTGGTGGCAGCGGTGGACCTGCCGAGAATGCGGCCGATCTCGTCGAACGGCACCGCGAACAGGTCGTGCAGCACGAACGCCAGCCGTTCGCCCGGTCCGAGCGATTCGAGGACGACGAGGAGCGCGAGCCCCACCGAGTCGGCGAGCACCGCGTCGTCCTCGGGGGCGGGGTTGTCGTCGAGCGTCACCACGAGATCGGGCAGCCCGTCCTCGTAGGACGCCTCCGGGCGGGCCTGGCGCGAGCGCAGGACGTCGAGGCTGATCCGGCCCACCACCGTGGTCAGCCATCCCGCGAGGTTGTGAATGGCCGCCGTGTCCTGCCGGGAGAGGCGCAGCCACGCCTCTTGGACCACGTCCTCGGCGTCGGCGTGCGACCCGAGCATGCGGTGGGCGACCGCGCGCAGCCGGTCTCGCTGGGCCTCGAACGTCTCGGCTATCGGGTCCGTCGGGCTGGTGTCGGCCATGGTGTTACCTTCCTCGGCTCTGCTCCGTCATGCGTATGACGAGCCCGGAAGGGCGCAGGTAACCGATGAAGGAGCAGAACCGATGGAAGCACGTGTGACGAGCCCGGCCGGTCCCGATGTGATCACAGCGATTCAGCACCTGTACAAGGCGATTCATGCGGGGGGCGTGGACAGTCGGCTGCTGTCCCTGGTCCACCTGCGCACCAGCCAGATCAACGGGTGCGGCCCGTGCGTCTTCGCCTCGGTCGAGGCCGCGAGGAAGGCCGGTGAGGCCGAGGAGCGGCTGCACAACGTGGTCGCGTGGCGCGAGACGCCGTTCTACACCGATGAGGAACGGGCCGCCCTCGCCCTGACCGAAGCCGCCACCCGTATCCAGGACGGCGCACCGGGCGTCACCGATGAGGTCTGGGACGCCGCCGCCGACCACTTCACCGAGGAGCAACTGGGCGCGATCATCCTGGAGATCGCGACGACCAACTTCTTCAACCGGATCAACCGCACGATCCGGGAGCAGGCCGGCAAGACCTGGTGAGCGGGGCAGGCTTCATCCCCCTGGAGGCCGCGCCTTCGTGACGCCGGGGGACGACGCCCGTCACGGACTCGAACTCCGGGTGCCGGGGCGGGCGTCGAAGCGTGCGGCACGCGGGGCCGAGGAGGTCACCGCACCGAGGGACGCCGGTGTGCGGCCCAGTGTTCGGCGGCGGTGATGCCGAGCAGCACCACGTCGTGGTAGCCGCCGGCGAAGAACTCGTGCTCGCGGAGCCGGCCCTCCTCGACGAAGCCCAGCCTGCGGTAGAGCGCGAGTGAGCTGTCGTTGAAGGCGTAGACCTCCACCTCGCACTTGTTGTAGCGCTGCTCGGCGAACATGTAGGTGAGGACGAGTTCTGTCGCCTCGGCCGCATACCCTCTGCGGCGGTGGTCGCGGCTGATCTCGATGCCGGTCCTGAACCGTCCCGCACGGCTGTCGGTCTCCCCGACCGTCACGGACCCCACGAAAGCCCGGTCCGCCAGCCCCTCCACCACCAGGCGGAAGGCTTCGCCTCCCGGTGGGCGCCCGGCCCGCTCTTCGGTCCAGGACCGGAAACTCTCGGCGGAGCGCGGAGGTTCGACCTGGTCCGCGTTACGGACGTCGAGGGTGTTCCGGGCCAGGTCGCGGAAGCCCTCCCAGTCGTCGGGCTCGACACCTCGCAGGCGTACCTTCTCCCCGGTCCACATGTCACTCATCGCACCCACCCGTCCTGTGTCGGTTGCAGGGCGCTCACGGCCGTGCCCGTCGGACGGGACACACTAGCGGCGGCGCTCGGTCGCCGGCCCGGCGGGCGCCGGGTCCGGCTATCCCAGGAGCGCGGCGACGGCGACCAGTACGGGGATCGAGGCCACGGTGGACAGCAGGATGGATTCCCGGGCGATCTGTTCGCCGACCCGGTACTGCGAGGCGTAGGTGTAGAGGTTCTGCGCCGCGGGCAGCGCCGAGGTCACGACGACGTCGAGGAGAGCGGCGCCCTGGAGATGGAAGACGCCCGCGCCGATGCTCCAGGCGATGAGCGGCTGGACGGTCGTCTTGAGCGTGGCGGACAGGACGACGGCGGCCCGGTTGTCCCCCCGGGCGGGTATGCCGCTGCCGCGCAGGGAGATCCCGAAGGCCAGCAGGACCGCGGGGACGGACATGTTGCCGATGAGGGTGAGGGGTTCGAGGGCCGGTGACGGGACGGTCCATCCGGTGGCGGCCACGACGACGCCTGAGAGTGAGCCGACGGCCATCGGATTGCGGAGCGGTGTGGTCAGGCGCCGCAGGAGAGGGCGGGGCTCACCGGGCCGGTTCAGGTCGAGGACGGTCAGGGCCAGCGGGGTGACGACGATCTGCTGGAAGAGCAGGACGGGGGCGACGAGGGAGGCGTCGCCCAGCACGTAGACGGCGATCGGGATTCCGAGGTTCCCGGCGTTGACGTAGCTGGAGCACAGGGCTCCGATGGTGATCTGTCCCGTGCCCCATCGTCGTAGGAGTCCTACGGCGATGAAGAGGGCGGCCGCGGAGGCGGTTCCCGCCGCGGTGACGAGGAGCCGTTGGGAGAAGATGACCGACAGGTCCGCGCCCGCCAGGGTCGTGAAGAGCAGGGCGGGGGTCGCCACGTTGAAGGCGAGCCTGGTCAGGACCGTTCGGCCTTCGTCCCCCAGGTGTCCGCGGCGCCCGAGGACGTAGCCGATGCCGATGACGACAGCGATCACCGCGAAACCGGTGAGAACTCCCTGCATGGACTTCCTTGCTCATGGGTCGTACGCGTCCGGTCAGCGAGCGGGCGACGGCCACCCCGGCCGGGACCGCGCGGGGCTCCGGCCCCCCGCTCCCGCTCGGAAGCCGCCCGCCGATGCGTTGACCAGGGCTTAGCCTACGGTCACCGTGGCGCGGTCCTCGGCGACCGGTCGCCCGGAGCGGGTTCTGCGCGCACTCCCGGCCCCTGCGGCCGCGAAGCGGAACGGCGGTGTGCCGAAGGCACGCGTGAAAGCCGCGGTGAACGCTGCGGGGGAGGCACAGCCGAGGCGGCCGCCGACCTCGCCGACCGACGCGGTGCGCAGGAGGGCTCGTCGCCGTGACCGCGGCGATGGCGGGGTCGGCGTAGTGGAGCGGCCCCCCACGGCGCACCCGGTGCCGGGGGCGCGGCGGGCGGGACCGGCCGGTGCGGAGCCGCGGCCGGTGTCAGCGGGGCTCGGGGCCCTCGGTGCTCTCACGCAGCACGAGACGGTGAGCCACCACGCGGTCCTGAGGTGCCTGGACACCGGAGCCCCCGGGGTCGTCCGTCTGCGGGGTCAGCGCTGCCGCTTCCTCGATGCGGTGGTTGAGGAGCTGGACGGCGACCCTGGCCACCGCCGCCTTGTCCGGCGCCACGGTGCTCAGCGTCGGGACGCTGAACCGGCCCCCCTCCACGTCGTCGAAACCGATCACCGCCACGTCCTCGGGCACGCGGAGCCCGTGTTCGTGGAGCGCCCGCAACGCCCCCAGGGCGAGCTGGTCGTTGAGGCACAGCAGAGCGTCCGGCCGCAGGCCGGCGTCGAGTGCCCGGCTCACCGCCCGGGCGCCGGCGGGCATTCTGAAGTCGTCCACCGCCAGCAGCGCGTCCGGGTGGTGGGTGAGGCCCTCCTCGGCCAGGGCCGCGAGGTAGCCACGCGTGCGGGCCTCCGCGGTCCCGAGGCCCGGGGCCTCGTGTCCACCGACCGCGAGGATGTTCCGGCGCCCGAGGGCGATCAGGTGCTCGGTGGCCTGACGCGCGGCCTTCTCGTTGTCGATGGCGACATGGTCGGCCCCTTCCTCCAGCAGTTCCCCGAGCAGCACGGTCGGCGGAACGCCGGCCCGCTGACGGACGTCGTCCGCGGTGAGGGCGAGCGGGCTGAGGATGATCCCGTCGACGAAGTCGGAGCCGAAGCCGGCGAGTGCGGCCAGCTCGTGCTCGCGGTCCGCTCCGCTCTGATGGATCAGCACCGTGAGCGAGAGCTGCTCCGCCTCGCGGATCACGTGCCGGGCGAGCTCCGCGAAGTACGGGACGTCCAGCTCCGGAACGACGAGGGCGATGATGCCCGTGCGCCCCTTCCGCAGATGGCGGCCCGCCAGGTTCACCCGGTACCCGAGGTGCTCGATGGACTCGCGGACCACGCGCCGGGTCCGTTCGGAGACATGGACGTAGTCGTTGATCACGTTGGAGACCGTCTTCTCCGACACCCCCGCGTGCCGTGCGACGTCCTTGATCCTGGGCCGTGCCACGGCCGACCTCCCTGCCCTCGAACGCTGCCGATTCTATGTCCCGGCGTTCCGGGGGCCGTCGGAGGCGTCGGACACCGTACGAGGTGCGCCCCGCAGGTCTCGAACACCCGTACCGCTCGAACTCTTTACAGCCAATGTACATCGATGTAAAAACATGTGACCGCACCGTTTCAGCCAGTGCGGCCACCCACCTGCCGTGTGCGGTGGACCCGCCCGCACGGGCCGGTCCACCGCCGATCCGGCATGAGCGTCCGGCCGTCGAAAGGTCCGCGATGAGTTTTTCGTCCTCCGCCCACGAGGCGTCGGCCGTGCCCGGCTCCGGCCCCGCACCCGGAATCGGCCGTCGCCGGTTCCTGCGTCACGGAACAGCCGGGGCGGGCGCGCTGCTCGCCATGGGCCCCCTGGCGGGGTGCTCCTCCCCCGCCTCCGCCTCCGATGCCTCGGCGCTGAGCGTCTGGGACCTGTTCCAGGGCGGTGACGGCATGCTGATGAACGACATGATCAAGGCCGTCTCCCAGGGTCCCGAGGGCTTCCGGATCGACCGCACCATCCTCGACTGGGGGCCGTCGTACTACACGAAGCTCGCCATGTCCGCAGCGGGCGGACGCGCCTCCGACGTGGCCGTCCTGCACCTGTCCCGGCTGGCCGGTTACGCGCCCGGCGGGCTGCTGGACCCCTTCGACCTCGATCTGCTGGCCGAGTTCGGCGTCACCGAGAAGGACTTCACACCGGCGGTCTGGTCCCGCACGAAGCATCAGGGGCGTGTCTACGCCATCCCCCTGGACGTCCACCCGTTCATCGTCTTCTACGACCGGAAGGCCGCGGGCGAGGCGGGCCTCCTCGACCCCAAGGGCGAACTCGCCCCCATGGGTTCGCCGAAGGCGCTCCTGGAGGCGGGCAAGGCCCTGGCCGACGTCACGGGCAAATCCGGCATCCTCTTCGGCCATGTCACCGACACCGCCCAGAGCTGGCGGCAGTTCGCCGCGCTCTACGCGCAGACCGGTGCGGCCTTCACCCTGCCGGACGGCGGGCCGGCCGAGATCGACACCGACGCGGCGGTACAGGTCGTGTCGTTCATGCAGCAGCTCTTCGACGGCAAAACGAATCCCAACAACCTGGACTACAACAGCGCGCTGGCCGGCTTCCTGGGCGGTCGCGGAGGCATGGCCATGCTCGGGGAGTGGGAGCTGCCGACGCTCCAGAAGTCCGGGATCCCGCTCGGAGCCGCGCCCTTCCCGCAGGTGTTCGGCCGGCCCGCCGTCTACACCGACTCCCACAGCTTCGTCCTGCCGCACCAGAGCAGCCCGGACCCGGCCCGCCGCAGGGAGGCGCACCGCTACGTCGCCCAGATACTCAAGCAGAGCCTGACCTGGGCGAGCGCGGGGCACATCCCGGCGTACCAGCCGGTGCTCGCCGAGCCGGAGTACGCGGCGCTGAAGCCCCAGTCCTCGTACGCCGACGCGGGGGAGGTGGCGGTCCTCGATCCGCCGAACTGGTTCGCCGGGGCGGCATCGAACTTCCAGAACCGCATGTGCCAGCCCCTCCAGTCGGCGTTGCTCGGCAACACCTCCGCCGAGAAGGCGGTGCGGCAGATGGTCCGTGAGGCGAACACGCTGCTGCGGCAGCCCAATCCGGTGGCCTGACCGAGCAGAAGGAGTTACCGACGTGACCACCACCACGCCCGTCGCGGCCCCCGCGCCCGCCGGCGAACGGCCCCTCTCCCCGCCTCCCCGCCGCTCCCGCCGGCGCGGCCCGGGCCTGCTCTTCGTCCTGCCCTTCGCGGTCCCCTTCGTCCTCTTCCTGGTGTGGCCCGTGGTCCAGGGCCTCTGGATGAGTTTCACCGACAGTTCCCTCACGCTGCGCGACACGTCGTTCGTGGGGTTCGACAACTACGCCGAGGCCTTCGGCGACCCGGACGTCTGGAGCAGTCTCGGCAACACGGTCCTCTTCACCGCCCTCTCCAGCATCCCCCTGGTGCTGGTCGCCCTGGTCATGGCAGTCCTGGTGCACAGCGGCCTGGCCGGCCAGTGGGTGTGGCGGCTGTCCTTCTTCGTGCCGTACCTGCTGCCGGTGACCGTGGTGACCCTCATCTGGACCTGGCTCTACCAGCCGGACATCGGCCTCGGCAACGAACTGCTCAGGACGCTCGGCTTCGAACCGGTCGGCTGGCTGTCCGACGAAGCCGTCGCGATGTGGTCGGTGGCCGCGCTCACGGTGTGGTGGACCGTCGGCTTCAACTTCCTGCTCTACCTCGCCGCTCTGCAGTCCCTGCCGACGACGTACGACGAGGCCGCCGCACTCGACGGCGCCGGCGCGTGGCGCCGCCTGTGGTCCGTCACCCTCCCCCAGCTGCGCAGGACCACCGTCCTGGTCTCGATGCTCCAGATCCTCGCCTCGCTGAAGGTGTTCGACCAGATCTACATCCTCACCAAGGGCGGCCCCAACGGCTCGACCCGCCCCATCCTCGAGTACGTCTACGACGTCGGGTTCACCGGTTACCGGCTGGGCTACGCCTCCGCGGTCTCCTACGTCTTCTTCGCCCTCGTGATCGTCGTCTCGCTCGCGCAGCTCCGTCTCTTCCGCCAGGAGGACTGACCGATGTCCACCACCGCAACCACCGTGCGGACCCGGCGCCGCCCGCCCGGGGGCCCGTCCGGATCCCCCCTGCTCCTCGGCCACGGCCGGCTGCCGCGCGTCCTCGCAGGGACCGCGCTCACCGTGCTGGCGGCCGTCTGGCTGCTGCCGTTCCTCTGGGCGGTGGCCACGTCTCTCCAGAGTGAGCAGGACGTGTCCAAGCCGGGGCTCTCCCCGTTCAAGGGCGCCTTCACCCTGTCCGCCTACGAGCAGATCCTGGAACGCGGCAACGTGGTCCTCTGGGCGGCGAACAGTTTCCTGGTGGCCGGACTGGTCACCCTGATCACCGTCGTGATCTCCACCCTGGCCGCCTACGGCTTCTCGCGCGGGACGTTCCGCGGCCGCCGTGGACTGATGGCCGTGACCGTCGCGGCGGTCATGGTCCCGCCGCAACTGCTCGTCGTGCCCCTGTTCGAGCAGATGCTGATGTTCAACCTGGTGGACACCTACGCGGCGATGATCCTGCCCCAGGTCGTGGCGCCCATGATGGTGTTCATCCTGAAGCGGTTCTTCGACGGCATACCCCGGGAGCTGGAGGACGCGGCCCGGCTCGACGGCGCGTCCGAGGTGCGCGTCTTCCGGTCGGTCGTGCTGCCGCTCTCCCGGCCGATCGTGGCGGCCGTCTCGATCTTCGTGTTCATCGGTGCGTGGAACAACTTCCTGTGGCCGTTCATCGTCATCAACGATCCCGACCTGATGACGCTCCCGGTGGGGCTGGCCACCGTCAAGGACGCCTTCGGGATCCAGTACGCCCAGGCCATGGCATCGGCCCTGCTGGCGGCGCTGCCGCTGGTCGTGGTGTTCCTGCTCTTCCAGCGCCGCATCGTCAGCTCGGTCGCCACCACCGGGCTCGGCGGCTCCTGATCCGCCCCGCACTCCCCTCTCTCCGTACCACCCCGGGGCCGGCGGTCCGCCGCCGGTCCGACGACTCACTGGAGCATGTGTGCCCACTCACTCCGTACCCCGCCCGGAGTACCCGCGACCGCAGTTCGTCCGTCGCGACTGGCTCAACCTGAACGGCCTCTGGCAGTTCGAGACCGACAGAGGCGACAGCGGTCTCGAGCGTGGTCTCCTCACCCGGGAGCTGGGCGGGGAGATCCTCGTACCCTTCCCGCCGGAGTCCGAGCTGTCAGGGATCGGCGACACCGACTTCCTGGAGGCCGTCTGGTACCGACGGGTTCTCCGGCTGCCGGCCGCGTGGGCGGGACGCCGGGTCCTGCTGCACTTCGGGGCCGTCGACCACGACACGACCGTCTGGGCGAACGGCACCGAGGTCGCGCGTCATCGCGGCGGCTTCACCCCGTTCTCCGCCGATCTCGGCGACATCGCCGGCTCCGGGGAGGAGGTGGTCGTCACCGTCCGGGCCCGCGACCCCCGCTCGGGCCCGCAGGCGCGGGGCAAGCAAGCGATCAAGTACGCCAACCACGACTGCAACTACACGCGTGTGACCGGCATCTGGCAGACCGTCTGGCTGGAGCCCGTCCATGAGGTGCATCTGAGGCGTCCGCGCATCACCCCGGACCTCGCCGGCTCCGCCTTCCACCTGGAACTCCCGCTGTCCGGAAACCTGCCGGGCCACCGTGTGCGGGCCGTCCTGAGCGACGGGGACGGAGAGGTGTGCCGGGCCGAGGCACGCGCCGACCTGGACCTCGCGCCCCGTCTCCACCTCCCGGTCCCGGAGGAGCGGCGGCGCGAGTGGGGTCCGGACGACCCGCACCTGTACGGCCTCCGGCTCGAACTCACCGACGAGGGGGGCGAGGTGCTCGACTCGGTGGAGAGTTACGCCGGGCTGCGCGCCGTGGGCGTACGGGGCAAGGCGGTCACTCTCAACGGGCGCCCACTCTTCCAGCGGCTCGTCCTCGACCAGGGCTGGTATCCGGACGGGCTGATGACCGCGCCGACCGACGAGGCGCTGGTCCGCGACATCGAGCTCGCGATGGAAGCGGGCTTCAACGGCGCCCGGCTCCACCAGAAGGTCTTCGAGGAGCGCTTCCTGTACCACGCGGACCGCCTCGGCTATCTGGTCTGGGGCGAGTTCGGCGACTGGGGCTGCGAGACGGGCGGTTCGTCGGGGAACAACCAGCAGCCCGACGCGTCCTACGTCAGCCAGTGGCTCGAAGCCGTGGAACGCGACTACTCGCACCCGTCGATCGTCGGCTGGTGCCCGCTCAACGAGACGTACCAGAAGCTGCACGACCGCATCACCGGGCTCGACGACGTCACCCGGGCCATGTTCCTCGCCACCAAGGCGCTGGACACCACCCGTCCCGTGATCGACGCGTCCGGCTACGCCCACCGGGTCGCGGAGACCGACGTCTACGACGCCCACAACTACGAGCAGGATCCGGAGACCTTCCGGCAGCTGATGGCCGGTCTGGCCAAGGGCGAGCCGTTCGTCAACGCCTACGAGAACGGGGCCGCCTACTCCCAGCCCTACCGGGGGCAGCCGTACTTCGTCAGTGAGTTCGGCGGCATCTGGTGGAACCCGGAGGCCGCGGCCGAGCTGTCCGGCGAGGACCGCACCGTCTCCTGGGGTTACGGCGAGCGGGTGCGCAACGAGGAGGAGTTCCACGAGCGCTTCAGCGGCCTCACCGGCGTGCTGCTGCGGGACCCCGCGATGTTCGGCTACTGCTACACACAGCTGACCGACGTCTTCCAGGAGGAGAACGGCGTCTACCGCTTCGACCGCTCAGCCAAACTCGACGTGGAGCGCATCCGGGCAGCCCAGACACGTCCTGCCGCCATCGAGGAGCAGGACGGCCACTAGCGCACGGAGACCGGTGCTCCCGCGGCGGTGCGCGCCGCGAGAGCACCGGTCACAGCTCCGGCGAGGGCCCAGGGTCAGCGGGTCACCGTCCACTTCTGTGCAGCGACACCTGTGCAGGTCGCGATCTGCAGCCGGGTGCCGTTGGCGGTGTTCGCGCCGCTCACGTCGAGGCACTTGTCCGCCTGCGGGTTCACGATGTCCCTGGCCGCCGGCGTCGCCCACTGCTGTGCCGCCGAACCGTTGCAGTCGTACAGCTGCACCGGGGTTCCGTCCGCCGTGCCCCCGGACGTCACGTCCAGGCACTTGCCCAACGCCCGGATCGTGCCGTCGCCTCCGACGGTCCACTGCTGCGCGGCCGTGCCGTTGCAGTCGTACAACTGCACCGCCGTACCGTTCGCAGCCGATCCGGCCGCCACATCCACGCACTTCCCCGCCAGACCCGTGATGGGTCCTCCGCCGCCGCCCGGCTGGCCGCTGTCGGAGCTGACCCGGACGTAGTCGACGAGGAGCTGCTGCGGGAAGGAGGTGCTCGCGTCGGGGTCGCCGGGCCAGTAGCCGCCGACCGCCAGGTTGAGGATCACGAAGAACGGCTTGTCGAAGACCCA
The DNA here is from genome assembly GCF_044751065.1 of Streptomyces sp. NPDC088746. Lineage (NCBI taxonomy): Bacteria > Bacillati > Actinomycetota > Actinomycetes > Kitasatosporales > Streptomycetaceae > Streptomyces > Streptomyces sp. NPDC088746. The sequence goes on from NZ_JBIVLA010000003.1 coordinate 478,453, forward strand.
CTGCCGTCCGCCGAGGTCGGCGGGGGTACGCCGCTGGTAGACGGTGCCGTCGACGGTCCAGGTGATGGAGTTCGGGCTCCAGTCGACGGCGAAGGTGTGGAACGCGTCGGCGAACGCCTGTCCGCCGGGCAAGGTGTAGCCGGCACCTATGCCGCCGCTGCCGGAGTAGCCGGGACCGTGCAGCGTGCCGTGGACGGTGCCGGGCTCGAAGCCGACGTTCTCCATGATGTCGATCTCACCGCTGTTGGGCCAGCCCACCTGACCGATGTCGTTGCCGAGCATCCAGAAGGCGGGCCATATGCCCTGCCCGCGCGGGATCTTCATCCGGGCCTCCACCCGGCCGTACGTGGTGGTGAACTTGCCGGCCGTGTTCAGCCGGGCGGAGGTGTACTCGCACCGCCCGTACCAGCACTGGTAGTTGCCGGGGTTCTCCTTGCGCGCGGTGATGACCAGGTTGCCCTGGCCGTCGAGGGCGGCGTTGTTGCTGCCCGCCGTGTAGTACTGCCGCTCGTGGTTGCTGACGTTGTCGCCGGTCTCGATCTGCCACTTGGAGCCGTTGACGGCGGACCCGGCCGGACCGTCGAAGTCGTCCGAGAACGTGAGGGCGGCGGGTGCGGGGGCTGCGGCCGGGGTCACCGGCGCCGGTGCGCTCTGCGCAGGGACGGTGACCAGCGAGGCGAGGCCGAGCGCCATGACGAGGGACAGAACCAGACGCCGAGGCGAACGCGGGGAACTCATGCCTTCTCCCTTCGGGGAGCGTGATGGACTGACGTGCGCATGTCAGATCCGAGCGAGACGGGCAGGCACCACATCGAACACTCCCCGTACGCCCCCCGAACCGAGCGGAAAGGGCGGGCGACGGGGTGGAAGCACTTAGTTCACCTCTTGATATAAGGAGTGAACACGGAGCGTGTCAAGGGTTTGGTATAGACCGGAGATACGTACGCCGGAGCGGCTCCGGTGATCAGCACGGCAACGCCCCCGCGGCGCCCGCCGCACACCGCCCTCCCGAACTATGGTGAACACCGAGCACGGACGTATGAGGAGGGACACGATCGACACCGCCGAGATGGGCCGGCCCCCGCTGGACCCCGCCAGCGTCCTGAACGCCAAGAACACCCTCTTCGAGCTCCTCGGCCGCGCGGGAGTGTTCCGGGGCGAGGCGGAAGAACTGATCGCGCTCGTGGAGGCCGGCGCCGTCGTGGACGCGTACGACGAGACCGGCAAGGCGCGGAGCGCCCCGGCCGGCTCCGAGGGGCCGTACGGCGCCGGCTGGCACGACGGCGCCCGGGCGGTCGGGGACGAACTCCTCCGCGTCGCCGAGCGGGCACTCGAGCGTGCCATCGGCCCGGCATCCGGCCCGTCAGGGGGCGCGGCAGGGGGCCATCACCTCGTCGGACGGGTGGACGTGGAGCGCGCGAAGGTCGCGGTGACACCGCTCTACCTCGCGTTCAGCGGTACCTCGGACCTCGACCCCGAGGTGTCGGACGAAGTCCTCGGCGCCGTGCTCGGCACGATGAGCGTCGTGGGCCGGGTCGGGTACGCCGGGCAGCTGGAGCGGTTCACCGAGCCCCACCGGCAGCGGCTGGACCGGCTGTACGCGCGGTTCGGGCCGGGCAGCCACATCGCCGTCCACGGCCGTTACTCCCTCCTCCACTCCCCCACGAGCATCGCCGTGCTCGAACGCCTCGTCGGCGCGCCGGAGGCGCTCCGGGCGGAGTGGGAGCGGGCGGAGCTCCCGCCGGCGTGGCTGGAGGGACTCGCGACCGCTTGGCGCGCGTCGGAAGCCCCGGCCGGCTGACACGGGGCACCCGCGTGGTCCGCAGGTGCCCCGCTTCCTGACCCGAACGAAGGGCGCTAGCTCAGCGGTTCGATGCGGATGTCACGGAACCGCACCTTGTTGCCGTGGTCCTGGAGACGGATCGCTCCGGCCGAGGGTCCTTCCGGCGCACCCGCACCGGTCGGTCCGTCGATCGTGACGTCGTCATGGACCTTCTTGCCGTTCCACACCACCGTGACGCGCGCGTCGGCGGTCTTGCGCCCGCTGTCGTCGAAGCGTGCCGCACGGAAGGTGATGTCGTATGTCTGCCAGGTCTCCGGAGCGGTGGCGGCGTTGACGTCCGGCGCCCTCTTCTCGTAGATCGCACCGGCCTCGTTCGTGGCGAGGGTGGTGTCACCGAACGAATCGAGGATCTGCAGCTCGTACCGGTCCTGGAGGTAGATCCCGCTGTTGCCCCGGTCCTGGCCCGTCACGTCGTCCGGCAGCAGCGGCACCCGGAACTCCAGCCGCAGCCTGAAGTCCTGGTAGGCGTCCTTGGTGCGGATGTCACCGCAGCACACCTCCATGGACTGCTCGGCGGCCTGCGGCCATTCGACCGTCCGGCCGTCCGTGTGCTGCCACTGCGCCTGGGAGGCGGTGGTCCCGTCGAAGAGGGCGACAGGAGCTCCGTGCGGGCGCACGGTGATCAGGTCGAGGTTGACATGACCGGTGTCACCCGGGTCGAAGCGGTACGAGACGGTGTTCGGCCCCGCGTGCAGGCGGACCCGCTCGGTCTGCGTCGACCAGGCGTCCCAGGTGCCGGTGGAGGCGAGTTCCGTCTGTCTCACCTTCTTCCCGTTGACGTAGAGGGAGAGGGACTTGGTGCCCTGGAAGGGGTTGGGGCCGTTGGAGTAGCGCAGGTTCACGTCGTAGTCGCCGACCTCGGGGGCTGTCACGTCGAAGGTCGTTGCGGCCTGGCCCTCGGTGGCGTAGCGGTCGACGAAGCCGCTGCCCGAGTAGCCGGTGTGGTCGGTGTGGATGCCTGCCGTGCCGGTGAGCCGTGCCTCCTCGGCCTCGTACAGCGTGGCCGGCGGCGGCTGCTTCCCCGGCAGGGCGTTGAGCGTGTACCAGGCCTCCGTGCTCCACAGGGTCTCGCCGGACTCGGCGGCGAAGGGGCGCGGTGAGCGGAGGTGTACGACGCGGTCGGGCTTGAGCCCGTCGAGACGCAGCCGCACGGTGCGGCCGTCCTCGGAGAGGGCCGCCGAGCTCACGGCGAGCTGCTCCTCGGCGATCTTCGGGCCGCCGTAGTCGGACGTGGGCGTGTAGCGCCACTGCTCCGCCTGGTAGCGCGACGTCAGCTCCGCGGCCGTGGCCTCCGACAGGGGCTGGGTGTATTCCAAGTCGAAACCGCCGGGAACGGCACGCATCTCCTTGATGTCGAAGGTGTTGCCCCCGTTCGGTGTGAGTTTCTGCAGGCCGAACTTCAGCTTCCCTTCCTGGCCCCAGTTGCCGTCCGCGCCGAGACCGCCCGTGTATATGGCGCCGTCGGGACCCATGGTGATGCGGTTGACGCCGGCTTCGAGGCCCTGCGTGTAGCGGAACACGGCGCCCTGGTACTGGCCCTTCACCTTCTCCAGGTAACCGCGCTGGAGCCCTCCGTAGGTGACGTCGCCGAACAGCATCTGGCCGGCGAAGCGGCCCTCCGTCAGATACAGCGGCGTACTGGGAGAGTTGGCGATCTCGTTCTGCGGCAGCCAGAGCACCGGCTGGGTCACGGGCTGGTTGTCGAACGTGCCCGTCGGCTGGGTGTAGTGGTTGAAGAAGCGGTCCTGCTTGATCTGCACGAGCTTCGACGCGGGCAGCCAGCCGCCCTGGTTGTCGGTGGTGAAGATGGAATTGCCGGGGCCCCATCCGATGCCGTTCGGGGTCCGCAGCCCGCCCGCGATCGCATGGATCTTGCCCGTCTTCTTGCTGACCTTGTACGTCGTGCCGCGGCCCTGCGCCGGCTGCGGGGTGGTGGTCGCGCCGCCGTAGTTGATGGCGACGGACAGGTTCACGTAGAAGTAGCCGTCACGGTAGAGCAGCCCGAACGCGAACTCGTGGAAGTTCCCGCCGTACGGCCAGGTGGCGACCGTGCGGTACTCGTCGGTGACGAAGTCCTTGTCGGTGTCGACGAGTTGCGTCAGTTCGTGCTTCTGCGAGACGTACAGCGAGCCGTCGACGTACTTGATGCCCATCGGCTCGCGCAGCCCCTCGGCGACCTTCGTCACCGTCACCTTGTCGCGGCTGGTGTCACCGGTGACGTGGTCGAGGAGGTACACCTCGCCCGTGACGTTCTCGGAGCCACCCCAGGTGGAGAGCGCCAGGCGGCCGTCAGGCAGCCAGTCCATTCCGGTGACCTGCGGTTCGAAGCCGTCCGGGCGCAGATCGGTGAGGTCGAGGTCGGGGCGCACATCGGTGAGCGGAAGTCCGTCACCGGGGCTGTCCGCGCCGGATTCGCACTCCTTGCGGCCCGGCGCGGTGACCCGGACGACCCCCGCGTCGGTGCTCAGGGACTCGCTCGGAATGACGCCGAAGTCGGCCGCGCCCGGCGGCTTCCACGCGAGGGTCAGCTGCTGCTCGCCCCCGCGCTCGAAGTAGTCGACGCGGAACGGGTGGGAGCCCGCGGTGAGCTGGACGGATCCGTCCTTGGGCTCGGCGCCGTGCAGACCGTCGTGGTCGATGACCTCCCGGTCGTCGACGGTCAGCCGGGAGCCGTCGTCGCTGTTGAGGCGGAAGGAGTACGTCCCGTCGGCCGGGACGACCAGGTATCCGGACGCCTCCGCCACGAAGTTGTCGGCGTAGCCGCCGAAGTCGTCGGCCGTGGACCAGTCCACGGTGGGCATCAGCTTGTCGTGGTTGGGTGTCTGTCCCGGCTTCAGCGTGCACAGCTTGCTGAGTGGCACCTGGGTGTCGAACACGCGCAGGGTGACGCCGGGTTCCTGGGGCGGAATGTCGTCGGGCGCGGCGGCGGCCGGGTGGCCGGCCCAGACGCCGCCCGCGAGGAAGGCGCCGACGAGCAGAGTGGTGAGCCGTCTTCGGGCACGTGACAACAGCCGTGGATGCATCGGTCCTCCAGCAGGGGGTGGCACTCCGGTCGGGCTGTACTGATCCGCGCATGAGCTGTGCGCCTACGGTGGCGCCGCCACGCTAGGGGACTTCTGCCGGGGAAGTCCATACTTTGTCATCTGCGAGTTCAAAGTTCGGCCCACGCCCCGGTGGCCCCGGAGGGCTGGCTACTGACCATGCGTCAAGATCCTTACAGCGGGGCCGTCATGGCGTCCTGGCCTGCGTACGGGGCAGCCTCGTGGCCCCTGCCGCGGCGAGCAGGCAGAAGCCGAGAACCCACCAGAAGGTGTCGGCGAACGCCGAGGAGATGTCCTGGCCACGGGCGGAGAGCCGGCTCTGGAGGACCACGGCGAGAGCGGCGGTACCCACTGAACCGCCCACGGTGTTGAGCAGGTTGAGCGCTCCGGCGGCACGGGGCAGCTGCTCCGGCTCGATCCGGCTGTAGACGATGTTCATCACCGGCGCTCCGACCATCGCCATCCCGAGGCCGCGTACGGCGAGCGCGGTGGCGATCACGGCGTCCGGGATGCCGTGGCCGAGTTGGGTGAACGCAACGGTGCCCGCGAGGATCAGCACGATTCCGGTCACCACCAGGGTCCGCGGCGCGACCTTGTCGATGGTGCGGTTGACCAGGACCGAACCGGCGGCCGCGCCCAGCCCCTGGGGGGCCAGGAGCAGCCCCGCCTCCCAGGCCGAGAGGCCGCGGCCGGTCTGGAAGTACAGCGGCAGCAGGAACATCGTGCCGAAGACCGAAGCGCCCAGCACCGCCAGTGCGAGGGCGGCCGCGCCGAAGGGCGGCCGGGTGAAGAGCCGGGGGTCGACCAGCGGTGTGGCACGCGTGCGCAGCCCGTGCACGGTAAAACCGGCCAGCATCGCGAGGCCCGCGGTCACTCCGACCGCGGCGGGGAGGGTGCTGCCGTTGGCCACCTCGGTCAGCCCGTACACCAGCACGGCCAGGCCGGGCGAGAGCAGCGCGGCGCCCCGCACGTCGAACGGCGTCCGCCGCGGCGACGGCGCCACCGCCGGGACGTGACGGCGGGCGAGCAGAGCGGCGGCCGCCCCGATCGGCAGGTTGACCAGGAACAGCCACGGCCAGGGCGCCACGCTGAGGATGGAGCCGCCCGCGAGCGGGCCGAAGACCGGTGAGAGCAGCGGGACGACCGCGACGACGCTGATCACCCGGCCGGTGCGGTTCGGTCCCGCGACGCGGGCCAGCAGTGCCTGCCCGGTCGCGGGCAGCAGGCCGCCGCCGAGGCCCTGGATCACCCGGAAGACGATCAGGCTGGTCGCCGACCACGCCAGCGCGCACAGAAGCGAGCCGAGCAGGAAGACGCCCACGGCGGCGAGCCATGTCCGCTTGCCGCCGAACCGGTCGGCCAGCCAGCCGGACGCGGGCACGGCGGCGACCACGGCCAGGAGGTAGGCCGTGCTGACCCATTGGATCTCCGCGACCGATGCGCCGAACTCGTCGGTCAGGGCGTCGATTCCGACGCTGACGATCGTGGCGTCCAGCGTGGCCATGAAGGTGCCGAGCACCAGGATGAACGCGACCCGCAGCAGCTGTCGGTCCACCCGCTCGACGGGAGGCGCGACGTCCTTGCTCATCGGCCCTCCAGGAGATCGAGCACGTCGGCGTCGAGGTGCTTGTCCAGGTTCCGGAGCAGGTCGAGCAGCTCCTCGGCGAGCCCGTCGACGTCCACGCCCGCCCGGTGGGCGAGCACGCCGGTCCAGCCGTCGCCGTCCGGCATGACCGTCAGGGTCGCCGGGTGGTGCGTGGCCTCGCGGAAGCGGGTCCCGACGACCGTGAGCCCGGGGGCGGGTTCGCGGAGGCGTTCCGGGTCGACGGGGTAGTTCTCGAACACCACCATGCTGTCGAACAGCCGGTTCCGCCCGGTCAGCCGTTCCAGGTCGGACAGGGCGACGTGCTGGTGCTCCACCAGGGCCCGCTGCCGGGTCTGGAGGTCGGCCAGCGTGTCGGCCAGCGTGCCGGCGAGCCGTGCCCGTACGGGGACGGTGTTGGCCAGCAGCCCGATGATCTCCTCGACACCGTCCAGCTCCGGGGGACGGCAGGCGACCATGGCCCCGAAGCAGACGTCCGTCCGGCCGGAGCGCCTGGCGAGCAGCACCGACCACGCGCCCTGGACCAGCGTGTTGCGTGTCAGACCGCGCCCCGCGGCGAGGCGGCTGAGATCGGCCACCAAGGCGGCGTCGAAGTCGATGACCTCGGGGTCCTGCCATGCCGGGCCCGGCACTCCGCCACCCAGGTGGTCGCCCTCGGGCAGGCCGTCGAGCTCGGCCTTCCAGGCCCCGAGGTCGGGCTCGTGGTCGGCGCACCAGCTCAGGTAGTCGGCGAACGGTACGGGGGCGGGCAGCTCCGGGGCCACGCCCCGGACCCGCGCCGTGTAGAGGGCGAACAGCTCGATGAGGATGCGCGGGGCCGACCAGCCGTCGGAGAGGACGTGATGGGTGGTCAGGACCAGGTCGGAGCGGTCGGGGCCGCGCCTGATCACGGTCAGGCGCACCAGCGGGCCTGCCGTGAGGTCGAAGGGCTCGGCCAGGTCCGCGGCCAGCACCTCCTCGGCCGGCCCGTCGGTCACCCGGAAGTCCGGCCTGGGCGACATGGGGATCACCGCCAGGGCGGCGGGGAACACGGCGCCCAGGTTCGGGTGGCGGGCCAGCAGTTCGTCACCCGCGGCGCGCAGGGCGTCGGTGTCGAGCGGGCCGGCGAGGGAGAACGCCGACTGCACGGTGTACGGGTCGGGCCGCTCGGTGCGCGAGTGCCGCAGCATCACCTCCTGCAACGGCGTGAGCGGCTGGATGCCGGCGACCGGCCGGTCGGGGCCGAGCGCCCTGATCTCCGGCGCGGCCGCGGTGCTCAGGAGCGCGGTCCGCAGATGTCCGCCCAGGTCCTCGATCTCGGCGGCGGTGAACAGCGCGGACGGCCATGTGATCCGTACGCCGAGCACGTCGTCGCGTACGAGGGCGTTGACCATCAGGCTGTGCGGAAGGGGCATGGCGTCGGAGCCGCCCGAGCCGAGCGGGTCGGCGTCCGGAGCTGCCTGCCACGGCGTCTCGTCCGCCGGGGCGCCGGGGTACTGGCCGAGGTAGTTCCACGCGACCTCCGGTTCCACGGGGTCCAGCAGGCCGGCAGCGGTGAGAACACCGTGGCCGAGGCCGTCGCCCTGTGCGCGCAGCCGCTCACTGACGGCCTTGACGTCATCGTCCGCGTCGAGCAGCACGGGGTGGACGGCCGTGAACCAGCCGACGGTCTGTGACAGGTCGACCTGCCGGGGGCGGCCGTGGCTCTCCAGCGCGACCAGCAGCCTCCGCGGCCCGCGCCAGTCCCGTACCGCCTGGGCGAGCGCCGTCAGCAGCACGGCGTCCGGGGTGGTGCGGTAGGCGGCGGGCAGCGTCGTGACCAGGGCGCGCGTCGATTCGGGGTCGAGCCGGATCTCGTGGTGCGTCGCCGTGGCCACGGTGTCCCGGGCGGGGTCGAGCGGGCGGGCGAGAGCCTGTGTGGCGCTCATCCGCTGCCAGTGCGGCAGTTCGGCGCGCCGGTCGGCGTCGTGCAGTGAACGCGCCCAGCCGAGGAACGACTCGCCGTGCCGGGCCAGGGTCCCACCGGAGTAGGCGTGTTCCACGTCGTCCAGCAGGACGCGCCAGGACACACCGTCGACGACCAGGTGGTGGGCGATCAGGACGAGTCGGCCCGGCCTGGCCGGCCCGGCGTCCACCCATACCGCGCGCAGCAGCGGACCGGTGCGCGGGTCCATCGCACCCCGGGCCGCCTCGGTCCCGGCGTCGGAGGCGGCCCGCAGGCCGTCCGCCGCCGGTACGCGGGTCAGCACGTCGGCTCCGGTGACCGCGCCGACGGGCGGGATGCGCAGTACGTCCCCGACCAGACGGGCGCGCAGCACGTCGTGCCGGGCCAGGAGCGTGTCGAGCACGCCCCGCCAGGTCGTCTCGTCGCCGCCGGACGGGACGCAGATCTCCACCCACTGGCAGAATCCGTCCGCGGCGGCCCCGGCACGGCGCAGCAGGTCCCGCATGACCGGGGTCAGCGGGGCGTCCCCGACCGCGGGTGCGTCGCCGGCGTCGAGGTCCCGGGCCCGCGCCGCGATGCCGGCGACGGTCTCCCCCTCGAAAACGTCGCGCGCGGCGAGTCCGAGCCCTTGGCGCCGGGCGCGCGAGACCACTTGCAGCGCGACGATGCTGTCTCCGCCGACGGCGAAGAAGTCGTCGTCGAGGCCGACCTCGTCGGTGCCCAGGATGTCCCGGAACACGGCGAGGAGCAGTGCCTCGGCCTCGGTGGCGGGTTCGCGTCGTGCGGCGGCGGTGATCTCGGGAGCGGGCAGCGCCGAGGTGTCGAGCTTGCCGCTGGGGCTCAGCGGGAGCCGGCTGATCGGCACGAGCGCCGTGGGCACCATGTGGTCGGGCAGTTCCCCGGCCAGGTACTCGCGCAGTCGCGCGGTGTCGAGGTCGGCGTCGTCGGTCGGGATGACGTAGCCGACGAGCCTGCCCTCCCGCATGATCACGGCGCAGGCGCGGACATCGGGATGACCGGTGAGGGTGGTCTCGATCTCACCCAGTTCGACGCGGAAACCGCGGATCTTGACCTGGTGGTCGGCGCGGCCGAGGAACACCAGCTGCCCGTCCGGCCGCCATCGCACCAGGTCGCCCGTGCGGTAGATCCGCTCCCCCGGCGGGCCGAACGGGGAGGCCACGAACGTCGCGGCGGTCAGGCCGGGACGGCCGAGGTAGCCGCGCGCCAGGCTCGGCCCGCCGAGGTACAGCTCGCCCGTCACGCCGACGCCGACCGGCTGGAGCCCGCCGTCGAGGACGTAGGCGCGGACGTCGGGGTCCGGGCGTCCGATCGGCAGCGGTCCGGTGTCCTGCGGGTCGTACCGCCACGTCGTGGAGTTGATCGTGACCTCGGTCGGCCCGTAGGCGTTGAACAGTGCCCTGCGGCCCTCGCCCCAGCGCCGCGCCAGCTCGGGGTCGAGGCGCTCGGCGCCGACGACGAAGAACACGTCGGGATCGACGGTGCGGTCGTCGGGCATCGCGGCCAGGAACGAGGGGAGCAGGTTCACCCCCGTCACCCGGTGCTCGGCGATGTAGTCGAGGAGTTCGTCGCCGGGCACGCGCACCTCCTCGGGTGCGATCACGGACGTGCCGCCCGAGAGCAGGGGAACCATGGTCTGCCAGAACGCGACGTCGAAGCTGGTCGACGCGAAGTGCAGGTACCGGTCGTGCTCGGTGACGCCGACGACCTCCTCCTGGAGCGCGATCAGGTCGGGCACGCCTCGGTGGGTCACGCCTACGCCCTTGGGGCGCCCGGTGGTGCCGGAGGTGTAGATGACGTAGGCGAGCGCGTCGTCGGTGAGCGCGGCGCGTGCCTCGGCCGGGTCGGTGTCCGGCGCCGACGCGAGCGTGCTCGGGTCGTCCAGCCGCAGGACCGGGATCTCGCGTGCGACGGGCAGTTCGGCGCCGGTCGTCACGACGGCGGCCGGTTCGATGTCGTCGAACATGTAGGCCAGGCGCTCGCGCGGGTAACTCGCGTCCATCGGTACGTACACGGCGCCGGCCTTGGCCACGCCGAACAGCGCCACGGTCATCTCGATGTCGCGTCCGAGCAGGACCGCCACCGGGTCCTGGGGCCGTACGCCGCGCGCGATCAGCGCGTGGGCGAGCCTGTTCGCCTGTGCGTCCAGCTCTGCGTAGCTGAGGCTCCGGTCCCGGCAGACCAGCGCCTCGGCGCCGGGCTTGCGGTCGACCCAGGCGGCGAACTCGTCCAGCCAGTGGCCGCGGGCCTTGGCGGCGACGACCTCGGTTCCGGTGCGGAGCATCCGCGCGCGCTCGTCCGCGTCGAGTGCGGGCAGCCGGATCGCGGGCCGTGCCGGGTCGTCGACGATCTCCCGCAGGAGGTTGCGCAGCCAGCGGCCGTAGTCGCGCACGGCCGACGCCTCGAAGGCGCGTGGCTGGTAGCCGAAGCCGATGGTGATCTCGTCGTCGGGGATCACGATGACGGTCAGCGCGTAGTGCGTGGCGTCGGTGATGTCCACCCCGGCGAGGTCGAGGCCGGGGGCGAGGGGGGTGCGCTTCCGGCTGGACAGCGGGAAGTTCTCCATCACGAGCATCGTGTCGAACAGTTCGCCGATGCCCGTGGCCCGCTGGATCTCGGGCAGACCGACATGGTGGTGCTCGGCCAGGGCGACGCTCTCGGAGTGCACCCGGGCCATGAGCTCACGGGCCGTCATGTCCCGGCTGTGCCGGACGCGTACGGGGATCGTGGTGCCGAGCTGGCCGATCATCGACTCGACTCCGTCGACCTCGGCGGGCCGCCCGGAGACCGGGCAGCCGAACACCACGTCGAGGCGTCCGGTGAGCCTGCCCAGCAGCAGTCCCCACGCGGTCTGGAGGACCGTGGTCAGGGTGACGCCCTCGTCGCGGGCGAACGCGCGCAGCCGGTCGCTGAACCCGCGGTCCAGCCCGATGGTTTCGCGGCCCGGCCGCTCGATGCCGGTCTCGGTGCGCGCGGGTGCCAGCCTGGTCGCGTCGTCGACGCCGGCCAGGGCGTCCCGCCACGCGGCGAGTGACGCGTCCCGGTCCCGGCCCGCCAGCCACCGGAAGTACTCCGACAGCGGCTGACCGGCGGGGGCGGCGGGCCCGCCGCCCAGCTCGGCGTAGATGGCGAGGAGGCTCCGGCCGACCAGGGGCATCGACCAGCCGTCGAGCAGGGAGTGGTGGTTGGTGATCACCAGCTTGTGCTCGGCGGGCCCGACACGGGACAGCAGGAAGCGGATCAGCGGTGGCCTGCTCGGGTCGAACGGGCGCTCCAGATCGGCGCGCGCGGCCTCGGGGAACCGGTCGTCCTGCCGCCACTCCAGAGTGATGTCGGCGGGGATCACCTGCACCACGTCGTCGCCGGCCGTGCCCAGGTACACGCGCAGAGCGGGGTGCCGGCGCAGCAGTTCGCGTGCGGCCTCCGCCATCCGGTCCGGGATCAGCTCGCCGGCCAGGGTGGTCACGGCCTGGACGACGTAGACGTCGGTGTCGTCCTCGTCGCGGACCAGGGTGTGGAAGGACAGCCCGACCTGGAGCGGTGTGGCGGGCAGTACGTCGGCGATGCGGCCGGTGCGTTCGAGGGCGTCGATGGCTGCCTGGTCGAGGTGGACCAGCGGGAGGTCGGACGGGGTGAGCCCGCCCGGGGTGTGGAGCGCGTGCTCGGTCAGTGTGTCCAGGGCCGCGGCCCAGGCCGTCTGCAGCGCCGCCACGACGTCGGTGCCGAGCACTTCGGTCGCCGCGGTCCACTCGACGGCGAGCCGGGGCGCGTCTCCCTCGTGGACGAAGCAGTTGAGGGCCAGGACCTGTTCCAGGGCCTTGGCGCCGGGCTCGATCACCGAGAACGCGTCGTGTTCCGGCAGACGCCATCCGGTCGCGGACAGCGGGGCGAACCGGCCCAGGTAGTTCAGCAGTACGTCCGGGGGTGGGGTGGCCGAGAGCTCGGCAGCGGCCTCCGGGTCGAGGTGGCGCAGGACGCCGTATCCGATGCCGGCGTCGGGGATGTGGCGCCTGGCCTCCTTGGCGGCGCGCAGGGCACGGCCCGCGTCGTCGGAGGCGGGGACGCGCACGGGGTACTCGCTGGTGAACCAGCCGACCGTGCGGGAGAGGTCGAGGTGTTCGCGGCCGTGGCCCTCCATGGAGACCGTGATGTCGTCGCCGGACAGGCCCCAGCTCCGCAGGGCGAGCACGAGCGCCGCCAGCAGCACCTCGTCCACCCCGGCGCGGTAGGCCGCGGGCAGTGTCGTCAGCACTGCCTCGGTGGCCTCGGGTGAGGCCACCGTGACCGAGCGGTGGGCGGTCGACACCGTGTCACGCGCCGGGTCCAGCGGCCGGGTGCCCAGCCGGGACGCGGTCGCGAGCGCCTGTCGCCAGTGGCCGAGTTCGCCCCGTCGCGCGCCGGTCGTCCCCTGTTCTGCGAGCAGCAGGGAGTGCCGCCGCCACGAGGCCCCGACCGGGTCGAGGGCGCCGCCCGTGCACGCCGTGTGCAGGTCGGGCAGGAGGACGCGCCAGGACACGCCGTCCATGGCGAGGTGGTGCACGACGACGACGAGACGGTCCGCGGTGTCGTCGCCGGTGCGGAGCAGGGCCGCCCGCAGGAGGTCGCCCGTCCTGGGGTCGAGTTCTCCCGCCAGTCGCCGGGCCAGGACGGTCGGGTCCTCGCCGCGCACCTCGTCCACGGCGGCCCGAACCGTGCCCCGGGGCAGCACTTCCAGGCCGTCGGCCACCCGAAGACGCAGGGCGTCGTGGTGGTCGAGCACGGCCTGCACGCCGGTGACCAGGGCGTCGCGGTCCAGTTCGTCGACGCTCAGCGCGGTCCACTGGGCGTAGCCGGCGACGACGTCCACATCGGGATGCGGGTCGAGCAGGCCGCGTACGATCGGCGGCGCGGGCACGGCTCCGGCCGGGTCGTCCACCGGCTCGGGGACGTCCTGCAGCAGTTCGGCGGAGGCGGCCAGGGCGGCGAAGCTACGGCGCGCCAGCAGGTCTCGCGGCCGCAGCCCGAGGCCCACGGCCCGCAGCCTGCTGCTGACGGTGATCGCGGTGATGCTGTCGCCGCCGAGGGCGAAGAAGTCGTCGTCCACCCCGACCCGTTCGACGTCGAGCGCGTCGGCGAGCACGGCGCAGAGCAGGCGCTCCTGCTCGGTGCTCGGCCCCCGGCCGCCGCCTGCGGCCGCGGGCGCGGGCAGGGCGGCGCGGTCGAGCTTGCCGTTGGGCGTGACGGGCAGTTCGGCGAGCACCACCACCGCCGTCGGCACCATGTGGTCGGGCAGCCGCTCGGCGAGGTGCGCACGCACCGCGTCCCCGCTGACCGAGGCCGACACGACGTAACCGACCAGCCGGGACGAGAGCACCCTGGCGGCGGCCGCCGTGACACCGGGGACCGCCGCGAGGGCCGCTTCGACCTCGCCGGTCTCCACCCGGTGTCCGCGGATCTTGACCTGCCCGTCGCCCCGCCCCCCGTATGCGAGGCCCCGGCCGGGCACCCATCGGGCCAGGTCGCCGGTGCGGTACATCCGGTCTCCCGGGGCGCCGTACGGGTCGGCGACGAAGCGGTCGGCGGTGGCTCCCGGCCGGCCGAGGTAGCCGCGGGCCAGGTGCGGCCCTGCCAGATACAGCTCGCCCGTCGTGCCGTAGGGGACGGGTTGCAGCGCGCTGTCCAGCACGTAGGTCCGGGTGCCGGCGAGCGGGTGGCCGATCGTCGGCTCCCCGTCGTCGATCCGGGCGGTGGTGCTGTCGACGGTGGCCTCGGTCGGGCCGTAGATGTTGCGCGCGTTCGTCCCCGACCCGGCGACCTTCCGCCAGAGCGCGGGCGGGGTGGCTTCGCCGCCGAGGACCAGCAGCGTCGGACGCAGGTCCAGCAGACCGCCCTCGATCAGCGGCGCGGCCATGGACGGCGTGGTGTCGACGATGTCGATGCCGTCTCGGGCGTACGCGGCGAGCAGGGCGTCGGCGTCGCGGATCGTCTCCGCGTCGTAGACGTGCAGTTCGTGGCCGCAGAGCAGCCACACCAGGTGGTCGAACGCGGAGTCGAAGGCGAACGAGTAGGTGTGAGCGGCGCGCAGCCGCCTGCCCGCGGCCTGTTCGGCCTCCGCGACGACGGTGGACCGCTGGTGGTGAAGCAGCGCGGCGAGACCGCCGACGCGGCCGAGCACGCCCTTGGGCCGTCCGGTCGACCCGGAGGTGTGGATCACGTAGGCCAGGTGCTCGGGGTGCCGGGGCGCGGCCAGTTCACCGGCCGCCAGGGGCGCGCCCGAAAGGACGGCGGCCTCGGCGAGCAGGGTGTCCCACGCGAGCCCGTCGATCGCGCCGGAGGTCACCACCAGTGCGGGGCGGGTGTCGTCGATCAGCTCGCGCAGTCGCTCGGGCGGGTACGCGGCGTCCAGGGGCAGGAAGGCGGCGCCCGCGTCCAGCACGGCCAGCAGGGCGACGACCGAGTCGGCGGAGCGTGGCAGCGCGAGCACCACGACGTCGTCGGCCCCGATCCCGCGGGCCCGCAGTGCGCGGGCCAGCCGGTGCACCCGGTCCGCGAGGTCCGCCGCCGTCAGCCGCTCCTCACCGCAGACCAGGGCCGTACGCCCGGGTCCGGCGGCGGTCATAGCGTCGAACGCGGTGGGCACGTCCAGGGGGGTGCCGGGCAGCGGCGCCGGGCACCAGGCCCGCATCAGCCGGTCCACGTCGCCGGTCATGGCGATCCGCCCGACGGGCCTGCCGTCGACGAGGGCGGTCAGCAGGGTGCGCAGCCCGGACAGCAGACTGTCCACCGCTGCCTGGTCGTTGGTCCGCGCGTCGACCTCGAAGCCGAGCAGCAGCCCGCCGTCCCGGGTCGGCAGGACGCTCAGGCCCATGTCCTCCGGAGGGCCTCCCGCGACGTTGCGCATCACACCGCCGGCCCCGGCGAAGTCGATCGCCAGGTCGAACGCCTTGAGGTTGATCCCGCGTCCGTGCAGCAGAGCGCCGGCGCCGGGTACACCGAGGTCCTGCGGAAGGTCCTCGCCCCGGTACCGCTGGTGGTCGCGCATCTCGCGCATCGCGGTGGCCACCCGCCGGCTCAGGTCGCCGAGCCCGTCGCCGCCGCGCACGGTGACCCGCAGCGGCAGCACGTTGACGGCCATGGCGGGCGTACGCAGCTCGACGGAGCCGGCCCGGCACATCAGCGGCAGCGCGAACACGACGTCCGTGCGTGCCAGCATGCGGTGCAGGAAGGCGGCGTACCCGGCGATCAGCGCCTCACCCCAGGTGACGCCCTCGGTGTCGGCGAACGCGCGCAGCCGGGCCGTCTCCTCGGGTGCGAGGACCGTACGGGCGGTGAGGGTGCGGTCGGGGGCGCCTACAGCGGTGTCGGGGCCGTCCGGTCCGAGTTCGGGCAGCGGGGTGAACCGCTCGACCCAGTACGCCCGGTCCTCGGCGAACCGGTCGCTGTCCCGGTAGGCCTGGTCGGTGGCGACGAGAGCGGCGAAGCTGCCGAACGTCGACCTGGCAGGCTCGCTCCCCCGCACCAGGGCGGTGTAGCGGGCGCCGGTGCGGCGGGCGAGCATCGCGGCGGTGTAGCCGTCGAAGACCAGGTGGTGGCCGAGCTGGGTGTACCAGACCTCCCGGTCGGAGAGCCGGATGACGGTACGTGAGTAGAGCGGCCGGTCCACCATCCCCCGGCACTGCTCGGCCGCCCGCGCCCGCTCGGCGTCGACCAGTGCCTGCGCGGCGGCCACGGGGTCGGCCGCTCCCCTGACGTCGATCACCTCGGGGGGCTCGACCGGCTCCTCGCTGACCGCCTGGCGGGGCCCCTGGGGGGTGTCGTACACCCGCAACCGCAGCGTCTCCGCCTCTTCGGTGGTCGCCCGGACCGCCTCGACCAGCGCCTGGACGTCGACCGGCTCGCCGCCGGATATCTCCACGACGTCGCCGACCACGTAGTACGGCGAGTCCGGCTCCAGACGCTGCGCGTTCCAGATGCCCAACTGGGCCCGGGTCAGGGGGAGGAGGCCGCCGGAGGAGACGCTTGCGGTGCTCAACTTACTCTCCTTGAAGTGTGGGGACGACCATCGGTGTGCCGGTCACGGGGTCGGGGACGATGACACTCGGCAGGTCGAATACGTCCTTCATGAGGGCGGCGTCCACGATGTCTCCGGGGACGCCCTCGGCGACCACCCTGCCGTCCCTCATGGCGACCAGGTGGTCGGCGAAGCGGCACGCCTGGTTGATGTCGTGCAGGACGGCGATGACGGTGCGGCCCTCGTCGCGCAGCCGGGCCAGCAGGCCGAGCAACTGGTACTGGTGGGTGATGTCCAGGAACGACGTCGGTTCGTCGAGCAGCAGGTAGGGCGTCCGCTGGGCCAGCACCATGGCGATCCACACCCGCTGCCGCTGCCCGCCGGACAGTTCCTGCACCGGCCGTTCGGCGAGGTCCTCGACACCGGCGGCGGCCATCGCCTCGGTGACGGCCTCCTCGTCGTCCGGCGACCACAGGGCCAGCAGCGACTGGTGCGGGAACCGTCCCCGGCTCACGAGCTGCCGGACCTTGATGTCATCGGGGGCGAGCGGGTCCTGCGGCAGGAAGCCGAGTTGCTTGGCCAGCGCCTTGGGCGCGTACCCGCCGACCTCACGGCCGTCGAGTTCCACGTGGCCGGCCTCCGGGCGCAGCAGCCGCACCAGGGCGCGCAACAGGGTCGATTTGCCACAGGCGTTGGGGCCCACGACGGCGGTGAACGCACCGTCGGGGACGTCGAGGCTCAGCCGTGTGGACACGACCCGGTCTCCGTAGCGCAGGGTGATGTCCCGCGCGGTCAGGCGTGCGGTCACGCGCGCCTCACCTCCTTGGTCAGCAGCCAGATCAGATAGCAACCGCCGATCGCGGTGCTCACCACTCCCACGGGCAGCGCGACGGGCGCCAGCAGCATCTGGGCGAGCAGATCGGCGCCTTGGAGCAGAACCGCCCCGGTCAGCGCGGCCGGGAGCAGTGGCACGCCGGCCGCGCCGGCGAGCCTGCGGCCGATCTGCGGGGCGGCCAGGGCGATGAACGCGATCGGCCCGGCCACCGCGGTCACCGTGGCCGTGCAGCCGACGCCGACCAGCACCATCAGCAGCCGCAGCCGGTTGAGTCCGACCCCGGTGGTCGCCGCGACCGCGTCGCCGAGCGATGCCTGGTGCATGGCGTGCGCCCGCGTGGTCATCAGGATGAGCAGTACGGCGATCACCGCGAACGGGATCTGCACGTCGCCCCACCCGACGCCGTTGAGTGAACCCGCGCTCCAGCCGACTGCGGCGATGGCCACCTCCAGCTCGGCGCGCAGCACGATCCACGAGTTGACCGCCGTCACCATCGCGTTGACCGCGATGCCGATGACCACCAGCCGCAGTCCGGAGAAGCCTCGTTGGTAGGCGAGCAGGTAGATCGCCGCGGCGACGACCAGTCCGCCGAGCACGGAGCCGGCGGCCAGTTGTACGGACGTGCCCGAGAGTACGGTGAGGGCGACGAGGGCACCGGTGTAGGCGCCGGCGTCGAGGCCGATCACGTCCGGGCTGCCCATCGGGTTGCGGGTGAGGTTCTGGAAGATCGCCCCCGCCACACCGAGTGCGGCGCCGAAGACGAGCCCGGCCAGCACGCGCGGGAGCCGCCAGTCCGAGATGACCACGGAGTGTTCCGCGCCGGTCAGCACGGCGAACACCTTGGCCGGGGAGGCCCAGGAGGCGCCGTAGCAGAGGCCGAGCAGTCCGAGGCCCAGCATCAGGACGGTCATGACCGACACAAGTACGGTCGTACGACGTTCGATTCTCAGTCCGAGTGTCTTCACAGCGATCCCGCCCCGTAGCGCCGGACGGCCCAGATCAGCATCGGGCCCCCGAGGAAGGCGGTCACGATGCCCACCGGCACTTCGCCGGTCGGCAGCAGCAGCCGGGAGCCGATGTCGGCGATCAGGAGCAGGACGGGGCCCACCACCATCGAGTAGAGGATCAGCCAGGGGACCGAGCCGGCCGCCGGCTTGCGTACCAGGTGCGGCACGATCAGCCCGACGAAAAGGATCGGTCCGGCCACCGCCGTCGCCGCCGCGCAGAGCACGGTGATCAGCACCAGGGCGGCGGCCCGCACCCGGCCCACGCCCGCACCCAGGGTGTGCGCCACGCTCTCGCCGAGCGCCAGGGCGTTGAGCGCCCTGCTGAGCAGCAGCGCGCCGGCGAGGCAGACCACGATGGCGGCCGACGGCAGCGCGAGCGGGGCCTGTTCGCGGGCCGCCAGCGATCCGACCGACCAGAACCTGTACATGTCGAAGACGTCCGGGAGCATCAGCCGCAGGCCGAGGGCGACGCCGCTCAGCACCGCGGTCAGGGCTACTCCGGTGAGTACGAGACGGAGCGGTGAGCGGCGCCCCACGGCGGCCACCAGGAGCGCCGCGAGCACGGACCCGATGACGGCGAAGCCGAGCTGGCCCGCCTGCCCGGCGGCCAGTCCGAGCGCCGAGCCGACGGTGATGGCGAACCCGGCACCCGCGGTGACCCCGAGGATGCCGGGCTCGGCCAGCGGATTGCGGGCCAGCGTCTGGATCAGCGCACCCGACACCGCGAGGGCGGCGCCCACCGCGACGGCGAGCAGCGAACGGGGCCCCCGGACGTCACGGACGATCACGTGATCGTCCGTGCCCTGGTAGTCCAGCAGCGCGCGGACTACCTCGGCCGGAGGGACCGGGCGGGCGCCGACGCCCATGCTGAGCACGGCGACCACCGCCAGCAGCACCAGTCCCCCGACGAGCAGGCCGATCTGCGGCAGGGCGGCCCGCGTCTTCACCACCGGTCCCGACGCGCGACCCGCGACGGTCACGACTTCAGCAGCGGAGCGAACGACGTGTCGATCGCGTCCAGGGTGTTCATGGCCGACCCGTAGGTCGCGGCCTCGGTGTAACGGAGCGGGAAGGTCTTGCCGGCCTTGACGGCGGGCAGGTTCTTCCACAGCTTGGAGTCGAGGACGTACTGGACCGCTTCGGAGACGGTGCCGTCGGCGTTGACGGAGTACGTGATGGCGTCGGCCTCGGCGAGCGACGCCGGAAGCTCCTCGAGGGAGGGGTACTCGCTGACCGCGCTCGATCCCTTGCCGGGCTTCTTGACCTTGCCGTAGTACGTCGCGCCGACGTCCTCGGCGACGTTGGTCCCCCACGAACCACCGAACTCCCGGTGGAAGTTGCCCTTGGCCACCTCGCCGTACGCTCCGACGTGGCCCAGCTTGAGCTGGGGCAGCACGTCCTTGTACTTCGTGGCCAGCTCGGCGGCCTTGGCCTCGTACGCCTTCTGACCGGCGTCGAACTTCCCCAGGGCGCCGGCCGCGTCGGCCTGCTTGCGGGACAGGTCGCGCCAGGCGGACGGCAGGGTCGGGCCGATCGCCACGACGGGCGCGATGGTCTCCAGCCGCTTGACGTCGATGTCGCCGAGCACGGGTGCGGGCACACCGATGACGATCAGGTCGGGCTCGGCCTCGGCTATGGCCTCGTAGTTGGTCTCGGCCGCCTGCTCACCCGCCACCTTGGTGAGCTTCTTGTACTCGGCGAGGTCCTCCTTGCTCATCATCGGTTCGCCGCGCTTCCACGACGAGATCCCGACGAGGGGCGCGTCGGCCTCGATCAGGGCGGGCACGGCGTAGCCGGTGGCGACCACACGCTTCGGGTCCGCCGGAATGGTGATCTTCCCGTTGTCCGCGGCGAACACCCGGGTCTTGGCCTCTCCCGACGCGTCCGACCCGCTCTCGCCGTCGGACGAGGACCCGCACCCGGTCAGGATCAGGGCCAGCGACACGGCGCCGACGAGACCGGAGGTTCTGCGTATGGACATCAATGCTCCTCGAAATTTAGGTAAGGCTTACCTTAGTTCAAAAATTCTCATCAAGACACCCCGGAGCGGCAGCAAGTCCGCCCTCTGACCTGCCCGTCGGTCAGTGGTCGTCCTCGTCGAAGTCGGCGACCCCGCGCTTCCAGTAGCCGGTGATGTCGTGGTCGGCCCTGTCCAGCCCCAGCTCGTCGCGGACCCAGCGGCGCAGAGGCTTGATCTGCCCCGCCTCCCCCGCGACCCACACGTACACCCGCTCACCCTCGGGCACGGTCACCGAGGTCACGGCCCGCACGAAGGCCTCGTCGGCCGCGGCGGTCCGGTGGTCGCGGTGCAGCCAGCTCACCTCGACACCTTCGGGCGCGGAGAGCTCGATCTCCTGTGAGGCGTCGGGCACTTCGACGAACGCCCAGCCCTTCGCGCTCCTGGGCAGCTCCTCCAGCCGGCGCGCGATGGCGGGCAGGGCCGTGATGTCGCCCGCGAGCAGATACCGGTCGTAGGAGTGCGGGACGATCAGCCCGCCGGGCGGACCCGCGAGATGCATCACCGCGCCGGGCCGGGCCTCGCGCGCCCAGTCGGAGGCGAGGCCACCGTCGTGGAGGGCGACGTCGATGTCGATCTCGCCCGAGACCGGGTCGTAGCGCCGCACCGTGTACTGACGCGAACGGAGCACCGATCCCGCCCAGCGCAGCATCGTCCCGTTCGGCTCCGGCAGTCGCAGGGTGCCGTCCGAATCCGGGAAGAGCAGTTTCACGTGTTCGTCCGGCGCATGCGCCTCGAACCCCTCGGTGCCCTTCCCGCCGAGGGTCACCCGCAGCAGACCGGCCCCGACCATGGCGGTTCGCACCACCTCGGTCTCCCGGATGCCGATCGGGTAGCCCACCTTCTCGGCACGGCGGCCGGCACGGACTTCTGCGATCCGGTCCAGGTGACGGCTCCGGTGGTCGGCCAGGCTCATGCGGCGCCACCCGTCAGGAGCTCCGTCCAGTGCCCCAGTTCGGGCTGCTCGGCCAGGTCGGGGTACTCCAGCGTGTCCGCCCCCGCTCCGCGCCAGCGCTCGATCAGGACCATCGTCCGCACCGAGTCGAGCCCCAGGTCGTTCAGGTTGTCGTCGAGCTCGATCTCGGCGGGGTCGCAGCCGATCAGTTCCGCGACGTCGGCGCGAACACGCTCGGGCGTCAAGGTCTGCTGGTTCATGGGAGGACTCCTGAGGGGATGGACACCGGCTGCGGGGTCAGCACCGGCGATGGTGGTCACGACGCCCCATCGCGGGAGCGACGTACGCGCACGTCCGGCCGGGACACCCGCCCCGTCCGAACCTAGGCGAGGCTAACCTAACTTCGAGTTCCTTGGGCAGAATACACAGCGCGGACCGGTGTGATGCGGCCCTCCCACCACGTGACCCGATCCGGCGTGACCCGCCATCAGAGCCCCACGCGCTCACACCCATTGATCTTGGGCGTTCGATGAGTTCGTCGCAGACGCACAGCCGTGCCCTCGCGTCCTTTCACGGCGGCCGGGTGCGGGAACGTCCTGTCGATCATGGTTGGTAGCCTCGAAGGATGACTGCGATCTTCGACGAAGCCGTCCGTGCCCGGCTGCAGGCTCCCCACATCTGGTACGTGGGCACCGTGTTCGCCGACGGCGCGCCGCAGGTCAGCCCGATGTGGGTGGACCTGGAGGGCCAGGGCGAGCTGGCCTTCAACACCTCGGTGGGCCGGGTGAAGGAGGAGAACCTGCGCCGCGACCCGCGCGTCTACCTCTCCCACGCGGACGCCGCCGATCCCTTCGACCGCGTACAGATCAGCGGCGTGGTGGCCCGCTTCATCGAGGGCGAGGAGGCGCACACACGGATGGACCGGCTGGCACAGAAGTACCTGGGCAGCGAGCGGTTCGAGTGGCTCATGCCGGAGGAGCAGCGGGTCGCCGTGATCGTGCGCCCGCTCAAGGTGCGGCACATCGTCGGTGTCGAGCGGTTCCGGCCCGGCGGCCCGGTCCCTGAACAGCCCCTGGACGGATCCCCGTACGCCTGACCCATGGACAAGCCGTACGGGCGAGGCCGTGACCCTGGGCCGGGTCACGGCCTCGCCCGTGCGACGACGGCTCGCGCCGCGACGTCCTTGATGGTGCTGTGTGTGCTCACCGCAACGGGAGGAGGGGCCCCGGGGTTTCAGCCCTACGGCTGCGACAGCTTCGGCAACGTGAGGATTTCCGCTCCGTCCTCGGTGATGGCGATCGTGTGCTCGCTGTGTGCCGTCCGGCAGCCCGTCGCACTTCGGAGCGTCCACCCGTCGGCGTCGGTGACCAGTTTCGCGGTGTCCGCCATGACCCACGGCTCCAGCGCCAGCAGCAGCCCCGGACGCAGTTTGTATCCACGGCCGGGCCGTCCGGTGTTCGCGACGTGCGGGTCCTGGTGCATCGTCGACCCGATGCCGTGCCCGCCGAATTCGGTGTTGACCTCGTATCCGGCCTGACCGAGGACCGTGCCGATGGCGTGGGAGATGTCGCCGATACGGGCTCCGGGCCCGGCGGCGGCGATCCCTGCGGCCAGAGCGCGCTCGGTCGCCCTGATCATCGCGATGCTCTCCGGGGGCCGCGCATCGCCCACGACGAAGCTGATCGCGGCGTCCGCCGCGATTCCTCGCTTGGAGACGGCGAGGTCGAGCGTGAGCAGGTCCCCGTCGGCGAGTGTGTAGTCGCGCGGCCGGCCGTGGAGCACGGCATCGTTGACGGCCGTGCAGATGTAGTGGCCGAACGGACCTCGTCCGAAGGACGGCGCGTAGTCGACGTAGCAGGACTGCGCTCCCGCCTCGGTGATCATCGCCTTGGTCCACCGGTCGATGTCCAGGAGATTCGTCCCGACCGTGCTCCGGCCCTTCAGCGTCTGCAGGATGTCCGCGACCAGGGCCCCTGTGTCTTTCGCTCGGGCCAGCAGGGCGGGGTTCAGGATCTCGATCATGTGCCACTTTCCTCACGGAACCAACAACTATACCGGTCAAACTATACCGGTATTAGAATCGTGGTCGTGTCGGCCCGCCGCTCGTCCCCAGAGGTCGCACTCCGGCGGGAGGGCAAACCGGCGGTCAGGCTCGTCGGCCTCACCACGCGGCGGCGTTCAGTGGGGAAGCACCCAGTCCGGCGCCCAGGTCCCGGCCGCACCATGGCCGGTCGCGCCGGAGGCGAGGTGAGCTCGGAGGGTGGCCAGCGCCGGGTGGGGATTGTCGCGGTGCCAGAGGAGCGAGTGCGGGTACACGGGCGTCGGGCCGGTCACCGGGATGCGGCGCAGGCCGTGGCCGGCGGGCCAGACGAGGCGCGTCCGCCCTCCCATGAAGGTGGCCAGGGCCGGAGTGTCGGCGACGGTGTCCAGGAGGGCGTCGGAGCCGAAGTTGGGGCCGGTCGCCTCGATGGTGAGGCCGAACCCGGCCACGAGGTCGTCGTAGTACGCGGCCCACTCCGTACCGGGCACGATGCCGGGCATCCAGATGCGGTGACCGGCGAGCTGGGCGACGGTAACCGACCGGGCGCCCGCCAGCGCGTGGCCGGGGCCCGTGAGGAGTTCGAGCGGCTCGTCGAGCACCCGGACGGACTCGATGTCCTCCGGGAGGGGCCGGCCGGGCGCGGCGACGGCGCGGAAGGACGCGTCGATCGCACCGGACCGGATGGCGGCTACGGCCGTCTCGATTTCGAAGAGCATCACCACGTCGAGGTCGATCTCGGGATGCGCCCGGTGGAAGTCGCGCATCAGGCCCGATACCGCACCACGTGAGTTGATCACATCGACGCGCAGCGGACGGCTGCCGGTGTGCACGGACGCGACGGCGCGCTCGGCGACGCGCAGCAGCTCGCGGGCATGGGGCAGGAACGCCTGCCCGTCGATGGTGAGCCCGGCTCCGCGCGCGGTGCGGGTGAACAGCCGTACGCCGAGGGTTCGCTCCAGCGCGGCGATGCGCTTGGAGACGGCCTGCTGGGTGACCGCCAGCTCGGTGGCGGCCTCCTGGAACTGACCCGCGTCGGCGGCGGCGACGAAGGTCCGGACGGCATCGAGATCCATGCCGGACACCCTACGGCCACAACTGTTGGTTGTGGCTTGCGGCCCTGCGGTTGTTTGACCCCCGTTCACAGGGCCCGCTTTGATGACATCGATCGCGGATCGGTTGTACGGGAGAAGGGCGAGAGCCGGGCATGAAGAGCGGGCACCGGCTGGGCCGGCGGTTCGGGTGGCTCTGGGGAGCGTACGGAACCAGCGCGCTCGGCACGTGGCTCGCCTTCGGCGCGTTCCCGCTGATCGCCGTCCAGGTGCTGCACGCCGGACCGGCCGAGGTCGCGGCACTGTCCTCCGTGGGGGCAGCGGTGGGCGCGGCGGTCGCGGTGCCGCTCGGCCCGTGGGTGGAGTTCCGCCGCAAGCGGCCGGTGCTGATCACGATGGACCTGGTCCGGTTCGCGGCGCTGCTGACGGTCCCCGCCGCGTTCGCGCTCGGCGCGCTCACCTTCGTTCAGCTCCTGCTGGTCACGGTGGTCGTCTCGGCAGCGGACATCACCTTCCGCGCCGCCTCGGGCGCGTACCTGAAGACGCTCCTGCCGCCCGGGGACCTGCTGGTCGCCAACGCCCGGTTCGAGTCCACGAACTGGACGACCACGATCATCGGACCGCCGCTGGGCGGAGCGCTGATCGGGCTGCTCGGTCCCGTTGCCACGCTGGTGGCGGACGCGGTCAGCTATCTGCTCTCGGCCCTGGGCATCCGCGCGACGGGCGGGCACGAGCCGCTGCCCGGACGACGGGAGGCCGCCCGTATGCGGGCAGGGGACCTGCTCGACGGCTGGCGGTACATCCTCGCGGACGCGGCGCTGCGTGCCCTGTTCTTCAACACCGCCCTGTTCAACGGCCTGGTGATGGCCACCCAGCCGCTGCTGGCCGTTCTCATGCTCGGCCGGCTCGGGTTCGCGCCGTGGCAGTACGGCCTCGCGTTCGCCGCTCCCGCGGTCGGCGGGCTGCTCGGTTCACGGCTGGCCCGGCCGCTGGCCACCCGGTTCGGGCAGCATCAGGTCCTGGTCATGTCGGGGACGCTGCGCGCGGTCTGGCCCGTCGGCCTGGCCTTCCTGGGGCCGGGCACCGGCGGGCTGCTGCTGGTGATGGGGGTCGAGCTCGGGCTCATCTTCTGCTGCGCCGTCTTCAATCCCGTCCACGCCACCTGGCGCCTGGAGCGCACCGCCACGGACCGGGTCACCCGCACCCTGTCCGCCTGGGCGGTGACGACCAAAACGTCGGCCGCGCTCCTGACGGCCCTCTGGGGAGTACTGGGCAGCCTGCTCGGCCCTCGTACGGCCATCGGCCTGGCCGGCGTCCTCGTGCTGACGACCCCGCTGCTGCTCCCCCGGCGGGCATCCGGATCCGGAACCCCGAAGCCGTAGTCAGAGGGCTCCATTCCGTACGGTCGGGCGACCGGATGGATCCGCCCGTCGGAGTAAACGCGCCGCCTCCCGTGTTGCAGATCCCATCACCACGACAAGGTGGGCCGTGGCCCGCCGCGGGGAGGGGGCGGGAGCGGATGAGCCTTCGTCAGTACGAGTACGCCCTGGCCGTTGCCGAGGAGGGCTCGGTGACGGCGGCGGCGGAACTGCTGCGCGTCGCCCAGCCGTCGGTGTCCCAGCAGATCCGCGGCCTGGAGCGGGAACTCGGCGTGGAGCTGTTCGCCCGTACGCCGACCGGGCTGGTGCCCACCGTCGTCGGCCGCGCGTTCCTGCGGGAGGCGGAGGCCGCGGTGAACGCGTCGCGGCGGGCGAGGGCGACAGCACGGGCCGGCGCCGACGAGCTGGTGGGTGAGCTGGTGGTAGCGGTGCAGATGGGCTTCGGGACCCGGCAGTTGCCGGGCGCGCTGAGTGCGCTGCGTCGTCGCTTCCCACGCCTGGAGGTCACCGTCTTCGAGGAGCCGAGCTCCGTCGAGCTGGAGCGGCTGGGCCGCCGGGGCACTCTGGACCTCGCCCTCATGGCGGCCTGCGAGCAGAGCCCCGCCGACGCCCACCACCTGGGCGACGAGGAGTTCGTCGTGGTGCTGGGCGCCGGCCACCGGCTGCTCGCCGCGGACCGGGTCGAGCTGCGCGAACTGGAGGGGGAGCCGTGGGTGCGGTTCGACCGGGACAGCGCGCTCGACGGCGTGCTGCTGAACGTGCTGCGGGACAACGATCTGACCCCGACCACGGTCGCCCGGGTCTCCCAGACGGCGACGGCGGTGCGCTGGGCCGCCCACGGACTGGGGGTGACGCTCGCCCCCGCCTCCGCGGTGCCGCACGGGCACGAGCACCTCGTCCGCCCGGTGTTCCCTGTCGTGTCCCAGCCGGTCATCGCCGTGGTCCGGGCCGGCGCCGGCCCGGCTGAGACGGCTCTCCTCGAACTCCTGCGTGAGGAGAACTGGTCCGATTCCGCTTCCTTCTCAGCGGTGTTCTGACAGCTGAATGGAGAGCGGGGCCCCGCTGAATTCCATTCCTGCCGAAATCGGCAGTGCGGAGTTCCCAGGAGTTCCCCAGGCGTCAGCCTCGGGGGAATTCACCACCGTCCACGACGAGATTGCTCCCGGTCAGCCAGCTCGCCCGGTCGGACATGAGGAACAGCACCGCGTGGGCGATGTCGTCGGGCCGTCCGTCGCGCCCCAGCGGAGGGCTGGTGTTGTCCTGGCCCGGCCCCTGGCCCAGCCGCGCCCACTGCTCCCGCGTCGCCTCACCGCCGGGGGTGGCGGTTCTGCCGGGAGACACGGTGTTGACCCGGATTCCGAACGGGGCCAGTTCCGATGCGAGTCCCCGGCTGTAGTGCTCCAGGGCCGCCTTCGCCGCCACGTAGTGCAGGAACGGTGGTGCCACGGTGGGGACCGCGGCCGAGGAGACATGCACGATCCCCCCTGAACGCCGTTCCCGCATCCCCGGTGCCAGCAGCGCGTCCAGCCGCACCGACGCCAGGAAGTTCAGGTCCAGCGCGTCCTGCCACTCCTCGTCAGGGATGGCCAGAGCACCCTTGTGCGGTTGCCCCCCACCCGCGTTGTGGACGAGGATGTCCACCCCGCCGAGCACATCGTGGGCGACCTCGGCGAGCGCCTCCGCACCGGCCCGGGTGCGCACGTCGGCCTCCACGAACGTGGCCCCCTCCGGCACCGTACTCGTCGCCGACCTCGCGGTCGTGAGCACCTCCGCCCCCGCGTCGAGGAGCCGGCGCACGACGGCCGCTCCGATCCCGCGGGACCCGCCCGTCACCAGAGCCCGCTTTCCCGCGAGTTCTCGTTTTCCCGGTCCATTTTCGATCGTGGCCATGCCACCGGTCCTCTCATGTACGTATCGACCGCTCGACGGGAGAAATATCGGCGCGCACACAACGCGATTCTTCGAAGAATTCGCGGTGGGCACCTCGTCGAGCTGCTTCACGGTACGTCCGGAAAAGAATGAGAGGCAAAGACGAAATGTCAGCAGGTGCTATAGGGGATTCCTATGGCATCCCGGCCCATGGAGGGGGCCTGCCGGCTGACGTAGTACTCGCCCAGCTCAGGCAGTTGCCGTCGTCGACGTGGAGCCGCGCCTCGGCCGGTGACCACCTGCTCATCGACGCGATGACGGCCGAGGCGCGCTGACCGCCCACCGAGGCCGAGCTGCCGAGGGGTGGGCGCACCGTCGGAGTGGCGTCCGCCCGCACACCGTTCACCCGAACTATGGTGTCCCGCCACATACGCCCCTGACCTGCCCCTTCCTACGGTATGGCGACACGGAAACGTCCCCGCCAACTGTCCGGAAGTGGTATCCATGGCCGCCCCAGCAACCGCTCCCCCACCGCCGTCCAACCTCCGCCGCATCGTCGCCGCGAGCCTCGTCGGGACCACGGTGGAGTGGTACGACTTCTTCCTCTACGGCTCCGCCGCCGCGCTGGTCTTCAACAAGCTGTTCTTCCCCGGGTCCGACCCGCTCGTAGGTACTCTCCTGTCCTTCCTCACCTACGCCGTGGGCTTCGCCGCCCGCCCCATCGGGGCCCTGGTGTTCGGGCACTACGGCGACCGGCTCGGGCGCAAGAAACTGCTGGTGCTGAGCCTGCTGATGATGGGCGGCGCGACCTTCGCGATAGGGCTCCTGCCGACGCACGCCACCATCGGTTCCGCCGCACCCGTCCTGCTCACCGTCCTGCGGCTGGTGCAGGGGTTCGCCCTCGGCGGCGAGTGGGGCGGTGCCGTGCTGCTCGTGTCGGAGCACGGCGACGCGAAACGGCGGGGGTTCTGGGCGTCATGGCCCCAGACGGGGGCGCCCGCAGGCCAGTTGCTCGCGACCGCGGTGCTCTCCGCCCTCACGGCGCTCATGTCCGAGTCCGCCTTCGAGGCGTGGGGCTGGCGGATACCCTTCCTCCTCTCCGGGGTGCTCGTGATCCTGGGTCTGTGGATTCGTCTCTCCGTCGATGAATCGCCTGTCTTCAAGGCGGCACTGGCCCAGGCCGAGCAGCGCAAGGCGACGGCCGCCCCCGCCGAGAAGATGCCTCTGGTCGCGGTTCTGCGGCATCACTGGCGCGACGTGCTGATCGCCATGGGCGCGCGGATGGCGGAGAACATCAGCTACTACGTGATCACCGCGTTCATCCTCGTGTACGCGACGACATCCGCTGACCTGAGCAAGCAGACGGCGCTCAACGCCGTACTCGTCGCGTCCGCCGTGCACTTCGCCGTGATCCCGCTGTGGGGGGCGCTGTCCGACCGGGTGGGGCGCAGGCCCGTCTATCTGGTCGGCGCCATCGGTGTGGCGCTGTGGATGTTCCCGTTCTTCGCACTGATCGACACCCGGAGCTTCGGGAGTCTGCTGCTGGCCGTCACCGTCGGGCTGGTCTTCCACGGCGCCATGTACGCGCCGCAGGCGGCCTTCTTCGCGGAGATGTTCGCGACGCGGATGCGTTACTCGGGCGCGTCGATCGGCGCCCAGTTCTCGTCGGTCGCCGCGGGCGCCCCGGCGCCCCTCATCGCCACGGCGCTGCTCGCCGACTTCGGCAGCTCGACGCCGATCTCGTTGTACGTCATCGCCGCCTCGCTCCTCACCGTGCTGGCGATCGTCTGCGCGAAGGAGACCAGGAGCCGGGACCTCGCCGACATCGAGCCGGACACCGGCCGGCAGGCCGCGGACACCGCGACGCTGCCCGCCGACGCCCGTAGCGTCTGAACCGGCCGCGCCGAAGGGCCCGTCTCCGCCGGGGGAGCCGGGCCCGTCAGACCTCGGGAGTCCGCTCGAACCAGGTGGGGCCGTCCGTGAGGGACTGCTTGATGCGGAAGACCGAGAACTCGCTCAGCGGCGGCAGCGCGTCGACGTCGAACCACCCGACTTCCAGCGACTCGTCGTCGTTCACCCGCGCCTCGCCGCCGGTGGCCCGGCACCGGAAGGTGATGTCGACGTACTGGCAGCGGTCGCCGTTGGCGTACTGCACCGGCTTCAGCGCCTGGGTCAGCACGACCCGCTCCGCGACACAGTGCACCGCCGTCTCCTCGTACACCTCGCGCTCCGCGGTCGCCGCGGGCTCCTCGCCCGGCTCGCCGATCCCGCCGATGACCGACCACTTGCCGGTGTCCGACCGCCGGCCGAGCAGCACCCTGCCCTGGTCGTCGAAGACGACGGCGGTGACTCCTGGCAGCAGGAGCAGCTGGTGGCCGGCGGTGGCACGGATGTCGCGGATGAAGTCTGGAGTAGCCATGCGCCCGAGCCTACGTGGCGGCCGGCACGTCCTCCGGACCGGCCGACCCGTCCTGCCGGACCTTCCTCGCGCGCACCGAGCGGGCTGTCGCCCAGCCGAGACCGGCGACGGCGAGCAGCGCCAGGATGCCTTCGGGCAGGGTGCCCAGACGGGTCGCGGGGGTGAGTGAGGAGCGAAGCGGCACCTCGTCGACCAGGGCGTCCGGGGTGAACATCTTCGTCTTCTCCACGATCGTCCCGTCCGGCCGGATCACGGCGCTGACACCGCTGGTGACGGGCACGACGACGGACCGCCCGTGCTCGACCGCCCGCACCTGGCTCATCGCCAGCTGCTGGTAGGTCATCTCGCTGCGCCCGAAGGTCGCGTTGTTGCTCGGCACGGCGATCAGCTGTCCGCCGTCCTTGACGGTGTCGCGTACGGCGTCGTCGAACGCGGCCTCGTAACAGGTCACGAGCCCGACCTTCGTGCCCGCCAGGTCGAACACGCCGACCTTGCTGCCGGGGCCGAAGTCCCGCTGCACCCGGTCGACGTCCTTGCTGAAGATCCGTGCCACCGACCTCATCGGCATGTACTCGCCGAACGGCTGGATGTGCCGCTTGTCGTAGGTGTCCACGGGGCCGCTCTCCGGGTCCCACTCGATCAGGGTGTTGCGGAGGGGTCCGGTGTCGGGGGTGAGGACGGCGCCGATGACGGTGGGGGCACCGATGGCCCGCACGGCCCGGTCGATGGCCTCGCGGGCGTCGGCGTTGCGGTAGGGGTCGAGGTCGGACGAGTTCTCCGGCCACAGCACGAAGTCGGGCTGGGGTACCTTCCCGGCCTTGACGTCCCGCGCGAGCTGTTCCGTGCGCTCCGCGTGGTTGTCCAGGACGGCCCGGCGCTGGGAGTTGAAGTCGAGCCCCAGGCGCGGCACGTTGCCCTGGACCGCCGCGACCGTGGCGGTGCCGTCCTCGGGCGAGTCGTCCACGAGCGGAAGGGCCGCCAGGGCGGCGGCGACGGGGGCGGCCACGGTGACGGCCGCGGCGACGACGGCGGAGCGGGGCACGGTGCCGGTGGTGCGGTAGCGGCGGACCTGCCGGGCGGCCTCCAGGAGCCCGAAGCCGCACAGCACGACGGCGAACGTGAGCAGGGGGGTTCCGCCCACCGCGGCGAGCGGCAGGAACGCGCTGTCGGCCTGGCCGAACGCGATTTTGCCCCAGGGGAAGCCGCCGAACGGGACACGGGCGCGGAGCGCCTCGTCCAGGGTCCACACGCCCGCTGCCCAGACGGGCCGGTACGGAAGCCGGGAGACCGCGGCGATCCCGACGCAGCCGACGGCGATGAACAGGGCCTCCGCCAGCGCGAGCGCGAGCCAGGGTACGGGGCCGACCTCCTCCCCCGTCCAGTGCAGCAGGGGCAGCATGAAGCCCAGGCCCGCGAGGAGGCCGAGGCCCAGTGCCGCCCGCAGCCGCCGTGCGGTCAGGACCCACCCCAGCAGGGCGAAGCCGGGCAGCACCAGCCACCAGAGCGGCCGGGGCGGAAAGCTCGCGTAGAGCAGCACACCGGACAGCACGGCGGCGGCAGGCCGGACGAGCCGCGGCCACAGCTTCCTGCTGCGGGACACGGGGGCTGGCGGCGGTTCGGCGGTGGTGATGGTGGCGCTCACCTGCCGGAGTCTACGGTGGACGGCTGTGAGGGCGGCAGCCGCTCCTGCCGTCCTGTGCCCCGGCGGCTCAGCTCCCCGTGGTCTTCCCGGGGGTGGGGAGGTGCAGGCGGTCCCGGATGAAGCGTACGGCGGCCTCCGCGTCGTCCACCGTGACGGTGAAGGTCATGCCGTCGCCCAGCCGGAGGACCAGCGCCTCCCCCCGGCGCACGACCACGGCCGTGCCCTGCTCGGGGCGCCAGCGGTAACCCCAGCCGCCCCACTGGCGCGGAGTGACCTTGGGGGCGAAGTCCGCGCCCACCACATGCGTGAGGAGGATCCGGCGCCGGGGCAGCCCGGCGTGGCCGCAGCGCACCTCGAGGGCGTCGCCGTCGACCTTCACGGCCACGTGGACGAAGGCGAGGGTTCCGAAGAGGATCAGGAGCCCTGCGGCGACACAGCCGATGACGGACATGAGCAGCGGGGCGAACCCGCCGTGCCAGGCCGAGTCGACCGCGAGTTCGATGCCGAGCGCGAGACATGCGGCGCCGATGGCCGCGAGCAGCCACTGGAAGCGATTGGTGGCCCGTCCCGTCCAGACCGTGCTCGCGGCCTGGCTCGAACCGTGCCACGTGTTACCGGGGTGGTCCGTCATGCCCAGCAGCGTACCCACGTTCCACGCCGCGGGGAGGGGGCGTGCGTCCCGGCGGGGCGCCGGGAGCGCTCAGAGCGCGGGGGTGACGGCCTTGAGCAGCAGGCCCTCGGCGTAGGCCAGAGCGGGGTCGGGCAGGTCACCGGCATGTCCGGCGAGCAGGACGGTGAGAGTGCCGACCGGTTCGGCCGACGGAGCGGGCACCGCCCCGACACGGCGGAGCGCCTGGGCGGCGACCGCGTCGGCGGAGCCGTGGAGCACGAGGGGTGCGCGGCCGGGCCGGTTGCTCTCCACGGCGGCGCGGATGCGTTCGGCCACCAGTTCGTAGTGGGTGCAGCCCAGGACGACGTCCGTCACCCCCGCGGGGGTGAGGGCGGCGGCGGCGGCCACCGCGCGGTCGATCGCCTCCTCGTCGGCGTGCTCCACCGCGTCGGCGAGACCCGGGCAGGGCACTTCGGTCACGTCCACGGAGTGGGCGAATTCATTGATCAGCCCGCGCTGGTAGGGGCTCCCGGTGGTCGCCGGCGTGGCCCAGATCGCGAAGGGGCCGCCACCCGCGGCGGCGGGCTTGATCGCGGGCACCGTGCCGATGACCGGCAGTCCGGGCTCCAGTTCGGCCCGCAAGGCGGGCAGGGCGTGGACGGAGGCGGTGTTGCACGCGACGATCAGAGCGTCCGGCCGGTGGGCCGCCGCCGCGCGGGCCACGGCGAGCGCGCGCCGGGTCACGTCCTCGGGCGTACGGGGCCCCCAGGGCATCGACCCGGGATCC
Source organism: Streptomyces sp. NPDC088746 (assembly GCF_044751065.1). Lineage (NCBI taxonomy): Bacteria > Bacillati > Actinomycetota > Actinomycetes > Kitasatosporales > Streptomycetaceae > Streptomyces > Streptomyces sp. NPDC088746. Next base: position 511,422 of record NZ_JBIVLA010000003.1, read on the forward strand.
GACGACACCACCAGATCGGCGTCGGGCCGCAGCCGGCGTACCGCGGCCGCTGCCGCGAGCAGGCCGATTCCCGAGTCCATGAGTGCGATCTTCACCCGGTCACCATAGTCGACAGCCCTTGCGGCACCGCCGGAGTGGGGCACACTTCGACGGATGAGCGCCGTTGCCTGGATCGCCGTGGGTTCGCTGGTCGTGTGGATGTGGCTGTTGCTCGGCCAGGGCTTCTTCTGGCGGACCGACCAGCGGCTGCCCTTGCGCGGGGATCCGACGCGCTGGCCCCCGGTGGCCGTGGTCGTACCCGCACGAAACGAGGCCGAGGTCCTGCCGCTGAGTCTGCCCTCCCTGCTCGCCCAGGACTATCCGGGTGACGCGGAGGTCTTCCTGGTCGACGACTGCAGCGGCGACGGCACGGGCGGGCTCGCCCGGGCGCTGTCCGAGCGGTACGGCGGGCTGCCGCTGACCGTGGTGACGCCGGGTGAGCCGGAGCCGGGATGGACGGGCAAGCTCTGGGCCCTGCGGCACGGGATGGAGCTGGCCCGGCAGCGTGAGCCCGAGTTCCTGCTCCTGACGGACGCCGACATCGCCCATGAGCCGGACAGCCTGCGGGAACTGGTCGCCGCGGCCGGGAACGAGGGCGCCGGCGGTTTCGACCTGGTCTCGCAGATGGCCAGACTGCGGGTGACGAGCACCTGGGAGCGTCTGGTCGTGCCGGCCTTCGTCTACTTCTTCGGCCAGCTCTATCCGTTCCGCCGGGTGAACGGCAAGGCGTCGCGGACGGCCGCGGCGGCGGGCGGCTGCGTACTGCTGCGGGCCGGAGCCGTCGAGCGGGCGCGGATCCCGGAGTCCATCCGTTCGGCGGTCATCGACGACGTGTCGCTGGCGCGTGCCGTGCGCCGCAGCGGTGGCCGCATCTGGCTGGGACTCGCCGACCGGGTGGACAGTGTGCGGCCCTACCCCCGGCTGGCGGACCTGTGGTCGATGGTCGCGCGGAGCGCGTACGCGCAGCTGCGGCACAGCCCCACGCTGCTCGCGGGCACGGTCCTCGGCCTCGGCCTGGTCTACGTCGCGCCGCCCGTCACGCTGGTGGCGGGGCTGCTGACGGGCGATCCGGTGGCAGCGGCGGCGGGCGGGGCGGCCTGGGCGGTGATGGCGGGGACGTACATGCCGATGCTCGGGTACTACCGGCAGTCGCTGTGGCTGGCACCGCTGCTGCCCTTCACCGCGGTCCTCTATCTCCTGATGACGGTGGACTCCGCGGTGCAGCACCACCGGGGGCTCGGCGCGGCCTGGAAGGGGCGTACGTACGCCCGTCCCGAGGCCGCGCCGGAGCCCTGAGCCCGGCGGGTCACTTGCGCCCGGGTGTCCAGTTCATGCCCCACCCGTAGGCGGCGTCGATGGTCCGCTGGGGACTGACCCCGCGCTGGGGGACGAGATAGCGGGCCTCGCGCTGCACGGTGAGGTCTCCCCCCTCGCTGGTGAGCAGTGCGAGCGCGCACACCGTGGACGGCACGGTGCATTCGTCGAGGGAGAAGTCGATCGCCGCCCCGTTCTGCGGCTGGAGCGTGACCGTGGCATGCAGGTCGGCGAAGCTCCGGGCGCCCTCGTAGATCGTGACGAAGATCAGGACACGGCGCAGCCGGTCCTTGTGGTCGAGGTTGACCGTGAGGTTCTCGCCGGACGAGACGGCGCCCGTACGGTCGTCCCCGTCGAGGTGGATGTAGGGCGGCTGCCGGAGAGAGCCGAAGGCGTTTCCCAGCGCCTGCACGACTCCCTTGCTGCCGTCCGTGAGCTCGTACAGCGCGCAGAGATCGAGGTCCAGGTCCGCGTGCATGGCGACGGCCCTGCCGAGCTTCGCGCCCCAGCCCTTGAACTGCTTGCGCACTTCCCAGTTGAGATTGACGCGCAGCGCTCCGGATGTGCCGCCCTGTTTCGACAGCGACACCGTGGGGGCTTCCTTGGTCAGCGTGACCTTGGTCAGCCGGACGGCGGGCGGGGCGGCCGGGGGCGTGGGGGCGGCAGGACGGGAGGGCGGCTCGGGAGCCCTCTGCGGCTGCCGCGGCGGCGGCGCCTGCTGCGGTTCGTCGACGGAGATGCCGAAGTCCGTCGCGAGGCCCGCGAGTCCGGTGTCGTATCCCTGTCCTACGGCCCTGAACTTCCAGGCGCCCTGGCGCAGGTAGAGCTCACCGAGGATGAACGCGGTCTCGACGGTCGCGTCCGCGCTCTCGAAGCGCGCGATCTCGGAGCCGTCGGCCGGGTTCACGATCCGCACGTAGAGGCCGGTCACCCGGCCGAAGGTGCCGCCGTCCGCCGAGGCCGCGATCACGACACGGTCGATCGCCGGCTCCATGCGCGAGAAGTCCACGGCGAGGCTTTCCGTGACGGCGCCTGCCGACGTCTGCTTGCCTTCGTGGCGCACCGCTCCGGACGCGTGCTCCGGCTGGTTGTAGAAGACGAAGTCCGCGTCGCTGCGTACCTTGCCCGCCACGAGAAGGAGTGCCGAGGCGTCCACGTCCGGTGTCCCGGGCGACGTACGCCGGCCCAGTTCGACCCGTACGGTCCGGGCCGGCACCGCGACATTGGTTCCCTTTTGCATGGTCATGCTCGCCCCCATCACGAGTCCGGCTGCCCGGAGAGTCTCCCGACAACCTAATCCCCGGGCCTGCGGTGAGCCCACACCTGGACGGGGGTCACCGATGTGCCGAGGCCGCGAGCATCGGCAGCGAGAGCGTGTCGGCCAGGGCCTGCTGTCCCGAGATGTTCACGTGGACACCGTCACCGGTGTCGTAGGGCGGGTTGATGGCGTTCGGCTTCAACGGGTCCTTCAGGACCTGGTCGAAACCCATGATGCCGTCGCAGGTGCCACCGCAGTCGTTCCGGTTCAGGACGAACGAGTTGACGGTGTGGCGGACCCTGTTGTGCTCGTCGGTGTAGCCCGGCCGGGGGGTCACCGGGGTGACGTACACCTTGATGCCGGCCGCGTGCAGCCGTCGGAAGGTGTCGCGGTAGCTCGCCAGCACCTGCCCGGCGTCGCATCCGGCGGGCAGGTCGTTGGTGCCGTAGTAGTAGAGGACCCCGGTGACTCCGTGGAGGGACAGGACGTCCCGCTGCAGGCGCGCTCCCGAGTCCAGGCCGCGCAGGGGTTCTGCGAGCTTCGGGCAGTCGGGTGCGCTGGTGGTGCCGTTGACACCGGCGTTCGCCACCGTGAGCCGGCCCGTCGGGGGCAGCTCCGCGGTGATCCGCCGTGCGAGGTCGTCGGTCCATCGGCGGTTGGCGCCGAGCTGAGTGCAGCCGGGGCCGCAGTCGGTGGATCCGACGCCGTCGACCACGGAGCTGCCGTAGGCGACGAGGCCGCCCTTCAGGCGCGGGTTGTGCACGTCCACGGCGGTGACCAGGTAGGTCGACTCGGTCGTCTCCGTGTAGGCGGCGGGACTCGTGTCGCGGGTGTGGTCCCCGGTGCCGGGCGCGGTGAGGTAGTTGGTACGGAACGCGGCCCCGTGCCGGCCCGGGACGACGGTGCCGGAGACGGACAGGGAGACCGCGACGTCCGTCTGGGCGTGGGTCGTCAGGGCGGTGGCGTCACTCCAGAGCTCGCCGCCGGCCGGTATGACCGCCTCCGGCCGGCCGTCGAAGGTGACGGGCCGGGGACGCCCTTGTGTGGCGGCGCTCCTGCCGTCCGTGAGCCCCACGGTGGCGGCGTCCACGGTGAGGGGGGTCGTGCCGAATGTGTTCTGGATCCGGATGCGGAGCGCGTCGCCCCCCTGGCTGAGGTGGCTGACCATGCGAACGGTCTGGTCACGCAGGGGAGCGGGGGCGAGGTCGTGCTGCGAGTTCGCCCAGGAAGTGAACCAGCCGCGCGAGCCGGACCGTTGCCCGGACGCGGTGTCGCCCGCGGCGTCGGTCGTCGGTGCGGAGACGGCGAGGGCTGCCGCCAGCATGGTGGCGGCCGCCGCCATCGAGGTGCGTCCGGTCCGCGGCACCCTGAGGCGGCGGGCTCCGGCGACGAGGGAATGGATCAACGGCTTGCCTTTCCGTGGGAAGAGGGGAAGGGGTTCCGTGCCGGGTCCTCCGGCCGGGCTCCGACGGGAGTTCGGGGGCCTGTGCCCCTACGCCGGTCCGTGCGAAGCATCACGCGCGAAGAGCCCGCTTCATGATCTTGCCGAGGTCGTTACGGGGCAGCTCGGACAGGTAGCGCACGGTCCGCGGACGCTTGTGCGGGGCGAGCTGAGCAGCGACGTGGTCGGCCAACTCGGCTACGCCAGGGCGGTGTCGAGGGTCCTCCGGTACGATCCACGCCACGATCCGCTCGCCGAGGTCGGCGTCCGGCTCACCCGTCACAGCCGCGTCCCTCACGCCGGGGTACTCCATCAGCGCGTTCTCGATCTCGCCCGCGCCGATCTTGTAGCCGCCGCTCTTGATGAGGTCGGTCGCCTTGCGGCCGACGATGCGGACGTAGCCGTCCGGATCGAGCACCGCCATGTCTCCGGTGCGGAACCACCCGTCCCCGGTGAACGCCTCGGTGGTGGCTTCGGGCCGGTTGAGGTACTCGGTGAAGAGGTTCGGGCCCCGCACCTGGATCTCGCCGACGACGTCCGGACCCGTGCCGGCCGGTTCGCCCTCCTCGTCGACGACCCGCAACTCGACCCCGCGCAGGGGCACTCCGACGGTTCCGGCGCGAGGCTCACCGTCCGCGCGCACGCTGGTGTTCATCAGGGTCTCCGTCATCCCGTAGCGCTCGATGACGGTCCGGCCTGTCGCCTCCGCGATCCGCTCGTGGTCGCGTGCCGGAAGCGCCGCCGATCCCGACACGAGCAGGCGCGCACCGGACAGCGCCCGGGCGAGCGCGGCGTCACCCGGTCCCGTGGAGAGAGCCTCGGCGATGCGGTGGTACATGGTCGGCACACCGAACAGCATCGTGGCCCCGGCGCTCAGTTCCCGTGTCACGCCCTCGGTGCTGAACCGGCCGAGGTGGCGCACCGATCCCCCGCGCCGCAGGGGTCCGAGGATGCCGAGGATGAGCCCGTGCACGTGGAACAGCGGCAGCGCGTGGACCAGTACGTCGTCGGCGTCCCACTCCCAGGCGTCCCGAAGGGCGTCCAGCGTGCTGGTCAGGGCCCGCCGCGGCAGGACGGCGCCCTTGGGCGGGCCTGTGGTGCCGGAGGTGTAGACGATCAGGGCGGGGTGCCCCGGGCCGGGTTCGGCGGGAAGTGCGCCCGCGGGGCCCGCGTTCGCGTCGACGTTCTCGCGAGGCAGTCCGTCCAGCGCGGCGGGGAGTGCGTCGTCCGCCGCGGCGAGGACCAGCGACGGCGCGCTGTCGGCCACGATGTGCGCCAGTTCGCGCTCGCCGGTCCGTGGATTGAGCGGCACCGCGGGCACTCCGGCGAGGAGGGCCGCCACCACACCGACGGCGGTCTCCAGGGTCGGCGTCGCCCATACGGCGACCCGGCGGGCCGTGCCCAGGGTCGCGGCGAGGGAGCCGGCCGACGCCGCGAGTTCCTCGTACGACAGGGTGCGGTCCCCGAACCGCAGAGCGGGCCGCGAACCGCGCTCGGCGAGTGCGGGGAACAGTGCCGTGGGGGCATTCACGCGTCGTACTCCGATCGACGGAACGGCGGGAAGGGGAGAGCCGGGGGCGGCGGTCTGCCGGGAGTCACCCGAATCCCGGCACCACCAGGACGAGCCACGCCGCGGCGGGCACCACTGCGACGACGACCCCGCCGTACACCATCAGCTGCTTGAAGAAGCGTTCCCGGTCGACGTCCGGCGCCGCGGCGAGAACGAGCGCCCCGTTGGTCGAGAAGGGGCTGACGTCCACCACGGTCGCCGACACCGCCAGCGCGGCGATCATTCCGATCGCCCCGATCTCTCCCTGCGCGAGGAACGGCACGGCCAGCGGGATCAGCGCGCCCATGATGCCGACCGAGGAGGCGAACGCCGAGACGATCGCGCCGATGTAGCACAGCAGCAGCGCCGCGAGCAGCGGTACTCCGATGCCTCCGACGCCCTCCCCCGCCCACTTGATCGTGCCCATCTCCTCGAGCACGCCGACGTAGGTCAGCACGCCGCAGATGAGCAGCACGGTGGGCCAGGCGATAGCGCCGACCGCCTTGCGGCTGGTGTCCGGCCACGCGGCGCTGATCAGCACGGCGAGCGTGATGGCGGTCAGGCCCGCGTCCAGATCGAAGCCGAGTACGGCGACGACGAGGGCGACCAGCGCGAGAAGGGTGGCCGCCCGGGGCGCGTCGAGCCGGGGGGTCTCCTCGTCCGCGGGAGGCCCGGGCGAGTCGTCGCCCTCCGCGGCACGGTGCCGGGCGAGCTTCAGGCCGCCGAAGAGTACGAACACCACACCGGCGATCACCAGGTTGGCCGCCAGCGAGGCGAGGAACAGGGCGATCTCGTTCCCCGGCAGGTTCTCGCGCTCCACGATGCCGTTCACGATCGAGCCGTAGATGCTGATCGGGGAGAAGCCGCCACCCTGCGCCCCGTGCACCACCATCGCACCCATCAGGAGCGGGCTGATGCCGTAACGGGCCGCGAAACTCAGAGCGATCGGTGCGACGATCGCCACGGCGGCGGGGCTGACCGCGCCGATCGCCGTCAGCGCCCCGGTGATCACGAACATCACCCAGGGGATCAGGGCGATGCGCCCGCCGACCAGGCGTATGGACGCGTGCACCAGCCAGTCCGTGGTGCCGTTGGCCCGGGCGATCGCGAACAGATAGGTGACGCCGACCAGGACGACGAAGAGGTCTCCGGGAAACCCGGCGAAGATACCGTCCGCGTCCAGGTCGGCGACCAGCTCCCCCACCACGAACGCGGCGGCGAAGGCCAGCGCGCCCATGTTGATCGAGCGGGTGGTGGCGATCACGAAGACCACCACGAGTACGAGGATAGAGATGAGTTCCGCGGACATTGCGGGCTCCTGTCCTGGGCCGACCCTCATTGGTCTGGTGGATGAGCCACTTCGCCTGTTGACGGCACTCAGAGTCCGGGGCGCGGCAACAGCCGTCAAGGGGGTGCGCAGGAATTGGTTCAGCCTCCGGACCACTGGGCGCTGCTACGCTGCCGGTGCCAAGAGGGCGCGGGGGCCCTCCGGAACAAGGGCAGGGGATGTCCGACGCACTGCGGCCCATGGGGCGCACACGACTGTACGAGCAAGTGCTCGACCGGCTGCGCTCCTTCGCCGCCGAGAGCGGTCTGGTGGCCGGTGACAGGCTTCCGCCTGAGCGCGACCTCGCTCAGCGCCTGAGAGTCTCCCGGGCCTCGGTGAAGCAGGCCATCGTCGTCCTCGAGGTGCAGGGGCTCGTCGAGGTGCGGCACGGAGGCGGCACCTACCTCCTCGGGGACGGGCTGGACGCCGAACCCGTCGAGCGGCTCGTCGAGCGCCGGCGCAGACTGCCCGACGTGCTGGAGGCGCGTGAGGCGCTGGAGACCAAACTCGCCGAACTCGCGGCGGAGCGGCGCACCGAGCAGGATCTGACCGCGCTGCGGGCGTCGCTCGCCCACATGGCCGCGGAGATCGCCGACGGCGGCCACGGCGTCGAAGGCGACCGGCGCTTCCACGCCGCGGTGACCGCGGCCGCCCACAGCGCGCTGCTGGCGGAGTTCATGCGGTCCATCGCCGACCAGATCACCGAGAGCAGGCACGAGTCCCTGCGCCAGCCGCGGCGGCCCGGCCGGTCCCTGACCCAGCACCAGGCCATCCTCGACGCCATCGAGGAGCGGCGCGGCAAGGCCGCCGCCGCGGCGATGCGGCGCCACGTCCGCACCGTCGCGAAGGTGAGGCTCCTGGACTGGAACCCCGAACCGGACACCGCCGACGGGACGTCCTGAACCGTTCCGGACGAGGGCCGGGCAGGTGCCGCCCTCCGCGGCACGTGCGCCACTTCTCGTAGGACATAAAAAAAGCCCCCGCCGTCAACGGAAGCTTTGGCAATGTTTTAGCAGGTCAGGCCGCCAGAACTGGCGTAAAACGGATAAGCCCAAGATTGGGGCTCCCCAACCGGCACATCGTGGGCTTAACTTATGTGTCATGACCTCCCCCCGCTCCACCTACGGCAGCGGCTACTACGCCGCGCCGTCGTTCCCCGACACCCCGATCTACGACTCCCTCGTCGCCGAGCGGGGGACCCCTCAGATCGCGCCGATCCGGGTTCCCGCCGCCTACGACACCGGGAACAGCTACCTGCCGGCTCTGCCGTCCGCTCTTCCGGCGCTGCCCGCGGCCCCGTCGCAGCACACCGGGTCCTACGGCTACCCGCAGCAGGCGGCGCAGCCGCAGTACCAGAACGCCGGGACGCAGCAGGCGCCGATGATGCAGCCCGCACAGCTGCAGCACGCGCCGGCGCCGTACATCCCGCAGCAGCCGTCCGCGCCCCGCGGCTACCAGCAGCAACAGCAGCAGCGGCCCGGCACGGGCTACGAGGCGATGCGTCCCGCGTCGCCCCGGCCCGTGCCCGCCCCCGCGCAGTCGCCGTACGAGGATCCGTACAACCGCCCGTACCAGAGCCGGGGCTACTGACGGACGCCGCCTGCCGTCGTCGGTGACGGCTGGCAGGATGAGCGCATGCTTTCGCCCGCGCTCAGTGCCGTACACATCCACCCGGTCAAGTCGCTGGCTGCCCGCGCCGCCGACGAGGCCGTCGTCGAGCCGTGGGGACTCGCCGGCGACCGCCGCTGGATGCTGATCGACAGCGGGAGCAGGGTCGTCACCCAGCGTCAGCAGCCGCGCATGGCGCAGCTGTCCGCCGAGCCCGTGCCGGGCGGCGGACTCGTGCTGTCGGCGCCCGGGAGCCCGTCCCTGACGGTGGAGGTGCCCGACCCGGCCCGCACGGTCGTCGCGGAGCTCCACCGGAGCAAGGTCACGACGGTTCCGGCCGCGGACGCCGCCCACGCGTGGTTCGGCGCGCGGCTCGGTGCGGAGGTCCGGCTCGTCCATCTCGACGCGCCGTCGCACCGCAGACCCGTCGATCCGGAGTTCGGCCGGCCGGGCGAGACGGTGTCGCTCGCCGACACGTTCCCGTTGCTCCTCACCACGCGTGCCTCGCTGGACGCGCTCAACTCGCTGGTGGCCCAGGGGGACCATCCGGACGAGGGGCCGCTGCCGATGAACCGGTTCCGGCCGAACGTGGTCGTGGACGGCACCGCGCCCTGGGCCGAGGACGACTGGAAGCGGATCACGATCGGGGAGGTCGCGTTCCGTGTCGCCAAGCCGTGCGGACGGTGCGTCATCACGACCACCGACCAGCGGACCGGTGAGCGGGGCAGGGAGCCGTTGCGCACGCTCGCCCGGCACCGCCAGGACGGGAAGCTCCTCCTCTTCGGCCAGCTCCTGGTCCCGGAGGGCGCCGGTGTGATCCGGGCCGGGGACCCGGTGCGGATCCTCGGCTGACCACCCGGCGCACCGGAGGCGGAGCGGATCGGAACTCGGGCGGGCGTGGGGGCCGTTGGCGGCGTGAGGTTGCTCTCTCTTCGCCGTCGGAGGACGTAATCGCCGCCCTCCCGGGTTATCACGGACAGGGAAGGGGGTGCATGACTGTGCGAGCGGTTCTGGGAATCCGGCGGTGGCGGCACAATCCCGTGTGCCGGGCCACCGACCGGCACGAGGCATGGGTGGCGCTGACCGCGCTGCTCCTGATGCTGCTGGCGGCACCGGCCCTCGGCTGGAAGGTCGGCGTACTCACGGACGACGCACTCCGGCAGACGGTGCGGACCCAGCACGAGCAACGCCGTCCGACCGCCGCCGTCGTGGTCCGCGCGGCCCCGGGCACGTCCCGCTTCGCCCAGGACCCCGAGGCGGCCGTCGCCGAGGGCTCCATGCGTACGTCGGTGGTGGCCGACTGGCTCGCCCCGGACGGTACGGCACGCACCGGCACCGTGTCGACGGGGTCCACGGAGACCGCGCCCGGCACCCGGATCCAGATCTGGACGGACGACCGGGGCCGTCCCGCGATGCGTCCCATGGACATGTCCACGGCCCGCACCCACACGGTGCTCGCAGGCATCGGTGCGACGCTGATCGCGGGCGGTCTGACCGAAATCGCCCGCAGGCTCGTCGTATGGCGCATGATGCAACGGCGGTACACCCGGCTCGACCGCGCCTGGGCCGAAGTCGGCCCCGACTGGGGCAGAACGGGTACGGGCAGCTGACCCCGGGGGCGCGGGTTCCCCCCGTATCCGGCTGACCAGTGGCCTTCGGCGGCCGACCCGTCAACTCGCGCCCGTCACGCGCGCTACGGTGGACCGGCCCGCCCGACTCCTCGGCAGGCGGGCCAGAGGGCTGCCGGCCGACCGGCGGCGCCTGGGGACACGTCACGAGGCAGCGCACACGGCACGAGGTGGGGGCACAGCAGCACCATGGCACAGGGCACGGTCCAGGTGACGCACACCGGCACATCGCGATGGCGGCGCCGTACGGGCGAATACGCATCCCTCACCGCAGCCCTGGAGGCCGCAGCGGACGGTGACGTCCTCACGATCGCCCCCGGCACCTACCGGGAGAATCTCGTCGTCCACCGCGCGGTGACGCTGCGCGGCCCCGAGGGATCCGCGGGTTCGGTACGGATCGCGCCGGCCGACGGTGTCCCCCTGACCGTCCGCGCCTCCGCCGTCGTCCAGGACCTGCATGTGGAGGGCCAGGACTCGGCCGCCCCCGCGCTGCTCGTCGAGGAGGGCACCCCCGAGCTGTCGGACCTGCGCATCGTGACCAGGTCGGCCGCCGGCATGGAGGTGCGGGGTGCCGCCAGGCCGACCGTGCGCCGCTGCACGGTCGACAACCCGGCCGGGGTGGGCATCGCCGTACTCGACGGTGCCGGAGGCGTGTTCGAGGACTGCGAGATCGTCTCGGCGGGCCGGTCCGGCGTCGCGGTCCGCGACGGCGCGCACCCCCGGCTCGAACGCTGCCGCGTGCACCACTCGTCGGGCGCGGGGCTGAGCGTGACCGGGGAGGGCAGCGGCCTCGAGGCGGTGGGCTGCGAGGTGTACGAGATCAAGGGCAGCGGGGTGCAGGTCACCTCCCGCGGTACCGCGCACCTCACGGACTGCAGCGTGCACCGTACGTCCGCCGACGGGGTCACCCTGGACACCGACGCGGTTCTCACGCTCGCGGACTGCGACATCCACGACATTCCGGAGAACGCGGTCGACCTGCGCTCCCGTTCGGTCCTCACCCTGACCCGCTCCACCGTCCGCAGGTTCGGCCGCAACGGCCTCTCGGTCTGGGATCCGGGTACCCGTGTGGACGCCAACCAGTGCGAGATCCACGACAGTACGGGTGACTATCCGGCGGTGTGGGTCAGCGACGGGGCCACGGTGATACTCGACTCGTGCCGCGTCCATGATGTGCCCGACGCCCTCTTCGTCCTCGACCGGGGCTCACGCGCGGATGTCGTGGACAGCGATCTGACCCAGATCCGCAACACGGCGGTGTCGGTGAGCGACGGCGCCACCGCCCAGCTCGACGACTGCCGGATCCGCGAGGCCTCCACCGGAGCGTGGTTCCGGGACCACGGCAGCGGCGGCACACTGAACAACTGCACGATCGACGCGGCGCAGACCGGGGTCATCGTGACCAAGGGCGCCGACCCGACCATCGAGAGGTGCACGGTCACCTCGCCCGCGGAGGCCGGTTTCTACGTCTCCGCGGAGGGCCGGGGCACCTTCGACAGCTGCCGGGTCACGGGGAGCGACGGCTACGGCTTCCATGTGATGGGCGGCTGCCGCTCGACCCTGACCCGGTGCCGGACCGAGCGGTGCGCACGCGGCGGATACGAGTTCGCCGACGGCTCCGGCGGCGACGGCAGCGCCGGTGGTCCGGTGGCGCGGGACTGCACCAGCGACGAGAGCGGCCTGCGCGGCGCCACTCCCCCGCCCCCGCCGGTCCTGACGGCGACGCAGACCACTCCCGGACTGCTGGGCGCGATGCCCGGGCAGCGGACCGCCGAGCCCGCCGCCGTGCCCGCGGCGCCCGCCGAACCGGTGCGCGACTCGGGCGCCGTCCTGGGCGAACTCGACGCGTTGGTGGGCCTCGACAGCGTCAAGCGTGAGGTGCGGGCGCTGACCGACATGATCGAGGTGGGCCGGCGCCGCCGGCTGGCGGGTCTGAAGGCGGCGTCGGTGCGCCGGCACCTGGTCTTCACCGGCTCCCCCGGCACGGGCAAGACGACGGTGGCCCGGCTGTACGGGGAGATCCTGGCCTCGCTCGGTGTCCTGGAGCACGGCCACCTCGTGGAGGTGTCGCGCGTCGATCTGGTCGGCGAGCACATCGGGTCCACCGCGATCCGCACCCAGGAGGCGTTCGACCGGGCGCGCGGCGGGGTCCTGTTCGTCGACGAGGCGTACGCCCTCTCGCCCGAGGACTCGGGCCGCGACTTCGGCCGGGAGGCCATCGACACGCTGGTGAAGCTGATGGAGGACCACCGCGACGCCGTGGTGGTGATCGTGGCCGGGTACACGCACGAGATGGAGCGCTTCCTCACCGTCAACCCCGGTGTGGCGTCCCGTTTCTCGCGGACCATCACCTTCAGTGACTACGAGCCCGAGGAGCTGCTGCGGATCGTCGAGCAGCAGAGCGACGAGCACGAGTACAGCCTTGCGGAGGGCACGGGGGAAGCGCTGCTCAAGTACTTCACGGCGCTTCCCAAGGGCCCCGCCTTCGGCAACGGCCGAACGGCCCGTCAGACCTTCGAGTCGATGGTGGAGCGGCACGCCGGCCGCGTCGCCCAGCTCCCCGAACCGACCACCGAGGACCTGACCATGCTCTACCCCGAGGATCTTCCGGCGCTTCCCTGAGCGGTGCTGTCCCGGCCCTCCGTACCCGCCTGCTGGGGCACGACGGGCTCGAGCCGTTGCAGGAGCGCGGCACGCTCGACGGCGAAGACCGGGTCGGCCTGGTAGTCGGAGTGCCCCAGGATGGGTTCCGGCAGCGGGTGTTCGGCGGTGCGGCCGTGGACCAGCGGGTCCTTCAGCGGGCCCCGGTCCACTTCGTGGCCCGGCCCCTCGTCGATCCTGACGGGGCCGCCGATGGGGTCCGTCGAACGCCAGAGGTTGCGCCAGCAGTGGACGGACCGGTGCAGCCCTTCGAGGGGGACGCGGCCGAAGTAGGCCGGGAACCAGCGCCCGTACAGCCGCTCGATCGGGGATCCGTACGTGAGCAGAGCGACCCGGCGCCGGGCGGTGTCGGGGAGCTGCCACACCGCCGCCGCGGCGAGCACGCTTCCCTGGGAGTGGCCGGAGATGACGAGCCTGCCGCGGGTGCTCCCCGTCCAGGCGCACATGCGGGACGAGAGGTCCGGGACGGCCCGCTCCGCGTAGCAGGGCGGTGCGAACGGATGGGCGGCACGCGGCCAGAACGTGCCCACGTCCCACAGGATGCCGATGGTGCGCCGGGCGGAGACGTCACGGTAGGCACGGCGCCCCCAGGTGACGAGCAGTATCACGCCGAAACCGGTCATCCAGGAGCCGGTCGACTGGGCGGTCTCGGCGGCCGACTCGACGAACGGACCCGTGCCGTCCGTCGCGAGGCCGGGAACCTCGCCGGTGAGCCAGGAGCCGGTCACGGCTGCGGCACCGAGCAGCAGCGTGGCGGCGGAGAGCAGCCCGAGGATCCCGGGCGCGGAGTCGGTGAGTGCCGCGGTGGCCCGGGTGCGGGCGATCCGCCGGGTGCGTCCGGGCTCGGGGTTCTTCTCCTCGTACTCCGCCTCGACGGCGGGCCCCAGCCTGCGGGCACGGCGCACGGTGCGGACGGCCAGCCAGATGACGGGCGGGAGCAGGAGCAGCAGCAGGACCGGGATGACGGATGCCTGCCAGCTGAGGAGCACGGGCGGCCCCTCTATGTCCGCGCCCGCACCCATGCCGGGCGTGCCGGGGCCGTCGAGCCAGTCGGCCACGCGCTGGGCGATCCCGCCGGTCATCACCCCGCCGAGCGCGCAGGCGAGCATGGCCACCGCCGGGCCGCCGAGACCGTGGAGGGTGGTGCGCGGCTCGGGGGCACGCCGGTACAGGCTCAGGGCCACCACGGCGAGTACGGAGACGAGCAGGCCCTGGCCCAGTGCGAGCGTGCGGAAGACGGCCTCTCCGGAGAGGGCACCCGAGGACACCCAGTCGGGGCGTGACCAGCCGGCGTACACGACCGCGCCGAGCAGCAGGGCGAGGGCGGCGCAGGGCAGGAAGGTGGTGACGGCCCGGTCGAGCCGGTTGTCGAGGCGCCGCTCGCTGCGCCCCCGGTGGCAGACCACGGCGACGACGACGAGTCCGCACAGGGCGAGGACGGTCTCGAACAGGACGCCGACGACCGGGGGTACGGGGCTGCCGGCGGCCCTGTCGTGCCGGGCCGCCGTGCTGCCGACCGCCGCCGCGACCGTGAGGAGTCCGGCAGCGGTGTGCGCCGCGCGCAGCCGGGCCACCAGCCTGCGTCCGTACCAGAAGCCGGGCCTGCCGAGGGCCGGGCGGACGAGGGGCCCGCCGGGCTGCGCGGCCTCGTCCGTGTCCGCCTCCTCGTCCGTCTCCGCGCTGTCCGGTTCGTCCCAGGTCAGGGAGCGCTGTGACTCGTAGGCGGCCCAGGTGCGGTTGGACAGGTACCAGAGGAGTCCCACCAGGGCGGCGGGCACCAGGGCCGCGACGGCGAGGCGGCGTCCGGGCTGGGCGAACCAGCCGTCCTGCCGCGTGGAGAGGAAGCCCAGCCAGGAGCGCTGCACGGAGCACTCGGGCGTCCCCGCGCACTGCCAGGCCACCAGGTCGAGGGCGACCTCGCAGACCGCGGCGGTCAGGAGCACGGTGAGGCTGAGCGCGAGGAGCCGCACCAGCACCCCGTAGATCCGGACCGTCCTCCTGCGCCCCTGGGCGGCGGGCCGCATCCAGTGGGCGAGGTTGACCACCATGAAGGGGAGCAGCAGCAGCCAGAGGGCGCGGGACCCGTTGCCCGAGGTGAGGTTGGACCAGCAGTAGGCCTCGGCGATGGGCCCGTCCCGGTGGCGCTCGGGGTGGTGTTCGGCTCCGACGTCCTCGGTGCGCCGGTGGACGGCGGCCGTGGCGTCACCCGTGATCCTCGTCGTACGCGGGTCGCCGAGCATCTCCTGCGGAGTGGTTCCGCCGACACCGTGGACGAGCAGTTCCAGTGCGACGCCGCTGCTCTGGGCGGCCTCGGCCTTGGGGGCAGGGGGCAATGTCGGTGACTCGCTCTCTGGTCCTTCCGGCTCACGGCCGGTGGGCGGCTGTTCGTCCGGGACGAGCTGGGCTGGTGCGCGCGGGACGAGCTGGGCTGACGCGCAGTCACCACCATCGCCGACGGGAGCCGTCCGCCGCACCGGCTCTCACCGAATCTCCCCAGTGGGACGGCTCGTACGCGTGCGTGGGAGGATGTGGGGGTCCCGCAGGACCGCTGCCGGACCGTGCGGACAGAGCGAAGGACCGGGGCCCGGCGTTGAGCGAGAATCAGAACCTGCTCGCGGAGCAGCGGCGTGCGCTCATTCTGGACGACGTCCGCAAGCGCGGCGGGGTCAGGGTCAACGAGCTGACCCGCAAGCTGAGCGTCTCCGACATGACCATCCGCCGGGACCTGGACGCACTGGCGCGCCAGGGTGTCATCGAGAAGGTCCACGGCGGAGCGGTGCCGGTCGTCGAGGCGAGCACGCACGAGCCCGGTTTCGAGGCCAAGTCGACGCTGGAGCTCAGTGCCAAGGAGGACATCGCGCGCACGGCGGCCGGGATGGCGTTGCCCGGCAGCGCGATCGCGCTCTCCGGCGGCACGACGACGTTCGCGCTGGCCAGGCATCTCCTGGACGTCCCGGGCCTGACCGTGGTGACGAATTCGGTGCGGGTCGCCGATGTGTTCCACGGCGCGCAGCGGCCGACGGCTGCGGGCGGCGCGCGGGCCGGCGCGGCCACGGTGGTGCTGACCGGCGGGGTGCGTACGCCTTCGGACTCGCTCGTCGGGCCGGTCGCGGACCGCGCGATCGGCTCGCTCCACTTCGACGTGCTGTTCCTCGGCGTGCACGGGATCTCGGTCGAGGCCGGACTCTCCACGCCCAATCTCGCGGAGGCCGAGACGAACCGCCGCTTCGTGCAGGCGGCCAGGCGTGTCGTCGTGGTGGCCGACCACACCAAGTGGGGGACGGTGGGCCTGAGTTCCTTCGCGGCGCTCGACGAGGTCGATGCCTTCGTCACGGACGCGGGTCTGCCGGGCAGCGTCAGGCAGGAGATCGAGGAGCACCTGCCGGGCCTGGTGGTGGCGGGCGGGCCGGCGGACGAGTAGTCCGCCGGGCGGGCCACGCCTTCCGTTCCCGGGCTCACGGGCGGCGGACGTCCTAGGATCGGAGTGTGGCCGTATTCCGCATAGAGCGCTTCACCCCCCTCCCTGCCGCCGAGGCATGGCGACGGGTGACCGACTGGGAGCGGCACGGCGGGACCGTTCCGTTCACCACGGTCACCGTCCCCGCGGGCCTGCCGACCGGGACGGGGACGGTCTTCGTCGCCCGTACCGGCGTGGGGCCGCTGGGTTTCGACGATCCGATGGAAGTGGTGCGGTGGACCCCGCCGGCCGCCGGCCGGGCGGGGCTGTGCCGGCTGGAGAAGCGGGGTTCCCTGGTGCGCGGCCGGGCGTCGATCGACGTGTGCCCGACCGGTTCGGGCTCGCATGTGATCTGGGTCGAGGAGCTGCGTGTGAGGCTGCTGCCGCGCTGGACCGATCCGCTGCTGGCCGGGGCGGGGCGACGGGTCTTCGGCCGGGTGCTCGGCACTCTGCTCGACGACTGAGGCGCGCCTGGGCGCCCGTCCCTGTGGTGCGGTCCCTCCGGGGCCTGCGCCCAGGAGGGGCGGCGAGGAGTGCGATGCGGTATCCCGGATCCATGGGTGTGCGGCAATCGACGGACGGACTCCAGGGCGGTACCCGGCGGACCCGGGCCTTCGTCGCGGTGCCCTTCGCACTGATCGCGATCGTGACCGTGGTCGACATCGTCGTGCCCCCCGAGGTGCACCTCGGTCCGTTCCTCGTGGCGGCCCCGGCGCTCACCGCGTCGTTCGCCGGTCCGCGGCTGACCGCGTTCGTCGGCGCGGTGGCGGTGGTGGCCCAGGCGGTCGTGGCGCTGGCGCGCACCAGCATCACCGATCTCAATCACATGTACCAGATCGCCGCTCTCTTCCTGATCTCGGCGATCGTCACGTTCTTCGCCCACCTGCGGGAGCGCCACGCGGCGGAGATGGTGCAGCTGCGCACCGTGGCCGAGGCGGCCCAGCGGAGTGTGCTCCGGCCCCTGCCCGGCCGCAGTGGCCCGCTGGGCCTCGCCTCGGTCTATCTGGCGGCCGAGGAGGGCGCCCAGCTCGGCGGTGATCTGTACGCGACCGCGCGCACGCCCCGGGGAACCCGGGTGATCATCGGAGACGTCCGCGGCAAGGGCCTCGACGCCATCAGCAGCGCCGCCGGCGTGCTCGGCGCCTTCCGCGCGCTGGCCCGCCAGGAGGAGCATCTGCCCGGGCTGGTCGCCCGGCTCGAGTCGAGTGTGGCCGCCCAGCAGATCGACTCCCTGACCGAGGCGGACGACCCGGCCGATGACCAGCACATCGCCGAGGCGTTCGTGACCGCGGCCGTGCTCGACATCCCGGATGCCGTGCAGGAGCTCCGTCTCGTCAGCTGCGGTCATCCGCCGCCCCTGCTCCTGCGGGCGGGCCGGGTGGACGCCCTCGACGCGACGGAGCCTGCTCCGCCCCTCGGGGTCGGTCCGCTGACCGCCGGTGGCCACACCGAGGACGTGTTCGCGTTCCGGGCCGGTGATGTGCTGCTGCTGTACACGGACGGGGTCACGGAGGCGCGGAACGGCTCGGGTGACTTCTACCCGCTGGCCGAGCGGGTGGCCTCGTGGCCGCGTATGGGGCCCGAGCCGCTGCTGGAGCGGATCTGCGCCGATCTGCTGCGCCACGCGGGCGGCCACCTGGGGGACGACGCCGCCCTTGTGGCGGTGGAACGGCTTCCGGGCCCGGGGTGAGCGGCTGCCCGGCTCAGGCCGGCCAGGTGCCGGTGGCCAGGAAGTGGTCGATCGTCTCCGTGTACGGCCTGATGTCCAGGCCCTGGCCGCTCAGCCACTCGTCCGAGTAGTACTTGTCGAGATAGCGGTCGCCCGGGTCGCAGAAGAGCGAGACGACGCTCCCGGTGCTCCCCGTCTCCACCATCTCGGCCACAAGCTTGAAGGCGCTCCACAGCCCGGTGCCGGTCGAGCCGCCCGCCTTGCGGCCGATGGCGCGCTCCAGCACCCGGACTGCGGCGACGCTGGCCGCGTCGGGCACCTTCATCATGCGGTCGATGGCTCCGGGCACGAAGCTCGGCTCCATCCGGGGTCTGCCGATGCCTTCGATGCGTGAGCCGCGGTCGCTGGTCGCCAGCTGGTCGTGCCGGGTCCATCCGTCGAAGAAGCAGGAGTTCTCCGGGTCCGGCACGCAGATCCGCGTGTCGTGCTGCATGTAGCGGACGTAGCGCCCGATGGTCGCGGAGGTCCCGCCGGTGCCGGCGGTGGCGACGATCCAGGCGGGTTCGGGATACCGCTCCAGCCTCAGCTGCTGGTAGATGGACTCGGCGATGTTGTTGTTGCCCCGCCAGTCGGTGGCGCGCTCGGCGTAGGTGAACTGGTCCATGTAGTGACCGCCCGTCTCGGCCGCGAGGGCCGCCGACTCCTCGTAGAGCCGGCGGGAGTCGTCGACGAAGTGGCACTGCCCGCCGTGGAATTCGATCAGGCGGCACTTCTCGGGGCTGGTGGTCCGGGGCATCACCGCGACGAAGGGCACACCGATCAGCTTCGCGAAGTACGCCTCCGAGACGGCCGTCGAGCCGCTGGAGGCCTCGATGACCGGTTTGCCACGTCGGATCCACCCGTTGCAGAGTCCGTAGAGGAAGAGGGAACGGGCCAGCCGGTGCTTGAGGCTGCCCGTCGGGTGCGTCGACTCGTCCTTGAGGTAGAGGTCGATGCCCCAGTGCTCCGGCAGCGGGAAGCGCAGGAGATGGGTGTCCGCCGAACGGTTCGCGTCCGCCTGGACCTTGCGCACGGCTTCCTTGAGCCAGGCCCGGTAGTCCGGGTCGCTCCGGTCGACGTCGACGGTCTTCATGACGCCACCGCCAGGTGTGCGCTCACCGGTGTCCATCAGCGGTCTCCTTCGGGTGACGGCGGTTCTCCGTAGGACCCACGATATTCCCCCTACCTGCACAAACGTTTACTTTGGCGCCCCATAGGCCTCCCTTGGCCCGGGCGCCCCGCCGGCACGCCCGGCCGCGTGCCCGATCCGGGCCGCGGCCGGAATCGATGGGGGTGAGGCCTGGCGTACGAGCCCTGTCCACGGGCAGAATTGCAGAAGCCGGTACAAGGGGGGCGAAGTCGCCATGGCCGAGACAGAATTCAGCCCTGCGGATTTCGGCGCGCGGGAGTTCGGCGCGGTGGAGTTCAGGGCGAGCGATGTCAGGATCCGCCGTTGGGCGCGGTCACTGACCAGGGCCGGCCAAGTGATCGTCGAGGACGGCCGGATCGCGCTGCTGACGAGCGACGGGCGGGAGATCGCCAGCGCCCCGGTGACCGCGGTGAGCGCCGGGAGGCCGTGGTTCCTGGCGGCGGACTCGGCGGTCGCCAGGATCAACGGCGTGCGGTACCGGCTGACCATGGGCCAGCGCAACCGCCGGCCCGGCGGGGCGGCGCCGGTCCGCAGATTCCTGAAGGCGCTGCGCAGCGCCGCGGGACGGCGGATCTGACTGTACGGTCCGGTACGGACACCGCGAGTTGCGGAGCCCAACCCCCTGGGTCACGCTGGTCACACGTCACTGATGGTGCACCGGTGGTGACAGCGAAAGCAGCCCCCGCCGGGAGCCACGCAGGGCGGACCACGCATGACCAGAAACAGCAGTCAGCCATCTGCTGGATCCGTTCCTTCGTCTTCTTCCGGACCTCATTCGGGGAGTCGCAGCCGTGATCAGCGAGCCAAGCAGGCACTGCGCGGTGGAGCTCCAAGCCCTGCCGTCGCGGATCGGTCAGGTCCGCAGAATCATTTCGGCGCAACTGCGCTACTGGCATCTCGATCCTCTGATCGACCCGGCAGCGCTCGGTGTCACCGAACTGCTGACCAACGTCCACCGGCACGCACAGCCGGACAAATCATGCACCGTCGAGATCGAGCTGCTGCTCGACCGGCTGACGGTCTCCGTCCACGACCACGACCCCCGGCTGCCGACCGTGTGCGACGCCGATCAGTCCGCCACCTCCGGGCGCGGACTGGCGATGATCGCCGCGGTCAGCGAGAGCTGGGGCGTACGACCGAGCGACGACGCGGGGAAGGTCATCTGGTTCACCTTGCCCGCACCGTCGTTCACCACCGCTCTGCCCCCTCTCCCGGTGTACGGGTCGACGACCGACGGCCCGTTCGGCTCGGACGTCGCGGGGCTCATGGAGCCGACAGCAGTACGGACGCGGGCCCGGTCGGCCGTCGTCGGCTGACCGGAAGGCGGCCGCACCGTACACCACGCACAGGAGCGCGCCGGTCCTCACACGGACCGGCGCGCTCCGCTCCGTTCGCACCCGGAGCCCCATCCGCCTCTCGCGGTCACGTCGGGCCGTCCTTGTCGTAACGGCCGTAGGGCTCGTCGAGGACGGAGAGCCTCCGCCAGTACTCGTCCTCGTCGATCTCACCGGCGGCGAACCGCCGGCCCAGGAGATCGATCGGCGAGTGCTCGCCCCCGGGTCCGCCCCGCCGGACGCCGTGCGGCTGCCAGGGTCCTGGGCGGCGGCCGCGCCGGACGGTGCGGCGCAGCAGCGTGACGACGCCGACGGCGACCGCCGCCCAGATGAGGGGGAAGAGGAGGATCCAGGGCCCGGGCCCTCCGTGGTTCGCCAGGGTGTTCATCGCGGTCAGCTCCTCAGCTGTTCGTCCGTGCGTTCCTGTCACCTACGAGCCTGTCTCGGGGAGGCGGCCGGAACGTCGTACGGGCGGCGGCAGTTCGCGTACGGCGGTGGGAGTAGGGCGGTGCCGGGCGCCTGCTTCCACCGGCCACCGTGCGTTCTGTACCTACTGGTATGTACAGTGGCGTGCATGAGCACTCCGGACCGATTGATCGAGGCCACCCAGGAGCTCCTGTGGGAGCGCGGCTATGTCGGCACGAGCCCCAAGGCGATCCAGCAGCGGGCCGGGGCGGGCCAGGGCAGCATGTATCACCACTTCGCGGGCAAGCCCGACCTGGCGCTCGCCGCCGTGCTCCGCACATCCGCGGAGATGCGGAAGACGGCCGGCCGCCTGCTGGACGGCCCCGGATCGGCGTACGAGCGGATCTCGGCCTATCTGCTGCGCGAGCGTGACGTGCTGCGGGGCTGCCCGGTGGGGCGGCTGACGATGGATCCCGACGTGGTGGCCAGCGACGCGCTGCGGGCACCGGTGGACGAGACGATCGGCTGGCTGCGCGGCAGGCTCACCGAGATCCTCCAGGAGGGCCTGGACGCGGGCGAGTTCGCCCCCGGCCTCGTTCCCCGGGACGTCGCGGCGGCCGTCGTGGCCACGGTCCAGGGGGGCTACGTCCTGGCCCGGGCGTCCGGATCACCGGCGGCCTTCGACTCGGCCGTCCAGGGGCTGCTCTCCCTGCTCGCCCCGCACGTCCCATCGAACCGCACAGCCTGAGGGGTACGCGATGCACGCCATGCAGTACGAGATCACCCTGCCCGCTGCCTATGACATGGGGATCATCCGGGAACGGGTCGCGACCAGGGGGCATCTCCTCGACGGCTTTCCAGGGCTGGGCCTCAAGGCGTACCTGGTCCGCGAACGCGGTGACGGCTCACCGGTCAACCAGTACGCACCGCTGTATCTGTGGTCCGCCCCCGAGGGCATGAACAGCTTCCTCCGGGGCCCGGGATTCCAGGGCATCGTGGATGACTTCGGCCGACCCGAGGTGCAGCACTGGACCGGACTCTTCTTCCAGGAGGGGGCGGCCTCGGCGGCGCTCCCCCGCACCGCTGTCCGCCGCCGCGAGCGGATCGCGGACACCACGGCCCCGGCTGTCGCGGTGGAGGCCGGGCTGGAGGAGAGCCGTCGGCTGGCCGCCACCCGGGGGGCCGTCGCCACCGCGCTGGCCGTCGATCCGCGCCACTGGGAGCTGCTCCCCTTCACGCTCTGGGAGGACGAGCCGTCGGACGGCCCGGGCGACCGCTACGAGGTGCTGCACCTGTCGGCGCCGGAGCGTGACCGGCTGAGGCCGGGGAAGCAGTGGTGATCCCGCGCCGGCGTTCGCCCTGAGCGGAGCCGCACCCCGACCCGCCGGTCAGGCCAGTGCGGCCAGCGGGTCGTCGAGTACGGGCTGCCAGGCCAGTTCGGCCGCGCCCACCAGGCTGTTGTGGTCGAGCGTGCAGGACAGGATCGGCACGCTTCCGCTGCGCCCCCAGAGGCTGCGGTCGGCGACGACGGCCCGCAGGCGTTCGGCGTCGGCCTCCAGGAGATCGCGGTGCAGGCCGCCGAGGATGATCCGGTCCGGGTTGAGGATGTTGACCAGCCCGGCCAGACCCAGGCCGAGACGGTCGATCAGCTCTTCGGCCGCGGCCCGCACATCGGGGTCGCCGTACTCCGTGCGGAGCAGGCCGCCGGACTGCTTGAGCAGCGACTCCTCGGGACCGGGCTCCCGGCCTGCCGCGGTGAGGAAGGCGAGGGGGTCCGTCTCCACGTCGAGGCAGCCTCGCCCGCCGCAGTGACAGGGGCCGCCCTCGGGGTTGACGGTCAGATGCCCCACTTCCAGGGCGAGTCCCGAACTCCCGCTGTGCAGGCGGCCGTCCAGGACGAGGGCGCCACCCACCCCCCGGTGGCCGGTGGCCACGCAGAGCAGGTGCTGGGCACCACGCCCCGCGCCGTGCCGGTGCTCTGCGAGGGCGGCGAGGTTGACGTCGTTGGCGGTGAACGCGGGGCCCGTGATGCCGGCGGCGCGTACGCAGGTGGAGAAGATCTCCCGGACCGGCGCTCCGGCCGGCCAGGCGATGTGCAGCGGATTGAGGGCCGTCCCCTCGGGTTCCGCCACGGCGGAGGGCACGGCGAGCCCGGCCCCGACGCAGCGCAGCCCGGTCTCACGCAGGAGCCGGGCCCCGGCCTCGACGACCTCGCCGAGGACCTGGGCGGGATCGGCCATGACGGCGACGCAGCCGGGCGCGGTGGCCACGATCCTGCCCCCGAGCCCCACGAGCGCGGCGCGGAAGCCGTCGGAGTGGACCTGGGCGGCGAGAGCCACGGGCCCGCTGTCACGGATGGACAGCCGGTGCGAGGGGCGGCCCTGCGAGCCGGCGGCTGAGCCCGGGCTGGAGTCGACCCTGATGAGCCCGAGCGCCTCGAGCTCCGCGGCCACCGCCCCCGCCGTGGCACGGGTGACGCCGAGTTCGGAGGTGAGCACGGCGCGGGTGGGGGCACGCCCGGTGTGCACGAGCTCCAGGGCGGGCCCGAGCGCGCTGCGGCCCCTCTCCAACTTCGTCCGCGTGGTGGTCGACTTGCCGTTCATGGGGGCGAGTCTCCCATGATCCGGAGCCGTTGCCGACGCTCCGGCGCCCCGCACCGTTCACCGGCCGGTCACCGGCGCAGCGGTCTTGCGCGGTCTCTCGGGGCGACCCTATCCTCACTTTGTGCCGCAAGTAAACAAACTGCGGACGGCCCTGCCGGGTGAAGGTGGCGGAGACACCGCTCCACCTTCGCCGGCCCGCCTCCGTACCGCGCTGACCGTGTTCTTCGCCCTCGACGGGTTCCTCTTCGCCGGCTGGGTGGTCCGCATTCCGGCCATCAAGGACCGGACGGGGGCCAGCGCCTCCACCCTCGGCCTCGCCCTGCTCGGCGTCTCCGCCGGTGCGGTGATCACGATGATGCTCACCGGGAGACTGTGCAGGCGTTACGGAAGTCACGCGGTCACCGTGGTCTGCGGTGTGCTGCTGTCTCTGAGCATCGCCCTTCCGGCACAGACGGGTTCGGCTCTCGCCCTGGGCCTCGTGCTCCTGTTCTTCGGTGCGGCGTACGGCGGACTGAACGTGGCGATGAACAGCGCGGCCGTCGAAGTGGTCGCCGCGTTGCGCCGCCCGGTGATGCCGAGCTTCCACGCCGCGTTCAGCTTCGGCGGCATGGCGGGCGCGGGTCTCGGCGGGCTGGTCGCGGGCAGCCTCGGGCCCGCGGCCCATCTCTTCGCCCTGACGGGCATCGGACTACTCGTCACCGCGGTGACCGGCCCGGTGCTCCTGCGTGGCCGGGCCGCCGCACTCCCGGTGGAACAGCGGGCGACGGACACCCGTGAGCGGCCGAAGGGGATGAGCACCCAGGCGCGCCGGGTCGTCGTCCTCTTCGGCGTCATCGCCCTCTGCACGGCGTACGGGGAAGGGGCGCTGGCCGAATGGGGCGCGCTGCACCTCAGCCAGGACCTGGGC
Source organism: Streptomyces sp. NPDC088746 (assembly GCF_044751065.1). NCBI lineage: Bacteria > Bacillati > Actinomycetota > Actinomycetes > Kitasatosporales > Streptomycetaceae > Streptomyces > Streptomyces sp. NPDC088746. The sequence goes on from NZ_JBIVLA010000003.1 coordinate 535,811, forward strand.
GCCACCCCCGGTCTCGCCGCCGCCGGGTACTCCTTGTTCGCGCTGACGATGGCCGTCGGCAGGCTCAGCGGCACCGCTCTCCTCGAACGGTTCGGGCAGACCCGCACCCTGGTGGCGGGCGGGGTCACGGCCGCGGCGGGGATGCTGCTCGGCGCGCTGGCTCCGGCCGTCTGGCTCGTGCTGCTCGGCTTCGCCGTGGCCGGTCTGGGCCTGGCCAACATATTTCCCGTCGCGGTCGGCCGGGCCGGCGCGCTGGCGGGGCCCAGCGGGGTGGCCGCGGCATCGACCCTCGGCTACGGCGGGATGCTTCTGGGGCCGCCGGTGATCGGCTTCCTCGCCGACTGGATCTCCCTCCCGGTGGCCCTCACCACGGTGACCCTGCTCGCCGCCACGGCGGCGGTGCTGGGCGGTGCCGCCCGCAACGTGAACGAACGCCCGAGTGATTGAGTGGCCGTACTCGGGCACCACCGGCTTCCCCGGCGCAGGACGGAGGCATCGCGCCGGCGGCCTGGTTCACCTGTCTCGCGCTGGTCATGTCCGTGCTCGTGCGGGCCTGTGCGCGTGGCCGGTTCTCACGGCTGCTCCGCGGGCCGCGCCGGGGCGGTCCGGCGCACCCCCAGGGCGCCTGACGCCGTTCTGACACAATCGCCGGTGTGGAGACCCCCGAGCACCTGACAGCCCTCACCGCTGAAGGCCACGCACTCGCCCGGGCCGCTCGCGAGGCGGGGACGGACGCCCCGGTCCCGACCTGCCCAGGATGGCGGGTGCGCGATCTCCTCAAGCACACCTGCATGGTGCACCGCTGGGCCACCGCGTTCGTCGTCGACGGGCACCGGACGTACCGCCCGGCGGCCGAGGAGCCGGACCTGGACGGCGACGCACTGCTCGACCGTTTCACCGAGGGCCACCGCCTGCTCGTCGACGCGCTCCGGACCGCACCGGACGGCCTGGAGTGCTGGACGGTCTTCCCCTCACCGGCCCCGCTCGCGTTCTGGGCGCGCCGGCAGGCGCACGAGACCAGGATCCACCGGGTGGACGCGGAGTCGGCACGGGGCGGCCCCCTCACCTCCGTGGCACCGCCGCACGCGGTGGACGGCATCGACGAACTCCTGGCCGGCTTCCACGCGCGCGCCAAGAGCCGTGTCCGTACGGAGTCCCCGCGCACTCTCCGGGTCCGGGCCATGGACACGGACGCGGTGTGGACCGTACACCTGTCCGCCGAGCCGCCGCTCACGGTGCGCGGGGCCGCCGCCCTGGAGACATCTGCCGACTGCACGCTCAGCGGCGCGGCCGAGGAGCTCTACCTGGGGCTGTGGAACCGCGCCCCGCTGTCGTCCGTCGCCTTGTCCGGGGACCCAGGGGTCGCCGCACTGTGGGAGGAGAAATCCGCCATCGTCTGGTCGTGAGTGGGGGGAGGATCCGCTCAGATCCCCGGGCTGCCCGCGCCCCCAGGGTGGTTGAGCATCCGGGACAGCACCGCCCGCTGAAGGGGCCTGGCCTCGGCATGGCGGGACCGGCCGGTCTCCGTCAGCTCGACTCGCACGCCTCGGCGGTCCTCGCTGCACATCGCCCGGCGCACGAGGCCGTCCCTCTCCAGCCGCGCGACGAGACGCGACAGCGCACTCTGGCTGAGATGGACCCGCGAAGCGATCTCCTGCACGCGGAGACAGCCGTCGCCGCCCTCCGCACCGGCTTCCGCGAGGATGTCCAGGACCTCGAAGTCACTGGCTCCCAGGCCGTGCCGGTCCAGCGCCCGGTCCAGCTCACCCAGGGTCCTGGCGTGCAGTGCGAGCATCTCGCGCCACTCGCCGACGAGCGCCTGCTCGGACTTCTTCGCTGCCATGACCGCACGCTAGCAGAGGCGCGGATCATTCATGCGCGCACATTAAATGCATACGCATCAGAACGTTCCGAGGTCGCGTCCGAGGGTGGCGGGAGCGGCAGGGGGTCGCGGGGTACTGCGGAAATCGCGCGGAAACGCATCCTTGCCGCCGGCCTCGGCTCCTGTGACACTTCGGACATGTCGCGACGCACCCGGGCGGAACGGGACGCCATGACCGTGGAGATCGGCTACGCCCTGGTCAGCGCAGCCGTGGTGGCCGCGGCCGCCTTCGCCGGGGTCTGCCTCCCCGCGCTGCTCCTCCAACTGCCGTCCGGCGCCGAACGCGTGCTGTTCCGGGTGGGGCCGTGCTCGGCGCGCTGGTGTTCGCCCTCCGGGTGGTGCACGTGCTCCGGCACTTCCCCGGCGCGGCCGAGGAGGGGCGGCTGCCGGCCGATCAGCCGAGCCAGCCGGGCCGCACGAGCCCCGACTCGTAGGCCAGCACGACGAGTTGCGCCCTGTCCCGGGTGCCCAGCTTGACCATGGCGCGGCTGACGTGGGTCTTCGCGGTGAGCGGGCTGACGACGAGCCTGCGGGCGATCTCCTCGTTGGAGAGGCCCATACCGACCAGGGCCATGACCTCCCGCTCACGTTCGGTCAGTTCGTCCAGGACCGTCGCCGCCGCGGGCGCCTTGGAGCGGGCCGCGAACTCCGCGATGAGCCGCCGGGTGACTCCCGGCGACAACAGGGCGTCCCCGGCCACCACCGCACGGACCGCGCGCAGCAGTTCGTCCGGTTCGGTGTCCTTGACCAGGAATCCGGAGGCTCCGGAGCGGATCGCCTCGAAGACGTACTCGTCGAGTTCGAACGTGGTGAGCATGACCACCCTCACCTCGCGGAGGGCCGGGTCGTCGGTGATCGCCCGGGTCGCCGCCAGACCGTCCAGCTTCGGCATCCGGATGTCCATGAGCACGGTGTCGGGGCGCAGTTCGCGCACGAGGCGTACGGCCTCCGCCCCGTCGGCGGCCTCACCGGCCACCTCGATGTCCGGCTGGGCGTCCAGAAGCGCCCGGAACCCTGCCCGGACCAGCAGCTGGTCGTCGGCGAGCAGTACGCGGATCACGTCGCCCCCTGCGTTCCCGTCTCGTCCCCTGCGGCGGTACCGCCCCGGCCGGGCCGCAGCGGGAGTTCCGCCGTGACACGGAATCCGCCGCCGGGGCGGGGCCCCGCGTCGATCGTGCCACCCAGGGCCGCGGCCCGCTCCCGCATGCCGATGAGTCCGTTGCCGCTGCCTCCGGCGTCGTCGCCCGTGGCCGGCCCCTCGTCGTCGACCAGCAGGCCGAGGTGATCGGCGCCGTACGCGATCCGTACACGTGCGGTACGCGATCCGGAGTGCCGCACCACATTCGTCAGGGCCTCCTGCACGATGCGGAAGGCGGCGAGGTCGGTGCCGGGCGGGACCGGCCCCCGTGCGCCGTCCGTTTCGACGGTCACGGTGAGCCCCGCTCCCGCGGCCTGGTCGACCAGTTCGGGCAGGCGGTCGAGGCCTGGGGCCGGGGCCCGGGGGGCGTCGCCGGGGGTCCGGAGGTTCTCCAGCACCTGGCGCACCTCGCCGAGCGCCTCCTTGCTGGCGGACTTGATCGTGGTGAGTGCAGTACGGGCCTGCTCAGGGTCGGAGTCGAGCAGGGCCAGCCCGACCCCCGCCTGCACGTTGATGACGGAAATGCTGTGGGCCAGGACGTCGTGGAGTTCACGGGCCATGCGCAGCCGCTCCTCGTCGGCCCGCCGCTTCTCCGCGGCCTCCCGCTCCGCCCTGGCCGCCGCCCACTGCTCACGGCGCACCCGGAGGAGTTCGGCCGCGGCGACGACGGCCACGACCCAGGCGGTGATGAACGCCTCCTGGGCCCAGGGAGCCGGGCCGTCGCCGTCCGGCGGCAGCCATCGGTACAGCCGGTGCGCGACCAGCAGGTGCCCCGCCCAGAGGGTGCCCAGCGACCACCACGCCGCTTTGCGGTGCCCCGACACGATGGCGCTGAAGCAGCCGACGGCGACGGCGAGGAAGACCGGTCCGTACGGATACCCGAGGCCGAGATAGACGAGCGTGGCGGCGGATGTGCCGGCCACCGCGACGACGGGGTGGCGGTGGCGCACGAGCAGCACGGCGACCGCGGCGAGGAGCAGCAGCCGGGCGACGAGGCCGAGCGGTTCGCGGTCCTGGCCGTGCGCGGCGACGGTGGTCCCCACCATCACGATCACGCCGAGGACGACGGTCGACGGCCATGGCAGCCGGTCGCCGCGCCCTCCCCGGCCGGCGAACCTCCCCAGGCCACCGGGCCCCTCCCCGCCGTCGTGCCGTCCGCGCCACGGGGGGCCGAGGCCGGCCCGTCGGCCTCCCGGCCCCCGGCGGTGGCCGGCCGCCGCACCCGGGTGCGCTCGCTGATCCTGCATACCGGCCACGCTAGACGCGCGGACCCTTGGCGCACGTCAGCCGGGCGTGGTGGTCCCACGTACTCCCTGCGGAGTACCCGTCCGGGGCGCCGCCCCCGCCTGGCCGGGCGCGCGCCCCGGGCACGCCCCTCATGACTTCCCCGCGCCGCGTCAGCCCGCACCTCCGGCACCGGCGGAGCGGCCGTCCAGCAGGCCGACCGAGCGCCCGAGCTCGTGAACGGCGTGCCGGAAGAACTGTTCGCGTGCCTCGACCACGCGGTTGAACTGACCGAAGAGTTCGAAGGAGATCAGCCCGAAGAGCTGTGCCCACGCGGCCACCAGGGCCACCACGACGGCGGGCGGCAGGTCCTCGGCCAGGTCGGCCGCCATCCGTGCGCCCTCGGTGCGCAGTCCGGCATCCCGCGGGGGGACGGCGAGGCCCTCGGCGAGGTAGGCGTCGCGTACGAGGCCGATCAGGGCCTGGCCCACACGGGAGGCGGGACCGACGGTGTCCTGCGGGGCGGTGTAACCGGGGACCGGCGAACCGAAGATCAGCGCGTACTCATGGGGGTGGGCAAGAGCCCAGTCGCGTACGGCGCAGGCGACCGCCAGCCAGCGGGCCGGGTGGGAAACGGCCGGGGCGCCCGCCATGCCGCGCGCCGCCGCCTCCGCGGCTTCGCCCACCGCGTCGTAGGCGTCGACGATGAGCGCCGTCAGCAGGTCGTCGCGGCTGGGGAAGTAGCGGTAGAGCGCGGAGGACACCATGCCGAGCTCGCGGGCGACGGCTCGCAGGGAGAGCTTCGCGGCGCCTTCGGCGGCGAGCTGTCTCCTGGCCTCGTCCTTGATCGCCGCGGTGACTTCGATGCGGGCGCGTTCTCGGGCTCCTCGAATGGTGCTCATCGCTTCAGTCTGCCACGCGATCGGAGCACTGAACATAAACGAGAGCAGTGCTCTTGCTTTGGCGCACCGCATTCGTGCACACTGATCTCAAGCGAGAGCACCGCTCTCCCAACGACACCCGCCGGCAGGAGCCACCCATGTCGCAGCAGCCGTACTACCTCCAGGCCAACACCTTCGCCCAGCGGATGAACGGAGTCGTCGGCTGGCTCGCACGGCACGGCGTCAGCCTCCTCGGCTCCGCCGAGATGTCGGTACGGGGCCGTAAGAGCGGCCGGATGCAGCGCATCCCCGTCAACCCCCACCACCACGACGGCGCCCAGTACCTGGTCTCCGCCCGCGGCCACTCCCAGTGGGTGCGCAACATGCGCGTGGCCGGAGGCGGAGAGCTGAAGGTCGGCCGGAAGGTCCGTGCCTTCACCGCCGTGGAGATCGCCGACGACGAGCAGAAGGTGCGGATCGTCCGCGCCTATCTGAAGCGCTGGGGCTGGGAGGTCAACCAGTACTTCCAGGGCATCACGGCGAAGTCGACCGACGCCGAGCTCCTGGCCGCCTGCCCCGACCACCCGGTCTTCCGGATCACGGTCGAGAGCTGACCCCGCCCGACCCCTGGCGGTCCATCACATGCATCGCCCGCTGTGCCAGCGGATGCGTGCGGACCAGCTCGGCCAGTGACGTCGTCCCCCGGGTGACCCCCGCGAACGCGTTCCAGGCGGGGCGGAAGCCCGTCAGCACCGCGTGCAGGACCCCCGGGCGGCGCTCGAACAGCCTGAGCATGCGGCGTCCGACGCTCATCTCCACACCCAGGCCCGCCTTGATCGCGAACGCGTAGTTGAGCGCCTGCCGGCGGGCGTCGACCGCGTCGTGCGACTCCGCGATCCGCACGGCCCATTCGCCCGCGAGCCGCCCGGACCGCAGGGCGAAGGAGATGCCCTCCCTGGTCCAGGGTTCCAGCAGCCCGGCCGCGTCGCCACAGACCACGACCCGTCCACGGGACAGCGGCGAGTCGTCGCTGCGGCACCGGGTCAGGTGGCCGGAGGAGACCGTGGGCTCGAACCCTGCGAGGCCCAGGCGTCCGACGAAGTCCTCCAGATACCGCTTGGTCCCCGCACCGTCGCCGCGCGCCGAGATGACGCCGACGGTCAGTGTGTCGCCCTTGGGGAAGACCCAGCCGTAACTTCCGGGCATCGGGCCCCAGTCGATGAGCACCCGGCCCGCCCAGTCCTCGGCGACCGTCTCCGGGACGGGGATCTCCACCTCGAGCCCGAGGTCCACCTGGTCGAGCTTCACGCCGACGTGAGCCCCTATGCGGCCGGCACTGCCGTCCGCGCCGACGACGGCCCGGGCGAGCACCGTCTCCCCGCCGGCCAGCACGACGGCGACCGTGCGCCGGTCGGGCACGGCCGTGCCGTGCTGCTCCACCCGCGTCACCGCCGCGCCCGTACGCAGCTCGGCACCGGCCTTCTGGGCCTGTTCCACCAGCCCTGCGTCGAACTCCGGCCGGTTGATCAGCCCGAAGAGCATCCGCTTGGACCTGCGGGTGCGCGACAGCTTCCCGTTGAGCGAGAAGGTGACCGCGTGGATCCTGTCCTTCAGGGGGAGTTCGAACCCGGGGGGCAGGGAGTCCCGCGAGTACCCGATGATTCCACCGCCGCACGTCTTGTAACGGGGGATCTCCGCCTTCTCCAGCAACAGCACCCGACGGCCTGCGACGGCCGCCGCGTACGCCGCGGAAGCTCCGGCCGGGCCCGCGCCGACCACGACGACGTCCCATACCGAGGACTCCTGCGGTACCGACGACGTCTCATCCGGCTCACGTCCGGCGTCTGCGTTCTCGCTGCTCACGATGTGCTTCTGCTCCTGATCCGACCAGTGGCCCCAGCTGCTCACGGCATCCTACGGCGCGTCGCGGCCGAACTCCGCTGTGGGAGGATCAGCCATGAATTCGTTGTACACGCGTCGCCGCGTCCACGGCGTCGCCCCCGGCCGCGTACACACCGCGCCACAGTCCTAACGTCGCACCCACGAGGAGCGTGCCCATGACCGCCCGTCCGATTTCAGAGACCGTCGCCTCGCTGATGCCCCGCGCGAAAGCGGAGCTCGCCGAGCTGGTGGCCTTCCGGTCGGTGGCGGACCCCGCACAGTTCCCCCGGAGCGAGTGCGAGGCGGCCGCCGGCTGGGTCGCGGACGCGCTGCGCGCCGAGGGCTTCCAGGACGTCGCACTGCTTGACACCCCCGACGGAACCCAGTCGGTGTACGGCTACCTGCCGGGCCCGCCCGGCTCGCCCACCGTGCTGCTCTACGCGCACTACGACGTGCAGCCGCCGCTGGACGAGTCCGCCTGGCTCTCCCCGCCGTTCGAGCTGACCGAGCGTGACGGCCGCTGGTTCGGCCGGGGTACGGCGGACTGCAAGGGCGGCTTCATCATGCACCTGCTCGCGGTGCGCGCCCTCATGGCGAACGGCGGCGTCCCGGTGTCCGTCAAGGTGATCGCGGAGGGCTCGGAGGAGCAGGGCACGGGGGGCCTCGAGCGGTACGCCGAGGCGCACCCGGAGCTGCTGGCCGCCGACTCGATCGTCATCGGTGACGCGGGCAACTTCCGCGTCGGGCTGCCCACCGTCACCGCGACGCTGCGCGGTATGACCATGCTGCGGGTGCGGCTGGACACCCTCGAAGGGAACCTGCACTCCGGACAGTTCGGCGGCGCCGCTCCCGACGCCCTGGCCGCGATGATCCAGCTGCTGGCGTCCCTGCGGGCCGAGGACGGCACGACCACGGTCGACGGACTGACGGCGGACGCGGAGTGGGACGGACTGCAGTACCCGGAGAGCGAGTTCCGCGACGACGCCAAGGTGCTCGACGGCGTGGGGCTCATCGGCACGGGTACGGTCGCCGACCGCATCTGGGCGCGGCCCGCGGTGACCGTCATCGGCATCGACTGCCCGCCGGTGGTCGGCGCCACTCCGTCGCTCCAGGCGAGCGCCCGGGCGCAGATCAGTCTGCGGGTGCCGCCGGGCCACGACGCCTCCGAGGCGACGAAGCTGCTGACCGCCCACCTCGAGTCGCACGCCCCCTGGGGAGCTCGCGTCTCCGTCGAACAGGTCGGCCAGGGCCAGCCGTTCCGCGCCGACGTCACCAGCCCCGCCTACGCCTCGATGGCCGAGGCCATGCGGCTCGCCTACCCGGGTGAGGAGATGCAGACCTCCGGCATGGGGGGCTCCATCCCGCTCTGCAACACCCTGGCCGCGCTGTACCCCCAGGCCGAGATCCTGCTCATCGGGCTGAGCGAGCCCGAGGCCCAGATCCACGCGGTGAACGAGAGCGTGTCGCCGGAGGAGCTGGAGAGGCTCTCGGTCGCCGAGGCGCTGTTCCTGCGCAACTACGCGGAGTCCAGGAACGGCTGAGGGCCGCGCCCGCCCCCGGTACGCGCTGAGCGAAGTCGCCCGGAGCAGAACTCCGGGCGGCGGGCCGCCCGCCGTCCGTACGTTGACCGTATGGACCGTGTCGAGGTACTCCCGCAGCTGCACATGTTCCGCTTCCGGATCGGCCAGGCGTATCTCTGGCGTGACGGCGCGGACCTGACATTGATCGACGCCGGTGATGTGCACGCGGCGGCCGCCGTCGAGGACGGCATACGGGGGCTCGGTGCGGACCCGGCCGGGATCCGGCGCATCGTCCTCACCCACGGCCACCCCGATCACTACGGCGCCGCCCAGGAGCTGGCGGACCGGTACGGCGCCGAGATCCTGGCGCACCGCCTGGACGCCCCGGTGGTCCGGGGCGAGGAGCGCATGTCCGATCCCGACCTGCACGACTGGGAGCGGCCCCTGTACGCCCATGCGCTGACGGTCCCCGAGGCGCCGCCCACCCGGGTCGACCGCGAGCTGGAGGACGGCGACGAGCTCCCGTTCGGGGGCGGGGCACGGGTGGTCCACTCCCCCGGTCACACCCCCGGCTCGATCGCCGTGCACCTGCCCCGCCACGCCGTGCTGTTCACCGGGGACACCGTGGCGGGGGTGGACCGGGTGATGCCGGGTGTGTTCAACACGGACCACGCACAGGCCCGGGCGTCCTTCCACCGGCTGGCCGCCCTCCGTCCGGTCGTCGCCTGCTTCGGCCACGGTGACCCGCTCACCACCGACGCGGCGACCGTCCTGCGGTCCGCCGCGCGGTGAACGGCGGCCCGCAGGACGCTACCGGCCGCCCACGGGCACTCCGGCCTCCAGATTCAGCACGGTGGACCGCTCACGGGCGCGCAGTGCCCAGCGGAGCCTCTCGAAGCGGGTCGGCGGGAGCAGGCCGGCCGCCTCCTCCTCGGTGACGAACCGCCAGCCGCGCAGCTCCGAACCCGGCAGCAGCAGCCGCGCGGCGTCCTCGCCCCGCAGCCGGCCGCCGTCGAACAGGAAGCGCAGTCCTCCGTACGCGGGCGGCTTCGGCGCCTCCCAGTCGATCACCAGGAGCCCCGGCACCCTGTCCAGGTGGAGCCCCAGCTCCTCGGCGACCTCTCGTATCCCGGCCTGGGCGGGAGCCTCTCCGGCCTCCACCACGCCCCCGGGGAACTCCCAGCCGGGCTTGTAGGTGGGGTCGACGAGCAGCACCCGGTCCTGCTCGTCGAAGAGCAGCACCCCGGACGCGACGGTCTCCGCACGCGGTTCGGGGGTCTGGACGATGCCGCACTCCCCTGCCTCGCCGGTGCGCAGGGCTTCGGCTATCCGCTCGGCCGTCTCGTACGGGGTGAGGGCGCTGGTGTCGATGGTGTGGGCGTCCGCGGTGATCCATCCGAGGGCCGCCCGGTAGGGCTCGATGTGCTCGTAGGCCCATTGCCGGACGCGCTCGCTGTGCTCGGGGTCGTCGGCGAATTCCTCGCGCTGGGCGATCCGGCTCCGCAGGATCGTTTCCTCAGGTGAGAGCAGTACATGACGCACCGGTATGCGCCGGGAGGCGAGCCCGCCGAATATCTCGTCGCGGTACTCCTGCCTCAGCAGTGTCATCGGCACGACCAGCACCCCGGAGAGTTCCGCGAGGAGCGCGGCGGCCGTGTCGACCACCAGGCGCCGCCATATCGGCAGGTCCTGGAAGTCGGTCACCTCGGCGAGCTTCTTCTGGGGCAGGAGCCGACGCAGTCCCCCGCCGATCAGCCCGGGGTCGTAGAAGGTGCTGTTCGGGATCAGATCGATCAGTTCGCACGCGGCGCTGGTCTTGCCCGCACTGAACGCACCGTTGATCCAGACGATCACGGGTCCCCCTCTTCCGTAGCCCCCTGTGGCTTGCCCGCAACACCCCGCTCCGGAAACCCCGCAGGGGCGACGCGGTTGCGCCGGCGCGGACGCCGGGGGGCGTCCCACTGTACGAACCGGGCCCGGGGCACCGCCGTAACGAGTGACGGCCGGACGTCGTTGGAGCGGACAGTCACTGGAACGACGAGGGGATGCGCGGTGCGCCGCACGGTACTTGGGCAGTTTCCCGCGGGAGGGCCACGGGGCAGCCGGCCCGCTGAGGAGTTCGCCGCCGCCCGCCGCGGAGAGGGCATGGCCGCCGAGGTGGTGATGGACCTGGAGCAGGACGCCTTCCTGGTGGTGGTGCCCCAGCAGCCGACGGACCGGGGCCGCTGACCGGGCGGCCCGGCCGGTCCTACGGGGTGGCTACGGCCCGCACGCCGTTCGAGGCGCCGTGGCGGACCGTCGAAGCCGCGGCCGCCGCACCGACCAGTCCCGCGTCGGTGCCCATCACCGCGGAGGTCACGGTGAGGTCCTGGACGAAGGACAGCGTGGCGTAGTCGCGCAGGGACCTGCGCAGCGGCGCGAAGAGCACCTCGCCCGCTCCGGCCACTCCCCCGCCGACCACCGCGATGTCGATGTCCGTCAGGGTGGCGGTGGCGGCGATCCCGGCGGCGAGAGCCTGGGCGGCCCGTTCGAAGGAAGCGACGGCGACGGGGTCCCCCGCCCGCGCGGCGGCGGCCACCGCGGCGGCCGTGGCATCGCCGTCCGGGCCGGGGCGCCAGCCGTTCTCCAGGGCCCGCCTGGCGATGTTCGGCCCGCTGGCGATGCGCTCCACGCAGCCGCGCGCGCCGCAGGGGCAGGGGTCGCCGTCCAGGTCGACACTGATGTGGCCGATGTGACCGGCGTTGCCCGAGGGACCAGGGTGAAGCTTTCCACCGAGTACGAGACCGCCGCCGACACCGGTGGAGACGACCAGGCACAGCGCGTTGTCATAACCCCGGGCGGCACCCAGCCAGTGCTCGGCAGCCGTCATCGCGACCCCGTCACCGACGAGTGTGACCGGCAGCCCGCCGGTTGCCGCGGCCACCCGGTCCACCAGCGGGAAACCGCGCCAGCCGGGGACGTTGACCGGGCTGACCGTGCCGGCCGAGGCGTCCACGGGCCCCGCGCTCCCGATGCCGACCGCGCCCGCCCGGTGCCACAGCGGGGAGGCCGCCAGCTCCGCCAGGACGTCGCTCACCGCGCCCATCACGGCCTCGGCACCCTCGCGGGCCGGTGTGGGGCGCTGCGCCCTTGCGAGAAGGGATCCGCCGCCGTCCACCAACGCTCCGGCGATCTTGGTACCGCCGATGTCGAGCGCGATGACGAGGTCGGTATGCATCGGTGTGGACTCTCCGGAGGGGGTGAGGCGCAGGACCTGCGACTTCAGTCAGATGATGCTCCTAGTCTCCATTCTCTTGACAACGTTGTCCAGGGCCTATGCTCGACGCCACAGCACCCGGCCCCCTCCCGGCACCGCCGAAGGGGGCCGGAATCACCCGTTCCCGACGTCAGGACAGCGCACCGTGGCCGAGACCGCCCGCCATTCCGAGTCCCGCTACGGCAACAGGCCGACCATGAAGGACGTGGCAGCCCGTGCCGGAGTAGGCCTCAAGACGGTCTCACGCGTGGTGAACAGCGAGCCCGGAGTCACCCCCGACACCGAACGCCGCGTCCAGGAGGCCATCGAGGCGCTCGGTTTCCGCCGCAACGACAGCGCGCGCGTCCTGCGCAAGGGCCGCACCGCGTCGATCGGCCTCGTGCTGGAGGACCTCGCGGACCCCTTCTACGGTCCGCTGAGCCGCGCCGTGGAGGAGGTGGCCCGCGCGCATGGCGCGCTGCTGATCAACGGCTCCAGCGCGGAGGACCCGGAGCGCGAGCAGGAGCTCGTCCTCGCGCTCTGCGCCCGCCGGGTGGACGGCCTCATCGTGATCCCTGCGGGCGACGACCACCGCTATCTGGAGCCGGAGATGAAGGCCGGCATCGCCACCGTGTTCGTCGACCGCCCGGCGGGCCGGGTCGACGCGGACATGGTCCTGTCGGACAGTTTCGGCGGGGCGCGCGCGGGCGTCGCCCACCTGGTCGCGCACGGCCACCGCAGGATCGGCTTCATCGGTGACCAGCCGCGCATCCACACCGCGACGGAACGACTGCGCGGCTACCACGCGGCCCTGGCCGACGCGGGGATCGAGGTGGAGGACGCCTGGGTCTCCCTGGGCCCGACCGACCCGGCCCGGGTCAGGTCCGCCGCCGAGGCCATGCTGGCCGGGCCCGAGCCGGTGACGGCCCTCTTCGCGGGCAACAACCGCGTGACGGTCACCGCCGTCCGCGTACTGGCCGAGTGCGAACGCCGGATCGCCCTGGTCGGCTTCGACGACATCGAGCTGGCCGACCTGCTCGGCATCACGGTGATCTCGCAGGACGCCGCCGCGGTGGGCCGCACCGCGGCGGAGCACCTGTTCCGCCGCCTCGACGGCGCCGCTCACGCCCCCGCGCGGGTGGAGCTCCCGACGCGGCTCATCCCGCGCGGCTCGGGGGAGCTCCCGCCCGCGTGAACGCCCGGGGCGAATGAGCCCCGGGCGTTCCGGACGGGAGACCTCAGGGGGCCGTCACGGTCAGCCCGCCGCGCCGGGGCGAGGCGAAGCCGTCGAGGTCCGCGCGGCTCAGACCGGTGAGATCCGTGACCTCCGTGGTGTCCAGGGCGCCGCAGTCGATGCCGCGGAGCAGATAGCCGCTCAGCGCCTTCGCGGTGGCGGGCTCGTCCATGACGTCCCCGCCGGCCTTGGCCACATAGGCGGCGAGCCGGGACGCGGCCTGGCCGAGGCCCTCACGGTAGAAGCCGTAGACGGCGGCGTAGCGGGTGGGCAGGTGGCCCGGGTGCATGTCCCAGCCCTGGTAGTAGGCGCGGGCCAGAGCGCGGCGGGTGAGGCCGTGGTGCAGGCGCCAGGCGTCGTGGACCTGCTGGGTGGGGCCGACCGGGAGCACGTTCGTGGAACCGTCGCAGACCCGCACGCCGGTGCCCGCGGCGGCGACCTGCATGACGGCCTTGGCGTGGTCGGCGGCGGGATGGTCACTGGCCTGGTAGGCGGGGCTGACACCGACACAGGCGCTGTAGTCGAAGGTCCCGTAGTGCAGACCGGTCGCCCGGCCCCGGGCGGCGTCGATCATGCGGGCCACCGCGGCGGTCCCGTCCGCCGCCAGGATGGACTGGCTGGTCTCGATCTGGATCTCGAACCCGAGGCGGCCGGAGGGCAGACCGTGGGTCTCCTCGAAGGCCTCGAGCAGCCGCACGAAAGCGGTGACCTGCTCGGGGTACGTCACCTTGGGGAGCGTCAGCACGAGCCCCTCGGGAAGGCCTCCTGCCCGCATCAGGCCGGTGAGGAAGATGTCCGTGGTGCGGATGCCCCGGTCGCGTACGGCGGCTTCCATGCACTTCATCCGGATCCCCATGTACGGAGCCGCGGTGCCGTCGGCGTACGCCTCGGCCACCAGGCGCGCCGCGCGGGCGGCGGCCTCGTCCTCCTCCGCGTCGGGGCGCGGGCCGTACCCGTCCTCGAAGTCGATCCGCAGGTCCTCGACCGGCTCACGCTCCAGCTTGGCGCGTACGCGGTCGTGGACCGGCTCCGCGAGCTCCTGCGGGATGCCGAGGACCGAGGCGAGGGCGGCGGCGTCGGGGGCGTGCTCGTCCAGCGCCGCGAGCGCCTGGTCGCCCCAGGTGCGGAGGGTCGTGGGGGTGAAGCCGTCCGCGGGCACGTAGACGGTGTGGACGGGCTGGCGTGTGCCCGGGTCTCCTGGGTACCGGCGGGCGAGTTCGGCGTCCACCGACGTGAGGGAGGCGCTGATCTCCTCGCCGACCGTGCCGGCGAGGCTCGTCGCCACCTTCTCCTGCTGACCCATGACCGTACCCTCCACGTTCAGTGTTTCCGCTTCCCGGAATTCTTCATCCGCATAGTGAAGTTATAAGTCCCCGCTCCCCGCGTCAATGGTGATCGGAAAGAGCCCGGGGCCGCGCGGTGAGAACACCACGCGGCCCCGGGCCTTCGTACGGGCAGAGCTCCTGCCGGGTCAGCCCTTGCGGGTCTTGACCTCGTCGGTGAGCTGCGGGACGACGTCGAAGAGGTCGCCGACCACGCCGTAGTCGACGAGGTCGAAGATCGGGGCCTCGGCGTCCTTGTTGACCGCGACGATGGTCTTCGAGGTCTGCATGCCGGCCCGGTGCTGGATCGCGCCCGAGATGCCGGAGGCGATGTACAGCTGCGGGGACACGCTCTTGCCGGTCTGGCCGACCTGGTTGGTGTGCGGGTACCAGCCGGCGTCGACCGCGGCACGCGAGGCACCGACGGCCGCACCGAGGGAGTCGGCGAGCGCCTCGATGATCGCGAAGTTCTCGGCGCCGTTGACGCCGCGTCCGCCGGAGACGACGATCGCGGCCTCGGTCAGCTCCGGACGCCCGGTCGACTCACGCGGGGTGCGCGAGAGGACCTTCGTGCCGGTGGCCGTGGCGGAGAAGGAGACCGTGAGGGCCTCCACGGCGCCCGTGGCCGGGGCGGCCTCGACGGCGGCCGAGTTCGGCTTGACCGTGATGACCGGGGTGCCCTTGGAGACACGGGACTTGGTGGTGTACGAGGCGGCGAACGCCGACTGCGTGGCGACCGGGCCGGAGTCACCGGCCTCCAGGTCGACGGCGTCGGTGATGATGCCGGAGCCGATGCGGAGCGCGAGACGGGCCGCGATCTCCTTGGCCTCGGCCGAGGAGGGCAGCAGCACGGCGACCGGCGAGACCGCGTCGTACGCCGCCTGGAGCGCGTCCACCTTCGGCACGACGAGGTAGTCGGCGAACTCCGGAGCATCAGCGGTCAGGACCTTGACCGCACCGTGCTCGGCGAGCGCGGCGGCGGTGTCGGCGGCACCCTTGCCCAGGGCGAGCGCGACGGGCTCGCCGATGCGGCGGGCGAGCGTCAGCAGCTCCAGGGTGGGCTTGCGGACGGCACCGTCCACGTGGTCGACATAGACGAGAACTTCAGCCATGGGACTTCAATCTCCTGCGTGCGAAAGAGGCGGGGCGGCGATGGGGACGGGCGGGGCTCAGATGAACTTCTGGCCCGCGAGGAACTCGGCCAGCTGCTTGCCGCCCTCGCCCTCGTCCTTGACGATCGTGCCCGCGGTGCGGGCGGGACGCTCGGCCGCGGAGTCGACCGCGGTCCAGGAGCCGCCCAGGCCGACCTCGTCCGCCTCGATCTCCAGGTCCTCGAGGTCCAGGGACTCGACCGGCTTCTTCTTCGCCGCCATGATGCCCTTGAACGACGGGTAGCGGGCCTCGCCCGACTGGTCGGTCACGGAGACCACGGCCGGCAGGGACGCCTCGAGCTGCTCGGACGCGGAATCGCCGTCGCGGCGGCCCTTCACGGTGCCGCCGTCGACCGAGACCTCGGAGAGGAGCGTGACCTGCGGGACGCCGAGGCGCTCCGCGAGCAGGGCCGGGAGCACGCCCATGGTGCCGTCCGTCGACGCCATGCCGCAGATGACCAGGTCGTAACCGGTCTTCTCGACAGCCTTGGCCAGGACCAGGGAGGTGCCGATGACGTCGGTGCCGTGCAGGTCGTCGTCCTCGACGTGGACGGCCTTGTCGGCGCCCATCGACAGCGCCTTGCGCAGCGCGTCCTTGGCGTCCTCGGGGCCCACCGTGAGCACGGTGATCTCCGCGTCGTCCGCCTCGTCGGCGATCTGCAGTGCCTGCTCGACCGCGTACTCGTCGAGCTCCGACAGCAGACCGTCGACGTCGTCACGGTCCAGGGTCAGGTCATCGGCGAAGTGCCGGTCGCCGGTGGCGTCGGGCACGTACTTCACACAGACAACGATCCTCAAGCTCACGCCGGCTCTCCTACTGCATCGTCATTTCTGGGCTGCCTTGTTGCACGCAGCATAGGCGCCTTGTCGGGCGGTTTCCGGTCGGGGCGACCCGGCTCCCGGCCAAAATATTACTCGTCAGTACACCCAGTACATTACCCATAAGCAAGCGCTTGGAACTGTGACATAGCCAACGGGCCCGGGTCCGGCCCCGCCTTGCTCGTCCTCAGTCTCGCAGAGCCGTGAAACGCCCCTCGT
The DNA here is from genome assembly GCF_044751065.1 of Streptomyces sp. NPDC088746. Taxonomy (NCBI): domain Bacteria; kingdom Bacillati; phylum Actinomycetota; class Actinomycetes; order Kitasatosporales; family Streptomycetaceae; genus Streptomyces; species Streptomyces sp. NPDC088746. The sequence goes on from NZ_JBIVLA010000003.1 coordinate 552,317, forward strand.
GGTAGACCAGCGGCCTGCCGCCCCGCGACGGATCCCCGGCCACGACCTCGGCGATCACGATGCGGTGGTCCCCCGCCGGGATCCGGGCCACCACCCGGCAGACCATCCAGGCGACCACGCCCCCGAGCAGCGGGACCCCCTCGGGGCCCCTGCTCCAGTCGGTGGACGGCCCGAACCGGTCGGCACCGCTGCGGGCGAAGGTCGCGGCGAGCTCCCGCTGGTCCTCGCCGAGTATGTGGACGCCCACGTGCTCCGCCTCCGCTACGACGGGCCAACTGGAGGACGAGGTGCCCACACCGAAGGAGACGAGCGGGGGTTCGGCGGCGACGGAGTTGAGCGAGGTGGCGGTGAAGCCGACCGGCCCCGAGCCTGCGGCGGTGATCACCGCGACCCCGGCGGCATGCCGGCGGAAGACGGAGCGGAGGAGTTCGGGGGAAGCCGTCCGGGTGGTGCCGAGATCGGGCGAGGCCGTCATGGGGAGTCCTTCTGCGAGGGGGCGGTACGGGGCCGTGGGGTCTTCAGGCACCCGGACAGCGCGCACCCGCGTGGCGCACGAGGTCGACATGGACCCGGCCGGAGAGAAGGAGTTCTGGCGGCATGACGTCAGCGTGACGACGCGTGGTGCACACAGTCAAGTGAGTCCCGTCATGTGGGAGATGCGTCACGGTCCGTCACATCGCCTGCCCCAGTGCGGCGAGGACATCCGCCGTACGCGGCTGCCCCGCCGCCCGGCGGACGATGCGGCCCGCCGCGTCGAGCACCAGGACCGTGGGGGTCCGGCTGATGCCGAGGCCGCGCACGAGCGCGAGATGCGCCTCGGCGTCGATCTCGACGTGAGCGACGCCGTCGACCATGCCGGCCACCTCCGCGAGGGTGCGCCTGGTGGCGCGGCACGGCTGGCAGAACGCGGTCGAGAACTGCACGAGAGTCGCCCGATCCCCCAGTTCCGCCCCGAGTTGGGCCGCGTCCAGCGTGCCCGCGTCCGTCCGCCCGTCCATCCCGGCCTCCCTCTCAGAGCTCTGCGCAAAGGGTCAGCACCCTGCGACCTCATTACATTCCCGGATGATTCACGTGACGAGAATCTCTCGCGCCGGGCCCTTTGGGGCTGGCCAGGGCGTCGCACATGGGGCACGATCGCCCCAATGCCGAAAACCTACGGCTGCGTAACTTCCGCCGGGAGAACCCTCCCCAGGCATTGAAGAAGGGTCTTCATCCAGATGGCAGAGCTCGTCTATCGGCCGGTCATCGGCGCCGCTCGCACCCTGTTCAAGGCGCTCGACCTGAAGATCGACACCCAGGGTTCGGAGCACATCCCGAAGACCGGTGGCGCGGTTCTGGTCAGTAACCACATCAGCTATCTGGACTTCATCTTCACCGGACTCGGCGCCCTGCCCCAGAAGCGGCTCGTCCGCTTCATGGCGAAGGAGTCGGTGTTCCGCCACAAGGTGTCGGGACCGCTGATGCGCGGCATGAAGCACATTCCCGTCGACCGCAACCAGGGCGAGGACGCCTACGCGCACGCGCTCGCGTCGCTGCGCGCGGGCGAGATCGTCGGAGTGTTCCCCGAGGCGACGATCTCCCAGTCGTTCACGCTGAAGAGCTTCAAGTCGGGCGCCGCGCGCCTCGCCCAGGAGGCGGGCGTACCGCTGATCCCGATGGCGCTGTGGGGTACCCAGCGGCTGTGGACCAAGGGGCGCCCGCGCAATTTCCGGCGCAGCCACACCCCGATCACCATCCGCGTGGGTGAGGCCCTGGAAGCGCCCACGGACCAGTACGCGGGTGCGATCACCCGACGGCTGCGTGAACGTGTCCAGGAGCTCCTCGAGGCGGCGCAGCGCGCCTATCCGGTACGCCCCAAGGACGCGGCCGACACCTGGTGGGTGCCGGCGCACCTCGGCGGTACGGCTCCGACGCCCGCGGAGGCGCGCGAGCTCGGCTGATCCTCCGCGCGTCGGAGGAAACTTCACGCCGGGTCGTGGAGGGTGATCCGTGCTCCGGGACTGATCTTCTCGAGCGACTCGGCGAGCTCGGCGGCCGCGGCCCCGAGCTCCGGCGCCGTCACGGGGGCGAGGCCCTCCAGAAGGAAGACGGCGTTGACGGACTCCTCGGTGAGACGGGTGCGTGTGCCCTGGCGCCAGTTCCAGCGCCTGCAGGTGACGTAGGCGTCGTCACGCCAGACGACCTCCCCGGGCTCGGGGTACTCCACCACCTCCTCGCCGCCCGCGACCGTGGGGAACGGGTCCAGGCCGGTGGAGCGCACCAGCCGCATGGCGCCGCTGATGCGGTCGGTGTCCTCTCCGCCGACCGGGATCAGACGGGCGACGCTGATCGCGTTGTAGAGGTCGACCAGGCGGTTGATGCGGGGCAGCCCGGCCCCGGTGAGGGCGCGCCTCGCGAGGGCCTCGGCGGAGTTGCGGGTCCGGGAGGGCTTGGCGCCGAAGGCCGTGTACATCTCGCGCCAGGCGGCCACGTGCGCGTCCTCGTGCGGGGCCCGGCCGCCGAGCCGCTCGGTGAGCCTTCGGGTCGCGTCGTCGAGGAGCGCCGAACTCTCTTCGTCGCTGGGGCCGTTGACGAGGCCGTGCGCCTCGACGGCGATGTGGGTGAAGCCGGGGGCGAGGCTGCGGACCTCGTCGGAGACCGTGATCGTCAGGGTCATCTTCTGCAGTGCTCCGGTGTGGGTTTCGGGGGCACGGCCGGGATCAGAGCGCGGCCGGAAGGTTCCGGCCCAGCTCCTCGCGGTCGCGTGAGCTCCGCAGGGCACGGAGAGTCGCCGCATGCGGTACGGCATAGACTACCGGATAGTCCATTTCATTGAACTCAGGCCGCGGCACCCAGGCCAGCCGCTCCGCGCCGGCCGAGAACCGGGCGTCGATTCCGCCCACGTTCCCGCGCGGGTCCTGTCGCACCCACCGCTCCCACCCGGGGAGCCGCACCGCGACCAAGCCGTGGACGACGAGGCCCACGCCGTCACTCCCGACGAGCCGCTGGTAGCAGAGGCCGGCATGGATGCCCGCGGCCCGCAGCAGCGCGGTCAGGGCATGCGACTTGGCGTAGCAGATGCCGGTGCGGGCGGCGAGGACGTCGGACGCGCGCCAGGTGACCCGCGGATCACCCGTGTCCATCGAGTGCGGGATGGTGTCACGCACGAACGAGAACGCCGCGGAAGCGTATGCGTATGCGTCGGCCGCCTCGTCACCGAGACGCTCGGACGTCTCCCGCACGAGCGGATGACGGTGGTCGATGACCTCATCCTCAGCCAGATAGACGGAGATGTCCGAGTCGTGCTGGATCAGCTTCATGCCCGGGGAGCGTAGCGATGCGCCCGGCCGGAAGCAATATGTTTCCGGCCGGACGCATATGTATGCCGCTACTGCCTGGCCATCTCCTCCTTGAGCGCCAGGACGAAGGCGTCGACGTCGTCCTCACGGGTGTCGAAGGCACACATCCAGCGGACGTCTCCGGCCTTCTCGTCCCAGAAGTAGAACCTGAACCGCTTCTGCAGCCGTTCGCTCACCTCGTGCGGCAGCCTCGCGAAGACGGCGTTCGCCTGCACCGGGTAGAGGATCTCCACCCCGTCCACCGTCCGGACCCCGTCGGCGAGCCGCTGGGCCATGGCGTTGGCGTGGCGCGCGTTGCGCAGCCAGAGATCCCGCGCGAGCAGCGCCTCGAGCTGGACCGAGACGAAGCGCATCTTGGAGGCGAGCTGCATCGACAGCTTGCGCAGATGCTTCATGGCCCGGACCGCGTCCGGGTTCAGGACGACGACGGCCTCACCGAAGAGCGCGCCGTTCTTGGTGCCGCCGAAGGACAGGACGTCCACGCCGACCGTGTTGGTGAACGTACGCATCGGCACGTCCAGCGACGCCGCGGCGTTGGCTATCCGGGCGCCGTCGAGATGCACCTTCATGCCCCGCTCGTGGGCGTGCTCGCAGATGGCGCGGATCTCGCCGGGCGTGTAGACGGTGCCGAGCTCGGTGTTCTGGGTGATCGAGACGACCTGCGGCATCGCCCGGTGTTCGTCGTCCCAGCCGTGTGCCTCCCGGTCGATGAGCTCCGGCGTGAGCTTGCCGTCCGGCGTCGGGACGGTGAGCAGCTTCAGCCCGCCCACCCGCTCCGGCGCTCCGCCTTCGTCCACGTTGATGTGCGCGGACTCGGCGCAGATGACCGCGCCCCAGCGGTCGGTCAGAGCCTGGAGGGCGACGACGTTGGCTCCGGTGCCGTTGAAGACCGGGAAGGCCTCCGCGGTGGGGCCGAAGTGGCTGTGCATGATCCGCTGGAGTTGTCCGGTGTAGTCGTCCTCACCGTAGGCGACCTGGTGGCCGCCGTTGGCGAGGGCGAGGGCCGCGAGGACCTCCGGGTGCGCGCCCGCGTAGTTGTCACTGGCGAAACCGCGCACCTGCGGGTCGTGATGACGTCGCGCGTCGGTCCTTACGGTTGCGGGGTCAGCCACAGACGCTTTCCGTTCACTTCTCCGGCGGGCTTGTCCCAGACTCCGGCGATGGCCTCGGCCAGCTCCGTGACGTCCGTGAAGCCCGCGAACTTCGCATTCGGGCGCTCGGCGCGCATAGCGTCGTGCACCAGTGCCTTGACGACCAGGATCGCAGCAGCCGACGTCGGGCCCGCTTCGCCCCCCGCCTTGCGGAAGGCGTCCGCCATGGCGAGCGTCCACGCCTCGGCCGCCGCCTTGGACGCGGCGTAGGCCGCGTTGCCGGCGGTCGGGTTGCCGGCTCCGGCCGCGCTGACCAGCACGTAGCGGCCTCGGTCGCTGCGCTGGAGGACCTCGTGGAAGGCGAGCGAGGTGGACTGGACCGTGCGGATCAGCAGCTTCTCCAGGTAGTCCCAGTCGGCCAGGCTGGTGTCCGCGAAGCCGGAGCCGCCGCGCCAGCCTCCGACGAGATGCACCAGTCCGTCGACGCGACCGAACTCCTTCTCCGTCTTGAGGGCCCATTCCCGCGCGGCCCCCGGATCGAGGAGGTCGACCGTGTCGCCGGTGACGGTCGCTCCCCCGTGGGCGTAACGCGCGGCGTCGACCGCTTCCACGAGCCGCTCGGGGTTCGCGTCGGAGGCGACCACGGTCGCCCCCGCCTCCGCGAGCCTGAGCAGGGTGGCGCGGCCCGCCGGCCCCGCCGCTCCGGCCACCGCGATCACAGCGCCTTCGAGCACACCGCTGTCGGCCCTGCCTGTTCCGTTCATCGCCACCGCCTCCTCAGAACCCGCGCTCACGCAGCTGCCCGCCCGGCGTCCGCCGCGGTGATCCCCTTGGTGGAGGCGATCACATGCTTCAGCTTCTTCGAGAGCGCCTCATAGAACATGCTCAGGGGAAACTCGTCCGGAAGCACGTCGTCGACGAGCTTACGAGGCGGCTGGTTGAGGTCCAGCGCGTCCGGGCCCTTGGCCCAGCGGGACCCCGGGTGGGGTGCGAGATAGGTCGCGACCAGGTCGTACGCCGCGAACCAGTGCACGAGCTTGGGGCGGTCGATGCCGTCGCGGTACAGCTTCTCGATCTCACCGCAGAGCTGGTTGGTGACCTCGGGGGCGCGGGCCCAGTCGATCTTGAGCGTGTTGTCGGTCCAGCGGACGACGTCGTGCTTGTGGAGGTAGGCGAAGAGCAGCTGGCCGCCCAGGCCGTCGTAGTTGCGCACACGCTCGCCGGTGACGGGGAAGCGGAACATCCGGTCGAAGAGCACGGCGAACTGGACGTCGCGGCCCTGGCCGAAGCCGTCGGCCTCCAGCTTCACGGCCTCCCGGAAGGCGGTGAGGTCGCAGCGCAGCTCCTCCAGCCCGTACATCCAGAACGGCTGGCGCTGCTTGATCATGAACGGGTCGAACGGAAGGTCGCCGTGGCTGTGGGTGCGGTCATGGACCATGTCCCAGAGCACGAACGCCTGCTCGCAGCGCTTCTGGTCGCCGATCATCTCGCGGACGTCGTCGGGCAGCTCGACGCCCAGCAGGTCGACGGAGGCCTCGGTCACGCGGCGGAACCGGGCGGCCTCACGGTCGCAGAAGATGCCGCCCCAGCTGAAGCGCTCCGGGGCCTCGCGTACGGCGATGGTCTCGGGGAAGAGCACGGCGGAGTTGGTGTCGTAGCCCGAGGTGAAGTCCTCGAAGGTGATGCCGCAGAACAGCGGGTTGTCATAGCGCGTGGCCTCGAGGTCGGCGAGCCACTCGGGCCACACCATCCGCAGCACGACGGCTTCGAGATTGCGGTCCGGATTGCCGTTCTGCGTGTACATCGCGAACACGACCAGGTGCTGGAGGCCGTCCGCGCGGCTCCTGGCGGGCTGGAAGGCGAGCAGGGAGTCGAGGAAGTCCGGGACGCCGAATCCGTCCGCGGCCCAGCGGCGCAGGTCGGTGACGAGCGCGCGGTGGTAGGCGTCGTCGTGCGGGAGCAGCGGGGAGAGCTGCTCGACCGCGGTGACGACACGCTCGATGACGGCCCCGGCCGTTTCGGCCGAGGGGGCGCCCTCGGACCCGAAGTCGATGGAGCCGTCCTTGGACTGCCAGGGGCGGAGCTCCTCCACGGCACTCTTGAGCGCCGGCCAGGCTGGGTGCTCCACGACCCGCTGGGCAGAAGCTATCGCGCCGGTGGCGGCGGCGTGCTCAAGAATTTCCGTCATAACACTTCCTTCACGGGAGAACCTCGCGTCAAGCAACCGTATCCATCCACGGTTCCATCGGACAAGTGGAGGGCAGAAAATTATCCTGCCGACCCACATTTTCACCGTTATTTTTCCTGCCACACATCCACGCGACAACTTCTTCCGCCGGACTGGCAGGGCAGGGGCCGTCCTGCACGGGAGAACTGGTTCCCTGGGGGGTGTAGGAGCCGCACGCGGGGCGTACACGACGGACGGAAGCGGGAGTGCCTTGACTTTTCTCACCATCGGTCATCGCGGGGTCATGGGTGTCGAGCCGGAGAACACGCTGCGTTCGTTCGCGCACGCGGAGCAGGCCGGGATGGACGCCGTCGAACTGGATCTCCACCTGAGCAAGGACGGCGCGCTCGCCGTGATGCACGACGCCGCCGTGGACCGCACGACGGACGGGCGGGGGCTGATCGCCGAGAAGACGCTGGCGGAGCTCCGCGAGCTCGACGCCGGGCAGGGCGAGCGGGTGCCGGTCTTCGAGGAGGTGCTCGACGCGATCGGCTCGCCCGTCCAGGCCGAGATCAAGGACGTGGCGGCGGCGAGGGCACTGGCCGAGGTGATGCTGCGACGCGATCTGGCCGCCCGCGTCGAGGTCTCCTCGTTCCACGACGAGGCGGTCGCCGAGATCGCGCAGCTCGTCCCGGGCGTACGCACGGTGCTCATCGCCAGTCACTGGGAGGGCGATGTGGTCGACCGGGCGAAGGCGGTGGGCGCGGCGACGCTCGCCCTGAACATCCGCCGCCTCACCCTCGAGGTCGTCGAGCGCGCCCACGCGGAGGGGCTGAAGGTGATCGGCTGGGTGGTCAACACCCCCGACCACCTGCGTCTTGTCCGCGCGCTGGGCCTGGACGGCGCGACGACCGACTATCCGGAGATCCGGCGCGCGGGCCGCTTCACCGCCTGAGGCGCCCCGCGCGCACCCCGCTTCCTGCGCCCCTACAGCTCCTTGGTCAGGAGCTCGAACGCGAGATCGTCGCGCTGCGGGATGCCGAAACGCTCGTCGCCGTACGGGAAGGGCGTGAGCTCTCCCGTACGGCGGTAGCCCCGGCGCTCGTACCAGGCGATCAGGTCCTCCCGGACCGAGATCACCGTCATGTGCATCTCGCTCACGCCCCACTCCTCCCGGGCCGTGCGCTCCGCCTCGGCGATGATCACCTTGCCGAGACCCGCGCCCTGCAGCTGCGGCCTCACCGCGAACATGCCGAAGTACGCGGCCTGCCCACGGTGTTCGAGCTGGCAGCAGGCGACCGGCTCGCCGTCCCGCTCGGCCACGAGGACCCGGCCCCCGGGGACCGCGAGCACCTCGCGCACCCCGTCGGCGTCCGTGCGCTGTCCCTGGAGGATGTCCGCCTCGGTGGTCCATCCGGCCCGGCTCGCGTCGCCCCGGTAGGCGGACTCGACGAGTCGCACCAGGACCGGCACGTCGTCGCCGGTCGCGTCGCGGAAGGTGAGTTCTGCCCGTGCCGTGGCCGGTGCGCTGTCCATGTGGTTCTTCTCCGGTCCTGTGCTGCCGACGGTGTTTTCCCGAGACTAACCCGCCCCCCGCCGCGCCCCCGCGGGTTCTGCCGCGCTCCCCCAGTACCCCAATGCGCCCCGGTAGGAGCGGCCGGCACGGGGCATCGATGGGACGACACCGGCGTGATTCGCCGTAGGGGGAGGTGCACCGTGCACGGACCGGCGCTGTCCGGCTGGCTGCTCATGGTGTTGTGCGGGGCCACGGGGGCGTACTGCCTGCTGCGGACCCGCGACGGCACCGAGCGGGAACGCGGCTCGGCGCGCGCCGAGGCGCTGATGGGGTTCGGGATGGCCGCGATGGCCGTGCCCGCGGCCCTGCTCACGCTCCCGGAGTGGATGTGGGTGGTGTACGCGGTGGTGTTCGGCGCGGCCGCGCTGCACGCGGTCGTGTACGCCAGGGGCGGCGGTCACCACCTGCACCATCTGGTGGGCTCGCTGGCCATGGTCTACATGGCCGTGGCCATGGCCCCGGGAGCCGCCCATGCCACGGGAGGCGGCCACGCGGGCCACGGAGCGGGTACGGCCGGGGGCGTTCCCGTGCTGACCGGGACGCTGCTGGTCTACTACGCGCTCTACGTCCTGCACTCGGCGGGGCGGCTGATACCCGCTCCCCCGCCCGTCGGCGTGCCGGCCGGCGGGAGCGGTGGCGGCCACGGCGGTATGCCGGCGGCCCCGGCCTGGGGCGCGCGGCCGGAGCTCGCCCTGGCGTGCAGGCTGACCATGGGGATAGCCATGTTCGCCATGCTGCTCACGCTGTGAGGCGGCGTGCCTCACGCCGTGTCGTACGTCACTTGGCGCGCGCGGCCATACCCGTGGGTACCACGGCACTCATAGGCTGACGCCATGTTGGTCTCCCTCGCGCTGCTGCTGCTCGGTGCACTGGCTGCCGTCGTGGCCCCGGGCCTGATGGCTAGGGCCCGATGGCCGGAGCGCGAGCCGGTCGTGGCCCTGTGGGTCTGGCAGTGCGTGGTCGCGGGCGTCCTGCTGTCGTTCGGGCTCTCCATGACCTTCAGTGCGGCTGCTGCCTGGCAGGCGGTCCGCGGCCATGTCTTCGCCCCCGCTCCGCACGCCGTGGTCGAGGCGTACGCCCTGGGCGCGTACGGGCCGTGGTCGGCGGTCATCGCGGTCCTGCTGGCGCTCGGGGGAGTGTGGACCGCCGCCATGCTCGTCCGGGAGATCCACCGGGCCCGGGCCCGCCGTCGGCAGCGGCGCGGCGAACTGCTGGTACGTTCCCCGCTGATGCCGGGCGAGGAGCCCGGCAGCGGGCGCCTCGTGGTGCTGGAGGGCGAACGGCCCGATGCCTGGTGGCTGCCGGGAGCGGCTCCTCAACTGGTCATCACCACCGCGGCACTCGGCCGGCTGAAGGGGCGTCAGCTCGATGCCGTGCTGGCGCACGAGCAGGGCCACGCCCAGGCCCGTCACGACTGGCTCCTGCACTGCTCGGACGCGCTCGCGACCGGATTCCCGCAGGTGCCGGTGTTCGCGGCGTTCCGCGACGAGATGCACCACCTCGTCGAACTGGCAGCGGACGACGTGGCGTCACGGCGCTTCGGACGTCTGACGATCGCACTCGCCCTGGTCGAACTCAACGAGGACCGCGGTGTGTTCGGCCCGGCACCGGCCTCCGGAGCCCATGTGCCGCTCAGGGTCGACCGCTTGCTCGCCCCGGTGGACCGGCTGACCGCGGGGCGCCGGCTGCGGCTGACCGCCGCCGCCGCGCTGGTACCCGTCGTACCGTTGCTGGTGGCCTTCGTACCGGGACTCAGGGCTCTGGGATAGCCTCACGAGCGGATCATGCACGAGGATCACCCCCATGCACTCCCCTCCTCCCCTCCCCCCGCCCGCCCGGCGCCCCTTCCTGATCACGGGCGTCGTCTGCGCCTCGCTGTCCCTCGTTCTGCTCGTGCTGGTCGCGGTGCGCTGGTCACCCGTGACGTCCCTGGACACCTCGGTGGCCGGGGCGCTGCACCGCCGGGCGGTGACCGAACCGGGGCTGGTCCAGGTCAGCCGGGTGCTGACGGACTGGGTGTGGGACCCCTGGACCATGCGTCTGCTGACCGCCGTCGTGGTGGTCGCCCTGTGGTGGCGCGGCTTCCGGCTGCTCGCGGGGTGGGTCGCCGCGACCAGTCTGCTCACCTCGCTCGTGCAGCAGGGGCTGAAGGCCGCCGTGGGCCGGGAACGCCCCCGCTGGATCGACCCGGTGGACTCGGCGCAGTACGCGGCGTTCCCCTCGGGTCACGCCATGACCGCGGCGGTCACCTGCGGACTGCTCGTGTGGCTGCTGCGTCTGTACGGCGCGCGGCCGCCCCTGTGGTGGGGCTCATTCGCGCTCGCCGTGATCTCGGTCACCGGCGTGGCCCTCACCCGTGTCTACCTGGGCGTTCACTGGCTGAGCGATGTGGTGGGCGGAACTCTCATGGGCGTCGCCCTGGCCTCTCTGTCAGCGGCCGGCTACACCGAATACACCAGGCGCAGCAGGCGGCCGGCCGGTGAGGGCGGCACGCCCTTGTAGATCCTCGCCGGAGGCGGCGAAGATCGGCTCATGCCAATCAAGGGTGTACTTTTCGATTTTTCCGGGACCCTCTTCCGGATCGAGTCCGTCTCCGCGTGGCTGCGCGCGGTCCTGGACGCGCGGGGCACGGCGGTGGAGCATGCGGACTTCGAGCACTGGACGCGCCTGCTGACCGAGGCCGGAGCGCTGCCCGGCGGCCCGGCCCCGGCACGGATCCCGCCGGCACTGGCCTCGGCGTGGGCCGACCGCGACCGCACCGCGCGGGCGCACAGGGAGGCGTACACCGGGCTGGCCCGGGAGGTGCCCCTTCCGGACCCGGGCCTGTACGACGCGCTGTACGACCGCCATATGACCCCTGCGGCCTGGCAGCCGTACCCCGATGCGGCGGAGGTGCTGCGCGGGCTGCGTCGCGACGGCACCGCGGTCGGGATCGTCAGCAACATCGGCTGGGACCTGCGCCCCGTCTTCCGCGCGCACGGCCTGGACGAATGCGTCGACGCGTACGTCCTGTCCTACGAGCACGGCGTCCAGAAGCCCGATCCGCGCCTGTTCCGCACGGCGTGCGCGCTGCTGGAGCTGGATCCCGCGGATGTGGTCATGGTGGGTGACGACCGCCACGCGGACGCCGGCGCGGCCGCTGTGGGCTGTGAGGTGCGTTTCGTGGACCATCTGCCCGTGGCGGAGCGGCCGGAGGGGCTCCGGGCGCTCGGGCTTCCGGGACTCCCCGTGGAGGCACCCGGCCCGCGCCGTCCGTGAAGGATTCCGGGAGACGGTGTGAGGGATATCCCTGTCCCGGAAGGGGTCCTACGGCCTGCGGGGGGTTTAGTTTGGTGGACATGTCCCCGTATCCGAACCCGTCCGCCACCGTGCGCCCCGCCTCCGTGGTCAACGAAGAGATCCGCACCCTGTGGCAGCGCTCGGGCGGACTGCTGTCCCCGGACGAGGAGACGGAGTACCAGCGCCTGCTGGTGGAGTGGGCCGCGGCCGCGGGTACGAGCGTGCGGCCGGCCGCCTGAGCGACCGGGGCGGCGCGCCACCCGCGTCTGATTCCGGCGATCCCCCGCATCGCCGGAATCAGGGGTACAGCATGTCCCCGTGCCGCCCACCGGTCAATGAGATAAACGTGCCCCGCCGGGCGGAGACCGTCCGGCGGGGCACTCGCTTTCAGCTGCGGGAGGAACCGGTGGTTCAGCGGTCGAAGTAGTCCGGCTGCGTCTGCACGTTGAGCTCCTTCAGCCGCACCTTCTTCGCGGGGTCGGTCCGCCGGTCGTCGAGCTTCAGGACGTCGAAGCCCTTGGCGATGTCGTTGGAGTAGATGTAGCCGTTGTAGTAGTAGGCCGACCAGGGGCCTGCCGTGGTGACCGCGTCCGTGGAGACCGGACCGCGCTCGAAGTACGCGATCTCCTTCGGCTTCGAGGAGTTGGTGAAGTCCCACACGGAGACGCCGCCCTGGTACCAGGCCTGGACCATCAGGTCCTTGCCCTTGACCGGGATGATCGAGCCGTTGTGCGCGACGCACACCTCGGTGTCCGCCTGCGGGCGGTCGATCTTGAAGTAGCTGCGGAAGACCAGCTTGCGGTGGTCCCCCCTGCCCGTGATGTCGTAGACGCCGTCGGCACCGCGGTTCGGGCCGATCTCGTCGTTGCAGGTGGCCGCACCGCCGCCGCCGAGCTCATCGGTGAACACGACCTTGTCGGCGTCCTGGTTGAAGGTCGCCGAGTGCCAGAACGCGAAGTTCACGTTGTCCTGGACCCGGTCGATGATCTTCGGGTTCTCCGGGTCCTCGATGGAGAACAGCAGGCCGTCACCCATGCACGCGCCGGCCGCCAGGTCCTTGGACGGCAGCACGGTGATGTCGTGGCATCCGGTGGTCTTGGAGACGCCGGGGTTGGCCGGCGCTCCGGGGTTGCCGCCGTCCGGGAAGAGGACCGGGAAGTTCACGATCCGGGAGTCCTCGGGGGCGCTGCGCGGCACCTTGATGACGGAGATTCCGTCGTGCGGCGGCTGGCAGTCCGGGAACGTCTCGTTCGGCGAGTACGAGGAGACGTACACGTACACGTTCCTGCGCTCGGGGACGATCGTGTGGGTGTGCGAACCGCACGCGGTCTCGACGGCGGCGACGTACTTCGGGTGGCGCTTGTCGCTGATGTCGAAGACCTTCATGCCCTCCCAGGAGGACTTCTCCGTGGCGGGCTGCGTGGTGCTGGCACAGGAGTTGTCACTGCGGGAGGAGTCGGTCGACAGGAAGAGGAGATTCCCGGAGACCGAGATGTCGTTCTGCGACCCGGGACACAGAACCTGCGCGACGGTCCTCGGCTTCTTCGGGTTGCGGATGTCGAAGATCCGGAAACCGTCGTAGTTTCCGGCATAGGCGTAGGTGCCCTGGAAGGCCAGGTCCGTGTTGGTCCCCTGGAGCGCGTCCTTGGGGACGTTCGTGAGGTGCTCGATGTTGGCGCTGTGGACGATCTCGTCCACGCCGGGTATCTCGCCGCTCTCGATCGCGGCCCGTGCTTCGGCCTGCTCGCTCGCGGAAACACCGCTGCGGGTGGTGGCGGTGTCACCGGGGTCCGGTGTCGCGGCCGCGGGTCCGGCCGTGAACAGCGTGGCGATGAGCCCGGCCGCGGCTGCCGCCACGCCCAGACGTCTGCGCCGCACGCTGGTGGTGTGCAACGAGGTCACTGCGTCCTCCCTTGTATCCGTTCGTCGACGAACGGTCATTGGACCCCGGCAGTATCGTCCCTCTCATGTACACACCAACAGACGGCAACAGAGACGTAATAAAAGTTTTTGATCACGAGCAGGTGGAAGGTGTTAGGACAGTCTGCGACAGATTCATGTGCCAATGGAGGTCGCCGTGTTGATGCCCCGTCGGACCACACGTGTGCGCGCAGCCGCCCTGACGACGACGCTCGTGGCCGCGGTTCTCGCTCTGGGCGCCTGCGACGACGGCAGCGGCGAAGCGGCCGATGCCGGGGCGGACAGGGGCGTTTCGGTCGTGGCTCCCGGGAAGCCCGGTGAACCGGCCAGGACCCTCTCGGCGGACGAAGCGGCGAAGGCCGCCGGGAACGACACGCCCAACTCGGCCGACTTCCGCTACGCCCGCATGATGATCGAGCATCACGAACAGGCGCTCGTGCTCACCGCCCTCGTTCCCGGACGGGCGTCGTCCCCATCTGTCGAACGGCTCGCGAAACGCATATCGGCAGCCCAGAAGCCGGAGATCGGCGCCATGGAGGGCTGGCTGAAAAACAACGGCGGGGACGACCGTGAGGAGACGCACGACCACTCCACGATGCCCGGCATGGCGACCGACGAGCAGATCGAGAAGCTGCGTGCCTCCCAGGGCAAGGCCTTCGACAAGCTGTTCCTGGAGTTGATGATCACTCACCACCAGGGCGCGGTCACGATGGCGACCGAGGCTCTCGCGGACGGCAACAACGTGCTGGTGGAGGAGATGGCCAACGACGTCGTCGCGCAGCAGACCGTGGAGATCGACCGGATGCGCGGCCTGATGACCTGAAGGGCCCCACCGGGGCCCCCGGGCCCGCGAGCCTCTCCCCGCTTCCCCGCGGCGGTGCCATGCTGGAGGGAACCTGCCGGAGGAGGTGCGCCGTGCTCCGTGTCGCCGTCGTGGGTTCGGGCCCCAGTGGGGTCTACACCGCCCAGGCCCTGCTGGAGCAGTCCCGGGTGCCGGACGTGCGCGTGCATGTGCTGGACCGGCTGCCCACACCGTACGGACTCGTCCGCTACGGCGTGGCGCCCGACCACGAGAAGATCAAGTCACTGCAGAGCAGTCTCCGGGCGGTCCTGGAGGACGACCGGATCACCTTCGTCGGCCATGTCGGGGTGGGTGGCGCGGGCGGGCTGTCACCCGCCCGGCTCAAGGAGCTGTACCACGCGGTGGTCTACTGCGTCGGCGCCGCGGCCGACCGGCCCCTCGCCGTTCCCGGGGAGGGCCTGCCGGGGAGCTGGTCCGCCACCGAGTTCGTCTCCTGGTACAGCGCCCACCCGGACGCGGCCGCCGACGGCTTCGCGCTCCGGGCCCGCTCGGCCGTGGTGGTCGGCGTCGGGAACGTGGCGGTCGACGTGGCGCGGATCCTCGCCCGCGGCGCGGCCGAACTGAGGGGGACGGACGTCCCGCGGGCCGCGCTCGACGCGCTGGCGGCGAGCAGGGTGCGTGAGGTCCACATCGTCGGCAGGCGCGGCCCCTCGCAGGCCAGGTTCACCACGAAGGAGCTCCGCGAACTGGGCGCGCTCCCCGGGGCCCGGGTCGCCGTCGACGGGGCGGAGCTGGCGCTGGATCCGGCGTACGCCGTCACGGCGGGGCGTCCGGGGGCGCCGCTGCCTGCCGTGGTCCGGCGCAATCTGGACGTGCTGCGCGGGTGGGCGACGGATCCGCCACCCGCGGCGGTGGGCCGGGAGCGCCGCATCCGGCTGCGGTTCTTCCTTCGTCCGGTCGAGCTGCTGGAGCGGGACGGGCGGGTCGCCGGAGTACGGTTCGCGCGGACGGCCCCGGACGGTGCCGGAGGCGTACGGGACACCGGGGTGTACGAGGACATCGAGGCGCAGCTCGTGCTGCGGGCCGTGGGGTACCGGGGGACGCCCCTGCCCGGTCTGCCCTTCGACCCGGTGCGCGGCACCGTGCCGCATCTCGCGGGCCGGGTCGTCAGGGACGGGGCGGCGTCGCCCGGGGAGTACGTCGCCGGGTGGATCAAGCGTGGCCCCACCGGGGTGATCGGTTCGAACAGATCGTGCGCGAAGGAGACGGTCGCCGCGCTGATCGAGGACGCGCCGCTGCTCGTCGCCCGGGAGGTGTCCGCCGACCCCCTGGGCGCTCTCCGGGACCAGGGGCTGCGTCCGGTGGAATGGGAGGGCTGGCAGTCCATCGAGCGTGCGGAGTCGGCGCTCGGCCGCTCTCTCGGCCGCGGGCCGGTGAAGATCCCCGACTGGTCCGGACTGCTCGACGCGGCCCGGGGCGAGTCCCGGTAGCGCGTCAGCTCAGGCCGAGACGCTCGGCCTGCAGCTCCACCCCGCCGAGGACACTGTCCAGCAGGCCGGGGAAGAGCGCCTCCAGATCCTCGGTCCGCACGCAGCTCAGCTTGGCCGTGCCCCGGTAGAACTGGGAGATGACGCCGTTCTCGCGGAGCACCCTGAAGTGGTGCGTGGTGGTGGACTTGGAGACCGGGAGGTCGAAGCGGGAACAGGACTGCTCGTCGGCCGCGCCTGCCAGTTGGTGCACGATGCGGAGCCTGATCGGGTCGGACAGCGCGTGGAGCACGCCCTCGACGCGGATCTCCTCGCGCGAGGGGTGGGCGAGCACGCGAGCGGCGTTCGACGTCACGGTGCCTCCACTTCGTTCCGGGCGATCCATTGTACGAGAGTCGTCGTAGTTTTAGCCACGGGCCGCCACCACGAGCCGGACGCGAGGGCTGCCGTCCGGTCTCCGGCCGAACCCCTCCATCGGCAGCAGCCGCACGGTGAATCCGCTCCCCACGAGGTCGTCCACCACTCCGGCGAGCGGGAACGTGCGGTAGTACATGACGAAGGGCGGACGCCACAGCGCGTTGCGCGCCCGCATGGCCAGGTCGAAGCCGAGCAGGGCCCAGTAGGCCCGGGAGCCCACCGCGGGCGGCGCGCCCACCGGGAAGACGAAGAGGCCGCCGGGCCGCAGCGCCGCGTACACCTGGTCGAACAGTGCGGGACGTTCCTCCGGCAGGAAATGGCCGAACGCCCCGAAGCTCAGGGCCAGGTCGAAGACGCCTGTGAACGGCAGGGCCAGGGCGTCGGCCCGGACCCAGTCCACGGCGGGACCGCCGGCGTCCGCGGCGTACGCCTGGCGGGCGACGTCGAGCATGCCGGCGCTGAAGTCGACGCCGGTGACCCGTTCCCGGCACAGGCCGCGCAGCACGCCGGCCCCCGCTCCGGTGCCGCAGCAGACGTCCAGACCCCGGCCGAAGGGCCCGAGGGGCCGCACCGCTTCGGCGACGGCTTCGAGCACCCGGTCCGGAGTCCGGTAGGGCGTCAGGTCGAACTTCGGCGCGAGCAGGTCGTATCCGCGCATCGTCGAGGAGAACGCCTGAACGGCCAGTTCGCGCAGCGTGGGGCCCTGAGGAGTGAACATCGCCGCTCAGCGTACCCACAGACGCGGTGTCACACCGCCCGGGCGTACTGGTCGGGCGTCCGGATGTCACCACCGAGTTCCCGCGCGGCCTTGCGGGCGAAATAGGGGTCACGCAGCAGCTCGCGGCCGAGCAGGACGGCGTCGGCGCTGTCGTCGGCGAGGATCTTCTCCGCCTGCACGGGGTCGGTGATCAGGCCCACCGCGGCCACCGGAAGGCCGGTCTCCTTGCGCACCCGCTCGGCGAACGGAACCTGGTAGCCGGGCTCCACCGGGATGCTCGCCTTCGGCGCCAGACCGCCGGTCGAGACGTCCAGCAGGTCCACGCCATGAGCGAGCAGCTCGCGTGCGAAGCGGACGGTGTCGTCGGCGGTCCATCCCTCGCGCGGGTCGTCCGCGTTCTCGGTGAGCCAGTCGGTCGCGGAGATACGGAAGAAGAGCGGGAGCTCCTCGGGCCACACGGCGCGCACGGCGTCCACGACCTCCAGGGCGAAGCGTGTGCGGTTCTCGAAGGAGCCACCGTAGGCGTCGGTGCGGTGGTTGCTCTCCGGAGACAGGAACTGTCCGATCAGATAGCCGTGTGCTCCGTGGATCTCGGCGACCTCGAAGCCCGCGTCGAGCGCCCGGCGGGCGGCGTCGGCGAACTGGCGCACGACCTGCTGGATGTCGTCGACGCCCAGCTCGGCGGGCACCGTGTGGCCCTCGTCGTACGCGAGGGGGCTCGGCGCGACCGTCTGCCAGCCCTCGGGGTCACCGACGCCGATGGAGGCCCCACCGCGCCATGGACGGTCCGTCGACGCCTTCCGCCCGGCGTGCGCGAGCTGGATCCCCGGGACGGTTCCCTGAGAGGCGAGGAAGCCGGTGATCCGGCGGAACGCCTCCACCTGACGGTCGTTCCAGATGCCGAGGTCGGCGGGGCTGATCCGGCCCTCCGGGCTGACGGCGGTCGCCTCGACCAGGACGAGCCCGGTGCCGCCGACGGCGCGGGAGGCGTAGTGGGCGAGGTGCCATTCGTTGGCCGTCCCCGTGTCGGGGCCCGACGTTTCCGCGCTGTACTGGCACATCGGGGCCATCCAGACCCGGTTGGGAACGGTCAGCGACCGCAGGGCGTAGGGCTCGAACAGTGCACTCACAGGGGACTCCGGTTCCTCGGGACGCGACGGGCGGCGCGACGGCCCGGGGGCGCCCCGGGCCGTCGCTTCGTACGAGATCCACCGTACTACGAGATTCACCGTACTACGGCGGCTGTCGAAATACGAGGTGGCCCGTACGACCCTTCCTCACCTCTCCGGCCGCAGCCGCCGCCGGAGGCGGATGCCGGCGTCGGCCTCGTACATCTGGCTCCAGCTGCGTCCGCCTCCCGACGTCCAGGTCACCTGGACGTTCGCGCCGTCCGTCCGGACGGACTCCACCGTCATCAGCCGGTCCCCGTCCCGCACGTCCCCGCGCAGCAGCTCGCGCGCCTTGACGGTGACGGGCTCCGCCGACCGCGCGTTCTCCGCCTCGGCGGCCGCGGCGACGAGCGTCGCGGCCAGTTCCCTGGCCGCGGCCGTGGAGCAGGACCAGGAGGCGCCCTCGATCCGGATGGCGACCTGGAGGGGCCCCTCCGCGGGCCCGGGGGCCACCTCCAGCGCCGCGCCGCGCCCCTCGGTGTCCCGGATCTCGATGCTCATCCCTGCGCCTCCTCGTCCCGCTCCGGTCAGCTCAGCCGGAGACTCTCCGGCGGGCCCAGATAGCTGGGCTTGAGGCCGCCGGTGTCCACCACGAGGTTCTGGAGTACCACGGTCGGGTCGACCATCCAGAATTTCAGTACGTGGGCGCCCGCCCGGCCGATGTGGTGCGCGGTGCCGGTGCGGTTGACGTTGTCCGAGGTGTTGCGGGCCCACTGCGTGTTCATGGTGCCGTCGTCCGACCCCGTGACCTCGGTGATGTCGACGGACTGCGGGGCGTCGTCGTCGAAGGAGACGGCGTACGTGAGTCCGTCGGTGGCCAGGGCGCTGTTGCGGGGCGACAGATACGCCCAGACGGTCACCGGCCCGGTGGTGAACAGGCTGACCCGGTACTCCAGCCGGGGCCCCCGGCCGCCCGGCGTCTGCCGTGCCGCGGTGACGGGGAAGGGCTCCATGCCCGATCCGGTACGTCCGATGCCCGGGATGCGGCGCCAGGAGACCCCCTCCCCGCCGACCGCCCGGTGGAAGTGGTCGGCCTCGACGGAGACGTAGCCGTTGGCCTCCACGAACCCCTTGAGCTGTGACCGCTCCAGCAGGGGCCGGTCGACCACGGCGCGGACGGTGATCTCCTTTCCGCCGGGGCCGGAGACGGTGACGGGGACCCGCGTGACGCCCTTCGGGGCCCGGGACCAGTCCACCCGGAAGGTCACCCGGGTCTGGGCGTCCACCCTGCCCCGCGTCCGGTCGGCGATCAGCCAGGGGGCACCCGTACGGATGCGGAAGCCGAAGGGTTCGGTGCCCCGGTTGAACACCTCCACGTACTGCGCGGGCTGGCTCTGGTACGGGCTGAAAACGGGCAGGACCGCCTCCGCGCCGGACGCCGGCCACCAGTCGGACGAGCCGTCGACGGCCACGCCCATCTCGGCCTCGCGCGGGAGTTCGATGCGCCGCACGGCGGGGAAGATCTCGTCCGCGATGGCCACGTTGTTCAGCTCGGGCTGCTGCCAGGGGGCGTTGGGGCCGTATCGGTCCACATCGCCGTAGCCGATGTGCGGCTGGGTCTGGAATCCTTCCCATTTGCCGTCGGCCACCTCGGTGTTGAAGCGGTGCGCCAGCGCGAAGTCCTCGGCCAGGCCCGCCTCGGCGGTCGCGGCGAGCTGGTTGGTCAGGGCGCGGCCCTGGGGTGCGTAGTGCAGGTTGGTGAATTGCGCCTCCCGCAGGGCGTACAGATTGGCGGTCGCCCGGACCGCGTAGCCGACGAGCTCGTACCAGGCGTCCTGCGCGGACTCCGGCAGACTCCGCCGGACACGTTCGGCGGCGGCGTCGAGCCGCTGCCAGTCCTCGGTGACCCGCTCCAGCTCGCGGTAGTCGACGATGCTGAAGGGCGTGGCCCGGTCGTCGTAGACGATGGCGGAGGAGTCCGTGGCCGGGTCCTTGGCCGGATCGAGGGTGATCTTCCGGTTGAGCAGCTCGGGCTTGCGGCGGGACTGCAGCCGGGCGTAGGTACGAAGGATCTCGGCGATCTCCTCGGCCTGGCGCTCGCCGAAGTTCTGCGCCGCGTAACGCTCCTCCCACTCCGGGAGCGCCTCCAGGGGCCAGCGGTCGGGGTCCCAGGCGTACTCCAGGAAGAACTGGGTGGGCAGTTCGTTGCCCTTGAGGTCCCCCACGTTGGTGACCCAGAGGCCGTGGTTGCCGTAGGCCGCGCTCTGGTGGAGCTGGTCCCACATGTTGGGGAGCGAGGCGGTGTCGACCCACTTGTAGTTGCGCCCCACCCCGACGTAGTCGAAGTGGTAGTAGAGGCCGTAACCGCCGCTGCGGGCGTCGTTCTTCAGGTCCGGCAGCTTGCGGACGTTGGCCCAGTTGTCGTCGGTGAGGACGACGGTGATGTCGTCCGGGACCCGCAGTCCACGGTCCCAGTAGTGCTGGACCTCCTTGTAGAGGGTCCAGACCTGCGGGACGGCGTCCTGCGCGCCGAGTTCCTCGGCGAGGATCTGACGCTGGGTGGCGATGATCTCCGTCATCAGGTCGATTCCGTCGCCGTCCGGCAGGCTGACGTCGCCGTTGCCGCGCATCCCGAGGGTGACCACGCCCTCGAAGTCCTCGTCCGCCATGCGGCGGACGCCCTCGCGCCAGTAGGCCTTGATGGCCTCGGCGTTGCGGCGGAACGACCACTCGCCGGTGCCGCCGTACGGGTCGTGGCCCGGCTGGGTGATGTTTCCCTCGCCGTCGCGTACAGCGGCGACGGCGTGCCGGTTCCACTCCTCGATGCCCCGCATCATGGGAGCCTCGTGGGAGGTTCCCATCACGACCCCGTAGGCCTTCGCGGTGGCGTGGTTCTCCGGGTCGTCCTCGGCGAAGGCGCGGCCCCAGACCGCCGGCCAGAGGTAGTTGGCCTTGAGCCGCAGCATCACTTCGAAGATTCTGGCGTAGAAGGCGGCGTTGAAGCCGCCCTCGAAGCCGGGCGCCTTGCCGGGGCCGAAGAAGGCGGGTGCCCAGGTGCCGAGTGCGGGGTTCTCGTCGTTGATGAAGAACCCGCGGTACTTCACGACGGGGGTGCCCTGGCTGTGCCGGCCGGGCAGGACGTACAGCGCGTCGCGGTGGACGGGGGCGACGTCGTCCCACCAGTACCAGGGCGAGACCCCGATGCCGCGGGAGACGTCGTACGTGCCGAAGATCGTGCCGCGCTGGTCGCTGCCGGCGATGACGAACGCGCGGTCCACTCCGGGCAGCGGCTTCTCCACCACCGTCTGCAGGCTGGTCTCCCACGCGCCCGCGATCCCGGAGACCTTGAGCTTGCCCGCGGCGATCAGCCCGTCGATCAGCGGGCTGCGGCCGATGGTGCCGATGAGGACGATCTCGCGGGCGCGGGGCGCCTCGTTCCGGGAGAGCCCGGGGCGCACGCCGGTGACGCGCTCGATGTCGTCCTGGAGGTCGCCCGCCACCCGGACGACGCCGTCATGGTCCTTGTCACTGACCACGACCGGGGCCGCCTTGCCGGCCCTGACCAGGGCGAAGGCGCCGGAGCGTGGCGTGAAGGAGATGTACGCCCCGGGGTCGGTGGGCCGCACCGCCGCGGAGTCCCCCGGGCCGGCGGGCGTCGCCCCGGCCTCCCCCGTCAGTCCCATCAGCGATCCGAGGGGCGTCGTCGCCAGTGCCGTGACGCCGAGTCCGGCCCCGAGGACCGCTCTGCGGCTGGTGTGCCTGTCCATGTCGCTCTCCCCATATCGTTCACACGCATGACTGATTGAGTGGGCGTGAGCCCTTGGCGGATGTGCGGAGCGGGCGCCGCGAGGTCAGGCCGCCCTCCTGGCCCGGGCCGGGCGGGAGCGCGGCGACGATGGCGTCGGCGGTGTCGTCCGGCTCCGGGCTGATCAGCCCGAACTGCACGAAGAGGTACCGAGCGTCCCCAGCGACCAGGAGGACAGTGCGGCCCGGGGCCCGAACCGGCGGAAGGCGGGCAGCAGTCCCAGCGGCATCGGGATCGCCCCGGGCCGAAGGTGCCGCGGATCCCGGGGTGGAGCCTGGAACGGAGCGGGCCGCCCCGGTGGTGACGGCCCGGCAGCACGACCTCGCGGTCGCCCGCGGTGCGAGGGGTGCGTGCACGCCGACCGCGCGCCTCATCGGCGCCCGTGGTGGTGCGTGGTTCAGTGCCGGCCCGCGGCGAGCGTCAGGGTCTGGCGCAGGGTGTTGTAGGCGGGCTTGGGCACGTAGTTCTCGTCGAAGATGTTGGCCGCGCCCTCGCCGGGGAAGGTGTCCGGGACCCAGGAGTAGGTGTCGGAGAAGCCCCACACGGTGAAGTCGTTGCAGCCCGGTGTGAGGAGGCAGCCGCGCAGCAGGACGGCGTAGCCCTCGGCCTGGGCCTCGAGCTCCGTGCTGTCGGCCGGCATGGGGATCCGGACGTCGGCCTCGGTGATCGCGGTCTCGAGGCCGAGGCGGTCGAAGCGCAGCATGTTGTCGGCGATGTCGTGGGGTGCGCCGTACTGGACTCCGAGGTGGCCCTGGATACCCACTCCGTGGACGGGCACGTGCTGCTCACGCAGCTCGGTGACCAGCTCGTAGAGGGCCGTGCTCTTCGCGTTGACGCCCTCGATGTTGTAGTCGTTGATGAACAGGCGGGCCTTGGGGTCCGCGCGGTGGGCCCAGCGGAAGGCGTCCGCGATGTAGCCGGGGCCGAGCTTCCGCAGCCAGATGCTGTCCCTCAGCGTGCCGTCGTCGTTGAAGGCCTCGTTGACGACGTCCCACTGCCAGATCTCGCCCTTGAAGTGCGTGACCTGGTCGGTGATGTGCCGGCGCAGGATCTCCCGGAGTTCGGCGGCGGTGAAGTCGCCCTCGTTCAGCCACGCGGGCAGCTGGTTGTGCCAGACCAGGGTGTGGCCGCGGACCAGTTGTCCGTTCTTCTTCGCGAAGTCGACGAGCTCGTCGGCGGCGGCCCAGTCGTGCGTCCCCCGCTGCGGCTCGACAGCCTCCCACTTCATGACGTTCTCCGCGGTGACGGAGGAGAACTCCCCCGCGGCCTTGGCCCGGTAGGGCGCGTCCTCGGCCAGGGCGGAGGTGTCGACCGCCGTCCCGATGCGCAGTCCGGCCTTCCTGCCGAGGTCGCCGAGGCTCCGCGGGGCGGCGCTGTGGCCCTTCCCGCCGTGCCGTCCGGAGTCGTTGCCGGCGGCGGAGGCGCTGGAGAGGGTGAACGCGGAGACCAGGAGGACGGCGGCCGCGGAGCCGACCGCGACCGAACGAGTTGCCTTGAGCATGACAGGTGCCTTTCCGTGGTGGCACGGGGACGCGAGCCTGCGCCCGGGCGCGCCGAGGTGGCCTTCGAAAGTTTCGGCGCCGCCCCGCGTACCCCGGAGGGGGTGCGCGGGGCGGGTACGCGGGGGCCGAGGCCCCCGTACGTCACACCGGGGCGATCAGCGGGTCGACCGACGTGGCGCACACCATGCGCCGGCGGTGATCGACGGTCCGCTCAGGGCCGGTGAGACGCAGCCGTACGGTGTGCTTGACGCCGGCCAGGTCACTGGAGGTGGCGAAGCGCAGCTCCAGGTCACCGGGCTCGACGATCCGGCGCCCGTCGGCCCCGGTGAAGGAGACCAGGTCCGGATGGAATCGGAAGCTGACCTTCCGGGACTCCCCCGGGGCGAGCTCGACCCGGGCGTACCCGATGAGCCGCGCCTCGGGGCGCGTGGTCTGGGCGACCGGGTCGTGGACGTAGAGCTGGACCACTTCGGCCCCGTCCCGGTCTCCGGTGTTGCGGACGGTGACCGCGAGGTCGGTCTCGCCGTCGGTGGGAAGGTCGGCCGGCACGTCGGCGCCGGCCTCCCAGGCGAACGAGGTGTACGAGAGTCCGTGACCGAAGGGATAGAGGGGGGTCGGATCCAGGTTGCTGACCCCGTTGGCCCGGCCGAGAGGCGGCTGCAGATACGTCCACGGCTGCCCGCCGGCACCGTTGGGCACGCCCACGGGCAGGCGCCCGGAGGGGTTGACCCGCCCCGAGAGCACCCCCGCGAGCGCCGGGCCGCCCTCCTCACCGGGAAAGAACGCCTGCACGCAGCCGGCCAGCCGGTCCGCACGCCCGCCGAGCGCGTACGTCCGTCCCGTCAGCAGGACGAGGACGACCGGGGTGCCGGTCGCGAGCAGCGCGTCGAGGAGCCGGCCCTGGAGACCGGGCAGTGAAAGATCGGCCGCGTCGCAGCCCTCGCCGGACGTGCCGCGGCCGAACAGCCCGGCCCGGTCGCCGAGCACGGCCACGCAGACGTCGGCCCCGGCCGCCAGAGCGGTGGCCTCCTCGATCCGGGAGGCGTCCGTGCCGTCCACGTCACAGCCCTGCGCGTAGTCGATGCCCGCACCGGGGAACTCCTCACGGAGCGCCTCCAGCACGGTCGGCACGTCGATGCCCATGGCTGCCTCGGGGTGCTGCACCCCGACGTGGCTGGGGAAGGAGTAGCAGCCGAGCATCGCCAGCGGGTCGTCGGCGCGGGGCCCCACGACCGCGATCCGCCCGGTGCCGCTCAGCGGGAGCGCGGCCTCGGGGTTGGCCAGCAGGACACAGGAACGCTCGGCGAGCAGCCGGGCCAGGGCCCTGTTCCGCGGCGGGTCGAGGTCCACCGTGCCGCGTGCCTGCTCCGGATCCACCCCGTTGAGCACGGCGGGCAGGACCTTCCGGTCCGGATCGAGCAGGCCGAGCTCGCACTTCTGCAGCAGGACCCTGCGCAGGGCACGGTCCACCAGTTCCTCCGCCACGGCTCCGTCGCGTACGGCGGCGACCAGGGCGTCACCGTAGCTGCGCACGGTGGGCAGCTCCACGTCGACGCCCGCGGTGAGGGCCAGGCGCGCGGCGTCGCCGCGGTCCGCGGCCACCTTGTGCAGGGTCTCGAGGAAGCCGATGCCGAAGTAGTCGGCGACGACGGTGCCGGTGAACCCCCAGGTGTCGCGGAGGAGTCCGGTGAGCAGCGACGCGTCGGCCGCCACGGGTACGCCGTCGATCTCGGCGTACGACAGCATCACCGAGCGGGCACCGCCGTCACGGATCGCCATCTCGAACGGAGGCAGGATCACGTCGGCCATCTCCCGGGCACCGGCCCGGACCGGGGAGAGGTTGCGGGCGCCGGCCGACGCCGAGTAGCCCGCGAAGTGCTTGAGCGTGGCGACGACCCCGGAGGACTCCAGGCCCCGCACGTAGGCCGTACCGATGGTCGCGACGAGGTACGGGTCCTCGCCGATCGTCTCCTCCACGCGGCCCCAGCGCAGGTCCCGCACCACGTCCAGGACCGGGGCGAGGCCCTGGTGGACACCGACCGACCGCATGTCGCTGCCGATGCGGTGGCCCATCTCGGCGACCAGCTCCGGGTCCCAGGCGGCGCCCCAGGCGAGCGGGACCGGATAGGCGGTGGCACCCCAGGCGGTGAACCCGGCCAGGCACTCCTCGTGGGCGAGGGCGGGGATCCCGAATCTGCCCGCCGCGGAGATCCTGGCCTGCGCCGTGGCCAGCGAGACCGCGCCGACGCCAGGGTCGACCGGCGCGGTGCCGAACGGCCGGGTGAGCTGACCGAGTCCACGCGTGGTGATGTCCTCGAAGTCGACCGGGTCGACCATGTCGTTCTGGTGCGGTGCGACTCCGTCGCCCTCCGCGTCGGCGCCCACCCAGATTCCGTAGAGCTGGGCGGCCTTCTCCTCGATCGTCATACGGGCCGTGAGGTCGGCCACCCGCTCCTCGGGGCTGAACGACGGGTCGCTCCACGGGCCGTCGGCGGTGGTGGGCGGGTCGGCCCGGCGGGTGTGCGGGGCGGGGTGGATTGCCATGGCGGCAGGGGTTCCTCTCATGAGTGCGGTGGTTCCGGAGCGGCGTCGGTGTGCTATTTGCCGCCCACCCCCATCAGTCCGCTGATCAGCGCCCGCCTCGCCACGAGGTACACGGCGAAGATGGGGATGACGGAGAGGATGATCGCCGCCAGCACCGCGGGGATGTTCACGCCGAACTGGCTCATGAAGTTGAACAGTCCGAGCGTCAGCACGCGTTGTTCCTCCGACTGCGTCAGGATCAGCGGGAAGAGGAAGCCGTTCCACGCCTGCAGGGCGGAGAAGATCGCCACCGTGCTGATCCCGGCCTTGGACAACGGCACCGCCAGCTGCCAGAGCATGCGAACGGGCGAGGCACCGTCGAGGGCCATCGCCTCGTACATCTCCTCCGAGACGTCGCGCATCGTGCCGCTCAGCACGAGGACCGCGACGGGCATCGCGAAGGCGGCGGTGGGCAGGATGATCGCCCACAGGGTGTCGTACAGCCCCATCTTGCCGATCATCAGGTACAGGGGCACGATCACCGCCTGCGCCGGGATCGCCACACCGAGCAGGAACGTCCGGAAGGCGAGCGACGAGAGCCGGCTGCGGGTGCGCACCGCCACGTACGCCACCGGGACGGAGAGCACCAGCACGATGGCGACCGTGGCAACGGCGACGATCGCGGTGTTGCCGATCAGCGAGAGGAACCCGCTGTCGAGCACGAAGTCGTAGTTGTCCAGCGTCGGATCCGAGGGGATGGCCAGCGGGTCGCCGTTCAGCGCCTCGTCCTGCCGCATCAGCGACGCGGAGACCAGCGTGTAGAGCGGAACCAGGACGATGACGAGCCAGATCAGCGAGCCGATGCCGGCCACGGGGTTGCCCAGGGACCTGCGCCGGCGGACCGGGCGGCCGCGACGCGGCGGGGTGGGTGTCGTGCGCTGCCGCGGCGAAGCGGGGCGGGTGTCGATCGACATCTCGTCACATACCTTCCCGGGTTGACCGCATGGTCCCGAAGCCACTGAGGCGGACCATGATCAGCGAGATGCTGGTGGCCACGACGACGAGAGCCGTGGCGATGGCCGCCGCGTAGCCGAGGTCGTACGTCTGGAAGCCGGTCCGGTACATCAGGTAGGGCAGGATCGTCGTGTCCGTGCCGGGGCCGCCCTTGGTCATGATGAGCACGGTGTCGAAGTACGTCAGCGAGCCGACGATCATCAGGATCGAGGAGGTCGTCATCGTGTGGCGCAGTTGCGGCAGGGTGATGTGGAAGAACTGCCTCAGCATGCCGGCGCCGTCGATGGAGGCGGCCTGGTAGAGGACCTCCGGGATCTGCCGGGCGCCGCCCTGGTAGATCAGCGTGTGGAAGGGCATGAACTGCCAGCCGCCGACGAACGCCACCACGAGCAGCGCACCGGTGGACGATCCCATGACGTTGGGGTCGACGCCGAGCCAGGGCCCGATCGTCTGGATCACACCGAAGTTGGGGTCCAGCAGCGCACGGAAGAGTATCGCGATGGCGGTGGTGGAGAGCAGGAGCGGGATGAAGAAGATCGCGGACAGGAAGGCACGGCTGCGCTGGCGGCCCGCGGCCCACACGCCCAGCAGCAGGGCCACCGGAGTCTGGAAGACCCAGCTGATCGTGGTGAGCAGGAGGCTCAGCCAGGCGGCCTGGCCGAACTCGGAGTCGTTGAACAGCCGGGTCCAGTTGTCCAGCCCCGTGAAGGTCGGGGAGTCGAGCCCGTCCCACTCGGTGAAGGAGAGATAGACGGCGATCGCCAGAGGGACGATCGCGAAGACGGCGAAGAAGAGTATGCCGGGGACGGCCCAGGCGACCGGCGGGCGGCCGACGTTGCCGACGGCCGCCTTCCCGTCTCCGTGGCTCTTCGCGACCGGAGTGTGGTGGGACATCGTTATTTCGCGGCCTTCATCGCTTCGACGAACTGCTCGGGGGTCGTCTTGCCGGCGAACAGCTTGCTGATCTCCGTGAGCAGTGGCGTGGCGTACTGGGATTCGAGCGCCTGGTCCCACGAGAGGGTGAAGCTCGGGGCCTTCTGCACCATTTCGTACTGGTCGGTGGCGAACTCCGGGTTGGGTGAACCGCTGAGCATCGAGGCCGCGTTGGACGTGGTGGGTACGTCACCGTTGTCGACGAGTGCCTGCGCGTAGGTCTTCGACGCCATCGCCTTCAGGAACGCGATGGCGGTGTCCTTGTGCTCGGTCCGGGCGTTGACCGACCAGTAGTTGGTGGGGTTGCCCACCACGTTCGCGGGGTCCCCCACACCGCCGGCGACGGTCGGGAAGGCCGTCCAGCCGAGGTCCTTCTTGGCGAACTCGGGGGCCTTGCCCAGCTGCGTCGAGTACTCCCACGAACCCATGAGGTGCATGGCGGCCTTGCCCTTGCTGAGCAGCGTCGGCGCCGCTCCGCTGCCGTAGTCCACGGAGTTGAAGTTCTTGCCGAAGGCGCCCTGGTCGATGAGCTCCTTGACGGTCTGCGCCGTCTTGAGCACCGCGGGGTCGCCCCAGCCTTGGGTGTCGCCGTCCTGGATCCTCTTGAAGACCTCGGGGCCGGCGATCCGGTCCAGCAGGTACTCCATCCACATCAGCTCGGGCCACTTCTCCGAGCCGCCGAGCGCGAAGGGGATGATCCCGGCGGCCTTGAAGGTCTTGATCGCCGCCTGGAGGTCGTCCCAGGTCTTCGGCGGCTCGATCTTGTGCTCGGCGAAGAGGGTCTTGTTGTAGAAGAGCATCACGGGCTGCATGCCGCGCATGGGCACCCCGTAGACCTTCCCTTCGAGCCCGCCGGCCGTCATGATCGACGGAATGAAGCCGTCCTTGAGCGTGGCGTCGTTCTTGACCGTCGAGGTCAGATCGACCAGCTCCTCGGAGTCGACGTACGGCTTGATGGACCCGCCGCCCCAGTTGAAGAAGACGTCGGGGGCGCTGGGCGAACCCATGGCGCTGCGCAGCTTGTTCACGTAGTCGGCGCCGGGGACCGGAACCAGCTTCACCTTGACCTTGGAGGTCTTGTTGAACGTGTCGACCGCCGCCTGCTGGACCTTGACCGCGTCGTCCCCGTAGACGTAAGCGGTGATGGTCCCGCTGTCGCTCCCGCCGCCCCCGGAGCCGCAGCCTGCCAGCACACCGGCCATGACCATCGCCGCGCCCGCCGCGGCCCATCTCGTCGTACGTGTGCCCTGAGTGAATATCCCCGACCGCATGACCGCACCCTCTGTCGAATGTTTCGGCGTGGCTTTCGAATGTTGCCGGAACCGTACGGTCGTGTTTCGGGCACGTCAAGAGGGCAGGAGCAAGGATTTACCAACCTTGCCCGGACGCCTGTACAGAGCCGTGAGGGAGCTACGATTCGTGCATGAGCCCTGCAAAGGTCCAGCCCCAACAGGAGAAGGCGCCCGTCGACGAGCCGTCGGAGAGCACCGCCACGCTGGCAGAGATCGCCCGAGCGGCCGGAGTTTCGGCTCCGACAGTTTCGAAAGTGCTGAACGGCCGCGCTGATGTCGCCCCGGGTACGCGTACGAAGGTGGAGGAGCTGTTGCTGCGGCACGGCTACCGCCGCAGGCGTGGCGCCTCCCAGCAGTCCCAGCTCATCGACCTGGTCTTCCACGAGCTGGACAGCGCCTGGGCGATGGAGGTCGTCCGGGGCGTCGAGAACGTCGCGAGGGAGGAGGGCCTGAGCCTGGTCCTCTCGGAGAGCGCGGGCCGGCTCACCCCGGGCCAGACATGGGTGGACGGCGTGCTGGCGCGCCGGCCGGCAGGGGTGATCCTGGTGCTCTCGGACCTGGACGCTGCGCAGCGTGCCCAGCTGACGAGCCGCTCCATCCCGTTCGTCGTCGTCGATCCGGCGGGCGACCCGGGGGACGACATCCCGTCGGTCGGGGCGGCCAACTGGCAGGGCGGGCTTGCCGCGACCCGCCATCTGACGGGGCTGGGCCACCGGCGGATCGGCGTCATCGGTGGACCGGCCCGCATGATGTGCAGCCGCGCCCGGATCGACGGCTACCGCGCCGCCCTGGAGACCTCGGGCGTCCCGATGGACCCCGAGCTGGTCCGGGAGGGCGAGTTCAACCACGAGGGCGGCTATACGGCGGCCCTGGAGCTGCTGCGCCTGCCGGAACCGCCCACGGCCATCTTCGCCGGGGACGACCTGCAGGCACTCGGTGTCTACGAGGCCGCGCGCGAGCTGGGACTGCGGATCCCGGAGGACCTCAGTGTGGTCGGCTTCGACGACCTGCCGCTCACCCGCTGGATCGGCCCGCCCCTCACCACGGTGCGCCAGCCGCTCATAGAGATGGCCGAGACCGCCGCCCGGCTGGTCCTCGACCTGGGCCGGGGCAGGCAGCCTGCGACCACCCGGGTCGACCTGGCGACGAGCCTGGTGGTGCGCAGCAGCACGGCCCCGCCTGCACGCTGAGCGATGGCCGTGACTTCGCGGACCGGGCGACGAGGAGGCCGTAAGCCACCGGTGAGGCTCGGGCCGGCCGGTGGCTGTGCGCGTCCACGGCCGCTGTGACCTGGGTGGGTGCCGTCGTTGCGGGCCGTTGTCAGTGGCGGGGTGCAGACTGACCCGTATCCGGCACAACGGCGTCTCGGGAGGTCTTGTCATGACCGATGTACTGCTCACCGTAGGCACCCGCAAAGGGCTCTTCCTCGGCCGCAGGCGCGGCGGGACATGGGAGTTCGGCGATCCGCACTTCAACGCCCAGGCGATCTACTCGATCGCGATCGACACCCGCGGGAAGGCGCCCCGGCTGCTGGTCGGCGGCGACAGCGCGCACTGGGGCCCTTCCGTCTTCCACTCCGACGACCTGGGTGCCACCTGGGTGGAGCCGAAGCAGCCTGCCGTGAAGTTCCCGCAGTTCACCGACGCGTCGCTGGAGCGGGTCTGGCAGCTGCACCCCGCAGGCCCCGAGGCCCCCGACGTCGTCTACGCGGGGACCGAGCCGGCCGCGCTGTTCCGGTCGGACGACCGGGGCGAGTCCTTCGAACTGGTACGCCCGCTCTGGGAGCACCCGACCCGGTCCCAGTGGGTCCCGGGCGGGGGCGGCGAGGGCCTCCACACCATCCTGACCGACCCGAGGGACGCCCGGGCGGTGACCGTCGCCGTGTCCACCGCGGGCGTGTTCCGTACCGAGGACGGCGGTGAGCGCTGGGCTCCCTCCAACAAGGGAGTCTCCGCCGTCTTCCTGCCGGACCCCGATCCCGAGTTCGGCCAGTGCGTGCACAAGGTCACCCGGGACGCGGCCGATCCCGACCGGCTCTACCTCCAGAACCACTGGGGCGTGTTCCGCAGCGACGACGGCGGGAAGCGCTGGAACGACATCGGCTCCGGCCTGCCCTCGGACTTCGGTTTCGCCGCCGCCGCGCACCCTCACCGTCCGGACACGTTCTACGTCTTCCCGATCAACGCCGACGCCGACCGTGTCCCCGCCGGCCACCGCTGCCGGGTGTACCGCACGCGGGACGCGGGCGAGACGTGGGAGCCGCTGACCCGCGGCCTTCCGGACGGCGATCACTACGGGACGGTGCTGCGCGACGCGCTCTGCACGGACGACGCAGACCCGGCCGGCGTCTACTTCGGCAATCGCAACGGGGAGGTGTACGCGAGCGCGGACGACGGCGACAGCTGGCAGCAGCTCGTCTCGCATCTGCCGGACGTGCTGTGCGTGCGGGCAGCCGTGATCGGCTGACCGGCCGCCGTGTCACCGCCCGCCGGATCATTCCTCGGTCGGCACGCAGAGCACCGGAACGGTCGACAGGTGCAGGAGCTTGTGCGGGGTGGAGCCGAGCAGCGCACCCCGCAGCGGGCTCTCGCCCCAGCTGCCCACCACGATGACTCTCGCTCCGTGGCGCGAGGCGGCTTCGATCAGCGCCTGTGCCGGACTCAGGTCGATGACCTCGACCGTGGTCGGCACGTCGGCCTCCTCGGCCGAGGCGACGGCGCGCTCCAGCCCGGTGCGCCCGGCCTGGCGGATGGCCTCGTAGTGGGCGCGGTACTCCTCGCCGGTAGGACCGGGCGGCGCCGCCCCGTAGACCAGGACCAGCCGCTCGCCGAACGCGGAGGCCACCTCGATCGCCGCCTTCAGGGCACGCGCGGCACCCGGCGACTCGTCGTATCCGAGGACCACGGACATCTCAGGGCTCCTTGCCGTGTACGAGGTCTGGGTCCACCACACCTCGGCGTTCGGCCCAGAAGGCCGGCGACCGGAATCGCAGCACCACCATGAGCACCACACCGGCGAGGCTGATGCAGATGCCGATGACGAGAGGGGGACCGAGCCCGAACCAGGAGGTCCCGCTGTAGGAGTTCGCCGGGTCGGACATGTCCATGACCGACCTGACGAGCAGCCAGGTGAGCAGCCCGGCTCCGACCAGCGGACCGAGGCCGACGAGGAAGAAGTTGCGCACGCTCTCCGTCAGATGGCGGCGGTAGTAGACGGTGCACGCCACCCCGGTGAGCGCGTAGTAGAAGGCGATGAGCAGGGACAGTGCGGTCAGGGAGTCGAAGAGTGCGTTCTCGCTGATCTGGCTGACGACGAGATACCAGGCGATGGCGATGGCGGCCACCCACCACGTGCTCACGTCGGGGGTCCGGAACCGTGGGCTGATACGGGCGAAGTGAGCGGGAAGCGCGTGGCGGCGGGCCATGGACAGTGCGGTGCGCGACGCCGGGATGATGGTGGTCTGGGTCGAGGCGAGCGCGGACGTCGCGACCGCGAGCAGCACGATCCAGTCCCAGCCCCCCATGACCTCGCCGGCGAGCAGGGCGAAGACGAACTCCTCCTCCCCCGCGTTCTCCGACAGATAGGCCGTTCCGGCGAACGCGACGACGGCGAAGCCGACGGACAGGTAGGTGACCAGAAGGATGACCGTCGACCACACCCCGGCCTTTCCCGGCGCACTCGCGGAGTCCTCGACCTCCTCGGTGAGGTTCACGGCCGATTCCCAGCCCCAGTAGATGAAGACGCCCAGCAGCAGCCCGCTCGTGAGGGCCGCGCCGCCCGCCCCGAAGGGGTTGAGCCACTCGGCCGAGGGTCTGACCGAGTCGAAGGACGTCGTGCCCGCGTAGACCCGGTAGAGCGCGACGATCACGAACACCAGGAGGAAAGCCACCTGAGCCAGGATCAGGACGTTCTGCACCTTGGCCGACAGCTCGGTCCCGATGACGCACAGCCCGGTCATCACGATGATCAGGAGCACGGTGAGCAGCTGGCGGACGAAGGTGTTCTCGGCCCAGCTGTCGAGTCCGACGGCGAGGAGCCCGAAGCTGACGGCGATGTCCGCCAGTGACCCGACCACGAGCACACCGGTCATCGCGATCGCCCAGCCGCCGAGCCAGCCGGTCCACGGGCCCAGGGCGCGCGTCACCCAGGAGAACGTCGTCCCGCAGTCCTGGTCGGCCTTGTTCAGGTAGTAGAAGGCCGAGGCGATGAGCAGCATCGGCACGAAGGACGCGAAGAGCGCGCCTGGTGCGTAGATGCCGACGAGCGCGACGATCGGGCCGATGACGGCCGCCACCGAATAGGCAGGGGACGTGGCGTTCAGTCCGATGACCAGCGCGTCGACGAAGCCGATCGCGTTCGGCTTCAAGGTTGCCGGTGGGGCGGATCCGGCAGGGTCCTTCGCCATGTTCCCTCGCTCGGGTCACAGGCCTGAAGAGAAGGCGGAATATTTCTTCCACATGCTATGGACGTACTTCCGGGTGCGCATGTCCGGCGGGCCGGCATCGCGGCTGTCACTGCTCGCGCATGCCCCACGGGGCGCCGTACTCCGTCAGCAGGTCGAGGAACGGCCTCGGCGGCATGGCCTCCGGCCCCAGCACTCCGCTGCCGCCCCAGACACCGCTCGCGACGAGTTCGAGCGCGGCGACGGGGTTGATCGCCGTCTGCCAGACCACGGCCTGGGAGCCGTATTCGCGCATCGACCACTGGTTGTCGACCACGTGGTAGAGGTAGACCTCCCGGGGCCGCCCGTCCTTGCTCCCCTTCACCCAGGTGCCCGCGCACGTCTTCCCGTGCATCCGCTCGCCGAGTCCTGCCGGGTCGGGCAGGCAGGCGGCCACCACGTCACGCGGCGAGACGTCTGCGTTCCCTGCACCGCTCTTCACCGACACGGGGTCCGTACGGTCGAGGCCCAGCTTGTGCAGCGTGCGCAGCACCCCGATGAACTCGTCACCCAGGCCGTACTTGAAGGTGACGCGCCGGACCTTCAGCCACCGCGGGACGAGCAGTACCTCCTCGTGTTCGACGTTGACGCACTCGACGGGCCCGATGCCGTCGGGGAAGTCGAAGACCTCCGGCTCGCTGAAGGGGGCGGTGGTGAACCAGCCGCGCCCCTCCTCGTAGACGACCGGTGGGTTCAGACACTCCTCGATGGTGGTCCAGATACTGAAGGACGGGGCGAAGTCGTAGCCCTCCACCGTCAGGTCGGCGCCGTCCCTGATCCCGATCTCCTCGATCTCGTCGAACAGTTCGTCGGAGGCGTACCGGGCGAACACGTCGGAGAGCCCGGGCTCCACGCCCATCCCGACCAGCGCAAGCCGCCCGGTGGCCTCCCACTCAGCCGCCCGGTCGAACTGCGCGTCCCCGAGCTTGACGCCGCACTCCTCGTACGGACGGGACGGGTGCGGCCGGGAAAGGGACATGGCCATGTCCATGTAGTGCGCGCCATGGGCGAGAGCAGCCTCGAACAAGGGCATGACGAAGCGCGGGTCGGTGGCGTTGAGCAGGACGTCGCAGCGGTGTCCGGCGAGAGCGGCTCGCACGGCTGACCGGTCGGACGCGTCCAGCCGGACCGCGTCGAAACGGTCCCCGCGCTCCCCGAGGGCTGCGACGGCGCTCTCGGCCCGGCCGATGTCGTAGTCGGCGACCGTCATGTGCTCGAAGAAGGGCCGCCGGGCCGCGATCCTTGTGATCGCCGTGCCCACGCCACCCGCGCCGACCAGGAGGACACGCATCGGACACCACTCCTCTGCCGCTTCTGCCGCGGCAACGGCTCCAGCCGGGCCGGCCGGTCCGGTGGAGTGGGGACGCTAACAGCCGGGGCGCCCGGCGGCGGGCAGCCGTCCGGGCGGTGTCCCGCGTCCGGGCTATCCGTCCCCGGGCCCCCACCCGGACGGGCGCCCGGCGGCGAGGAGCGAGCTCCCGGCTCGTCGGGACACCGCCCCCGGACACCGCTGTCAGCGGAGTGTCCACCCCTGGGGGCGGAAGGATGACGAAGGGTGACGGTGAAGCAGGATGTCCGGCCCGGCACCGCTCACGGCAGACGCCAGTCCACGGGCTGTTCCCCGGCGCGCAGCAGGAAGTCGTTGGTGCGGCTGAAAGGCCGCGAGCCGAAGAAACCGCGGTCCGCGGACATGGGGGAAGGGTGGGCGGACTCGATCGCGGGCAGGTCGCCCAGGAGCGGCCGCACATTGCGCGCGTCCCGGCCCCACAGCACGGAGACCATCGGCTTGCCCCGGGCGGCCAGGGCGCGGATCGCCTGCTCGGTCACTTCTTCCCAGCCCTTGCCACGGTGTGCGGCGGGTTTACCGGGAGCCGTGGTGAGTGCCCTGTTGAGCAGCAGCACGCCCTGCTGTGTCCAGGGCGTCAGGTCTCCGTTCGAAGGCCGGGGAAGGCCGAGGTCGGAGTGGAGTTCCCTGAAGATGTTCTCCAGGCTTCCCGGCAGACGCCGCACATCGGGCGCCACCGCGAAACTGAGGCCGATGGCCATGCCCGGTGTCGGGTAGGGGTCCTGACCCACTATCAGGACGCGCACCTCGTCGAAGGGCTGCTGGAAGGCGCGCAGCACGTTCTTCCCCGCGGGGAGATAGGTGCGGCCCGCCCCGATCTCCGCACGGAGGAAATCCCCCATCGCGGCGACCCGGCCGGCCACCGGCCCCAACGCCTCGGCCCAGCCGGGCTCCACAAGTTCGCTCAACGGTCGCGCTGCCACACCTGTCACTCTACCGGCCTACACGGGGCCGAGTGATCATGTGGTCCCCCATGGAACGGGCTTGAGCGATAGGGTGCCGGTCGTCGTCAGTCCTCCATCCCCCCGGAGTCCAGCCATGAGGCGCGCAGGCGTTCGTCCGCAGACAGCGTTGCCCGTGGCTTGCGGCGGTCGGGCCTCCCGGCGGCTGCCGTGAGCGCCGGCACGTTCGTCCTCGGCGTCGACTCGGGCGGGTCAGGGCTCCGCGTGGCGCTCGGGCCGGTGGACGCGAAGACCCCGGCGCTGACCGTCGCCTGCGCCGAGCCGGTGCGGACCGGTGCGGACGGCATGGACGCCGGACATCTCCTGGAGCAGCTGCTGCCCGCCGTACGGGGGCTGCTGGAGCAGGCGGGTTCCGGGACGACCGTCGCCGCCGCCGCGATCGGGGCCGCGGGCATGGCGACCCTGGGCGGACAGCTGCGCGCTCTGCTGCCGGACGCGCTCGCCGGCTCCCTGGGTGTACGGCGGTTGGCGCTGGCCGCCGACGCGGTGACCGCGTACGCCGGAGCGCTGGGACAGCGGCCCGGAGCGGTCGTCGCGGGTGGCACGGGCCTGATCGCGCTCGGCACCGATCTGACGTCGTGGCGCAGGGCGGACGGCTGGGGGCATCTGCTGGGCGACAGCGGCGGCGGCGCCTGGATCGGCCGGGCGGGACTCGATGCCGCGATGCGGGCCCACGACGGGCGCCGCGGAGGGTCGTCCGTGCTGCTGGCGCGGCTGGAGGCGGTCTTCGGGCCGGTCAGCGGCCTTCCGGGCCTGCTCTATCCGCGTACGGACCGTCCGGCGCTGCTCGCCTCCTTCGCCCCCGAGGTCGGAGCCTGCGCCCTCCAGGACGAGGTCGCGGCGGGCATCCTGCGGGAGGCGGCCGCCCACATCGCCGAGGCAGCGGCCGCGGTGTGTCCCCGCCCCACCGGCTCCCGCCACGAGGAATGTGAAGTGGCCCTGACCGGTGGGCTGTTCCGCATGGGCGAGCCCCTTCTCGGCCCGCTGCGGGGCGAGCTGGCGCAGCAGGTCCCGCAGGCACGGGTGGTTCCGGCGAAGGGCGATCCGCTGCACGGTGCGCTGGAGATCGCCCGCACCCTCGCAGGGCCCGGGCCGCGACTCCCGGCCCACCCGTCACTGCTCTTCGTACCGGGAGTAACATAGACGATTCGAGCGGTCGTCCGTCCCGGACAGAGCAGGTCAGTCGCCTGTTATGCCATTCAACAGACATATACGGACAGATAACGCCTGACGGCCCCCTCCCCGAACAGAGGGGCACCCAAAACCAGTAGCATGCGGCGCCATGAGCACCCCCACTGGGCCCGCTTCCGGCCTGCCTGTACGAATGCCGCGACCTCGCCAGTCCGGACGGCACCGCCGCCCGGAGCCCGTGGTCGCACCTGAGGGCGCTGCCGCGCTCGTTCTCGCCCTTCCCGGTACCCCTTCCCCGGCCTCGCGCAGCCTGGCCGAGGAAGTGATCAGCATCGCCCGCTCCGAGCTGCCCGGTCTGAACGCGCAGATCGGTTATCTCGACGGCGACGACGCCGAATATCCCACTCTCGTCTCCGCGCTCACCCATGTCGCCGCCGAGCGCACCGCGCGCTACGAGCAGGCCGTCGCCGCGGGCCGCGAGGTCGCCGAGCCCTCGGGCCCGTCCGCCGTCGTGGTGCCGCTGCTCGCGGGCCCGGACAGCGTCCTGATCCGGCGCATACGGCAGGCCGTCATGGACAGCGGCACGCAGGCCGAGCTGACCGACGTCCTGGGTCCGCACCCGCTGCTCGCCGAGGCACTGCACGTACGCCTTTCGGAGGCCGGTCTGGCGCGCGCCGACCGCGCGAGGCTGTTCACCGTGGCGACCGCGGCCGACGGCATCGTGCTGGCCACGGTGGGCGGCGAGGAGGCCGTGCAGGCCGCCGGGATCACCGGCATGCTGCTGGCCGCCCGCCTCGCCGTGCCCGTGATGGCCGCGGCCCTGGACGTGGAGGGCTCGGTCGCCTCGATCGCCGCGCAGCTGCAGAACTCCGGTTCGGCGCAGCTGGCGCTCGCACCGTACCTGGTGGGCCCGGAGATCGACCCCGGGCTGCTGGACGCCGCCGCGAAGGAGGCCGGCTGCTCGACCGCCGAGCCGCTCGGCGCGTACCCGGCCATCGGCAAGCTGGTGCTCTCGCTGTACGCGACGACGCTGGGCATCACCCCGGAGACGCCCCAGGGGGCCCAGGGGGCGTCGGCGCACTGATTCGCGCCACGCATGCGCCGGGAGATGCGGCGCGGACCGGTTCTCGCCGGTCCGCGCCGCATGCCGTCGCGGGGCCGGGCGTCAGGCGAAGACCACGCAGGAGGCGGCCGGGACCTCGATGGAGCCCGCGTGTGCCGGGATTCCCGTCTCCGCGTCCACGGCGAACCAGCTGACGTTCCCGGAGTGCTCGTTGGCCGCGTAGAGCCACTGCCCGGTGGGGTCGAGGGTGAGATCGCGGGGCCAGCGTCCGCCGCAGCCCACAGCCGCCGCCAGGGCCGGCTTCTCGCCCGTCCCGTCGAGTGTGAGGACGGAGATGCTGTCGTGGCCGCGATTGGCGGTCCACAGGAACCGGCCGTCGTGCGAGACCACCACTTCCGACGGGTACGTCCGCACGCCTGCGCCCTCGTCGTGGTCGTGCGGCAGCACCTGTGTCTCCCCGAGCGGTTCGAGCAGGCCTTCCGCCGCGTCCCAGCGGCACACGGTGACCGTCGGCTCGAGCTCGTTCAGGACGTACGCGTGTCCCCCGGACGGGTGAAAGGCGAGGTGGCGCGGTCCGGTCCCCGGCCGCAGTGCCGTCTCGGCGTGCAGCCGCAGGGAGCCGGTGGCGGGATCGAGCGCGCAGACGCGTACGGAATCCGTACCGAGGTCCACGCTCAGCACCCAGTTCCCCGAGGGGTCGGCCAGCACCTGGTGCGCGTGCGGGCCCGACTGGCGGCCGTCGTCGGGGCCTCGGCCCTCGTGCCGTAGCACCCCGGCCGCCGGGCCGGGTGAGCCGTCGTCCCGTACCGGCAGCGCGGTGACGCTCCCGGAGCCGTAGTTGGCCGTCAGGAGATGGCCCGCGGCGAGGGTCAGGTGGGTCGGGCTGCCCCCGCCGACCGGCCGTACCTCGCCGATCAGCCGCGGCGTTCCGTCGTCGTCGATGCCGAAGGCCGCGGCGGCGCCGTCGGAGGTCTCGCTGACCGCGTACAACACGGGGTCTCCCGACCCGGGAGCACGGCCGACCGCGAGGAAGGAGGGGTCGGCGACGGCGTCCGTGGACGCGAGCACGGACGGCGCCCCGGTGTCCCGGTCGACGGCGGCGACACTGATGCCGAGTCCGCCCGCCGACGTGAACGACCCTATGAATGCCCGCTTCTCTTCGTCGGCGCCCATCCCGCTACCCCTCTTCGCGTCCGTCACGATCTTCCGGGCCGACGGTAGCAGGCGACGTTTTCCGGTCCGGGCCTCGACAGGGGCGTCAGGATGCCGACCGGCGGAGCGGCCTGGGCCGGGGTGACGCTCGACGATCCCGCCGTGCGTGACGGCTCAGGCGCCGGCCGGAATCCGGCCGGACCTGCGGAGGGGCACCGCGAGTTCGAGCAGGGCCTGCTCCAGCGCATGGAGGTGGGCGAGCATCTGTTCGGCGCCCGTCGGCTCCGTAGCCGTCATGTCGTCGGGTCGGAGGTGCCGCCCGACGGCCGGCGCGTCGGTGAGTGCCTCGACGGCCGTCTCCACCCGCCAGCAGGCCGCGGCGAGCCGGACGTCGTGCGAGGCCTCCGGGTCGGCAGCGACGGAGGCCAGACCGCGCACCTCGCGTACGCAGTCGTCCAGCAGTGCGAGCACCTGCCGTGCCCGTCGCTTGCGGGCCTTCAGCGGGTTGAGCGGGTGCACCAGCGGCGCGAGCGACAAGCGCACCCGGCCGAGGATCGCCTCCAGCTCGACGACACGCCCGGGTGGGTCGGCGTCCTCGCTCCCGGCGAGCCGGGCGGCGGCCTCCGCCGTGCACGTGTGCACGCATCGCAGCGCCCGCTCCACCCAGGCCTCGGTGACCGCGTGCGTGGTCACCGGCAGCACGAACAGCACCGCCAGTACGGCGCCGAGCGCCCCGACCGCCGTCTCGGTCACCCGCAGCACGAGCAGGCCCGTGTCGAGCACGCCGAGCAGCCCGTACAGCATGCTCGCCATGACGGTCACGGCCAGCATCATCCAGGTGTAGGAGACAGCGGCGGTGTAGAAGATCCCGAACACACTGATCGCCACGACCACGGCGGCCACGACCGGCTCGTGGTGCAGTGGCACGGCCACGGCGAAGCCCAGCCCGATCCCGAGCACCGTGCCCAGGAATCGCCTGAACCCGCGGACGACGGTCTCGCCTCGCGAGGTCGTGGCCACGAACACCCACCAGGTGGCGCCGACAGCCCAGTACCAACGCTGGTCGGACAGCACCTGCCCCACCGCGAGCGCGAACCCCGCTCCCACTGTCGCCTGCACG
Organism: Streptomyces sp. NPDC088746; assembly: GCF_044751065.1. Taxonomy (NCBI): domain Bacteria; kingdom Bacillati; phylum Actinomycetota; class Actinomycetes; order Kitasatosporales; family Streptomycetaceae; genus Streptomyces; species Streptomyces sp. NPDC088746. The sequence goes on from NZ_JBIVLA010000003.1 coordinate 592,504, forward strand.
GCCTGCCGCGTCGTGATCCGCGCGAGCCCGGACGCCCCGGCGGGGAGTGCGACGGCCACGGGGGCCGCGAGCCGCCGCTCGTAGCACCACACACCGAACCGCACCGCCGACGACGCGACGAGCGACAGCAGCACGGCCGCGTACAGCTCGGGCAACTGGCCGGGCACGGTGTGCAGGAACTGGGCGGAGAAGTAGGACATGAAGCCGAACACCCCCAGCGAGTGCCCGCGAGGTCCCCACCGCCTCGCGTACACCCCCGCCCCCACGACGGCGAGGAACGCCAGGTCACGGGCGACGGGCACGTCGTGCAGCACGGCGGCGAGCGTGAGAACCGGGAGGCCCACGACGGGGAGGAAGGCGGTCGTGACCGCCTGCCCACGCACCGTCGCGTCGGTCACCGTGAACAGTGCGAGCAGCGCGGCCAGACCACCGGTGACGGCCGCCGCGAGCGAGTGCCCGGCGGCCCCGCACAGCGCGACGGCGAGCCCGATGCCGAGCACGGCCCGGGAAGCGAACCGCAGCCGTATCTGTCCCGGATCCGGTGCCACGAACGCCCTCTTCAGCAAGTTGCCCCGTACCTTTCGCACACAGACCAGCGCGGACATGAGAAAGGCGCCGCGGAGATCCCCGAGGGACCCGCAGCGCCATTGATGTCTCCATCTCAGCATCCAGGTGGCTGATGGTTCAACCGGGGCCCGATCAGCTGGGCCATTGGCCCACAAAAAGCTGACATCACCCGGCCACGGCAGAGCCAACGGACCAGCCGCGCGCGATACCGCCGCACGAACAGCTGAAGGAGTCTGGGGCGACGGACTCCCGGCTCGGGCTTCTGACGTCCGGTGGTCAGCTCCCGATCCCGCCGTCGCTGCTGAGCAGTTGCCCGTTGATCCGTCCGCACCGCTCGGAGCAGAGGAAACCGACCAGGTTCGCGCAGTCACGCGGGACGCCGAGGCGACTCAGCGGTGTGGCCTCGGTCAGCTGTTCCTCGAGCGGGGGCGGGGCGGGCATCCAGCCGTTGTCCACCGGCCCCGGATTGATCACGTCGGCGGTCACGCCGAGCCCCGCGCACCATGATGATCTACTGCATGGAGTGACCATGCGCCTGGCCGGTCTGCACAAGGCTTCCGGCGGCGAGCGAATGAGGCTGCGATGAGTGAACTGACGAAGCCCGAGATCGACCTCCCGGAGGGTGAGGCTCCCACCGAGCTGACCATCCGCGACCTCGTCGTCGGGGACGGGCTCGAAGCGAAGCCGGGCAGGGTTGTCCAGGTTCACTACGTCGGGGTCACCTTCGGGTCCGGAAAGGAATTCGACACCTCCTGGGACCGGGGCCGGACGTTCAAGTTCGCCGTGGGCGGTGGCAAGGTCATCAAGGGCTGGGACCGCGGGGTCAGAGGGATGAAGGTCGGCGGCCGGCGCGAGATCATCGTTCCCCCGCGCCTCGGCTACGGCAACCAGTCCCCCTCGGCGTTGATCCCTGCGGGCTCGACACTCGTCTTCGTGGTGGATCTGCTCTCCGTCGCGGTCTGAGGCCTTCTGCCACCCGGCCGTCCGCGTCCACCGGCACCCGCACGGCCGTCGACACGTCCGGAGTCGAACGCGCCGCGACCCACCGCACCATCGCCAGGCGCGTCATGCCGCTCCTGCTCGCCGTCAGGGCCGGCGATCTGCGCGAGCAGCGCCCTTCCTGGGCCGAGCCCCGGCGGGACGGCTCCCGCAGCCCCCTCGCCCGCGCTCCGTGACGCCCCGTCAACGACCGTACGTGGCGCGGCACAGGTCGACGATGTCGGCGGACGCGACCCCCCGCCCCGTCGCACAGACGGTGCGCATGTCGTACGTCTGCCGCGGCCGCGCCCGGTGGGGGGTGTCCGCGCCGCGCGGCGGTCGGGGCCGGGCGGGAGCCGCACGTCTCGGCTGGTTCCGCACCTCCTGGCGGACCGGGGGCGCGACCGCGTCCGCCCGCCGGGCCGGAGCACGCGATCCCTTCTCCTTCTTCCGCTTCCCGCCGTCCGCACGGTCCGGCCCCTCCTCGGTCTTCCCGAGGGCGTCGTGGACGGCCGGGGGCGCGGTGGGCACCGTGGACGCCTGTGCGGCGGGGGCGTTTCCGGGACGTACGGAGGCGGGGGACGCCGGCCTCTGCGCCTCGGCCTGGACGGAGACGCAGCCGGCCGCACTCAGCAGGGCGACGAGCACGAGGGAGATGGACCGCAGGTTCATGCCCTGGTCAACGACGGGCAGTGCGAGCGGACACGTCCGGAACCGCGGGGCGGGGGCACTCAGTCGGACAGGCCGGACCGGGCGATCCCCAGCGCGCGATGGATGGTGCGGGACAGTACGGCCGGCTGGGGCTCCGCGCTCCACGCCCACTGCTCGACCGCGATGCGGAGCGCCCCGTTGAGCAGGGTCGCCTGCACCCGTGGTTCGAGGTCGTCCGGCCCGTGGCCCGTCCGCTCGGCGATGACCGCGGCGAAGGCCGGCTCCGCGTCGTGGTGGACCTGGAGCCACACGGCGCGCAGCCCTGGTTCGGTCCGGGTGAGCAGGACCAGGTCCCGCAGGGCGTCCGTGTCCGCGTCCGTGTCCGTGTCCGCCGACGCGGCCGGGTGCGAGGACGGAATCCCCACGACGGCTTCCACCAGCGGCCGGTCGCGCGGCCACGACCTCATGAGCGCGATGACTAAGTCGAGCGCGTAGGTCAGAAGGGGGCGGACGCACAGCTCCTTCGATGAGGTGTAGCGCCACAAGGTCCGCTGCGAGATTCCCGCGGCGGCGGCGATCTCCTCGGCGGTGGTCGCGGCCACACCCCGGTCGGCGAAGAGGCGCACGGCTTCCCGGGCGATCTCCAGCCGGGTCGCGGCCTTGCGGCGCTCCGTCAGCGGCGGGCGGCCGAGGCGGACTCCACCGCCGGCCGGGGCTCCGGTGGTGGCCGAGGCAGGGTCCGGCGCCCCTCCGGCATGCGCGGCTTCCACGGTTTTCGGCCACCTTCCTTCACGGCTGGGCCCATCGTAGCGACATCTTTTCTGGCACCGCTCGCCATTTTGGCACTACCCGCCATTAAAGGTAATATGTTTATTCCTGTCGACAAAACCGAGGAGCATCACGTGAGCACCACCACCAGCGGCCCGGGCCGCAGCGTCATCGTCACCGGCGCCGGTTCGGGCATCGGCCGGGCCACCGCCCTGCTGTTCGCGAGGGAGGGGGCCCGCATCGTGATCGCCGACGTCGACGAGGCGGCCGCCCGAACCGTCGCGAAGGAGACGGAACAGGCCGGCGGGACCGCGGTAACCGTGATCGGGGACCTCCGGGACCAGGCCGTCGTCGACCGGGTGGCCGCGACCGCGGCGGAGGAGTTCGGCGGCATAGACGTCCTGGTCAACAACGCCGGAATCATGGACAGCATGTCGGCGGCGGCCGACACCGGTGACGACGAGTGGGAGCGCGTCATCGGCATCAACCTCACGGCTCCGTTCCGCCTCACGCGTGCCGTGCTCCCGCACATGCTCGCCGCGGGGAAGGGCGCCGTCGTCTTCACCGCCTCCGAGGCCTCCCTGAGGGGCAGCGCCGCGGGTGCCGCGTACACGGCGTCCAAGCACGGCATCGCGGGCCTGACCAAGTCCTTGGCCGTCATGTACCGCGAAAAGGGCATCCGCTCCAACGCCATCGCGCCCGGCGGCACGATCACCAGCATCCAGGTCGCTGCCGACCAGGGTGCCCACGGGCCGACCGCTCTCGCCCCCTACATGGGCAACGTCGGTTCGCCCGCCCGGGCGGAGGAGCAGGCGGCGGCGATCGTCTTCCTGGCATCCGACGCGGCGAGCAACATCAACGGAGCGATCCTCCCCGTCGACAACGGCTGGTCCGCGGTCTGAGCCCCGGCCCTGGGTAGAGTCGGGCGTCCCGTCGCCGAGCCAGGAGGAGCAGAGCCAGACATGGCGGTGGACGCCCTCGACACCCGCATCCTCAGGCTGCTCATCGAGCAGCCGCGCACCAGCGTGCGCGAGTACGCGCGCATCCTCGGCGTGGCACGCGGAACCCTGCAGGCCCGGATGGACCGTCTGGAGCGGGACGGAGTGATCACGGGCACGGGCCCCGCCCTCTCCCCCGCAGCCCTCGGCCACCCGGTACTCGCCTTCGTGCATCTGGAGGTGACACAGGGGCATCTGGACGAGGTTGGTGACGCGCTCGCCGCCGTCCCGGAGATCATCGAGGCGTTCTCGACGACCGGGGGCGGCGACCTCCTGACCCGCGTCGTGGCCCGCGACAACGGGCATCTGGAGGACGTGATCCAGCAGCTGATCCAGCTTCCCGGAGTGGTCAGGACCCGGACGGATGTGGCTCTGCGCGAGCGTGTGCCGCACCGGGTCCTGCCGCTGGTCGAGTCGGTGGGGCGGGCAGCCGGCCCCGGCTGATCGCCGTCGGGCATGCTGGAGGCCATGAAGACCGCGCCCTTCCCCGCTCCGCCCGTACTCTTCGACCTCGACGGCACCCTCGTGGACAGCGAGCCGAACTACTACGAGGCGGGGCGCCGGCTGCTCGCCAGGTACGGCGTGCGGGACTTCAGCTGGGAGAACCACACCCGCTTCATCGGGATCGGCACCCGGGAGACCCTCACGGTCCTGCGGGAGGAGTACGGGATCGAGGCGCCGGTCGACGAACTGCTGGCCGGCAAGAACGCCCTGTACCTGGAGCTCGCCGGCGCCTCGACCGAAGCCTTCCCGGAGATGCGGGCCCTCGTCGAGCGGCTGCACGAGGACGGGGTGCCGATGGCGGTGGCGTCGGGGTCCTCCAGGGCGGCGATCGCGGCCTCGCTCGCGGTCACGGGGCTGGAGGCGTACCTCCCCCTGTACGTGTCCGCGGAGGAGGTGGCGCACGGCAAGCCGGAGCCCGACGTGTTCCTGGAGGCGGCCAGGCGGCTCGGTGTGGAGCCCGGCTCGTGCGTGGTCCTGGAGGACGCGGTCCCGGGAGTCCGGGCGGCTCACGCGGCGGGAATGCGCTGCGTCGCCGTCCCCGAGGCCCATGTGGCGGCCGACGGCGCCGAGTTCGGGAAGGCGGAGTTGCTGTTCCCGGGCGGGCAGGCGGAATTCACCGCTGCCGCCGTGCTGGACTGGCTCCAGGCCGGGTGAGAACAAGCCGGTCCGGCCGCCGATTGGCCGGATCCGGCGTCTCGTGCTCCGGCCGGGCGAGCGGGGGTCCCGGGGGCGGATATCCTGATCATGCCGCGCACCCCGACGCACCGTACCGAGGCGATGAGCCCGATGAGGTCGCCGCCGCGGCAGTCGGAGAGGGCCATAATTCGAGATTGGTGTGCACAGGTGCTGGTTGCTGGGCGGTACCGGCTGATATCCCCCATCGGCCGTGGCGGTATGGGTGAGGTGTGGCGCGCCACGGACGAAGTGCTGGGCCGGGCCGTGGCGGTGAAGCTGCTGCTGGGCGACCAGGCCGATGCCTCGTCGACCGCGCGCTTCCGCCTCGAGGCGCAGACGGCCGCGCGTCTGAGCCACCCTCACCTGGTGGCCGTGTTCGACTTCGGCTCCTGGGAGGACCGCTTCTATCTCGTGATGGAGCTGGTCGAGGGAAGGAGTCTCGGGGATCTGCTGGAGGCTCAGGAGACCGTCCATCCCGAGCAGGTCGCCCGTATCGCGGGCCAGGCCGCCGCCGGTCTGGCCGCCGCCCACCGGCAGGGCATCGTCCACCGGGACATCAAGCCCGGCAACCTGATGCTGGACGCCGACGGGTCCGTGAAGATCGGGGACTTCGGCATCGCCCAGTTCGTCGACGATCCCTCGACGGCGCTGACCACGGCCGGCCACATCGTCGGTACGAGCCTCTATCTGGCTCCCGAGCGGGCGCTCGGCCGTACGGCGGACTCCGCGTCGGACATGTACTCGCTGGGCTGCGTCATCTATCAACTGCTGGCCGGGCAGCCGCCGTTCCGCTCGGACACGGCGACCGCGACGCTCTACCAGCACGTGGACACGCCTCCGGTGCCGGTCAGGCAGCGGGGGGTGGACATCTCCCCCGCGTTCGACTCGTACCTCCTGGGCCTGCTGGCGAAGCAGCCCGAGGACCGGCCGAGTGCGCAGCAGGTCTCGGACTGGTTCCGTACGGATGCCTGGCGTGGCCGGCCCGAGCCGCTGCCGCACCACGCGGCCGCCGCCCCGCGGCCCCCCGCGCCCGTCCCGCCCGCCCCGGGCGCCCCGACCGCCGGGGGCCCGTCGACGTACCGGCTGCCGCAGTCCGGCGGCCGCAGGCGGGCGGCTCCCGCGCCCCGGACGTCCAGATCCGCGGCCGGACCGGCCACGACGCGCCGGATCAGCACGAGTGAGGCCATCCGCCGCCGCCCGCGCGTGGCGAGTGCCGTGGCCGGTACGGTCGCCTTCCTGGCGGCGGTGTATCTGGGCACGATCCTCTTCGCACCGGACACCGGGGCGGCGGACACCCCGGATCCCGGTTCCTCGCCGACTGCGGGGCTCGAATCGCCCGCGCCGACCGGACCGGCTGCGGAGCCGGCCCAGGACGGCGAGGGCGAGGACGACTGAGCCTCCGGCTCACCAGCGCGCGTGGACCTCCGCGCGGATCCGGCGGTCGTACAGGTCGCGCACCGCGTCGAGGGTGCTCTGCGGGAGTGGCGGGAGAGCGGCGGCCGACGCGTTGGCCCGCGCCTGCTCGACCGACCGCGCCCCGGGGATGACGCTGGTGACACCGGGCTGCTGGATGATCCAGCGCAGTGCGGTCTGTGCCGGGGTGGCGCCTTCGGGAGCGAATCGGGCGAACTCCACGGCGGCGGCCACGCCCGTCGCGTAGTCGACGCCGGAGAACGTCTCGCCCTGGTCGAACGCCTCGCCGTGGCGGTTGTACGTGCGGTGGTCCTCGGGAGCGAAGACCGTGTCGGCGGTGTACTTGCCGGACAGCAGCCCGGAGGCGAGCGGAACGCGCGCGATGATGCCGACCCCGGCCTCCGCCGCGGCCGGGAGGACCTCGTCGAGGGGCTTCAGGCGGAAGGGGTTGAGGATGATCTGGACACTCGCGACTCCGGGCCTGGCGATGGCCGTGAGCGCCTCGGCACAGGTCTCCACGCTCACCGCGTACGCGGCGATCCGCTGCTCGGAGACGAGCGTGTCGAGGGCGTCGTACACGGCGTCGGAGGAGTAGACCGCCGTGGGCGGGCAGTGGAGTTGTACGAGATCGAGGGTGTCGACGCCGAGGTTGGCGCGCGAGCGGTCGTTCCAGGTACGGAAGTTGTCCAGGACGTAGTTCTCCGGAAGCTGTTCGGCCCGCCTGCCCATCTTGGTGGCGACGAAGACCTCCGCGTCCGGGCGTTCCTTCAGATAGCGGCCGATGAGCTGTTCGCTGCGGCCGTCGCCGTAGACGTCGGCGGTGTCGAAGAAGGTGACACCCGACTCGACGGCGGCGTCGAGGACGCCGAAGGCATCGGCCTCCCGCACCTCGCCCCAGTCCCCGCCCAGCTGCCAGGTGCCCTGTCCTACGACCGATACGTCACGGCCGGTCCTGCCGAGTGTGCGCTGCTCCATACGGATCATGCTACGTCCGCACGCGGACCGGCGGGGATGGCCGGCGCCGGTCCGCGTCCGCGCTCAGTCGGCTGTGGTCACGCGGACGTAGTCGACGACGAGCTGCTGCGGGAAGCTCGTGCTGCCGTCGGGGTCGCCCGGCCAGTAACCGCCCACGGCGAGGTTGAGGATGAGGAAGAACGGCTTGTCGAACACCCAGGCGTTGCCGTTGAGGTCCGCCGGTGTCCGGCGCTGGTAGACGGTTCCGTCGACGGACCAGGTGATGGAGTCGGGGGCCCAGTCCACGGCGAAGGTGTGGAAGTCGTCGGCGAAGGCGGCTCCGCCGGGCAAGGTGTAGCCGGCGCCTATGCCGCCGCTGCCGGAGTAGCCGGGGCCGTGCAGCGTGCCGTGGACGGTGCCGGGCTCGAAGCCGACGTTCTCCATGATGTCGATCTCACCGCTGTTGGGCCAGCCGACGCTGCCGATGTCGGCGCCGAGCATCCAGAAGGCCGGCCAGATGCCCTGCCCGCGCGGGATCTTCATCCTGCTCTCGACGTGTCCGTACGTCGCGGTGAACTTTCCCGAGGTGTTGAGCCGGGACGAGGTGTATTCGCAGGTCCCGTACCAGCACTGGTAGTTGCCGGGGTTCTCCTTGCGCGCGGTGATGACCAGGTTGCCCTGGCCGTCGAGGGCGGCGTTGCTGTTGCCCGCCGTGTAGTACTGCCGCTCGTGGTTGCTGACGTTGTCGCCGGTCTCCGTCAGCCACTTGCCGCCGTCGACGGCCGAACCCGCGGGGCCGTCGAACTCGTCGGCGAAGGCCACGGCCGCCGCTCGGGAATCCGTGGAGGACGCAGCCGTGTGGGGGTCGGGTGCGGCCGAGGCTCCGGCGGGCAGTGCGGTCATGACCATGGAGCAGCAGAGCAGGGAGAGCGCGGCGTACAGCGTCGTACGGCGCCTCTTCGGGAGGCGGCGCACGGCGTGGTGGGGAGAATGCACGGTCATCACTTCTTTTCGGGGTGGGGGGATGACAGTCATGCGCATGACAGATGAACGCCGAGAGGTGAACGCATGTCGCGCTTACCCCAGCGGCATCTTTCAACACTTGATTTAAGGGAGTGGTCCGAGGCCCGTCAAGGATCTGGTCCAGACCGGGCGGGTACGGGTAGAACTCGACGCGGCGGGGAACGGACAACTCATGCGCATCCGTACCGAAGTCACCGTTCCCGCCACCCTCGCCCTGGCGGTCGCCCTGCTGGCTCCGGCCGGCGCCGCGACGGCCTCCTCCGCCGCACCCGCTGTCCCGGCCTGTCGGGAGAGCAGCCTGAAGGTCGCCGCCGCGGCCTCCGACCAGCCCGAGACGCTGCGCATCAGCGTCACCAACCGGGGCCGCCAGGCCTGCGTCGTCGACCGCATCCCCACGGTCGTCTTCGGCGACCTGGACGGCCCGGCCCTGCCGGTGCCCGAGGGCGAGAGCGGTCCCTACCGTCTGCCGGCGGGCGGATCCGGCTACGCCGCGGTGCGCACCCTGGACCCGGCGGCCACGGAACTGCGGGTGGTGGACCGGCTGACGGTCGCCGGGGACCCCGCACACCGCGGGCGGACCTTCGGCTCCGCCTCGCTGGGAGCGCCGGACGGGCTCCGGGTGTGGGAGCCCGTGACCACGTGGTGGCACCGCTCGAGCGCGGCGGCCGACGCGACGCTCGAGCGGTACACCGACTGACCGGACTCTCCGCGCGGCTGCCACCGTGCGGCGCGCGGGCGACGGCCGCACAGTGGAGACATGGACTGTGCGGGGCCTGCCCGGCCTCGGCCGGGCAGGCGCACATCGTCCGACCGCATCCCGGCGGAAGGATCAGGCGTGGACACCGAGAGCACACGGCGTTTCGTGGTGCAGATCCACGACGCCCGGCGCATGCATTTCGATTTCCGTCTCGAGGTCGGCGGCGTCCTGAAGTCCTGGGCCGTGCCGCGCGGCCCGTCGGACAACCCCAGCGACAAACGGCTGGCCGTGCCGACGGAGGACCACCCCTTGGAGTACCGCGAGTTCGAGGGCGTCATTCCGCAGGACGAGCAGGGCAGCGGCACCGTGATCGTCTGGGACCAGGGCACCTACACCCCGACGAGCCACGACCTCGCCGGCGACCCCGTCCCGTTCGCCGAGTCCCTGGAGCGCGGGCACGCCACGTTCCGGCTCGAGGGAGCCAAGCTGCACGGGGAGTTCGCGCTCACCCGCTTCCGCATCGACGACGAGGAAGGGACCCGTGGGCCGGAGGCCTGGCTGCTGATCAAGGCCGACGACCGGCAGGCCGTCCACGACCGGGCGGGCACCCCCGACCCGTACCACGCGCGCTCGGCCCGCACCGGCCGCACGCTGCACCAGGTCGCCGTGGCCGAGCGGGAGGGCGCCCGCTGACCCCTACCGGAGGGGCGGCTCGTCGCCGGACCCGGTGAGCCGGTGCAGGACGTCCGAGTAGCGGGAGCGCTTGTCGGGACGGGCCTGGGCGACGGCGTGCCGCAGAGCGGGGACGGCGGCTCCGCCCATCAGCAGCAGTCCTTCGGCGGCCTCTCCCCGGACCCCCGGATGCGTGTGGCCGAGCAGGGCGACCAGCGCGGGAACGGCGGGCGCCCAGCCGGCGTGGCAGAGCGTCCTGATGGCCATGCGCCTGATGTCCGGCTGCGGATCGTCGAGCAGGACGGCCGTGTGCAGCAGGTGGGCCGGCCGGTCCAGCATAATGCGTGAGATCCGGTGGGCGTGCAGCCTGACCTTGGGCCGGGGATGGGCCAGCAGCTCACCGATGACCTCCTTCAGGGCCGGGTCCGGGTCCGGGGCCCGGCCGGTGTGCTCCTCGGCGAGGCGGGCGAGGGCCCTGCGTATCTGCTCCGGTCCCCCGGTCCGGGCCAGACGCAGCAGTTCGGCGCGCCCGGGCCGGTGGACCACTCCGGCGGGAGCTGTCGTACGGGGGACGGAACCCGGCCCCTCGTCCAGGAGAAGCCCCTCGGCGAGGTCGTCCCGTCCCTCGGCGCGCAGCCGCTCCCGGATCCTCGTCCTGTCCGGGGAGCCCAGCAGCGGCCGTCCCGCAAGCAGGTCCAGGAGCCCCCAGGCCCCTGCCTCGATCCGGGGCAGGAGGTGATCCGCCAGGACTTCGGCCGGCGCCGTCCGCAGGGCGTGGGCGGCTTCCGTCCGGAGACCGGCGGGGCCGTGCTCCCACCATCCGAGGAGCAGCGGGATCAGAGGCACGGTCTCCCAGGGGCCCAGGTGCGGGACGAGGCGGGCCACCCTGGCGGGCACGATCCCTTCGCCGCCCAGCTCCGCGGGAGGGACGGTGGCCAGGGCGCGCGCCAGGCAGCCTCCGGGGGGCAGGTCGACACGTCCTCGGAGGTACGCGTCGAGGACCGCGCGTGCCGGCTCCGGCTCCGGCCAGTCCAGGAGCTCCCGGGCGGCGCCGGATCGGCGGCCGGGATCCGGCGCTTCCAGCGTGTCCATCAGCCGGGTGCGCCGCTCGGCGGAACGCGGCCGGCCGGGGGCGTCGCGTACGACTTCCGAAGCCGGGCCGGCTGTCTCGGAGAGCGTCCACGGGGGTGTGCCGAGGGGCTGAAGGTCCGTCATCCAGTCCACCAGCAGAGCGCGTACCCCGTCGTCGCCTGCATCGGGGTACGCGTCGACGAGGGCGCCGAGGCGCTGCCTGGAGTCCGGCGGGTACGGGGTGCGGCGCCGGAACTCCTCCAGGGCGCGAGAGGTGCGCAGGGCCGGGCGCAGCGCTGACCGCCACGCTTCCGCCTCCTCACCGGCCGTGGGCGGCTCCGGCACGCCGAACGCCTCACGCAGTACGGCGTTCTCGGCCTGCCGCACGTCGTCGTCGAGGCGGGCGGCGGCGAGGGCCCGGTCCAGGTCGCCTCTGACCGGCACGGCGTCGCAGGCACGGAGCAGCCGCAGCGCCGGCACGTGCTGAGGGGGTGTCATGGCGCGTACGGAATCGGCGAGTTCCATGCGCTCCGGCCAGGGCAGCCGGGGCGCCACGGCCTGGAGTACGGCGAGGAGTCCGGGCCGGTGTTCCCGCTCACCCGCGAGACCGTCCGTCAGCACCTGGACGGAGTCCGCCATCTTCTCCAGCTCGTCGGCCGGCCACGGTGCGGGACACAGCCGCAGGACGAGGCCGATGACCCGGTCGCGGGTGCCCTCCGGCACCGAGCGGGCCAGGCACAGCCACTCGGCCAGCATCGGCCGAAGCTCCCTCAGCCGCCGGGGCGGCAGAGCGTCCGGGCTCTCCGCGAGGCACAGGGCGGCCTGCGCGCTCCAGCCGTGGTCGACGAGCCGGGCGGCCCAGGACTCGGCCTCGCCGGCCGGCGGACGGCCGGACGGTGCGATCCCGTAGGCGGCCGACAGCTCCGCGAGGTCGGCGGCGCTCCCCGCGCCGAGGCGGATCCGGCCGTCGGCGATCGCGGCGTGCAGGTCCGCCACGAGCGGGGAGCCCTGATCGGCCAGGGCGACGACGGTGCGGGCGGTGAGGGTACCGGTCAGGGCCCCCAGCAGCAGCGTGCGCTCACGGGGGTCGCCGGTGCGTGCCGCGGCGGCGAGGACCGTGGCCGTGCAGGCGTCACCCAGCACCGCGCGCAGCGCGGTGACCAGTCCGGCGCGCAGCCCCGGGTTGTCGTTACGGCCGAGGGCGCGCAGGAGGCCGGGCACGGCGTCCGGTGTCCCGGCGCGCGCGAGGGCCGACGCGGCGGTCTTCCTGATGTTCATGTTGGGGTGGTCCAGGAGTGCGGTGATCGCCGGGCAGGCCCAGTGCGCCTCCGCGTGGCCGAGGGCCAGCAGCGACTGCCGTACGGTCCGGATGTCCTCGGCCCGGGTCAGGGCGATCAGTGTCGCCGACAGGGCCTGAGCGTCCTCGCCGCCCGCGCCCGCGGCCAGGAGGGCGATCACCTGCTTGCGCACATGCGGATCGCGGTGGCGGAGCAGCCGGTGCACGCGGGGACGGGTCTCCGCGGACGGTGCGCGCCGCAGGGCTTCGAGGAGGACGGACTGCTGACGGGCGGACAGCTCCGGCCGGTCCAGCAGGTCCAGGACGATCCCGGCCATCAACGCGTCGCCGGCCTCCCGGGCGTCCCGGGCGCCGAGCAGGCAGGACGGCCTGATCCTGCGCCGCTCGTGCAGGCGGCCGCCCAGTCCGCGTACGGCGTCCACGATCTCCTGGGGGACCACGGGCTCCCCGGCGCGGGCCGGTTCCGGGTGCGGACCCGTCTCCACCGCCTCCCACGAGGCCGCCAGTTCGCTCACGACCCTCAGCAGCAGGCCGGTGAGGACGGGCAGGGTGGCGGCGCTCCCGCGGGCCGCGAGCGCGCAGAGGGCCGCCACCGGATCGGCCGGCTCCGGACTTGCGGCCAGCAGGGCCAGTTCGCGCTCGTCGGGGGCCCCGAGGTCGGCCGCGACGGCCGGTGGCGGCGCGGTGGGATCGACACGGGCGAGCAGGTGGCGCCGGAGGTCCGGATCGGTGTTCAGCTGCCACAGGAGCTCGAGTGCCCGGTGGCGCACGGGGCGGAGGAAGGGCGCGGTCCCACGGCCGTCGGGGTCCGGGCCGAGTGCCTCGGTCAGCGCCGTGACGGTGCGGTCTCCGCCGATGGCTTCGAGCGTGTCGAGGACGGCGGCCGGGGCTTCGGGCAGCAGCGCGAGGACGGCCTCCTCGGCGTCCTCGTGACGGAGTGCGCGGATCGCGCCGAGGAACGGCGCGGGTACGCGTGAGGAGGGGAGCAGCCGGGTGACGGCGGCCCCGATCGGGAGGTCTCCCGTCCCCTGCCGGGCCAGGGCGACGAGCAGGTCGAGCCGGCGCGGCGCGCCCGGGTCGTCCGCCGGGGCGTCGACGAGCAGGTCCAGGACCGTCCGGCGGCAGGTGTAGAGGATCGTCGCGACCGTGCGGGGATCGATCGAGTGATCGGCCAGTGCCAGGCCGACGACGGCCGGTGCCTGCGACGTGTCGGGGAAGTGCCCGCGCCTGTGGAGCCCTTGCAGACAGGTCATCGCGGGTCCGCCGAGCAGCAGCGGGTCCTGGGCCGCGATGTCCAGGAGCGTGCCGATGTCGCCGCGTCCCGCCAGATCGCCGAGGAGTTCCATGGCCAGTCGGCGTACCGCCGGAGGTGCGGCGGGGTCCGCCGCCGTACGCGGCAGCAGCGATCCGTGCCCGTGCCGGGCCGCGGCGGTGAGCGCGGGGGCCGCGACCGCGGCCGGCCGGGCGGGGGCGAGATACGGCTCGAAGAGGGCGGCGGGAAGGGGGTCCGACGCCGCCCAGGGCTCGGCCAGTTCCGCCAGGGCGGCGGCCGCGACGGCCGTGTCGTCCGGGCCCGCGCCGAGCAGCCCGGCCAGCTGGCCCCTGGCGAGGCCGGGGGCCAGCAGGCCGGCGTGCAGGCCCTGCCGGACCAGCCGGACCGCCTCCGCACGCAGGGCGGGGTCATGGGTGTCCAGGACCTCCGCCACGAGCCGGTCGGGCCGGTGGGCGTCCCAGGCGTCGATGGAGCGCACGGCCTGGTGGAGCGCTTCGCCGGGCGGCTCGTCCCGTAGCGCGGAGGGGTCGGTGAGGAGTTCGGCCCGCAGCCAGGCGATCCGTACCCGTTCCGGCAGCGGGACCGTGCGCCAGGCGGGCAGCCGGCGCGACAGGTGGATCCCGAGACGGCCGTGCAGCCCGGCCAGGAGGAGTGACTCCTCGGGCGACCCGGGAACGTCCGGCGGCAGCAGCGACGCCAGCTCGGCCGCTTCACCGGCCGGCAGGTGGGGCCCGGCCGCCCGCTCGGCGAGGAGGGTGAGCCCCAGATGTCTCGTACGACGGTCCGCGTGTCCGACGAGCCGGCCGAGCTCGGAGACCGGGCAGAGGTCCACCGCCATGTCACGCCCCGGACGGGACGTGTGTCGCTGCTGTATCCGCGCGTCCGCGGGGCCCGTGGTCACCCCGGGATGTTAGGTGTGGACGGGGCGGCTCAGCCAGTGGATAACGTGCTGTCAGCGGACCGCCCCGACCCCGGACGCCAGTTGCTCCCGCAGGGGGGAGAGGCGGGCGGTATGCGGCAGGGTCGGACGTGCGGTCATGGGCGGACTCCTCGTCTGCGTGCTCCGGGCCCGGGCGGCCGGAAGCACGCAGACGCCGAGCCCTCACCCGTGCGTCAGGGGCAAGGGCCGGACCACCTCAGGAGTTCGTGGTGGAGGCGAGGTGGGCGAAGACCACCACGTTGTCCTCGTAGTCCTTCTTCTTCTTGTCGTAGACACCGCCGCAGGTGATCAGCCGCAGCTGGGCGGTGCCGTTGTCGGCGTACACGCGGTCGTCCGGGAAGTCCTCCTTGCTGAAGGTCTCGACCGTGTCGACCTTGAACGTGGCGACGGAGCCGTCCCGGCGGGTGATGTCCACGGTGTTGCCCGCCTTGAGCGTGCTGAGCAGCAGGAACACGGCGGGACCGGTCTTGGTGTCGACGTGCCCGGCGACCACCGAGGTGCCGCGCTCGCCGGGGGTGGCACCGTCCTTGAACCAGCCCGCGAGATTCGCGTCGTGCGCGGGCGGCGCGTCCAGCTGACCGGAGGCGCCGATCGACAGGGGCGTGAAGGGCGCGTCGACGGCGATCGACTTGATCGAGATGCGTTCGGGCTCGGACCGGGGCAGCCCGAGGCCGGCGGAGGACGCGGATGCCGACGGTGCGGGCGAGGCGGGCGCCGAGGCAGCGGGCAGGGACACCACGGCGGGGGCGGGCGGGACTCCGGCCGACGCGTCGAAGGAGTTGTAGACGAGGAGGAAGCCCAGCCCCACCGCCGCGACGGGCCACAGCAGGGAACGGCCGAGGGCAGGGGAGGCGGGGGCTGGTTCTGACGGCTGCGGGGCGGCCATGCGCATGCTGCCTTTCGCGTACGGGAGGGACGGGCGGCTGTACGGGGAAAATCGGCGCGGCCACCGCCCCGGAGAGGGCGGCGGCCACGACAGATTCGCTCAGTGGTGCGGTGCGCCGGTCAGGCGGCCGCCGCACCCGAGGCGTTGCGGCGGCGCAGCTTGTACGCGGCGGCACCCAGGCCACCGAGCATCAGCACCGAACCGGCGGCCAGGCCGCTGCCGGAGAGCGCCATCGCTCCACCGCCGGTGTGGACGCCGCCCTCGGGCTTCTCGTGCTTCCAGGTCTGCTCGCTGTCGCCGGAACCCGAGCCGGAGCCGGAGCCGGACTCCTTGTCCTTCTCCCAGTCGTCCGCCGACAGACCGGCGAGCGCACCGCCACCGGCGTGGACGCCGCCCTCGGGCTTGTCGTGCTTCCACGAGTCCGGCTTCTCACGGTCGTCGTTGCTGCCGGAACCGGACTCCTTGTCCTTCTCCCAGTCGTCCGCCGACAGACCGGCGAGCGCACCGCCACCGGCGTGGACGCCGCCTTCCGGCTTGTCGTGCTTCCACGAGTCCGGCTTCTCACGGTCGTCGTTGCTGCCGGAACCGGACTCCTTGTCCTTCTCCCAGTCATCGGCCGACACGCCGGCCAGCGCACCGCCGCCGGCGTGGACGCCGCCCTCGGGCTTGTCGTGCTTCCACGAGTCCGGCTTCTCACGGTCGTCGTTGCTGCTGGCGGAGGAACCGCTGTCCTTGTCCCAGTCGTCCGCCGAGGTCACGGCGTATGCGGCGGGAACGGAGACCGCGAGGACCGCCGTGACGGCGGCCGATGCGAACAGGGTGCGGGCAGAGCGCATGGATACACAGTCCTTTCGCCACCCCCGCGCTGGCCGGCTGGTTGTCGGCTCATCGGATCACGGGTGCGACGTGATCCACCGTCAGCTGAAATCCGGACGCCCACCACTCGGGAAGGCCGCATTCGAGGGAAGCGGTGGGCCCATCGTGTGACAGGGAGCCAGATGTCACCCGTTGGACGGCACGCCACGCCGGGAGGAGGTTTGGGCGGCGGCGATCACCGGTGTAGGGGGCTCAGCGGTGCTCGTAGGATCGCGGCATGAACGACATAGCACCTGCCGGCTGCTGCTCACCCGGGCGCGGAGGGCCTGACGGCCCGTCCGGGGCCATCCCCTCCGTCCGCCCAGGTCAGGACCGGGCCGCCCCCGCGGTATCAGCGTCGAAGGATGCCGCCGACGGGATGGTGCTGCTCCCTGGCGGACCGTTCCTCATGGGGACCGAGGACCCCGACGGGTTCCGGGCGGACGGTGAGGGCCCGGTCCGCGAGGTGCGGGTGTCCGCCTTCCGCATCGATGCCCACGCGGTCAGCAACGAGCGGTTCGCGGAGTTCGTCTCGGCCACCGGTCACGTCACGGAGGCCGAGCGTTTCGGCTGGTCGTACGTCTTCGCCGGGTTCCTGCCGGCCGCGCTCCGGCGCGGCGCGGGCCGTCCGGACGGCGCCCCGTGGTGGTGCGGGGTGGAGGGCGTCCGGTGGGACAGGCCCGAAGGTCCCGGCAGCGGGATCGAGGACCGCGCGGACCATCCCGTCGTGCATGTCTCGTGGAACGACGCGCGCGCGTACTGCCGTTGGGCAGAGGCCCGGCTGCCGACGGAAGCCGAGTGGGAGTACGCGGCACGGGGCGGCCTGGTGCAGGCACGCTTCCCGTGGGGCGACGAGCTGACCCCGGATGGGGAGCACCGCTGCAACGTCTGGCAGGGGCACTTCCCCACGAAGAACACCGCCGAGGACGGCTACGCGGGCACCGCACCGGTCGACGCGTACCAGCCCAACGGATACGGCCTGTACAACATGGCGGGGAACGTCTGGGAGTGGTGCCAGGACTGGTGGAGCACCGACCGTCGGGCGGCCCGCCGGAGCGACCCGCGCGGGCCGGGCACGGGTGACGCCAAGGTGATCCGGGGCGGCTCCTACCTGTGCCACCGCTCGTACTGCAACCGCTACCGGGTGGCCGCGCGCACCCGCAACACGCCGGACAGCACGACCGGGAACCTCGGCTTCCGCTGTGTGCGCCCGGCCTGATCCCGCCGTCATTGCGGCAACATGAATATTTTTCCGGGTCATTGACTAAAAAATCGCGCGGTCATCATGCTGGGCGCCATGCACTCACACGGTGGACCTCTCTCGCGGCTGAGGCGCGGGCACGAGGAACGCGTACTCGGTCTGCTGCGCCGTCACGGACCACAGAGCCGGGCCGAGCTCGGACGCCAGGCCGGACTGTCGCGTACCACGCTGTACGACATAGTCGGGACCCTGGTCGCGAGCGGTGCCGTCGTGGCGGCCGCCGCGGAACCGGGTCCGCGCCGGCGCGGCCGTCCGGTCGAGCACCTCACGCTCAATCCCGCGGCCGGCCAGGCCGTCGGCATCGATTTCGCCCGCCGCGCCGTTCATGTGGCCGCCGCCAACGTGGCGCACGAGGTCATCGGGTCGGCGAGCCGGGCCCATCCTCCCGGGCTCTCCTGGGAGCGGCGGGTGGAGCTGGCCGAGCGGCTGGTCGCCTCGCTGGCGGGCGGCACCCTGCGGCTGGCCGCCCTCGGCACGACCGGTGCGGTCGGGGTCGGTGTCGTGGGCCCGGTGCGGACGGCCGCGGGCGCGCCGGAGGAACCGCTGGCGAATCTGGCCGGGCTGCTGGGCAAGCGGTTCGGGGCCCCGGTCCTGCTGGACAACAACACCCGGCTCGCGGCCCTCGCGGAGTCCACCTGGGGGGCTGCGGCGGCCAGCCAGGACGTGCTGTATCTGCGGCTGTCGCACGGAGTGGGCGGCGGTCTCGTGGTGAACGGTTCGCTCCACCGGGGTGTGGACGGACTGGCGGGCGAGCTCGGGCACATCACCGCCGATCCCGAAGGCCGGCCGTGCGAGTGCGGGGGCACGGGGTGCCTGGAGACGATCGCGTCGATCGGGCCCGTACTCGCCTCCTTCCGCGCTCTGGGCGGACGCGCGGACGACGTCCCGACCCTGCTGCGAGCGGTCGAGAACGGCGACCGGGCGGCACACGAAGTGCTGCGGGCGGCTGGGGTCAGGACCGGCACGGTGCTCGCGGGGGTCGTCAACGCGGTCGGTCCGGGTGTGATCGTGCTGGGCGGTGAGCTGGCCCGGGCCGGCGAGGCTCTGCTCGCACCCGTGCAGGAGGCACTCGACGCGCATGTCATGCCGCTGGCCCGTGGACGCGTGACGCTGCTGCCCGCCGGGCTCGGCGAGGCGGGCGGCGCGCTCGGCGGGGTCGCCCTCGCCCTGCACGAATCCCCTCTGCTCGCCCGCTACCCGGGTCCGGGCGCCGACGACTTTCCCGAGGACGCCACATGAGTTCCACGGAGACACCCCTGAAGCAGGCCGGACCCGTACCCGAGGACGCGGTACCCGCCCGCGAGCGCAGGCGGAAGCGCCTCCGGGTCCCCGCGGTCGTCCTGAACCTGATCGCCCTGGCGGCGGGCATCGGCCTGTGGGCCTGGCTGGCCTCGCTCGGGGTGCAGGCGCTCCCGGGGCCCGCTGCCGTGGCGGACAGGGCGGGGGAGCTGATCGCTGACGGCACGCTGGCCGACGACTCGCTGGCGAGCCTGCGCCGGGTCCTGAGCGGCTTCGCGCTGGGCACCCTGCTGGCCGTGCCCGTGGGCTTCCTGATGGGCTGGTACCCGGTGGCACGCGGGCTGCTGGAGCCGTACGTCCAGTTCTTCCGCACCGTGCCGCCGCTGGCCATGATCCCGCTGGCCATCGTGCTGCTGGGCATCGGCGAGGTACCCAAGGTGTTCGTCATCTTCCTGGCGGCGTTCCTGTCGAGCGTCGTGGCGGCCTTCCAGGGCGTCGTGGGGGTCGACAGGACGCTCATCGACGCGGCCCGGGTGCTGGGCGCCCGGGACGGGACCATCTTCCTGAAGGTGGTCGTCCCCGCCTCCGCTCCGTTCATCCTCGTCGGGATGCGGATCGGCCTGGGCTCCGCCTGGGGAACCCTCGTCGCGGCGGAGCTGATCGCCGCCCAGGAGGGGCTCGGCTACCGGATGCAGAACGCCCAGCTCTACTACGACCTCCCCACCATCTTCGTCGGTCTGATCACCATCGGTCTGCTCGGCCTTCTGATGGACCGGCTGCTGCTGCTCGCCGAACGCCGCCTCACCCGTTGGCAGGAGACCCGATGAACGCCAAGATCTCCTTCCGGAACGTGTCCAGGACGTATCCGCTGAAGAAGACCACCTTCACCGCTCTGGACGAGGTGTCGCTGGACATCGGTGACGAGGAGTTCGTCACCGTCGTCGGCCCGTCCGGGTGCGGCAAGAGCACCCTGCTCAATCTGGCCGCCGGCCTCGCCGTCCCGACCTCGGGCGAGGTCCTCGTCGACGGGCGGCCCGTCGACGGCCCCGGACCGGACCGTGGGGTGATCTTCCAGCAGTACGCGCTCTTCCCCTGGCTGACGGTGCGCGGCAACGTCGAGTTCGGACTGAAGCTGGCGTCCGTGCCGGCCGCCGAGCGGAAGCGGCGGGCGGAGCGCGCCATCGAGCTGGTCGGCCTCACCGACTTCGCCGACGCGCTGCCCAAGACGCTGTCGGGCGGGATGAAGCAGCGCTGCGCGATCGCCCGTGCCTACGCGGTCGACCCACAGGTGCTGCTGATGGACGAGCCCTTCGGAGCGCTGGACGCGCTGACCCGGGTCCAGCTCCAGGACCAGTTGCTGGACACCTGGAGCCGGGACAAGCGCACGGTCATGTTCGTCACCCACGACGTGGACGAGGCCGTGTACCTCGCGCGCCGCGTCGTCGTGATGGCCGCGCGGCCGGGCCGCATCCAGTCGGTCATCGACGTGGACCTGCCGTATCCGCGTACCGAAGCCATCCGCCTCTCCCCCGAGTTCGCCCGGATCCGCAATGCCGTGTGGACCTCCGTCTACCACCAGACCCCGGCCGCCCAGGCCGCCTGAGACCTCCCGCCCGCTCCCCCGAACTCGTAAGGAACCCTGCGTCATGCGTCTACCTCAGCGCGCCCTGACGGCGGCCGTCGCCGTGTCCGCCCTGGCACTCTCCGTCACCGGATGCTCCGGTGACTCGTCGTCCGACGGGGCCACCGTCCGCTTCGGCTACATCAGCGACTACAACGGCGCGAGCCTGCTGGCCATCGCGGACGAGCAGGGGCTGTGGAAGAAGGAGGGGCTGACCCCCGAGTACAAGCCGTTCACCAACGGCCCGCTCCAGATCCAGGCGCTCGGGTCCGACAACCTCGACTTCGGTTACATCGGGCCCGGTGCCATGTGGCTGCCCGCGTCGGGCAAGGCCAAGGTCGTCGCGATCAACACGCTCGCCCGCGCCGACCGGGTCATAGCCCAGCCCGGCATCACGTCCATCGAGGGCCTCAAGGGCAAGAAGGTCGGTGTGCCCGAGGGCACCTCCGGCGCGATGGCGCTCAACCTCGCGCTGCGGAAGGCCGGGATGTCGGAGAAGGACGTCGAGAAGGTCCCGATGGACCCGTCCACGGTCGTCTCGGCGTTCGTCTCCGGGCAGATCGACGGGGCAGGCCTCTGGTATCCGCTGATCGACACCATCAAGGCGAAGAAGCCGAAGCTCAACGAGGTCGCCAGCACGGCCGACTTCAAGGACCGGGCGTTCCCCACGGCCTTCGTGGCGCCCGCCAGGAGTGACGACAAGCTGAACAGCAAGGTCGTCAAGGTCCTCCAGAAGGCCAACGACTGGCGCGCCGCACACCCCGACGAGGCCATCGACGCGGCCGCCTCCCTGCTGAAGATCGACCGCGCCAAGGTCGCGGCGGACGCGGCCAACGTGGAGACGCTGTCGACGGCCGATCTGGTCGCAAGGACCGAGGACGGCACCGTGGACGGCTGGCTGGACGGGCTCGGCGAGTTCTTCGTGGACACCGGCCAGCTCAAGAAGGCCCCGGCGGCGGACACGTACTACGAGGGCGACCTCTACACGAAGGCGTACAAGAAGTGAACCTGTTGTTCCTGATGACCGATCAGCACCGGGTGGACACCCTCGGCTGTTACGGCAACCCGCACGTCGCGACCCCGAACCTGGACCGTCTGGCCGCCGCCGGCACACGTTTCGACCGCTTCTACACGCCGACCGCGATATGCACCCCGGCGCGCGCGAGTCTCCTCACCGGACAGGCACCCTTCCGGCACCGGCTGCTCGCCAACTACGAGCGCAACGTGGGCTATCTGGAGGACCTGCGCGAGGACGCCTTCACCTTCCCGGCGGCCCTGGCGGAGCGCGACTACCGGCTGGGGCTCATCGGCAAGTGGCACGGCGGGACCCACCGCAACGCCGCCTCGTACGGTTTCGAGGGCCCGGACCTGCCGGGCTGGCACAACCCCGTCGACCATCCGGACTACCTGGCGTATCTGGAGGAGCGGGGGCTGCCGCCGTACCGGATCTCCGAACCGGTCCGGGGCACCGCCCCGGGCGGCAACCCGGGGAATCTGCTGGCCGCCCGGCTGCACCAGCCGGTGGAGGCGACGTTCGAGCACTACCTCGCCACCCGGGCCATCGAGCACCTGGAACGGTACGCGGCCGGTGGGGAGCCGTTCTTCCTGGCGACGCACTTCTTCGGACCGCACCTGCCCTATCTGCTCCCGGACGCCTACTTCGACCTCTACGATCCGGAGCTCGTCGAGCTGCCGCCGTCCATCGCCGAGACCTTCGAGGGCAAGCCACCGGTGCAGCGCAACTACAGCGCGCACTGGGCCTTCGACACCATCCCGATCGAGACGACCCGCAAGCTGATCGCCGTCTACTGGGGCTATGTGACCCTCATCGACGAACAGATCGGGCGCATCCTCACCCGCCTCGACGAGCTGGGGCTCGGCGACGACACCTCCGTGTTCTTCACCGCGGACCACGGCGAGTTCACCGGCGCCCACCGGCTCCACGACAAGGGCCCGGCGATGTACGAGGACATCTACCGCATCCCCGGCATCATCCGGATCCCCGGGGCCGCCCCGCAGGTCAGGGACGAGCTGGTCAGCCTCACCGACTGCACCGCCACACTGCTCGAACTGGCGGGCTGCGACCCGTCACCGGCCGTGGACAGCCACAGCCTGGTCCCGCTGGTCAAGGGCGAGACCCCGGACTGGCCGGGTGAGCTGGTCGCGGAGTTCCACGGTCACCACTTCCCGTACCCGCAGCGGATGATCCGCGACGACCGCTACAAGCTCGTCGTCAACCCGGAGTCGGTCAACGAGCTGTACGACCTGGAGGCGGACCCGCACGAACTCAGCAACCGTTACACGCACCCCGAATTCAAGGCGGTCCGGGCCCGGTTGATGCGGCGGCTTTACGAGCTGCTGCGGGACAGGGGCGACAACTTCTACCACTGGATGACGTCCATGTACGACATCGGCGCCTCCGACTACGACCCGAGCCTGAGCGCCTTCGAGACGGACGACACGACCTGGACCGCGACGGCGGATCCGGGCGGGACACTCGCGGAGACCCCATGAGACGCACACGAAGGACCGCCCGCACCCGCTTCCTGCCCCGGTGGGCGGCCGGAGCGGCCGCCCTGGTCTGGATCCTCACCCTCGCTTCCGCTCCGTCGCACGGTGCGCAGGACCGCGCGGCCTCCAGGGCGACGTACACCAACCCGGTGTCCACCGGGGCCGTCGACACCTTCCCCGACCCCGCGATGATCCGCGGCAAGGACGGTCTCTGGTACGCCTACGGCACCCAGAATCCGGTCATGCAGAGCAAGGGCGAGGACGGGGAGCGCATGCTGCCCATCCTGCGCTCGGCCGACATGGTGACGTGGGAGTACGCGGGCGAGGTGTTCACGCCCGGGAACAAGCCTGCCTGGCACGAGGGTTCGCGGCTGTGGGCGCCCGAGGTGCGCTACGCCCTCGGCCGTTACCACCTCTACTACTCCGTGCCCGGGCGCAACACCGTCGGTCTCGTCACGTCCACGACACCCACGGGCCCGTGGACCGACCGCGGAGCCGTGCTGCCCTCGCCGAGCGGCTGCCCGGCGGGCAACATCGACCAGGCGCAGTTCACGGACACGGACGGCACCCCCTACCTGTACTGGGGCAGTTATGACACGATCTGCGTCGCGAAGCTGAACGCCGACCTGTCCCGGACCGAGGGCGAGGTCACGCAGGTGGCCCGCGGCCGCCGGGTCGAGGGCGGCTTCGTCGTGCGACGCGACGACTTCTACTACCTGTTCTACTCCGACGCCGGCTGCTGCGACGGCGCGTACAGCGGCTACCAGGTGAAGGTGGGCCGCTCCACCAGCCCCACCGGCCCCTTCACCGACGACGAGGGCACCGACCTGATGGCCCTCACCAGCAAGGCGGGCGTGGTCGCCGGGGCCAACGGCAACCGGTGGATCGGGCCCGGCCACAACTCCCTCCAGACCGACCTGGCGGGCCAGGACTGGCTGGTCTACCACGGCATCCCCGCCGAGTCGCCCGATCTCGCCCCCGCCTCGAACGGCACCCTGAAGCTGACCCGGCGCCCGATGCTCATCGACCGGCTCGACTGGATCGACGGCTGGCCGGTCGTGCGGGCGGGCGCGGGGCCCTCGGACGGGCCGACAGCCGCGCCGGTGACCTCCTGGGCGACGGGCGGATCCTTCGAGGACGGCGGCCTGTCGGGCTGGCGCGCGAAGGGCGACGCGCCCACCGGCTGGTCCACCGCGACCGATCCGGACTCGGGCGTCCACGCCGTGCACACCCCCGGCGCTTCCAGGAAGGGCACCGCGTATCTCGTCGCCGACGGGCGCGCCCCCGCGGACCTGCGGGCCGAGGCGGATCTGAAGGTGTCGGCGGCGGATGGCGCGGCGGGGCTCACCGTCGCCTACCGGGACCCCGGCAACCGGGTCGTGGCCTGGCTCGACCGGGCCCGCGGAGCTCTCGTCACCGACGTACGGGTCGGCGGCAGGAGCCGTGGCGAACAGGTCACCGAGCTGCCCTCCGGATTCTCCTGGGACACCTGGAACAACGTGTCCGTGGAACTGCGCGGCACCCGGCTGACGGCAGAGGTGACCGGCGACCGGCTGCGGGACCCGGTGGCCCTGCAGTCCCGTGACCTGCCGGCCGCCGCTGTGCGCAAGGGCGCGGTGGGTACCGCCGCGCGGGGCGTCGGCGCGGCGGCGGACAACGTGGGGGCGGCCGCCCTGTACCGGCCGGTGACGGAGCGGGTGGCCGTCGATCCGCCGGGGCGTCTGCTGCCGGAGTTCAGCGACGAGTTCGCCACCGCCATGGTCCCGGGCACCGGTACCGACTCCCCCTGGCAGTGGGTGCGCGGACCGGCCCCGGGGGTCACCGTGTCCGGCGGGGCGCTCTCCTGGCCGACGCAGAACGCAGAGCTCCATCTCGGCACCAACACGGCGTCCGTGCTCCTGCGGGACGCGCCCGGAGGTGACTACACGGTCGAGACCAAACTGCGCTTCGCCCCCGGCCAGGCGGCCCAGCAGGCCGGTCTCGTGCTGTACGAGAACGACGACCGGTGGTTCAAGCTCGTCCACTCGGTGCTGCCGCTCACGAACGGCAACGGCGCCGTGCTCGATGTCAGCGAGTTCGGCAAGGAGGGCGAGCGCCCCACCACCACCCCGCCGACGGCCGTGGCCAACGCCCCGATGTTCGGGGGACCCACGGCCGACACGATGTGGCTGCGGATGGCCTACCACCGCGACACCGCGCACGGGGAGCACGAGGTACGCGCGTCCACCAGCCGCGACGGCATCCACTGGTCACCGGGCGGCACCTGGACCCTCCCGGTGCGCGGCGATCTGAGGATCGGCCTGGTGTCCCACAACCGGGCGGGCGCGACAGCGGACTTCGACTACGTGCGGACGTACGGAGCCTCCTGAAACCCGCCACCACTTCCTGAACCCATGACCCGTCAGTTATCACAATCAGTCACCGAGGAGGGCGATCCGGAGGGGCCGGCACCGCACCGAAGCCATCAGTTCTTGTCGACAACAGGCCCTGAGATACCTGTTGTTGCACATCTCTTGACGCGTCCGTAACCAGGGTGGAGTATCTCGCACAGCCGGAGAGAGCGCTCTCCGGCTGTACGCGTCGTGTACCCGCCCCACGACTCAGGAGACCCCATGTACGCACCTCCGAACCCCCACAGACCCGTGTTCGCCCCGCTCGGAAGACGCAGCGGTGTGCTGGCCGTCATCGCCGGCCTCGTCCTCTCGCTCCTGGCCTTCGTCCCCCACTCCCCCGCGAGCGCCGCACCCTCGCTGCTCTCCCAGGGGAAGACGGTCACCTCGTCCAGCCAGGAGAACGACGGCACCCCCGCCGCCGCCGCGGTGGACGGCATCAACGGAACGCGCTGGTCGAGCGCGTTCTCCGACCCCCAGTGGATCAAGATCGACCTCGGCGCCGCCGCCTCGGTCAGCCAGATCGTGCTCCGCTGGGAAGCGGCCTACTCCACCGGCTACCGGATCGAGTTCTCCCCGGACAACAGCAGCTGGAGCACCGCCTACTCCACCACCACCGGCCCCGGCGGCACGGAGACCCTGAACGTCTCCGGCACCGCGCGCTACGTCCGGCTGACCGGCACGGCGCGCGCCACCGGATACGGTCACTCACTCTGGGAGTTCCAGGTGTTCGGCACGACCGGCGGAGGCGACCCGCAGATCCCCGGCGGTGGTGACCTCGGCCCCAACGTGCTGGTCTTCGACCCCTCGACGCCCGACATCCAGGGCAAGGTCGACGCGATCTTCAAGCAGCAGGAGTCCGCGCAGTTCGGCACGGGCCGCTACGCGCTGATGTTCAAGCCGGGCACGTACAACAACATCAATGCCCAGATCGGCTTCTACACCTCCATCGCCGGGCTCGGGCTCAAGCCCGACGACACCACCTTCAACGGTGATGTCACCGTCGACGCCGGCTGGTTCAACGGCAACGCCACCCAGAACTTCTGGCGTTCTGCCGAGAACCTCGCCCTGAACCCGGTCAGCGGCACCAACCGCTGGGCCGTCTCCCAGGCCGCCCCCTTCCGCCGTATGCACGTCAAGGGCGGACTCAACCTCGCGCCGAACGGCTATGGATGGGCGAGCGGCGGCTACATCGCCGACAGCAAGATCGACGGCCAGGTCGGCCCGTACTCGCAGCAGCAGTGGTACACCCGCGACAGCTCCATCGGCAGCTGGGGCAACGGCGTCTGGAACATGACGTTCTCCGGCGTCGAGGGCGCCCCCGCCCAGAGCTTCCCCGAGCCGCCGTACACCACGCTGGACACCACCCCGGTCTCCCGCGAGAAGCCCTTCCTCTACCTCGACGGCGACGCCTACAAGGTCTTCGTCCCCGCCAAGCGCACCAACGCACGCGGTGTCTCGTGGAACGGCACGCCGCAGGGCGAGTCCATCCCGCTGAGCCAGTTCTACGTCGTGAAGCCGGGCGCGACCGCGCAGACCATCAACGCGGCCGTACGCCAGGGACTGCACCTGCTGTTCACCCCGGGCATCTACCACGTCGACCAGCCCATCGAGATCAACCGTGCGAACACCGTGGCCCTCGGTCTCGGGCTCGCCACGATCATCCCGGACAACGGCGTGACCGCGATCAAGGTCGGCGACGTCGACGGCGTCAAGCTCGCCGGACTCCTCGTGGACGCGGGGACGCAGAACTCGTCGGTGCTCGTCCAGGTAGGTCCTGAGGGTGCGGCGACCGACCACTCGGCCAATCCGACCAGCCTCCAGGACGTGTTCGTCCGGGTCGGTGGCGCGGGCGCCGGCAAGGCGACCACCGGGATGGTGATCAACAGCGACGACACGATCATCGACCACACCTGGCTGTGGCGCGCGGACCACGGCGACGGGGTCGGCTGGGAGACCAACCGGTCCGACTACGGTCTCCGGGTGAACGGTGACGACGTGCTGGCCACCGGGCTGTTCGTCGAGCACTTCAACAAGTACGACGTCCAGTGGTACGGCGAGAACGGCAAGACGATCTTCTTCCAGAACGAGAAGGCGTACGACGCCCCCAACCAGGCCGCCATCCAGAACGGCGACATCAAGGGCTACGCCGCCTACAAGGTGGCCGACTCCGTCACCACCCACGAGGGCTGGGGCATGGGCAGCTACTGCTACTACAACGTCGACCCGACCATCCGCCAGCAGCACGGCTTCCAGGCCCCGGTGAAACCCGGAGTCAAGTTCCACGACCTGCTCGTCGTCTCCCTCGGCGGCCAGGGACAGTACGACCACGTCATCAACAACACCGGATCCCCCACATCCGGTACGTCGACCATCCCCTCCCAGGTGGTGTCCTTTCCCTGAGGCGGGATGAGATGAGCGGAGTCGGCTCATCGGACGGCGCGGGGCCCGGCGGTCACTCCCTGCCGGGCCCCGCGTCACGTCCCGAGGAGCATGGCCAGATACGCCGGCAGGTCCGGTCCGTCCGCCGGAATCGCACGCAGTCCGAGATAGCCGTCCGGCCGCACGACGACCGCCTCGCCGCCCCGCACGCCGTACGTACGGCGGAACTCGTCGAGGCCGTCGTGCACGGCGGGCAGGCGCAGCGCGGGCGCGCTCACCTTCGGGGCGAGCACCGCGCAGGCGTTCAGCATGCCGTGGGCCGCGTGCACCGCCGCGGCCGCCACGTGTCCGAACGGTGCGAGCTGGTCCTCGTGGTCGGCGTAGAGGATCAGGGTGTGCTCGCGCTCCCGCAGCAGGCTGGAGAGCCGGACGGGGAAGGCTCCCAGGGCGTACAGGAGGCCGCCGCAGTCGGGCGCCCGGTCGCCCGGAGAGGGGCCGTCGTGTGCGGAGCCGTCCGGCCCCACGATCGCGCTGCCCCGGTAGCCGAGGAGGAGCTGGGCCTCACGGAGCATCATGGCCGCCGGGTCGTCCGGGTCGGCCTGGATGCCGCTCCGCGCGTGGCGCAGGGTTCGGTCCACCACTTCCTCACCGACCGGCCGGCGTTCGGCGTCGTAGCTCTCCAGCAGTCCGGGACCCGCGTGCCCCCGCACCGCGGCGGCGACCTTCCAGGCCAGGTTGTAGGCGTCCTGGATCCCGGTGTTCATCCCCTGGGCGCCCGTGGGCGGGTGGATGTGCGCGGCGTCCCCGGCCACGAAGACCCGCCCCCGGCCGTACCGGCCGACGATGCGGTGGCTGATGCGGAACACCGAGGACCAGCGCAGCGCGGACGCGGTCGTGGGGCGGGGGGAGAGCCGGTCGAGCACTGCCTGGATGTGGTCGAGACCGGGCACCGGGCCCTGTTCACCGCTCAGGCCGTGCGTCACGCCGTCCGGGTCCTGCCGCCCCGCACGGGACAGTCCGGGCGGGGCCGCCATCGACATCCGGTAGCGGTGGTCACCGGGCAGCGGGATGCACACGAGGAGGTCGTCCGGTCGCCCGTCGACGACGCGTGAGGCGCGGATGCCGTATCCGGCCGGCAGGTCCCAGTCGACCTCGACGTCTCCCAGCATGTACTCCTCGGGAAGGGCCGCGCCTTCGAAGGACAGGCCCAGCCCCTTGCGTACCGCGCTGTGGGCGCCGTCGCAGCCCATGAGGTAGCTCGCAGTCAGTTCCTCGGTACCTCCCGACGGTGTGGAGAGAACGATCCGCACCTCGTCGGAGTCCTGCTCGAACGAGACGAGTTCGGTGCCGCGTCCGACGTCGCCTCCCCTGCTGCGGAGGAGCTCCTCCAGAAGCCGCTCGGTCTCGTACTGCGGGAGGGCGGCGAAGCCGTACGGCACCTCAGGCGGCAGTTCGAGATCGATCCGCGGGCCTTCCTCGCCGTTGACGTAGAGCAGTTGTCCCTTCAGCGGGACGGCTGTCTCCAGGGCCTCACGGACCATTCCCATCCGGTCCCAGATCTCCAGTGTCCGGGGCTGGACGCCCACGGCCCGGGCATAGGGAAGCCGTGCCGGGAGCCGGTCGACGATCCGGCACGACACTCCGCGGCGGCACAGCTCGGACGCGGCTGTCAGGCCCACGGGGCCCGCCCCCGCGATCAGCACATCGACGTCGGCCACGGGTGCCTCCCAGGGCGAGGTGCGTTCACTCCAATGCAGCACGCCGTGGACGGTATGTCCATTTGGCGGCCCGCAGGGCCGGTGCGGGGCGTGCTCCGCCCGCCGCACCGGCCCCCGGACGTCAGCCGACGGCGCAGGCCTCACCGCCCAGCGTGAACGCGTCGGGCTCGGTGCTGCCGCCCGGTGTCGTGCCGGTGAAGCCGAAGCCGGCCGAGGAGCCGGGCGCCACCTTGCCGTTCCAGCCGACGTTCGTCACGGTCACCTTCTCCCCGTCCTGCTGGTGGGAGGCGTTCCACATCTGGGTGACCTTCTGGCCGCCCGGGAATGACCAGCCCAGCTGCCAGCCGTCGTAGGCGGTGCTGCCGGTGTTGGTCACCGTCACCTCGGCCTGGAAGCCGCCGGACCACTGGTTGGTGACCGTGTACGTCACCGAGCAGTCGGCGTCCGCCGGCGGATCGGTCGGGTCCGGGTCGGGGTCCGGGTCTGGGTCCGGGTCTGGGTCCGGGTCCGTGCCTCCGCCGCCGGTGCCGGAGGCCTCGCCGACCTGGATGCCCCGGCCGTTCGTGGAGACGTACACCCGGCCGTAGACCCGTGGGTCCCCGGTGATGGCCGCGCCCGTCCAGGCCCACTGGTGCGCGTCGTCGTTGATCCGCGTCCAGTTGGCGCCCGCGTCCGTGGACCGGAAGATGCCGCGCACCCCGCCGATCTTCGCGCTGACGAAGACGGTCTGGTAGGAGGCCCCGGATGCCGCCTTGCCGAAGCCGACGCTGTCGGCCTGCTCCACTCCGGAGAACTCGGTGAAGGTCGTACCGGAGTCGGTGGAGCGCCAGAGCCCGTACGCCCCCGTGGCGGCACCGCCCGCGAGCCAGATGTCGCCCTCCTTGCCGGGCAACGCCTTGAAGCGGACGTTGCCCTCGGCCGGCAGGCCGGTCGCCTTCGCGGTGAAGGTGGCACCGCCGTCGGCCGACACGTAGAAGGTGCCGGCCTTGAATCCGTAGAACTTCTTCGGGTTCTCGCGGTCCGACTCGACCGTCGCCCCCGCCGGGATCCCGGTCGAGGCCGTCCAGGAGTTGCCGTAACCGGTGGTGTGGTGGACGGCCGCGCCGTCCGGGCTCCAGACGAATCCGCTGCCGTCCGCCGCGGCGGCGACCGTGCCTCCGCCGGTGACACCGGAGGGCTCGGAGCCCTGGAACCAGTTGGCACCGTTGTCGGTGGAGAAGCCGATGTGCGGAGCGGCGTCGGCGTTGCCGACCCGCACGACCGTGCCGGGGGACTTCTCCGCGAAGTCCAGGCTGGTGGTCGAGTCCAGGTTCGGCGAGGTGAACATCATGGCGGGCACCGCGTCGAGGTCGGTGTGCCGGAAGCCTCCGATGTCACCGAGCGCGCTCAGCAGCGGCGCGCCGGAGGGCGGGCTGGCCAGGTCGTTGACGGCCGTCTCCTCCAGCCCCTTCACCATCGGCTCGATCGTGAACTGGCTCCCGGAGTCCCAGGAGGTGAGGTCCTCGGTGCCGTAGACCGTGGCACCCGTGCCGTACATCATCCGGTCCGAGTCGAAGGGGTCGATCTCCAGGGACTCGGTCATCCAGCCCAGTTTGGGCGCGGTCTCCGGCGGTGAGGGGTTCGCGCCCCAGCTGAGCCAGGGGACCGAGGAGACATCCAGCGTGTACCGGTTCGAGCGGTTGGGGTAGCTGGTGTAGTCCCACGCCTGTGTCCACGTCGCGCCGCTGTCCGTGGAGCGGAAGATCTGGGTGTCGGGCCACCACGAGCTGTAGGCGGTCGCCATCAGGGTGCCGGGCTTCTGCCGGTCGACGGAGAGGCCGCTGAAGCCGTAGAAGGTGTCGGCCTCCGCGACGGGACTGACGTCCGTCCAGGCGCCGGACTCCGTGTCGTACCGCCAGATCTGTCCCTTGCCGCCGTCGTACGGACCGCCCGTGTCACTCAGCGTCAGGTAGAGGTGGCCCGTCGAGGAATCGAGCACGCCCTTGTGCGCGAGGTACCCGGTCGGCTGGCCGGCGATCCTGGACCAGGTGGTGCCGCCGTCCGTGGAGCGGTAGACGGTGTTCTCCTTGTCGGCGACCCCCACGTAGATGTCCTGGGTGGCGGTGCCCGCGCTGCCGGAGCGCTCGTCGAAGGTCACCCACACGATGCCCTGGTTGTCGTTGCCGTACCCGCTGGTGTCCGTGGGGTCCTGCGCGTAGTTGCCGGGGTTCGGGAAGGCGGTCACCTCCGACCACGTGACGCCCGAGTCGGTGGACCGCCAGAGCCCGTTGCCGCTGGGGGCGCCGAGGTACAGCACGGAATTCTTGTTCGGGTCGACCGCGAGCCGCTCCCCCATCCCGCGTCCCGGCATGTTGCCGCCGAGCTTGAAGGGCAGCGTGGCCGCCTTCCAGGAGGCGCCCCGGTCCGAGGAGCGCAGGACGGCCCCGTTCGTCGGGTCCCAGTCGTTGGTGTACGTACCGACGGCGGCGTACACGTTGTCGGGCTCGGCCGCGTCGGAGGCGAGGCTCACCACCCCGGACCAGCCCCACCGGTCCCAGTCCACCCAGTCCAGCAGCGGTGTCCACCGCTTGCCCGACTGGTCCCAGCGGTAGGCGCCGCCGATGTCGGTGCGCGCGTAGGCGAGGTTCTTCTCCGACCGGTTGAAGACGATGCCCGGTACGAAGCCACCGCCGTCGATCCGTGCGTTCTTCCATGTGTATGTGTCCGCGGCGACGGACACATCCGATGCTTCGGTCGCGGCGGGCCCTTCGTCCGAGCGTGCCACCGCCGGGGTTCCGGTGACCGATAACCCGGCGGTGAGGGCAAGTGCCGCCAGTAGGGCAGCGATTGGTCTGGTGCTCAAGCGCACGGAAACGTCCTCTCCGAGCTGGACCGCCGCTCAGCGGCGGTACGGGGCTGACACAGAGATGGGAGCGCTCCCATAAGGCATCCCGATGGTAGCGCCGCATGCCGCTCCGGAGAAGGGTGGTGCGGACGTCTCATCGGATGAATCAGACCCACCCCTCCCTTGCGACCACGCGGGCACCCACACCCCGCCCGCGGCACCCAGGAAAGGCGGCACATCTTCTCCACATATCCGGAGGCAGGGTGACACCGTGATCACTTGAACTCGGAAAATGCTTCATAAACGCGCTGTTCATTCATACCCCGGACACAGAGAAAAGAGAGCCATGTTCATGTTTCACAGCAGCGTGAATACCGATACCTTCCGAACGGAGCGCGGCCGCCCTCGCCACCGGCACGCGGAATCGGAAGGGCCCCCGGATCGAAGAAACCTGCACACGGCGTGCGCACACCGATCACGCGACCTGGCACGGAACACCAGGTCCAGACCCGGTCAGAGGGCGATTGGGGCGGGAGTGCCCCACTTGGGGGGCGTGAAGCCGCGGAATCACGGAATTCATCCGGTGAAGCTCGTGAAGGATTTGCCGCCATGGAATGAACACTTCTGCACGTAAGTCGATTCCAGCGGGCCCATAACCACAGATCCGCCGCAGTTCGATTGGCTGTACGAGGCGCAGGCGTGCTTTGATCCTGGCCCATACGGAGGCCGCACCACGGGTTTCCGTATATAGGAAATTTCCACACGAAGGGCAGCGCTCATCATGAACTACACCCCCCAGGTCGAGACCGCCGAGATCTCCGACAGCGACCTCGACAACGTCTCGGGCGGCCTCGTCGGCGGCGTGCTCGGCAACGTCACGGGCACCGTTGAGGGCATCGTCCCGGTCGCCGGCATCGTCGGCTCGGTCACCGGTCTCGTCGAGTCCGCCACCGGCGTGAACACGGGCGCGGTCACCGGCCTGGCCACCGGCCTCACCGCCGGTCTCTGAGACACGGCAGTACCCCGCCGAGCCCCGGAACCCGTCGGTTCCGGGGCTCGGTGCCGACCGCTGACAGGTGAGGGAAGAGTTCCGTGCAGTTCCGCCAACAGGCCCTTTCCAAGCTGCAGTCGCCCGAACAGCTCGACCTTCCGGTGCGCTTCGCCCGCCCGCAGGGCCTCCTCGTCCTCTGCGTCACCGTCGCGGTGATGGCCGCGGCCTGCTTCTGGGCCGTGACGGGCTCCGTCGCCAGCACCCTCGACGCCCCCGGCGTCCTCACGCACTCCCGCGGCAGTTACATCCTGCAGAGCCCCGTCGCCGGCCAGATCACCGAGGTGCTCGCCGACGAGGGCGAGACCCTGCCCCGGAACTCCCCCCTGCTCAAGGTCCGTACGGCGCAGGGCGAACGCGTGGTCCGCACGATCGACGCGGGCCGGCTCACCTCGGTGACGGCCACGATCGGCGCCGTGGTCACCACCGGCGCGGACGTGGCGAGCGTCGAACGGATCGAGGGCGCCGACGACCCGCTCGTCGTCCTGCTCTACGTGTCCGGCAGCAGTGCCGCCTCGGTCCCGGTGGGCGCCTCCGTCGACCTCACCGTCCAGTCCGTGCCCGCCCAGCAGTACGGGGTGCTGCGCGGCAAGGTGGCCGCGGTCGGCAGGACCGCGCAGACACAGCAGCAGATCACCCGCTTCCTCGGTGACGCCCAGCTCGGCGAGCAGTTCTCCCGGCACGGCAGGCCGTTGGCGGTCCTGGTGAAGATCGAGCCCTCGGACTCCACGAAGTCCGGCTACCGGTGGTCCTCGGCCGACGGCCCCCCGTACGCGATCGGCTCCATGACCCTGGCCACCGGCTCCGTCCGTCTCGCCGACCAGCGCCCGATCGATTGGCTGCTCCCGTGACCGCACCGCATCCGTCCCCCACCGCCCAGCAGCTGCCGCCGCCCAGTCGTGGCAGGCACCGCCCGGAGGGGGCTCCGGGCAACAGGCGGCGGTCGCGCCCGGCGGCGAAGCCAGGGCGGACCAAGACCGTGCACACCCCCACCGTGCTCCAGATGGAGGCGCTGGAGTGCGGTGCGGCCTCACTGGCGATGGTGCTCGCCCACTACGGCCGCCATGTGCCGCTGGAGGAGCTGCGGATCGCCTGCGGCGTCTCGCGTGACGGCTCGCGCGCCAGCAACGTGCTCAAGGCCGCCCGTAGTTACGGTCTCCAGGCCAAGGGCATGCAGATGGAGCCCGCGGCCCTCGCGGAGGTCCGGGCGCCCGCCATCCTGTTCTGGGAGTTCAACCACTACGTCGTGTACGACGGCGTGGGGCGCCGTCTCGGACGGCGGGGCGTGTACATCAACGACCCCGACAAGGGGCGCCGGTTCGTGCCCTCCGAGGATTTCGACACCAGCTTCACGGGGGTCGTCCTGGTCCTCGAACCCGGCGAGGGCTTCGAGCGCGGCGGACGGAAGCCCGGCGTCATGGCCGCCCTGCCGGCCCGGCTGCGCGGCACGACGGGCACGATGCTGGTCGCCCTGCTCGCCAGCCTGCTGCTGGTGGCGGTCGGGGCGACGCTCCCGGCCCTGAGCCGTACCTATATCGACATGTTCATGATTGGCGAGCAGACCTCGCTGCTGGGCGTGCTGTTCGCCGCGATGGGCACCATGGTCGCCCTCACCGTCGTGCTGACATGGCTGCAGCAGGCGAATCTGCTGCGCGGGCGCGTCATCGCGTCCACGCTCGGCAGCGCGCGCTTCTTCCGGCATCTGCTCAGGCTGCCCGTCACCTTCTTCTCGCAGCGCAGCCCGGCCGACCTCGTCCAGCGCCTCCAGTCGAACGACGCCGTGGCCGAGACCCTCGCCCGGGACCTCACCGCGGCGGGCGTGGACGGCATCGTCGTCCTCCTCTACGCGTTCCTGCTCTGGACCTACGACCCCCAGCTGACCGTGATCGGGGTGGGGATCGCGCTGCTCAACGTGGTCGCCATGCGCATCGTCGTACGGATGCGGGCCGTCGGGACGCAGAAGCTGCGCGCCGACAGCGCGCGGCTCACGAACACCTCGTACACCGGCCTCCAGCTGATCGAGACGATGAAGGCCACGGGGGGCGAGAACGGGTACTTCCGCCGGTGGGCCGGGCAGCACGCGACGACGCTGGAGGAGCAGCAGCGTCTCGGTGTGCCGAGCGCCTGGCTGGGCGTCGTCGCCCCCGCGCTCGCGACGCTCAACAGCGCGCTGATCCTGTGGATCGGCGGACTGCGGGCCGTCGAGGGGCACATCTCGATCGGCCTGCTCGTCGCCTTCCAGGCTCTGGTGACCCGCTTCACCGCGCCGGTCACCCGGCTCAACGGGGTGGCCGGCAGGGTGCAGGACTTCGCGGCCGACGTGGCCCGGCTCAAGGACGTCGAGAACTTCCCTGTCGACCCGCTGTACTCCCGCCGTGAGCCTGCGGCGAGCACCCGCCGGCTCAAGGGCCATGTGACGCTGGAGGACATCACCTTCGGCTACAGCCCGCTCGACAA
The DNA here is from genome assembly GCF_044751065.1 of Streptomyces sp. NPDC088746. Taxonomy (NCBI): domain Bacteria; kingdom Bacillati; phylum Actinomycetota; class Actinomycetes; order Kitasatosporales; family Streptomycetaceae; genus Streptomyces; species Streptomyces sp. NPDC088746. Next base: position 628,177 of record NZ_JBIVLA010000003.1, read on the forward strand.
GCCGCTGCTCACCGGTTTCTCGCTCTCCGTGGGACCCGGGCAGCAGGTGGCGCTCGTCGGCGGTTCGGGCAGCGGCAAGTCGACGGTCTCGCGGCTCATCTCGGGTCTCTACAGCCCCTGGGAGGGCACGATCCGCATCGACGGGCAGCGCCTGGAGGACATACCCCGGGGCGCGCTGGCCGCGTCCGTGTCCTTCGTCGACCAGGACGTCTTCCTCTTCGAGGGGACGGTCCGGGACAACGTGGCGCTGTGGGATCCCTCGGTCCCTGACGAGGCCGTGGCCGAAGCCCTCCGGGACGCCGCCCTGTACGACGTCGTCGCCCGCCGCCCCCGCGGCATCCACAGCCGGGTGGAGCAGGACGGCCGGAACTTCTCCGGCGGGCAGCGTCAGCGCCTGGAGATCGCACGGGCGCTGGTGCGCCGCCCCAGCATCCTGGTCCTGGACGAGGTGACCAGCGCGCTGGACGCCGAGACGGAGCGGGTCATCATCGACAACCTGCGGCGGCGCGGCTGTGCGTGCGTCGTGATCGCGCACCGGCTCAGCACCGTCCGCGACAGCGACGAGATCGTGGTCCTGGACCACGGGACCGTCGTGGAGCGCGGCCGGCACGAGAACCTGGTGGCCGCCGGGGGCCCGTACGCCGATCTGGTCAGGGAGCACTGACGTGGCATCCGTACATCCTCTCGCCGGCACGGAGGCTCCCGGGCTGGACCCTGTCATCGGCGCGCTGGGTGCTCTCGGCGAGCCGGTGGACTGCGCCGGGCTGCGGAGTCTGTCGCTGGAGGGCCCCCAGGTGCTGTGGCTCGTCGTGGGCGGCGCCCTCGACCTGTTCGCCGTGGACGCGGTGGAGCAGGGGCACTGGCACTTCCTGGGCCGGCTCGAACCGGGAACGCTCGTGCTGGGCCCGGTCGAGGGTCCGCAGCACACCCTGGTCGGGCGGCCGCTCCAGGAGTGCGTGCTGCGCCGGATCCCGTTGCGTGAGCTGTACCGGCCGGAGTACGCCGACCAGGGGGCGTACGAGGCGCAGTACCGCAGCCGTTACGACACCGGGGACGCGACGCTGAGCCTGCTGGAGCACGCCTTCTCGCTCGGCGTGGGCCGGAGCCAGCGGGTGCTGTTCGAGGCCCCGCTGGACGGGCGGACCGCCTTCGACGAGGCGGTGGGCGACGACGACATCCTGTGGCTTCCGGTGTCGCCCGGCAGTGTGCAGTACGGCGCCGCGTTCAGCGCCGAGGCGGCGGGTGACCTGCTCGTCGACCCGGCGATGTGGCAGGGGATGGTCAATCAGCAGTACCGCCTGCTGTCGGCGCTTGACCGCTGGATCGAACAGCTGGAGCGCGCGCACGAGGACCGGACCGCGGCGGGTATGAAGGCGGGCGAGGCCGTCCGCAAGGAGGCCGACCAGGCGCTGCTGACGTCGATCGGGCGGTCCCGGAGGGGTTCCTCGCCCGCGACGGGGGCTTCGGACGACGCGGTGTACGCGGCCTGCCGCCTGGTGGCGCGGGACTCCGGGATCGTCCTCGGTGAGCCCGCGGCGGGCGGGGCGGTGAGCGACCGGATCGACCCGGTGGAGCGGGTCGCGGTGGCCTCGCGGGTCCGCACCCGGGCGGTACGGCTCGACGGACGCTGGTGGCGGGAGAACTCCGGGCCGCTGGTGGGCCGTCGGGCCGCTTCCGGCGCACCGGTCGCCCTGCTCTGGCGCCGTGGCCGCTACGAGGCGGTGAACCCGCTGACGGGCCGGCGCAGCCGTGTCGACAGCTCCTCCGCGCAGGAGTTCGACGAACGAGCCGTGATGTTCTACCGGCCGCTGCCGGAGCAGCCCTTGAGCAAGAGGCAGCTGCTGCGGTTCGGCCTGTTCGGCACCAGGGGCGACCTTCGGAGACTGGTGCTGGCGGGGCTGGTGACGGTGGCTCTGGGTGCGCTGGTACCGATCGCGACCGGCAAGGTGCTCGGCGTGTACGTGCCCAACGCGCAGAACGCCCTCATCGTGCAGGTGTCGCTGGCCGTCATCATCTCCGGCGTGGTCTCGGCGGCCTTCATGCTGCTGCAGAACCTCACGATCCTGCGGATGGAGGGGCGTATCGAGAGCACGCTCCAGCCGGCGGTCTGGGACCGGCTGCTGCGGCTGCCGACGAAGTTCTTCACCGAGCGTTCCACGGGCGAACTGGCGAGTGCGGCGATGGGAGTCAGCTCCATCCGCAGGGTGCTGTCCGGCACCGGTCCGGTGGTGGTGCAGGCGGGCACACTCGGGGCGATGAATCTGGGCCTGCTGCTCTGGTTCAGTGTGCCGCTGGCGCTCACCGCCGTCGCGATGCTGGTGGTCATCGCCGGGGTGTTCCTCACCATGGGCATGTGGGAGCTCCGTTGGCAGCGCCGTCTGGTCGTGCTGGGCAACAAGCTCAACAACCAGGCGTTCCAGACGCTGCGAGGGCTGCCCAAGCTGCGGGTCGCGGCGGCCGAGAGCTTCGCGTACGGGGCGTGGGCGGCGGAGTTCGCCCGCAGCCGCGAGCTGCAGAAGCGGGCGGGCCGGATCAAGAATCTGACGACGGTCCTGAACGCGGTCTATCTGCCCCTGTGTTCACTCGTCATCTTCGTCCTGCTGGCGGGCCCGGCGCGCGGATCACTCACGGCCGCCGAGTTCCTGACCTTCAACACGTCCGTGACGATGCTGCTGACGGCCGTCACCCAGCTCACCGGGGCCTTCGTGTCGGCCGCCGCCGTACTGCCGATGTTCGAGCAGATCAAGCCGGTGCTCGACGAGGCACCCGAGGTACGCGGCGCCAGCACCCAGCCGGGCGAGCTGTCCGGGGAGATCGAGGCCAGGGGTGTGTCCTTCCGTTACTCCGACGACGGCCCGGTCGTCCTCGACGACGTGTCGCTGACCGTGCGCCCGGGCGAGTTCGTCGCGGTGGTCGGCCCGAGCGGATGCGGCAAGTCGACCCTGCTGAGGCTGCTCATCGGCTTCGACAAGCCGGTCTCGGGCAGTGTCCTCTACGACGGCCAGGACCTGACGGCGCTCGACCAGGCGGCGGTGCGCCGTCAGTGCGGGGTCGTCCTGCAGAACGCCCAGCCGCTGTCCGGGTCGATCCTGGACTGCATCTGCGGCGCCGAGGTCTTCACCCAGGAGGAGGCGTGGGAGGCCGCGGCGATGGCGGGGCTGGCCGAGGACATCAAGCGGATGCCGATGGGACTGCAGACGATGATCTCCGGTGGCGGCGCGATCTCCGGGGGGCAGCGCCAGCGGCTGATGATCGCCCAGGCGCTCGTCCGGCGCCCCCGCATCCTGTTCTTCGACGAGGCGACCAGCGCGCTGGACAACGAGACCCAGCGCACGGTGATCGAGAGCACGAGGTCCCTGCGGGCCACCCGGGTGGTGATCGCGCACCGGCTGTCCACGGTCATGGACGCCGACCGGGTGATCGTCATGGCGGACGGCCGTGTCGTCCAGGAGGGGCCGCCCGCCGAGCTCCTCGCGGACACGGACGGGCAGCTCCACGAACTGGTGCGGCGTCAGATGAGCTAGGGAAATCCTCGGGCCCGCTCGCAGGCGCCCTGGGACTTCACCGGTCGGCAGGCCATGATGGCCCGATGAGTCGAGAGACGGACGGTACGGGCGAGCTGAAGCAGGGCAGTTTCCGGCTGGCGGCGTACGCCGTGTGCATCGAGGACGGACGGGTGCTGCTCGGCCGTCACGCGTCGGGCAGCTGGACTCTTCCGGGCGGCAGGGTCGAGCACGCGGAGGATCCCTTCGACACGGTGATCCGGGAGGTCGCCGAGGAGACCGGCTGCGACGCGGTGGTCGAACGTCTGCTCGGTGTGGACTCGAGGGTGATTCCCGCAGCCGACACGCATGCGGGGGTCGTGCACCAGAACGTCGGCGTCTTCTACCAGGTCCGTATCACCGGCGGCAGCCTCCGCCCTGAGCCGAACGGCGAGATCGCCGAGTCGGTCTGGACGCCCCTCCCCGAGGCCGCTCACCTCCGCCGGTCATCGCTGGTCGACATCGGCCTTGCCCTGGCCCGGAGCGTTCCGGCGACCGGCCACGTCGCTCGCGTCGCGGTGGGCGGGCTGATCGAGCACTGAGGCATCACCCGCCCGCGTCCCGGGAGAAGGTACGGGACACGGGCGGTCCGGTCACGGCTACGGCCGGCGCCCGCCCGGCACGGGGGGCTCCACCGCGTCGCGGATGCTGGCGCGGGCCGCCGCGGCGACGGCCTCGGCGGTGATGCCGAACTCGTCGTACAGCCGCTGGTAGTCGGCGGAGGCGCCGTAGTGCTCCAGGCTGACGATCCGGCCGGCGTCGCCGACCACCTCGCGCCAGCCCTGGCCTACGGCGGCCTCGACACTCACGCGTGCGCGCACGTCCGGCGGCAGCACCTCGTCCTGGTAGGACAGCGGCTGCTCGGCGAACCACTCGCGGCAGGGCATCGAGACCACACGGACGGCCAGGCCTTCGTCGACGAGCAGTTTGCGGGCGTCGAGAGCGATCTGGACCTCCGACCCCGTCGCCACGAGGATGACGTCGAGGGCGGTGCCGGAGGCCTCCACGAGGATGTAGGCGCCCCGCGCGGCTCCCTCGGCGGGGGCGTGGACCCCGTCGGCCCGGTCGAGCACCGGCAGGTTCTGGCGGGTCAGGACGAGACCGGCGGGCCGGTCGGTGTGCTCCAGGATCGTCCGCCAGCAGGCGGTGGTCTCGTTGGCGTCCCCGGGGCGTACGACGTCGAGCCCGGGGATCGCGCGCAGCGCGGCCAGGTGCTCGACGGGCTGATGGGTGGGGCCGTCCTCGCCGAGTCCGATCGAGTCGTGGGTCCACACGTAGGTGGCGGGGAGCTTCATCAGGGCGCCGAGGCGGACCGCGGGGCGCATGTAGTCGCTGAACGTGAGGAACGTGCCGCCGTAGGGGCGGGTCAGGCTCTGCAGCGCGATGCCGTTGAGCACCGCGCCCATGGCGTGCTCGCGGATGCCGAAGTGCAGGGTGCGCCCGTAGGGGTCTCCCGCGAACTCGGCCGTCTGCCGGTCGGCCGGGATGAAGGAGGGCTCGCCGTCCATGGTGGTGTTGTTGCTGCCCGCGAGGTCCGCGGAGCCGCCCCACAGCTCGGGCAGGACCGGTGCGAGCGCGGTGAGCACCTTGCCGGACGCCTTGCGGGTGGCCATGCCCTTGGGGTCGGCCGGGAACTCCGGCAGGGCGTCGGTCCAGCCCTCCGGGAGCTCCTGCTCGCGCAGCCGGTCCAGCAGGGCCGCCCGCTCCGGACCGGCCGCCCGCCAGTCCTCGTAGCTCCGCTCCCAGCGCTTCCGGGCGTCCCTGCCCCGCTCCCCCACGGCCCGGGTGTGGGCGAGGACCTCGTCCTCCATGGGGAAGTACTCCTCGGGGTCGAAGCCGAGGAGCCGCTTGGTGCCGGCGACCTCGTCGTCCCCCAGGGCCGCCCCGTGCGCCTTGCCGGTGTTCTTCTTCGTCGGCGCGGGCCATCCGATGATCGTGCGCAGCATGATCAGTGAGGGCCGGGACCGCTCCGCCTTCGCCGCCTCGATCGCGGCGAGGAGCGCGTCGACGTCCTCGACGTAGTCGCCCGTTCGGGTCCAGTCCACGGTCTGCACGTGCCAGCCGTACGCGGCGAAGCGGGCCGGGACGTCCTCGCTGAACGAGATGTCGGTGTCGTCCTCGATGGAGATGTGGTTGGAGTCGTAGAAGGTGATGAGGTTGCCCAGTCGCTGGTGTCCGGCCAGCGACGCGGCCTCGGAGGCGACGCCCTCCATCATGTCGCCGTCGGACGCGAGCACGTAGACGTGGTGGTCGAACGGGCTGGTGCCCGGTGCGGCGTCCGGGTCGAGCAGGCCCCGCTCCCGGCGTGCGGCCATCGCCATCCCGACGGAGGCGCCCATGCCCTGGCCCAGCGGACCCGTGGTGATCTCGACGCCGCGGGTGTGCCGGTACTCCGGATGGCCGGGGGTCGCCGACCCCCACGTCCGCAGCGCCTTCAGGTCGTCCATCTCCAGGCCGTAGCCGGCCAGGTAGAGCTGGATGTACAGGGTGAGGCTGGTGTGGCCGCACGAGAGGACGAAGCGGTCCCTGCCCAGCCATTGGTCGTCGGCGGGGTCGTGCCGCATGACCTGCTGGAACAGCAGGTAGGCGAGCGGGGCCAGGCTCATCGCCGTACCGGGGTGGCCGTTGCCCGTCTTCTGCACGGCATCGGCGGCGAGCACCCGTACGGTGTCCACCGCGCGCAGGTCCACGTCGCTCCACCCCGCCCGCTCGGCCAGTGGCCGGGCGAGGCCGGGGTCTCGTGATGCCGTGAGGCCGGAAGAGGATCGCTCGGGCGCCATGGTGTTGTCTCCCTCGGACGTCGCTTCTCGGTACGACGGGGCCGGTCGGTGCGGCTCGCCACCTCTCGCATCCTCCGTTTTCCCGCCGCCCTCCGCACCCGGAGTGGCGACGGGAAAGGCCCCGCCGTCCGGTCACCTACCCTCTGCGGCCCCCGACAGGCACGACGAACTTGTTCGTTACGAACATGTTCGTTACGGTTGAGGAGTGACCCCGCGATCCCCGGAACCCCGTAGCCGCCGCGAGCGGCCGGCCAAGCCCGCCCTCACCCACGAAACCATCGTCGCTGCCGCCGTCCGGCTCATGGCCGCCGAAGGACTGCAGCGCGTCACCATGCGCCGACTGGCCCAGGAGCTCGACACCGGGCCCGCGTCCCTGTACGTGTACGTCGCCGGCACGGCGGAACTGCACGCCGCGATCCTCGAGGAACTTCTCGGGGAGGTCGACCTCACTCCGGCCGCCGGCGACGGCGACTGGCGTGACCGGCTGGCACAGGTACTCCTGTCGTACACCCGCGTCCTGTTCGACCACCCCGGCCTCGCCCACTCCGCGCTGCTCGCCCGGCCCGCCGGGCCGCACTACCTGGCACTCGTCGAGACGGTCCTCGCGATCCTGCACCAGGGCGACGTACCCGACGCGCAGGCCGCCTGGGGAGTGGACGTGCTCCTCCAGGTGGCCACCGCCACCGCGGCCGAGCAGTCCGGGCGCGCGGGTGATCCCGACGCCGAGGCCGAGCACGACGCGCTCGTCGAGACATTGCGGCAGGCATCCCCCCGGACCCATCCACGTATCGCCGCGCTCGGCAGCGACCTCGCCTCGGGCACCCCGCAGCAGAGGCTGGCCTGGATCTTCCGTGCGGTCGTCAACGGGGCGGCCGGCACGCCCCGCTGAGCTCGCCGGAAGCGCCCGTACCCGTACGAAGGAAAGCGAAGGCATGACCATGAACACCACCCCGCACCACCCCATAACCATCGTCGGTGCCGGCATCGGCGGCCTGGTCCTCGCCAGGGTCCTTCACGTGCACGGCATCGAGGCCGCCGTCTTCGACCTGGACGCCGATCGGCACGCCCGCACCCAGGGCGGCATGCTCGACATCCACGGGGAGACCGGCCAGGCGGCGATGCGCGCCGCGGGACTGTACGAGGCGTTCCGGGCCCGGGTGCATCCCGGCGGCGAAGCCGCGCGCGTGGTCGACAAGCAGGGCCGCGTGCTGCTGGACCACAAGGACGACGGCACCGGTGACCGGCCCGAGATCGACCGGGGTGATCTGCGCGATCTCCTGCTCGACGCGCTCCCCGGGGACACCGTCCACTGGGGCGCCAAGGTCATGGGGGCGGAGCCGCTCGGCGACGGGCGCCACACGGTGACGCTCGCGGACGGCACCACCTTCACCACCGGCCTGCTCATCGGGGCGGACGGCGCGTGGTCGAGGATCCGGCCACTGCTGTCCGGTGCCCGGCCCGCGTACACCGGCATCTCCTTCGTCGAGCTCGACCTGCACGACGCCGATGCCCGCCACCCCGAGTGCGCCGAGCTGATCGGGGGCGGGATGTTCTTCGGCCTCGGCGAGAACAAGGGGTTCCTCGCCCACCGCGAGACGGACGGAAGTCTGCACGTCTACGCCGCTCTGCGCGCAGCCGAGGACTGGCTGTCCACCATCGACTTCGCCGACACCGAGGCCGCGAAGACCGCACTGCTGGCGCACTTCACCACCTGGGCGCCCGGCCTGCGCCGGCTGATCACCGAGGCGGACGGCCCACTGACTCCCCGGCTCATCCACGCGCTGCCCACCGGGCACCGCTGGCAGCACCTTCCCGGTGTCACCCTGCTCGGCGACGCCGCGCACCTGATGTCCCCGTTCGCGGGTGAGGGCGCCAACCTCGCCATGATCGACGGAGCCGACCTGGGGCAGGCCGTCGCCGCACACCAGGGGGACACCGAGGCCGCACTGTCGGCCTACGAGGCGGTCCTGTTCGCCCGGAGCGAGCAGACCGCTCTGGAGTCCGCGCGGGGCCAGGAGACCCTGTTCGACGACCGGGCACCGCAGCTGCTCATCGATATGTTCACCTCTCACGCGGCATAGGAACACGGGTGCGGCGACGCCGCGGCCCACCGGGCACGCCCCGGGCGGGGCCGGCCCAGCGGAACCGGCTCACATCACCGCCACGTCCGCGAAGCGGGCCGCCGTGTGCAGTTCGGACTCGATGTCCCCCGCGGTGCGGCGCAGTTCGGGCAGTACCTGCTCCAGGCATTCGCCGATCGTCCGGCTGCTGCTGTGCATGGCGACGTTGATGGACGCGACCGCCGCGCCCGCCCGGTCCCGTACGGGTACGGCGACCGAGCGCAGGCCCGCCTCCAGCTCCTCGTCGACCAGGGCGTACCCCTCGTTGCTCACACGCTCCAGGGCGGCTTCGAGTTCGGTGCGGTGGGTGAGGGTGTGGGGCGCCAGGGGGCGCAGCTCCGCATGGTCGAGGAGTGGCCCGAGCTCATCCTCGGGCAGTCCGGCCAGCAGGGCGCGGCCCAGAGAGGTGGCGTAGGCGGGGAAGCGTGTGCCGACGGTGATGTCGACGGTCATGATGCGGTGGGTGGCGGCGCGCGCCACGTACTGCACGGAGTCGTCGACGAGGACGGCGAGGGAGGCGGAATCCTGGATCCGTGCCGCCAGCGCGGCGAGGTGCGGATCGGCGATCCGCGCCAGGGTCGTGCGGGAGAGCGGTGCGTAGCCGAGGGCCAGGACGCGTGGTGTCAGCCGGTGGTCACGGCCGTCGGCCGTGACGTATCCGAGGTGTTCGAGGGTGATCAGGGCGCGGCGGGCGGAGGCGCGTGAGAGACCGGTGGCGCGTGCGACGGCGCTGAGGGTCAGGGCGGCGCCGTCCTCCCCGAAGGCGGTGATGACCGTCAGGCCCCGGGCGAGGGACTCGATGAACTCCCGGCCGAGCTCCTGCTTCGAGGCCGTGGTCCAGGAGGCGAGGGCGCCCGGGGCCGGGGTGTGGTTCGCGGGGGGCTCGTCACGCAGTCGGCGCTCCATCGCCGAGGCGGCGTCGAGCAGCCGGGGCAGGAGGTCCTCGCGGAGGCCCCGCACGGTGTGCCTGCTGGTGTGACTGACCACACTGAGCGCGCACGCGAACCCTCCGGCGTGATCCCGCACGGGCACGGCGAGGGCGAGGAGGCCGGGTTCGATCAGCTGATCGTCCACCGCCCAGCCGTCCGCGCGCGCCGCTTCCACCCGCCCCTCGAACAGGTCGTCCGCCGGCCGGGGCCCCGGAGGCAGGGACGGGAAGTGCGCCCCGTCCGGGTCCGAAGCCCGCCGCTCCCGCCAGGCCCGCCACTCCTGCGCTCCCCATCGGGTGGCGAACAGCGTGCCCGGGGCGGTGCGTTCGGCCGGCAGCAGGTCACCGATGCGGAAGCGCAGGGACATCGCGCGCCGGCGGGTGGTCTGGTGCACGAAGCGGATGCCGCCGCCGTCGGGAACGGCGAGGGAGACGGACTCGTCGAGCTCCTCCGCGAGGGCGTCCACCCGGCCGCCGAGGAGGCCGGGAAGGCGGACCGAGGAGAGATAGGCGTTGCCCAGCTCCATCAGGCGCGGCGCGAGGGTGACGACCTTGCCGTCGAGGCGGACGTATCCCGTGCGGGCGAGCGTGAGCGTGATCCGGTCGACGGTCGAGCGGGCCAGCCCGGTGGCGCGCTCCAGATCACTGAGGCCGAGGGAGCCGTCGGCGTCGGTCAGCCGGCGCAGGACGGCTATGCCGCGCATCAGCGGGGCCACCGCCTCCGCGGGCGTCTCCTCGCCCGGCCGTGACGTGCCGGTCGGTGCCATCTGTCCTCCGTCGGGTGGGGGCGGCCGATGCCGGGACCGTTGACAGGGCTCCGGCTCTGGCGGCAGACTCACATCATCATAGTGAAGGAAACTTCACTATGCGAACACTATTGGATGGACGGTCCCATGGACAAGGTGGTCGCGTCAGCGGCGCTGGCCGTCGCCGACGTGCCGGACGGCGCTTCGGTGGCGGTGGGAGGCTTCGGTCTCAGCGGTGTGCCGAACGTGTTGATCGACGCTCTGTACGCGAGCGGCGTCAGCGGACTCGGTGTCGTGTCCAACAACTGCGGGGCGATGGACTCGGGGCTCGCGGTGCTGCTCTCCGCGGGCCGGATCACCCGGGTGACCGGCTCGTACATCGGCGGGAACAAGGAGTTCGCCCGACAGTACCTCGGCGGTGAGCTGGAGCTGGAGCTGATCCCCCAGGGCACCCTCGCCGAGAGGCTCCGGGCGGGCGGGGCGGGGATACCCGCGTTCTACACCCCCGCCGGCGTGGGCACGCAGGTCGCCGACGGCGGGCTCCCCTGGCGCTACGACGGCGACGGCGGAGTGGCCGTGGCCTCCCCGGCCAAGGAGGTACGCGACTTCGGCGGCACCGAGTACGTCCTGGAGCACAGCATCCGCACCGACTTCGCCCTCGTCAGGGCGGCGAGGGGCGACCGGCACGGCAATCTGGTCTTCAACAAGTCCGCGCGCAACTTCAACCCGCTCGCCGCCATGGCCGGCCGCATCACCGTGGCGGAGGTCGAGGAGCTGGTCGAACCGGGCGAGATCGACCCGGACCACGTGCACCTGCCCGGCATCTTCGTGCAGCGGGTGGTCGCGCTGACACCCGAGCAGGCCGTGGACAAGAAGGTCGAGAAGCGGACGATCACGGAGCGGGGGGCACAGGGCTGATGGCCTGGAACCGGAACGAGATGGCCGCCAGGGCGGCCGCGGAGCTGCGCGACGGCGAATACGTCAACCTCGGCATCGGACTGCCGACGCTGATCCCGAACCACCTGCCCGAGGGTGTGCACGTCGTCCTGGAGTCCGAGAACGGCATCCTGGGCACCGGCGCCTTCCCGTACGACGAGGAGGTCGACCCCGATCTGATCAACGCGGGCAAGGAGACGGTGACCGTGCGTCCCGGAGCCTCGTTCTTCGACTCGGCGCTCTCCTTCGGGATGATCCGGGGCGGTCACATCGACACAGCCGTCCTCGGGGCCATGGAGGTCTCGGCCCGGGGCGACCTCGCCAACTGGGCGGTGCCGGGGAAGATGGTGACCGGCATCGGCGGGGCCATGGACCTCGTGCACGGGGCCCGCCGCGTCATCGTGACCATGACGCACACCTCCAAGGACGGCAGCCCGAAGATCGTCGAGGAGTGCACCCTGCCGCTGACCGGCAAGGCGTGCGTCCACCGCATCATCACGGATCTCGCCGTGCTCGACGTCACCGACGACGGCCTGGTCCTGGTGGAGACCGCACCCGGGGTGACCGCCGCCGAGGTCCTGGCGAGGACGGCCGCCCCGGTCCTCACCCCCGAAAGGACCGCCTCATGAGCTTCCGCCCCCGCGACGTGTACGTCGTCGACGCCGTCCGCACCCCGATCGGCAGGTACAACGGGGCACTCGCGCAGGTACGGCCCGACGACCTCGCCGCCCACACCATCCGCGCGCTGCTCGACCGCACCCCTGACCTCGACCCGGCGCGCATCGGTGACGTGGTGCTGGGAAACGCCAACGGCGCGGGTGAGGAGAACCGCAACGTCGGCAGGATGGCCGCGCTCCTCGCCGGACTGCCGGTCTCCGTCCCCGGCGTGACCGTCAACCGCCTCTGCGCCTCCGGCCTCGAAGCCGTCGTGCACGCCGCCCGTGCGGTGGCGCTCGGGGACCACTCGCTCGTCGTGGCCGGCGGCGTCGAGTCGATGACCCGCGCCCCGTACGTCCTGCCCAAGAGCGACCGTGCCTTCCCCGCCGGGCACACCGAGATGTACTCGACCACCCTCGGCTGGCGCATGGTCAACCCGCGGATGGATCCGCAGTGGACGGTGCCGCTCGGCGAGAGTGCCGAGCTGATCGCCGACAAGCACGCCATCAGCCGGGAACAGCAGGACGAGTTCGCTCTCGCCTCCCACCGGAAGGCGTCGGCGGCACGGGCTGCGGGGTTGTTCGACGGGGAGATCGTGCCCCTGACCATCCCGCGTCGCAAGGGCGATCCGCTCGTCGTCGACCGGGACGAGTGCATCAGGGACGACGCCTCGCTGGAGGCCATGGCCAAGCTCCGCCCGTCCTTCCGTACGGAAGGCGGCACCGTCACCGCGGGCAACTCCTCCCCGCTGAACGACGGTGCGGCGGCCCTGCTGCTGGCTGACGAGGAAGGCCTGCGCGCCACCGGCCGCGAACCGCTGGCCCGGATCACGGCTTCCGCCGTGGCGGCCAACGAACCGCACTACTTCGGGCTCGCCCCCGTCGAGGCCGTGAACAGGGCACTGGACCGGGCGGGCAGGAGCTTCGCCGACCTCGCCGCCCTCGAACTCAACGAGGCGTTCGCCGCCCAGGTGCTGGGCTGCGCCGCCGAGTGGCCCGACCTCGACCCGTCCGTCCTCAACCCTCGTGGTGGGGCGATCGCGATCGGCCACCCGCTCGGCGCCTCGGGAGCCCGCCTCGCCGGGTCCGTCGCGCACCAGCTGAGGGCCGCCGGGTCCGGGACCGGCGTGGCGACACTCTGCATCGGCGTGGGCCAGGGCTCCGCACTGGTGCTGGAGAGGTAGCCCGGGGCTGCGGGGGCGGCTCCTCCCGAGCGGCGGAACGGGCCTGCCGGATGAATGATGGACGGCATGACCTCCCAGACCGCGATTCCGGCGGCGGACACGATCCCGCCCGTGCGGCTGCCGCCGCCGGGCGGTCCGGAAGGCGTGAGGACGGCGAGCACGGGCGGAGAGGCCCGTCCGTTCACGGCGAGGGCCGCTCGATGAGGTCCGCGGAGGGGCTGCTGGAGATCGGCTTCATGCGCACGGTGTTCGACAGCCTGGGGACCGGGGTGTTCGTCACCGACAACACCGGCCGGCTCACCGCGTGCAACCCCCGCGCGCAGCAGATCCTCCGCCGTCCGCAGAAGCAGATGCTCGGTCACGACATGCACGACCTGCTGCACCGCGGACCGGACGGCGCCACGCCCCCGCGGGACGAGTGCGTCATGCTGGCCGTTCTGGGGAGCGGTCGGCCCGCCGAGGGCAGCGAGGAGCTCTTCCTGCGCGGGGACGGCACCCTGGTGCCGATCATCTGGGCGGCCACACCGTTGCGGCACGAGGGGCACGCGCAAGGCTCGGTGGTCGTCTTCCACGATTTCAGCCTGCACCGCGACGCGGCCGAGCAGACCGCGGCGTATCTCGCGGCCCTGGAGGGGCTCACCGCCCGGCTGACGATGGTGGCGGAGGTGTCGACGGTCCTGATCTCCGCCCTGGAGACGCCCGAGATGCTGGACAGACTGGCCGGACTGCTCGTGCCGGACATGGGTGACTGGGCGGCGATCGACGTGCACACGGCAAGGCAGGCGGGCGAGATGCAGCGCGTCGCCGTCCGCGCCCCTCGCGACCACCGGGCCGCGGAGGCGCTCAAGGGCCCGCTGCCTCCCCTGCCCGAGTCCACCCGTTCAGCCGTGGTCCAGGCCATGCGGAGCGCCGAGCCCGTCGTACTCGACGCGGACGCCCTCGCGGAACTGCCGGACAGCCCGCTCGCGCGCGCCCACCGGGAACTGTTCGACCGGCTGGGAGGTAGCTGCGCCGTCGTGGTGCCCCTGCACACCCGGCGGCAGGTCTTCGGCGCGCTGACCGTGGCGCGGGTGGACCCCGGATCCTCCTACAGCGAGGCCGAGGTCTTCGTACTGGCCGACATCGCGCGCCGCGCCGGCCTGGTCATGGAGGCCTCCGTACTGTTCGAGCAGCAGCGGCACGTCGCCGAGACCATGCAGCGCCAGCTCCTCACTCCCCTGCCGCAGGTCGACCACCTCGCGATGGCGGCCCGCTACCGGCCCGCCGAGAGCGCCGCCGAGATCGGCGGGGACTGGTACGACTCCTTCCTCCTGGGCGACGGCGTCCTGACGATGGTCATCGGGGACGTCGTCGGCCACGATCTCAAGGCCGCGGCCCACATGGCCGAGGTCCGCAACATGCTGCGCGCCCTGGCCTGGGACCGGACGGAACCCCCCAGCCTGATCATGCGCCGTCTGGACGAGGCCATGACCCATACGAGCGATGCCCCCATGGCCACCTGCGTCTTCGCCCGGATCGAAGGCGAGGAGGGCGGGCCCTGGCAGCTCCACTGGGTCAACGCCGGCCATCCGCCGCCGCTCCTGATCACCGCCGACGGGCACACCCGCTTCCTCGAAGGCGGTCACGGCCCCCTCCTCGGTCTCAGCTCGGCCCTGCACATGGGGCTGGGGTGGCCCGACGCCCGTGTGGACCTCCCGCCCCGGTCGACGCTGCTGCTGTACACGGACGGGCTCGTCGAGAGCCGCACCCGCGACATCGAAGCCGGTCTCGCCACGCTGCGCCGGCATGCCGCGGCCCTGGCCCGTCGCGACGTCGAGGACTTCCTCGACGAACTGCTGGTCCGCATCGACCCCAGCGGAGACGACGTCGCCCTGCTGGTCCTGCGCATCCCGGCGGCGGGCGTCGGCGCCGGCCCCGACGAGGCACCGGCGCGGCTTGCGCACAGCCCGGCCGCCGACAACCGCGGAGCGCCCGGCTCCCGCATCGAGGACACGCCCGTCAGGGACACCTCCGAACCGGCCTGAGGCATACGACGTGCGTCCCGGCAAGGGGGGTTGGGGACACCTTCGATCCGGGGCCAGGACGCACTGATCTTCCGGCCGGCGCCTGGCAGGGTCATCGGTGAGCGACCGACCGGCCCGCGTGATCCGGGCCACGACCCAGGGGGAACACCCATGCACCGCAGGCACCTCGCCGCAGCCGTCCTGATCGCCGCCACACTGACCGGGGCGCTCGCCCCCGTGGCCGCCGCCCGTCCGTCGGACCCGGTGCAGCGGCAGTTGGACCTGCTCGTGGACAGGGACGGTGTTCCCGGCGCGCTCGCGTACGACGGCAGGGCCATCCGGACCGCCGGGGTCGCGGATCTGGTGTCCGGCCGTCACATGCCCGGCGCCCAGGGCAGGTTCCGGCTGGCCAGCGACACCAAGGCGTTCACCGCGACCGCCGTCATGCGCCTGGTCGCGGACGGGAGGATACGCCTCGACGACCGCGCCGGAACCTATGTGCCCCAGCTCTCCGGAAGCGCCATCACCGTACGTCAGTTGCTGAAGCAGACCAGCGGGCTGCCGGAGTACTCCGCACTGGTCGACTGGTCCGAGGCCGGCACATCGGAGGAGTATCTGGCACTGGCGCTCGACGCGGAGCCCGTCTTCGAGCCCGGGGAGGACTGGGGCTACTCGAACACCAACTACCTGGTGCTCGGCATGGTGATCGACAAGGCCTCGGGCGTCGGCTTCCGCACCTACGTCGAGCGTACGATCCTTCGCCCGCTGCACCTGGAGGACACCTACTGGCCGGCCCCGGGCGAGCTGACCCTGCGCGGCCCGCACGCCCGCAACTACGGCGTGCACCCCGCGTCCCCGGAGGCAGGCGTCGTGGACGTGACCGAGCTTCCGGGCTACGAGTTCGGCGCGTCAGGCGGACTCGTCTCCACACCCGAGGATCTCAACGCCTTCTGGGACGGCCTGTTCGGCGGCCGGCTCCTGCCCGACCGGGCGCTGCGGCTGATGACGCGGGACACCACCGGCATCGGGGGCAGGGACGTCTACCCCGCGGGCAGCCGCTACGGCTACGGCGTCGCCTCGATCCCGCTCAGCTGCGGCGGCGTCTACTGGGGCCACGGCGGCGACCTGCCCGGCGGCTCGGTGGGCGGCGGTAGGGCCACGGGCGGCCGGGGCACGGTGACCGTCTACACGACGACGTGGGCCGCCGAGGGCGACAGTCTGAAGCATCTCCAGGGCGCAGTGGACGCCGCGCTGTGCGGCAAGGGCCACAGGTGACCTCGGCCCGTGTCCGCCGGTACCGGGCGGGCATGGGTCAGGCCGTGCCGGACGTCCGGGAGATCAGCGAACGTGGGTGACCATCACTCCGCCGGTCTCAGGCTTCTGCGCTGGTTGGCATGGAATCGCGCCTTCTTCTGACGATTCCCGCACGTGTTCATATCGCACCATTTTCGGGTGCGACTCCGGCTGGTGTCGAAGAAAGCGGCTTGGCAGGTCGGTGACGCGCACAAGGCCAATTGCCCGTCTCGCTCGCCTGCGATGACGCTGATCGCGTCGGCGGCGATCACGCTGAGGGCATCCTCCACGCGGGCAGCCGAACTGAGCCGCCATCGCCGCTCGCCCTCGGGCGTCAGGATCGCCGCGGCCCGGCCTTGAGCGCTGCAGTCGTTGATGACGTGGACAGCGGATACGGGGAGAGCGTCCTGGACCGCGGCCGCTGTCGCGGCGGCGTGAATCGACTCCCTCAGTTCCCGGGCGTGTTCGAGCTGGGCGGTGGTGCAGGAGTCCACGTCGAGGCCGCTCACCGCCAGCCAGTCGATAAGCCGCTGAGGCGTGGGAATGCGCTCCACAGCGTCGCCACGCCGCTCCGACAGAGTCCCCGTGAAGCTCATCGCGAGCACCTTGCCGAGGCGGAAGTCAGGGAACGCAGCACACATGGAACCACCATAGCCGGTTGCAGCTGGGCGCGGAGACCTGTTAGAACCGTCTTAGCCGGTTCCCATAGGGCCGAAGCCGGCTCCACGACGGCCAGGAGGTCTCATGCCCCGTCCGACCAGCGACGTGCAAGCGTTTGAAGCCCGTGCCACTGACGCCGATCTCGACGATCTGCGTGCGCGACTGGCCTCGGCGCGGCTGCCGGAGGCCGAGACGGTCCATCGCGCCGCGCCCGGCCCTCGCCGATGGGAGCAGGGCGTCCCTCTCGCCGACCTCGTCGACGTCGTGAACTACTGGCGCACCGCGTACAACTGGCGGTCGTTCGAGGAGCGCCTCAACCAGATCGGCCAGTTCCGCACGACCATCGATGACCTGGGAATCCACTTCCTGCACCGCCGGTCCCCGCGCACGGATGCCACTGCTCTGCTCCTGACGCACGGCTGGCCGGACAGCGTCGTTCGGTTCATCGACGTAGTGGACGAGCTGGCAGATCCGAAGGATGCGGACATGCCGGCGTTCCACGTCGTGGTCCCGTCGCTGCCAGGCTTCGGTTACAGCGACAAGCCGGAGACCACCGGGTGGGGAACCGAGAAGATCGCGGCCGCATGGGTGGAGCTGATGGGAAGGCTCGGCTACGACACGTTCGTGGCCCACGGCGGCGACTGGGGAGGCAATATCACCACGGTTCTCGGCGGCAGGTTCCCGGCGCACGTCCTCGGCATCCACACCACGTTCGCGGAGGGACCGCCCGGGCTGACTACGGAGGGGCTGACGGCGGTCGAGCGCGAGTGGACCGAGGAAACCCGTGATTTCTGGCGTCACCGCGCCGCGTACGCGAAGCAGCAGGCGACCCGGCCGCAGACCATCGGCTACTCGCTCGTCGACTCACCGGTCGGGCTTCTTGCCTGGATACTCGACAAGTTCGCCGAGTGGTCGGACACCGAGGACAGCCCGTTCGAGACGATCTCGATGGACCGCGTTCTCGACGACGTCACCCTGTACTGGCTGACGCGGACCGGCGCATCGGCGGCCCGCATCTACTACGAAAGCCACAACTCGCTGGACCCCGAACTTCGGGTCGGCGTCCCGGCGGCACTCACCATGTATCCCCGGGACGTCGAGAAGTGTCCGCGCCCCTGGGCGCAGGAGCGGTACCGACGGATCGTGCACTGGAGGACGCCCGAAGCCGGGGGCCATTTCCCGTCGCTGGAGGTCCCCGAATACTTCGTCAAAGATCTGCAAGAGGGCCTCGCCGCGGTGCTGGCCGCCCGTCGGTGACCTCACTCCGCGACGGCGACCCGGCACCGGTCACCGCCTGATCCCGTCGAGGCGTTGGGTGGGCTGGATCTGGAATCCGCGCTGTTCCGCGCCCTTGCACGGCTCAGCCGGCCGTGCGGGCCGCCATGTCGAGCAGTTCCTGTATGTGCAGGCCGTGGGCGGCGTCGATGCCGGTTCCCCGGCCGGTCCTGACCGCGGTGGCGAACTCGCGCCGGAGGACCGGCCAGCATTCCTCGTGGTCGATGCCCGCCGTGTCGTAGACCAACTCCTCCCCCGCGCCGAACAGTTCGATCCTGGTCCTGGCCTGCGGAAGCCGCACGCAGCCCGAGAGGGACGCCTGGCTGACCGCGCCGTTCTCGTGCTCGCAGGTCAGCTCGACCCAGCGGCGCGGGTCCCCGGTCGCCCGTACGGAGACGATGGGCGCGACCGCGGTGTCGAGGAGGTCCAGGAGGTGGGGACCGAGGTCGAGCAGCGCGCCGTGTTCCAGCCGCCAGGACGTGGCGAACTCCCCGCCGAGGAAGGCCCCGTGCAGATAGCAGGAGCGGGCTCCCGTGACCTCGCGGGTGGCCGCCTCGGCGAGGAAGGCGCGGGTGGCCGGGTGGTACCGCTTCGTGAGGACGAGCTGGGAGACCACTCCGTGGTCGCGGACGGCGTCCGCCACGGCGCGGGCCGCGTCGAGATCGGCGCCGAGCGGCTTCTCCAGCAGGAGGGCGCGGCCCGCGGCCGCGGCACGGGGTGCGAGGGCGGCCTGCACGGCGGGCGGTACGGCGAACGCGACCGCCTCGCAGCGGTCGAGGAGCTCCTCGAAGGAGGCGGCGACCGGTGCGCCGTAGGGCTCGGCGACCTCGGCCGCGGCCTCGGGGCGGCGCGCCCAGACCGCCGCCAGTGAGGTTTCCGGCCCGGCCGCGAGCATGCGGGCGTGCATGGCCCGGGCCCAGGGGCCGGCGCCCACGAGGCCGACGCGGACCGGTTCGTGGGGGCGGCTGTCCGGGAGGGGTGCGGTGGACATGGTGCTCTCCGTCGTTCTGCTGTGGGGCGGTGTGCTCAGGCGCCGGTACGGGCGAGTGCCGCGAGGCGGGCGTCGGCGCGTTCGGGTGCGTACAGGTGGTCGATGACCATGCGGGCGGCTCCGACCAGGGCCGCGCGGTCGCCCAGTTCGGAGGTGACGACCTGGAGGTGGGCGGTGGTGCGCGGCATGGCGCGCTGATAGATGAGTTCGCGGACGCCGGTGAGGAACGGGGTGCCGGCCAGGTCGCCGCTGAGCATCAGCACGCCGGGGTTGAGCAGCGTCACGACCGTGACGAGGACCTCGCCGACGCGCTGCCCCGCCTCGCGGGCGAGCCTGACGGCGTCCGGCTGGCCCGCGGCGAGATGCTCGCGTACGTCGGAGCCCGACGCGGTGGGGACACCGGCCGCGGTGAGCTGCCCGGCGATCGACCGGCCGCTGGCGACGGCGGCGAGGCACCCGTAGGACCCGCACATGCACAGTGCGTCGGGGCGGTCGTGCAGGCGGATGTGGCCGATGTCGCCCGCTCCGCCGTCGATGCCCCGGTAGACCTCGCCTCCGACGACGACGCCGGCGCCGATCCCCGTGGACGCCTTGATCAGGACGAAGGCGCTGCAGTCCGGGTGACCGGCCCGCTGCTCGGCCAGGGCCATCAGGTTGGCGTCGTTGTCGACGAAGACGGGCAGGGGTCCGGCGGCCGGCATCGGACCGACGTGCTCGGCCCAGGCCTCGCGCAGTCGTTCCCGTACGGGGAAGCGGTCCCAGCCGGGCATGATCGGTGGCTGCACGATCTGGGCCGACTCCCAGTCCACCGGCCCCGGAACGGAGAGCCCGATACCGCAGACACGCTCGGCCCCCACCCCCGCCTCGGCAAGCAGCGGGCCGAACCAGCGCGCGAGTTGGTCCAGGGCGCGGTCGGGGCCGTCGGCGATGACGAGGGCCCCGGTGTGCTCGGCGAGTACGGTGCCGGAGAGGTCGAGCGCGGCGACGCGGGCGTGCCGGGTCTCCAGGTCCGCGACGAGCACCACGGCGTGCCCCGGGTCGAACTCCAGCCGGGCGGAGGGACGTCCGCCGGTGGAGGTGCCGGTTGCGCCGCGCAGCCAGCCCGCTCCGAAGAGCTGGTCGAGCCGGTGTCCCACCGTGGAGCGGGACAGGCCGGTCGCCTGCTGGAGCTCGCCGCGCGTGGTGGCTTCGCCGCTGCGAATGAGCTGAAGCAGATGCCCCGCGCTGGCCTGGTTTCCTGCCATCCCCGCCGTCCTCGCCCTGTCTGTCGCGTCCGTGCCCGCCCCGAGGGGACGTTCGGTCTCTCCCCGCCGGCCTCCCGGATCCGGCGTCAGCCCTTGTCCGCACCGCTGGTCAGGCCCTCGGTGAGGAGCCGTTCGGCGGAGAAGAAAAGGAGTACCACAGGGATGGTGAGGACGACCGACCCGGCCATCAGCACCGTCTTGGACACCTCGATGCCGTTGGCCAGTTGCTGGAGACCGAGGGAGACGGTCCACCGTTCGGGGTCGGCCGCCAGGAAGAGGAGGGCGAACAGGAACTCGTTCCAGGCGATCATGAAGACGTACAGCCCGGTGGCCATGAGGGTCGGCAGGGCGAGCGGCAGGATGATCTTGCGTACGGTCTGCAGCCGTGACGCGCCGTCGATCGCCGCCGCCTCCTCGATGCTGAACGGGATGGTGACGAAGTAGTTCTTCAGCATGTAGATCGAGACGGGCACGGTCTGCGCGATGTAGACGATGGCGAGCCCCACGAGGCTCCCCGACAGCCCCATCTTCGCGAACATGACGAAGAGCGGGACGGCCAGCAGCGTGGCCGGGAACAGGTAGACGGCCAGGAAGACCGCGCTGATCTGGCGGTTGCCGAAGAACTTCAGCCGGCTGACGGCGTACGCGCCCGGTACCGCGGCGGCCAGCGTGAGCAGGACGGTGGCGATGGCGACGAGTGCCGAGTTGACCAGCATGCCGAGGAAGCCCTGGCCCCCGTCCTCCGAGGACTTGAGGACGCTCTCGTACGTGTCGAGCGTGAAGTCCTTCGCCGAGACCCAGAGGTTGCCCGGGTCCAGGAGGAGTGCGTCGATGGGCTTCACCGACAGCATCAGCATGTAGTAGAAGGGCACGATCGTGATCGCCGCGAGGAAGGCGATCACCACCCAGCGCAGGACTCCGAAGAACCGCTCCTCGAACTGGGCGCGGGTGAGCCGGGGGCGCCGCGGCGCCGGCAGCTGGCGGGTGGTGCGCTCCGCCTGGTCACGGGTCATGGTCGGTGTGGAGGTCATGCCGACTCCTCCTGCATCTTCTTGCCGAAGAACTTGAAGTAGACGCCCAGGAGGGCCATGAGCACCACGGCGAGGACGAGGGCCTGCGCGGAGGCGGCTCCGACGTCGAAGCGCGAGGTGAGGAAGTCGTAGACGCGGACGGCCACGACGTCCGTGCCTGAACCGCCGCCGGTGAGCAGGTAGATGTCGTCGAACTTGTTGAACGTCATGATGAAGCGGAGGACGGACAGCAGGGCGATGACGGGCATCAGCTGCGGCAGCAGGATGTGCCGGAAGCGCTGGGACAGCGTGGCACCGTCGACCTCGGCGGCCTCCTCCAGGCCCGCGGGGACCGCCTGGAGGCGGGCGAGCATGAAGAGGAAGGCGAACGGGAAGTAGCGCCAGGTCTCGAAGGCGATGACGGTGAGGAGCGCCAGCGGGATGTCGAAGTGGACCCCGAGCACACCGACTTCGTAGGACCGGGTGGAGAGGAAGGCGATGGGGTCGTCCCATCCGAAGAGCTTCCGGCCCCATTCGTTCACGATGCCGTACTGCGGGCTGAGTGCGACCTCCCACACGAAGGAGACCGCGACCACGGGGGCGACGTACGGCAGGAGCATGGCGGCGCGCAGTGCGCCCCTTCCGCGGAAGGGCTTGCGCAGGGCGAGGGCGGCGATCAGGCCGAGGGCGACGGAGCCGGCGGTGGCGCCGACGGTGTAGAGGAGCGTGGTGCCGAGGCTGCTCCAGAAGCCGGGCGAGCCGAAGACCTGGGAGAAGTTGTCCAGGGTCCAGCGGCCGAAGAGGCCGTTCTCCTGGATGTCGACCAGCTTGGCGTTCTGGAAGGCGAGCAGGACGGTCCAGAGGATCGGCAGGATCACCACGACCAGGACCACCAGGAAGGTGGGGGTCACGAAGGCGAGGCCCGCGCGGTTCTCCCGCCTGCTCGTACTCTGCGGCGGTACGCGGCGCTTCTTCGCGCCGCTCGTGATTGTGCTCATGGGTCGGTTACCTCGTGAGGGAGCGGCGGGCGGCTACTGGAGGGACTTCTGGAGGGCGGCCACTTCGTCGTTGGCCTCCTCGGCGGCCTCGTCGGGCGAGAGCTGGCCGCTGGTCATCGCCCCGATGGCCTTGGCGACGGGGAGTTCGCCGTTCGTGGCGCCGACGAGGGCGCCCTGCCCCTGGGTCAGGCCCCACCGCTTCATGCCTCCGACACCGGTGACGAGCCGGTCGAGGAGCGCGGAGGGGTAGGCCTTCTGCATGGATTCGCGGCGGTCGACGCCCATGACGCTGGCGCGCCACGCCTGCTCGAAGGAGCCGGGCTTCTCCGCCGTGCCGGTACGGACGGGGATCTTGCCCTCGGGGGCCATGCCGAACCAGTCCGCGTAACCCTTGCCCATCATGTACTCGATGAACTTCTGGGAGGCGTCCGTCTCGGCGGACCGCGTGACGGCCCAGGACGTGATCTCTCCGAACTGGGCGGGTTCCTTGCCGTCGGGGCCCTTCAGGGAGGTGACGACGCCGGTGTTACGGGCGAGGAACTTCGGGTCCTTCTTGCACTCCGGGCAGCTGGGCAGCGCGTCGGACCGCAGTCCCGCGAGCTCGTCCAGGAGGAAGGACGACCAGACCATCATCGACGACTGCCCGGCGAAGTAGGTGGCGCGGGTGGAGTCCACGCTCTGGGTGCCGGGCGCTCCGTGCTCGCGGGCGAGGTCGTCGTACGCGGCGAAGGCGTTGCGGCACGCCGGGGAGTCGAGTGCGGGCTCGCCCGCCTCGTCGACCAGCTGGCAACCGTTGGCCAGGGCGAGGTCCTCGAAGCTCTGCTGGGTGAAGACGTCCGAGGGGTCGGTGGCCAGCGAGATGCCGTCCCGGCCGCCCTTGTCGAGGGCGGCGGCGGCCTTCAGGGCGCTCGGGTAGTCCTCCGGTGCGTCGAGTCCGGCCTTCGCGAACAGGTCCTTGCGGTAGACGAGGATCTGGAGCCAGGCGTCGGAGGGGACGCCCAGCCTGGTGCCCCGGTCCGAGGTGAGCTCGAGCGCGTTGCTGTTGAACGTGTCCGGCCGCAGGTCCTTCACGATGCGGTCCGCGACCTCGGTGTTCAGCAGGCCGTTGCCGTACATCTGCCAGACCTGGCCCATCGGGACCGCCCCGATCACATCCGGGAGCTTGCCGGCCGCGGCGGCGGACATGATCAGCTGCGGCAGCTGGGCCTCGTCCACGCCGACGAGGTCGACCTCGACGCCGCTCTCCTTCTCGAAGCGGCTGATGACCTTCCTGGTCGCCGCCATCCTCGGCGGCAGGTTCTCCTGCGACCACACCGTGATCCTGTTGTCGGGCTTCTCTGCGCCGGAGCTGCCGGAGCAGCCGGCCAGGAGGCCCCCGGCCAGGGTCGCGGCGAGCCCGAACAGGGTCACCCTCGACCGTCGGGTCTTCATCACCATGCTGTGTCCTCACGCCACTTACGCACTTTCCTGACGCATCTCAGCATTACTTTTGCTTGTTGACAAGACATAACTCTGAGATATCTTCGACTGAAGTCAGCGAGCAACACCCCTCCAAGCACTACCGGAGCCCCCCGTGGAACGCGTCGTCCAGTTCACCGGCCCCCGTCAGGTCGAAGTCGCCGAGCACGAAAGCGCTCCGCTTCCCGCAGGACACCTGCGGGTCCGCACCCGCTACTCCGGCATTTCGGCAGGAACCGAACTCACCGCCTACCGGGGGACAAATCCGTACCTGACACGCACCTGGGACGCCGAGGCCCGGATCTTCCGCGACGGGGCGGCCGGGATCGAGTACCCGGTGGCCGGCTGGGGCTACTCCGAGGTCGGCGAGGTCACCGAGGTCTCGCCCGAGCTCGTCGGCACGCCCGGTATGCCGGTCGAGGGCGATCTGGTCTGGGGCATCTGGGGGCACCGCAGCGAGGGCATCGTCCCGGCCGAGCGCATGGTCGGCCACACCCTGCCCGCGGGCCTGGAACCGCTCGCCGGGGCCTTCGCCCGGGTCGGCGCCATCGCGTACAACGCGATCCTCGCCGCCGACATCCACCTGGGCGAGGACGTGGCCGTCTTCGGCCAGGGCGTCATCGGGCTGCTCACCACCCGTCTCGCCCAGCTCAACGGCGCACGCGTCACCGCGGTCGACGCACTCGACGGCCGGCTCGCGACGGCCCGTGAGTACGGGGCACGGCACACCCTCAACGCCCGTACCGGCACCGTCGCCGAAAGCATCCGGGCCGCCACCGGCGGGGCGGGCGCCGATGTCGCGATCGAGATCAGCGGTGTGTACCCGGCCCTCCACGAGGCCGTGCGCTCCGTCACCGTCGGCGGCCGGGTCGTGGCGTCCGGCTTCTACCAGGGCGACGGCGCGGGTCTCCGCCTCGGCGACGAGTTCCACCACAACCGGGTGCAGCTGATCTGCTCCCAGATCGGCGGAGTGCCCCCGCAGCTGGCGGGGCGCTGGACCGTCGAGCGGCTCCAGCAGACCTTCCTCTCGCTGGTCGCCGAAGGCCAGGTCGACGTGAAGTCCCTGGTCAGCCACGTCGTGCCGGTGGCGGAAGCCGCCGACGCGTATGTGCTGCTCGACGAGACGCCCGCCGACGCCCTCCAGGTCGTCCTGGAGTTCTGAGCCCCCGCGGCCAGGACCGATCCATCCACCGGAACTCCCGAGCGCCCTCCGACGGCGCCGAAAGGCACCCCATGCTGAAAACCGCCTGCCAGGAACAGCTCCTCCCCGGCGACACACTCCAGGAGAAGTGGGCCTTCGCCCAGGACGCCGGCTACGACGCCGTGGAGCTGCGGTCGAAGGGGGACTTCCACTTCCGTGACCGCCTGCCCGAGCTCAAGCAGGCCCTCGCCGACGGCGTGGTCATGCCGACCGTCTGCGTCGACATGCTGCACTTCTTCGCCGCGTTCGACGACGGCCTGCGCCGCGACGCCCTGGAGCAGATGAAGTCCCAGCTCTCCGTCGCCGCCGAGATCGGAGCGCTCGGCGTCCAGACCCCCGCGTCCTACGGGATGTTCTCGCGCAGGCTCCCCCCGTTCGAGCCGCCGCGCACCGAGGAGCAGGACCGCGAGGTGCTGCTGTCCGGCCTCTCCGAGCTGGGCGAGCACGCGCGCCGCGAGGGCGTGACCCTCTACCTGGAGCCGCTCAACCGGTACGAGGACCACATGGTCAACCGGCTGGAGCAGGCCGTCGACCTGATCCGTACGGTGGGCCTGGACTCCGTCCGCATCGGTATCGACAGCTATCACATGAACATCGAGGAGGCCGACCCCTCGGCCTCGATCCTGGCGGCGGCCCCCTACATCGGCCACGCCCAGGTCAGCGACTCGAACCGCTTCCAGCCGGGAGCCGGCCACCTCGACTGGCCCGCCTGGATCGGCGCGCTGCACAGCATCGGCTACGACGGTTACCTCGCCGCCGAGTGCCGGCTGACCGGCGACCCCGTCGCGGCCGTGCGCTCCGTCCCGGCGTTCCTCCGGAGGTCCGGCGCGTGACGTCGCTGCTCGAAACCCCCGTGCCCGCCGCCGCCGATCACCTGACGCTTCGGCGCGGCGCGGCACGGGTACTCCTCACCAACTGGACGGGGTCCTCCACCGTCCCGTCGCGCGGTCTGTATCCGCACCAGTGGAGCTGGGACTCGGCCTTCATCGCGATCGGTCTGCGCCATCTGTCGGTGCGCCGGGCCCAGCGTGAGCTGGAGAGCCTGCTGGGCGCGCAGTGGGCCGACGGGCGCGTCCCCCACATCGTGTTCAGCCCCGCCGTGCCCCTCGACGCGTACTTCCCCAGCCCCGACTTCTGGCGCTCCTCCACGGACGGCGCCACGGCAGGCGCCCCGGCCGGCACCGAGACCTCCGGCATCGTGCAGCCCCCGGTGCACGCGCTCGCGGCCTGGCTCGTCCACCAGGCGGACCCGGAGACCTCGCGCAGCCGCGGTTTCCTGCCCCGTGTGTACGACCGGCTCGTGGCCTGGCACGACTACCTCACGGGCCCCCGCGACCTCGGCGGCGGCGGGCTGTCGGCCATGGTGCACCCGTGGGAACCCGGCATGGACAACAGCCCGTGCTGGGACGGCCCGTTGGGACGTGTCGAGCCGGCCGCCCCCGGTTCGTACCGGCGCGCCGACCTCGACCACGGGCAGGCCTCGGAACGGCCCACCGACCTGGACTACGGACGCTATGTGCGGCTCGCCGCCGACTACCGCGACAGCGGTTACGCGGACGTGCCGGGCGGGCACGCCTTCGCGGTCGAGGACCCCTGCGTCAACGCGCTGCTGATCGTCTCCGAGCACGCGCTGGCCCGGATCGCCGCCGAGACGGGGGCGGACCCCGCCCCCCACGAGGTGCGGGCGGCGCGTCTCACCGCGGCCCTGGTGGAGCGCCTCTGGTCGCCCGCCGACGGCATGTTCCTCTGCCGTGACCTGGTCGGTGGCGAGCTGATCCCCGAGCGCAGCGTCGCCGGGCTCGTCCCGCTCGTGGTGCCCGGCCTCCCCCAGGACATCGTGGACGCCCTGCTCGGCACGGCGACCGGCACCGGTTTCCGCCTCGGCGAGGTCCCGATGGCTCCGTCGTACGACATCACCGGGCACGCCTTCGACCCCTCCCGCTACTGGCGCGGTCCCGCCTGGTTCAACACCAACTGGCTGCTGGAGCGCGGTCTGCGCCGGTGCGGACACGCGCAGGCCGCCGATTCCCTGCGCGCGGCCATGCTCGACGCCGCCGGAGCCAGTTCCTTCGCCGAGTACGTGGACCCGTTCACGGCCGAGGCCCGCGGCACCCGCTCCTTCGGCTGGACGGCCGCCCTCACCCTCGATCTGCTGGCCGCCACGCGGCCGGCCGACGGCGGTGCCCCTCACCCCACCCCGATCGGAGCGCACACGTGAACGGCACGGCGGAGACCACGCTGGTCCGGGCGGGCACCTTCGCGGTCCTCGGGGCCGACGGCGGTGTGAGCGGCCGTCGCGGCACCTCCCCCGACGGACTGTTCCATCGCGACGCCCGGCATCTGAGCCGGTGGACCCTGACCGTCGACGGCACCGAGCCGGCCGTGCTGGTGCCGTCGGACGGCGAGGCGTCCGCCCGGTGCGTGCTCACACCCCCGGGCACCCGGGACGAACCGGCGGGCTACACCGTCTTCCGTGAACAGGCTGTCGACGCGGGTGTCCTGACGGAGTGTCTGCGGCTGGTGAACAACCGTCCGACGCCCGTCACCGCGATCCTCTCCCTCACCGCCGACGCCGACTTCGCCGACCAGTTCGAACTGCGCTCCGACAAGCGGCGGTACGAGAAGGCCGGCGCCCTGCGCACGGCGAGCGCCCACGCCGAGGGGGTCACCTTCACCTACGAGCGCGGCAAATGGCTGTCCCGTACGGCGGTGTGCTCCACGCCCGCCCCGGACGCCGTCCGGCCCGTCGGCGAACCGGACACGGCCCACCGGCTGGACTGGCACCTGGAACTGCCCGCCCACGGCACCGCCGAACTCCTGATCACCGTCACGGCGTACGCGCACGGCGCGCCCGCGCCGGCCCTCGTCGGCACACCGGCCGAGGCGGTCGCGGAGCGCGCGGCGGACACGTCGGCGTTCACGGGCGTGCCGCTGCCCGTTCCGGCCGGTGCGCCCGAGGGTCTGGCCGCCGCCTGTGCCCGTGGGCTGAGCGACCTGGCGGCCCTGCGGGTCCCCGCCATCGGCCCGGACGGTGAGCGCGTACGCGTACCGGCGGCGGGGATCCCCTGGTTCCTCACGCTCTTCGGGCGTGACTCGCTGTTCACCTCGCTCTTCGCGCTTCCGTACCGGCCGGAGCTGGCGGAGGGCACCCTGCGTGCCCTCGCCGCCACCCAGGGCACGGAGTACGACACCGGCCGCGGCGAGCAGCCCGGGCGCATCGTCCACGAGATCCGGCACGGCGAACTGGCTCACTTCCGCCAGGTGCCGTACGGCCGCTACTACGGCTCGGTCGATGCCACCCCGCTCTTCCTCGTACTCCTGGAGAGCTTCACCGAAGCCACGGGCGACCGTGCCCTGGCCGCCCGTCTGGAGGACCACGCCCGGGCGGCCGTGGACTGGATGTTCCGCGACGGCGGCCTGGACGACGGCGGCTACCTGGTCTACTCGCCCGACCCGCAGGGCCTGGTGAACCAGAACTGGAAGGACTCCGACGGCGCCGTCTGCTTCCTCGACGGCACCCAGGCCGAGGGGCCGATCGCGGTCGCGGAGGCACAGGGCTACGCCTACGACGCACTGGTGCGCACCGCGCGGCTGGCCCGCTCGGTGTGGGACGACGACGCGTACGCCGACCGGCTCGACAGCGCCGCCGCCGGTCTGCGGGCCCGGTTCCTGCGGGACTTCTGGATGCCCGGCCCCGACTTCCCGGCGCTCGCCCTGGACGGCCGGGGCAGGCAGGTCGACTCGCTGGCCTCGGACGCCGGGCACCTGCTGTGGTCCGGCATCCTGGACGACCGGCACGCGCGGCGCGTGGGGCGGCGTCTGCTGGAACCCGACTTCTTCTCGGGCTGGGCCGTCCGTACGCTGGCGTCCGGCCAGCCGGGGTACCACCCGCTCTCGTACCACCGGGGCACGTGCTGGCCGCACGACAACGCGGTCATCCTGCTCGGTCTGGCACGGTGCGGCCTGCGGGACGAGGCGCGCACGGTCGCCCTCGGTCTGCTGGAGGCGTCGGCCCACCACGGTCACCGGCTGCCCGAGGTCATGGCGGGCTACTCGCGCGCCCAGCACCCTCGGCCTGTTCCGTACCCCCACTCCTGTTCACCGCAGGCCTGGGCGGCGGCGACTCCCCTGGCCGTCCTCACCGCGCTGCTCGATGAGGACGACGAACGTGTTCCTGCCCACCCCGGTGACCCGGGGGTGGCACAGTCGTCTCCCGTGGACCGGAGGCCGCAGCGGCCGTGACGTCGGCGGAAGTGAGTGGTGCGCGATGAGGCTTGTCGTACAGGAGTTCCTGTCCCTCGACGGTGTCTCCCAGGGCCCCGGGGCCCCGGACGAGGACCGGAGTGACGGCTTCGACCAGGGTGGCTGGTTCGTACCGCACCTGGACGAGGAGTTCGAGGAGGTGGCTGCCGCCTGGCTCGGCACAGCGGACGCGCTGCTGTTCGGCCGCCGCACCTACGAGAACTTCGCCCGGGACTGGCCGGCGATGACCGACCATCCTTTCGCGCCCCTCATGAACGGCCTGCCCAAGTACGTCGCCTCCCACAGCCTCACCACGGCCGCGTGGAACCCGACAACGGTCCTGGACGGGGATGTCCCCGCCCAGGTCGCCGCGGTGAAGGCCCTGCCCGGCCGGGACCTGCAGATCCACGGCAGCGCCCGGCTGGCCCAGTCCTTGCTGGCCGCGGGCCTGGTCGACGAGCTGCGCCTGGTGATCGCCCCGGTCGTGGTGGGCCGGGGCCGGAGGCTCTTCCCGGACGGCGGCGCCCCGGCCGGCCTGCGGCTCGTCAGCCACAGGACGACCGCGCGCGGGCTCTCGGTGCACACCTTCGAATCGACGGGGCTGCCGGAGAAGGGCGTGTACGGGGCCGGCGCCTGAGCCAGGGGAGGCAGGTGGGGACGGGCCGCTACCGCTGTCCGTGCACCTGGTCCTGCAGGCGACGGCCCTCGTCCCGCAGCCGCTGGTCCTGAAGGGCCTTGCCGTCCGCTTCCATCTTCCGCCCTCGCAGCAGCTTGAGCGCGGAAACCATCTTGCCCATGAGATCACCTCTCGATACCGCCGGACCTGTGCACCACAGATCCTTCCGTCCGGCCGGCCGGAGCGACTCCTAAGAGCTGCACCTGTCCGCCTTGCCCCAATTTTTCCCGCCGATCGAAACCGAATGCAAGTGCGACGGTCACCTTTCTCCGCACAGTCGGAAGAAGCACGGGCGTGCGGTCAGCGTGGTGCCCGGATCCTGTCGATGATGCGCGTCCAGTTGTCGCTGCCGTGCCCGTCCTCGATCGCGTGCCGGTAGTGGGCCTGCACGGCCAGCGGAAGCGCGGGATCGAGTCCGAGTGAAGCGCTGGTCTCGACGATGTGGTCCGCCGTCGCACCCATCATGGTGACCGTGCTGAGATCGCCGGGATGCTCGCCGGCATCGAGCGCGGCGCCGGGGCGCTCATCGCCGGCCCTCAGGATGTCGCTGATCGTGTCGGCGGCGGAGAGCAGC
This sequence comes from Streptomyces sp. NPDC088746, assembly GCF_044751065.1. Taxonomy (NCBI): domain Bacteria; kingdom Bacillati; phylum Actinomycetota; class Actinomycetes; order Kitasatosporales; family Streptomycetaceae; genus Streptomyces; species Streptomyces sp. NPDC088746. The sequence continues at coordinate 658,694 of NZ_JBIVLA010000003.1, forward strand.
TCCGGGAGCGTCTCCTCGGCCTTCATCCCGGCGGTCCCCAGCATCGCTGTGGCGTGCATCAACGCGGAGAGAGTGGTGAGGAACACCGTGAGCTGGGCCTGGTACATCATCTGGGCGAGGCCCGCATCCTCACCCAGGTACCTGGGTGTCCCGAGCGGCGCCAGAGCCGCTCGGTGACTGTCCATCACTTCGCCCGGGCCGCTGTAGTAGACGTAGGACGCTTCCGTGCCGACCATCGGCGCCGGGGCCATGACCCCGCCGGTGAGGAAGGCGGCCCCGTGGCCCTCCGCCCAGGTGGCAGCCTCGCGGGTGCGATCGGGGGTGTCGGAACTCAGGTTCACCAGCGTCCGGCCGGCCAGCGAACCGGTGGCGCTGCCGAGGATGTCGTACATCGCCCGGTAGTCCGTGAGGCTGAGGATCACGAGGCCGCTCGCCTCGACGGCCTCGCGCGGTGTCGCCGCGCGCGTCGCTCCCTCGGCGACGACGCCGTCGGCGCGGGCGGCGGTGCGGTTCCATACGGTGACGGGGCGGCCTGCGGTGAGGAGGGTGCGTGTCATCGCCCGGCCCATCGGGCCGAGCCCGATCACGGTGACAGCGTCGTCTTGTCCGGTGTTACGGGTCTGTTCGTTCACCCCTTCATCGTCGGAGAGCGCCACTACTCTCGGAAGTACCCACTATTTACTGCGGTACTTACCTTTTAGTAAGGGGAGCCACTGATGGCCAAGGCACCGAGACGCGGACCCTACATCTGCGGTATCGACGCCGCGTTCGACGTGGTGAGCGGCAAGTGGAAGGGACTGATCCTCTGGGAGCTCGACGCCCATCGCGTACGCCGGTTCGCCGAACTCCGCCGCGGGCTGCCGGGAGTGAGCGAGAAGATGCTCACCCAGCACCTGCGAGAGATGGAGGCGGACGGCCTCGTGCACCGGAAGGTCTACGCCGAGGTGCCGCCCCGCGTGGAGTACTCCCTGACCGAGCACGGGCACACGCTCAACAAGGCGCTCGAACCGCTCGGGGCCTGGGGGGTCGAGCGTATGGGCCGTGAAGGCTCGGAGAGGGCCGACGTGGTGGAGACTCCACACGGTTGAGCAGTTGACCGGCCGGCGAGGCTTGGCAGGTCGGGGGACCGCCCGGCATGGCTTGGCAGGTCGGGAGACCGGCCGCCTCGCGGAGATCCGGTTCTGCGGCCGAAGGTGACGTACCAGGGAGCGGGACACTCGGCCGGATCGCCCCTGCGCGGGCCGGACTTCGACGGCCGCGTCGCAGCCGTCGCGTACCGGGCACCCCCGGCCGCTCGCGGCGCCGGTGGGGCCTCCGACGCCGTCGCCGCGTTCACCTCCCGGGCCGCGCAGGAGAGCGGCTGCGCGGTGGCGGAGCCGCCGAAAGACCGCGGTGTTACGCACACAGGGTCCGGGCGCGCACCCAGCGCGGGATGCGCCCTCGGCGGCCCGGAGAAGGGCGCGACCTCGTCACGGGCAGGTTCCGGGTCGCCCTTGCGCTGAGGCGTGCCGCCTCGCCCACGGACACCGCTCCCCCGGCCGGTTCGCCATGGCGGACCGGCCGGGGGCCGTGCGGTGCGCGGTCCAGGGACCGGCCGGATCTACTTCCGGGTGGACGCCGTGCCGGCGCCGCCGTTGATGACGAACTGCGATCCGGGTTCGACCTCGACGTCGCCGTCCGCCGAACCGGTGATGGTCACATCGGTCAGGGTGGCGCTGCCCCGTGCGCCTCCGTGGGCCAGGATCCCGGACCCGTTGACGGAGTTGTCGATGCGGACGTTCGAGATCTTCGCTCCGGGCACGGACCCGCCGCCCGACTTGAACTGGATCCCGTCGTAGGTCGAGTCATGGATGTCGGTGTCGCGGATCGTGACACCGGGAATGTCCTGGCCGGCGGCGAACAGCGTGATCGCGCCGAACTCCTGGGCCTCCCCCCAGAACGCCCCGCCCGTGCGGTGGAGCGCGTTGTTGGCGATCAGTGTCTCCCCCGAGAAGGGCAGCGGGTCGTGGTCCGTCGCCAGCATGATGCCGGGGTAGTTCATCGTGTCGGAGATGATGTTGTTCTCGATGGTGTTGCCGTAACCGCCGTAGACCGCGATGCCGTTGGCCCTCCACGGCAGCTGGATCGTGTTGTTGCGGAAGTGGTTGTCGTGGCCGACGTCCACCGACGGGTTCTTCACGTACTTGCTCGACCACACGGCCAGCGAGTCGTCCCCGGTGTTCCTGAAGGAGGAGTTGAACACCGTGGAATTGCGCGTCCCGTTGGCGAAGTTGATGCCGTCCGCGTAGGTGTTGCGAATCCGCATCCCCGTGAACTCGACGCCGTCACCGGGCCCCCAGAGATCCGGGATGTTGTCGTAGTCGCGGCCGACCCAGACCCCCACGTTCGCGTGTTCCAGCCAGACGTTGGTGATCTTGGTGTCGTCGCCGAAGCGTCCGTTCAGGCCCACTCCGCCCTCGGCGTTCCCGTCCCCTCCGCGGATGGTGCCGGAGCCGAAGATCGCCAGATCCGAGATCTTGGTGTTGTCGTCGATGTCGAAGCCGAAGTTCCCCTCGTGCGGGTGGTTGATACCGCCCGCGTCCTGCGGCTGGGTGAGGGTGTAGAGCTGGGAGTGCCACATGCCCGCGCCGCGGATCGTGACGTCCCTGATGCCGACCTGGTTGAACTGCCCCCGGTTCAGCGGGTCGTCGGTCAGGATCTTCTGCTCCTGCCGCCACTGCCCCGGCGGGATCCACACGCAGTCGATGTCTCCGTTCTGATCGGCCGTCACCGCCCGCTGAATGGCGTCCGTGTCGTCGATCCCGTCGTTCGGAACGGCGCCGTAGGTGGTGATCGGGGTACATCCGGCCGGCTGGCTCGCCGCCGGCGCCACCTGCTCCAGGTCGACGAGGTCGATGATGTAGAAGGACGCCGTGTCGCCCGCGTCCCGCTGGAGGCGGAACTTCGTCCCTGCGGGATAGGTACGCCCGAGCAGGGCGTTGGACTCGTCGAAGAGCCTGCGGGCGTCGGCCTGCGGCTGGTTGGTCAGCCCCTCCGGGCTGTCGGTGTCACCGTAGAGCCAGCTGTGCTTGGAGGAGAGGTTCAGCTTCCGGGCGAAGGTGCCGTCGGCGTACAGGCTGATCGTCGCCTCGGTCCCGCCGCCGCCGGGGGCGTCGGGGATGGAGTTGCGGACCACGATCGAGTTCGTCGGCACGGTCGAGGTGACCTCGACGTACTCACCGGTGGTGTTCAGCCGCACGGACTCACGGCCCGAGGACTCGGTGGCGAAGTTGGTGTGCCCGAAGGTGCGCTTCTGGTCGGACTTCAGCAACGTGCCCTTGTACGCGCCCTGTTCGGCCTCGTACTCGGTGTACGGGACCGCGGCGCCGCGGCCGACCACGACGGCGCGCGAGAAGACGTTGTTGTTCTCGTCGGTCTCGGTGACCACACCGGTCGCGTCCGCGGTGGCGGTGAGGTTGGCCCCGCCGCTCCTGGCGGTCCAGCTCCCGCTGATGGGCACGGTGACGGTGGATCCGGCGGGAACCGCCCCCGTCGTCCCGTTCAGTGTGGTGCTCTCCACCAGGAGGCGGGTCACCGTGGACGAACTCACGGCAGTCGTACCACGGTTGTGGAGGGACACGGTGAAGCTGACGGCCGCGCCCACAGCGGGGTTCGACGGGCTGGAGGTGATGCCGAGCACCTCCAGGTCGGGGCCGGGACTCTGGCCGACGACCAGCTTCGACGTGGCGGTGAGGCTGTTGTTGCTGTTGTCCTGCTCGACGACCGTGTCGGTGGGATCGACCACGGCCGAGACGCTGTACGTGCCCATCGGCTGCCTGCCCACGCGGACCGGCACGGTGGCCGAGGCTCCGGCGGCGAGGCCGTTCACCGCCGCGCTCCCGGCGACCACACCTGCCAGGCTCACGTCGACGGCCGTCGCGGCGGCGGCGGACGTACCCGTGTTGCGTACGGTGGCGTTCACGGTGACGTCGTCCGTCTCGGACGGCGTGGTGGGTGACCAGGTCAGTCCGGTGACGGTCAGGTCGGGGTTGGGAGCCGCGGTGCCGGCGACCTGGATCTCGGCGACCTGGGCCCCGGGGGCGCCGGTGTTGGCGAAGAACTTGAGCTGCACGTCCGCATACCTGCCGCTGACCGGGATGGTCACCGTGTTCTGGTTCCCCGAGGGGTTGAACACATGATCGGCGCGGTCCTTCAGCGAGGTGAAGCCGGTGGCCGACTGGGCGCGGCCGAGCACCTGAAGACTCTGCGTCCGGGTGGCCCACGCCTGGTCCGGGGAGAGCTTGACGACGACGGCCTGGATGTCCGCGTCGGCGCCGAGCTTCACCGTCAGCGTCGAGGGATGGCCGTTGGCCTCCCAGTACGTACCGAGCTTGTCGTCATTGGCGTTGGCCGCCACATAGGTCTGCGTGTACGACGACGCCTCGATCGGCTTGTTCAGCGCCAGGTTGGAGCCGTCGACGGGAGGCGGACCGGAGCCGTTCTCGCCGTGGACCTCGACCTGGGAGAGCTGTGCGGCGTTCCAGCCGGTGTTGGCGGTCACCTGGACCCGGATGTACCGCACCTGCTTCGCGGTGAAACCGACCGTGACGGTGTTGCCCGCCGACGGGGTGAACTCGCGGGCGGCCGAAGCCGACAGGGTGCTGAAGCTGCTCCCGTCCGTGCTGCCCTGGACGCCGAGCGTCTGGGTCCGGGCCTCCCAGGTGGCCGGGAGCTTCAGCACCACCTGGTCGACGTCGAAGGAGCCGCCGAGGTCGATCCGGACCCACTGCGGGAAGCCGCCGGGGCTCTCCCAGTACGTCTGCTGGCTGCCGTCGGTGACGTTCGACGCGGGGTAGGCGCCGTGCGACCCGCTGGCCGTCACCTGCTTACCGAGGGCCAGGTCGGAGCTCCGGTCGGCCGCCGTGGCGGCGACGGGCAGGAGTCCGACGGTCATCAGCGCGGCTGCCAGCGCGCCAATGACGAACCGCCATCCGAATTGCTTCCATCTCATGCTGTCCTCTGTTCCGTGCGGCTGCGGGACCGGGAGGGCACGGTGACGCCTCACCGACCGCGCGATGCGTACGGCACCGGCGGTCGAGGACGGGCAGGTGCGGGCTGCCGGCACACCGACGAGGGGGCGATCAGGGACGCCGACAGGAGAGGGAGCAGGCCACCTGCCGGAAACTCGCGCGCATTGCCTTGATTTTTGAGTGAACCAGTCAATATTTTGCGGTGCCGAGGTGACAGGTTTCTAGCAGGCCGCACTTTTGTCAACGGTCCTCACACCGGGGCCGCCTCCCCTGCACTTCCGGGCGGCAGACCCTCAACCGCGCCGGTTCCGCCGGAGCGCGACGAGGGGGAGGAACAGCAGGTCCACGATTTCCTCCAGGTCCGCCTCGGAGGGGGTGCGGCGGGCCATGAGGAGGTCATAGAGGACCAGGACCACCGGGAGCGCGGTCAGCCGGTCGGGAAGCGGAACCGCGGGATCGGTCTCACCACGGCGGGCGGCACGCTCCAGGACCGTACGCATCCAGTCACCGCCAGGGCTGCGGTTACGCGAGGTCAGGTACGCGGACAGCTCCGTGTCCTGCCCCTGCTCCGCGGCGAGCGCCTGTCGCACATGGGCCAGGCCGGCCGTCTGCCCGACGACGAAGCGGAGCAGGGCGAGCACGTCACCACGCAGATTTCCCGTGTCCGGCGGCCCATCCGGGACGGGCGGCGCCTTGCTGCGCAGGGCGGCAAGGACGAGCTCCCGTTTCGTCGGCCAGCGGCGGTAGAGGACGGCGCGACTGGTGCCGGCGCGGCCCGCGACCGCTTCGTAGGTCAGCCGTTCGTAGCCGGCGGCGGTCAGTTCCTCCCAGGCCGCTTCGAGGAGCGCCGCTTCCAGCTCGGCCCCCCGGCGACGCTTGCGCGCAGGCTCTTCAGACACGTCGTGTATCTTAAGTGAATCCGTAAGATACACAGCGACTCTTATTGGAGGCGTCGGAATGCGCGGCAGAGGCATCCACTACGACACCGGCATGCACGTCCTCGGCAAACACACCGGACCGTCCTTCGACCCCCTTGTCGTCGAGCGGGAGATACGCGTCATCGCGGAGGACCTGCACTGCAACGCGATCCGCGTCATCGGCGACGACCCCGACCGCATCGACGTGGCGGCACGGTACGCGGCGGCCGCGGGGCTCCAGGTCTGGTACTCGCCCTTCCCCTGCGAGATGACGAACGAGCAGATGCTGCCGTACTTCACCGACTGCGCCGAGCGGGCCGAGCGGCTGCGCCTCGACGGCGCGGACGTCATCCTCGTCACGGGCTGCGAGCTGAGCCTGTTCGCCCGGGGGTACCTGCCCGGCGACACCTTCGCGGCCCGCATCCCGGTCCTCGCCGGCCCGGACCGGGAGTCCGCCCTCCAGGGCATCCCCGACCGGGTCAACGCCTTCCTCGGCGAGGTCGTCGACGCCGTGCGGCCCGTCTTCGGCGGACCTGTCACCTACGCCTCCAACCCCTTGGACGGCGTGGACTGGAGCCCGTTCGACATCGTCGGCCTCGACGCCTTCCGCGGCCTGCGCAACGCCGCCACCTACCGCGACGACCTGCGCCGGGAGTTCGCCCACGGCAAACCGGTGGCGATCCTGGAGGTCGGCTGCTGCACCTTCCGCGGGGCCGGCGACTACGGCGGCGCCGGATGGTACGTGGCCATGGAGCCGGACGGCGTCACACTCAAGTCCGACCTGGTGCGCGACGAAGGCGAGCAGGTCCGCTACATGGACGACCTCATGCCCGTCTTCGAGGAGGAGGGTGTCGACTCCGTCTTCTGGTTCAGCTTCGCCGACGGCCGCGCTCCCCACCGGCCGGACAGCGGCCCGGACCTCGACATGGCCTCCTACAGCATCGTCAAGCTGCTCGACGAGGACCACGGCCTCCCCGCCCCCTCACGCGCCTACCCCGACATGCGCTGGGAACCGAAGGAAGCGTTCCACGCGCTCGCGGGCCACTACGAGGCCCTCGCCGCACCGGGCACCGTCCCCCCGGTCGCGAAGTAGGCGCCCGTGGCGGGTGGCACGGCGCCACCCGCCACGGTTCAGGGAGCAGGCGTCACCACGACGACTTGGTCACTCCCGGCAGAAATCCGGCATGCGCCTGCTCCCGCATCCGGACCCGGGACAGCCCGAACTTCCGCAGGTGCCCACGGGGCCGTCCGTCCACGCTGTCCCTGTTGCGGACGCGGGTGGCGCTGGCGTCACGCGGCTGGCGCCGCAGCTCCTCGACGGCCGCCCTCCGGGCCGCCTCCGGCTTGGCCGGGTCACGGATGATCTCTTTCAGCTCGGCCCGACGGGCCGCATGCCGCCCGACGATCGCCCTGCGCTTCTCGTTCTGCGCGATCTTGCTCTTCTTCGCCATCAGACCTTGCCGCCTCGCGACCTGATGCGGGCCACCGCGGCCTCGATGCCGATCGTGTCCACGGTCCTGATCGCCTTGGCGCTGAGCGTCAGGCGCACACGCCGCCCCTCGCTCGCCAACCAGTAGCGCTTGCGCTGGACATTGGGGTCGAACCGGCGCGAGGTGCGCCGGTGCGAATGGGAGATCTTGTTGCCGAATCCCGGTCGGGAGCCGGTCAGTTGGCAGTGGGCGGACATGGGACTACCTGCCTCTCGCTCGACTTCGGCCCCCGTATTGAAAATGGAAACCATTGCCATATAGTAGCGCCATGGCTCGCAACGAACTACGCCCGATCATCAAGCTCCGCTCCACCGCAGGAACGGGCTACACCTACGTCACCCGCAAGAACCGGCGGAACGACCCCGACCGCCTGGTGCTGCGCAAGTTCGACCCGGTCGTACGCCGCCATGTCGACTTCCGCGAAGACCGCTGAACCGCACCTCTCCCACGCGACCCCGATCCGGAGGACCTCACCATGAAGCCGGGCATTCACCCCGCGTACGGCCCCGTCGTGTTCCGCGACAAGGCGGCCGGTTACGCCTTCCTCACGCGCTCCACCCTGACCCCCGAGCACACCGTCGAGTGGGAGGACGGCCGGACCTACCCGGTCGTCGACGTCGAGATCTCCTCGGCGAGTCACCCCTTCTACACCGGCACCGCACGCGTCCTGGACACGGCCGGACGCGTGGAGCGGTTCGAACGCCGCTACGGCCGCAGGGAGGAGCGATGATGACGGACGGCCGCAGGCTGCCCGTGGTCCTCGTCGGCGGACTGCACTCGGACGCCCGCCGCGAAGTGGTGGAACGGCTGCTCAGCAGGGTGCCTCGAAGTGTCGCGCTGCACCACGACCTGACCACCGCGGACCGGGGAACCGTCCACCGCACGGTCCGTGACGCCTCCGGCGAGCTGTCGCACGGCGAAGCCCCCCTCGTGAACGACTGCGCGTGCTGCGCACTGAGGGAGGACCTCCTCCCCGAGCTGGAGCGGGTCGCGGCCGGAGGGGTGACCGGGCTCGCCGTCGTCGAACTCTGGGACTCCGTCGAGCCGAAGGGGATGGCGGAGGTCATCGCCGTACACGGGCGGGAGTGGGCCGAGGTGACCGGCGTGATCACCGCGGTCGATCCGGCCCTCGTCCTGCCCTGTCTCACCAATGGCGACGACCTGGCGGAGGCGGGGCTGGCAGCGGCGCCGGCGGATCAGCGTACGGTCGGCGACACCTGGGCCCGGCAGTTGGAGTACGCGTCCGTCATCGCCCTCGTCGACAGCCAGGAGGCGGACGCCCAGGACCTGGCGCTCATCGGGCAGTTGCACCCGACAGCGCCGCAGGTCCCCGCAGCGTCGGACGCACTGGCGGAACTGGCTCTCGCGGGCTTCGACGTGGAGACGGCGGGCGCGGCCCAACACCCCTCGTCTGCCCTCCTCCCCCAGGAAGCGGAGGAGGCCGGCGTCGGCACGCTGGTCTGGCACAGACACCGCCCTTTCCACCCCGAGCGCCTGTTCGAGGCGCTGGAGGATCTGAGCTGTGCCGCCGCCCGCAGCCGCGGCCGCTTCTGGCTCGCGGACCGCCCGGACACCCTGCTGTCCTGGGACGCGACGGGCGGCGCGCTCTGTGTCGAGAACACCGGCCCCTGGCTCGCCTCCCTGCCGGACGCGGCCTGGGACCTGATCCCTCCGTTCCGCCGCGCAGCCGCCGCACTCGACTGGCATCCCTTCCTCGGCGACCGCTGCCAGCACCTGGTGTTCGTCTCCCCCGGCCTGGACCGGGACGGCATCACCGCGCTGCTCGACTCCTGCCTGCTCAGCGACGCCGAGTACGAGGCCGGCCGGGAGGCGTGGAAGAGGCTGCCCACCGCGTTCGGGCCCCTCCTGGACCCGACCCACTGACCGCCGCCCCACGACACGAAGGAGAGCCATGGCACGCCGCCAGGAAGCCCGAAAGCCCCTCAAGAGCCGCCCGAACCCGCTCGACGCCGCAGGGATCACGTACGTCGACTACAAGGACACGGAACTGCTGCGGAAGTTCATCTCGGACCGCGGGAAGATCCGCAGCCGACGGGTCAGCCGCATCACGGCGCAACAGCAGCGCCGGGTGGCCGCCGCGGTCAAGAACGCGCGGGAGATGGCGCTTCTCCCGTACGCCGGCTCCGGCAAGTGACCGGCCCCTGCGTCGCCTTCCGGCCACTGCGGCGCGGCTGCGGGGGTGGCGCCGCTACCCGAACACCCGATCATGGGTTAGGTTAGGCATACCTAAGTAACTGCAATGAGGTCTCCCCGCCCGCTCCTCTGGAGAACTTGGATGCGTCCTTTCAACTCCCGCGTCACCCAGCCCACCCCCGCCGAACGCGTGCTGTCCATCCTGACCGCGGCCCATTCGATGACAGTGGTGAGCGACGGGCTCGACCCCGTCGAGGTGCACCGCCTCGACGGTACGGCCGCGATGGGCCACATCCACCTGCACGAACCGTCGGAGGCCGGCTCCCCGCACCCCGGGCCACGCATCCCCGTCCGGCTGGAGTTCACCGACATCGCGCCCACACCCGTACGGGACCGCACGCGCGCCCGTGTCACGGTGACCGGGCTGCTGGCGGCCCCGTACAGCACGGACGCCGCGGAGAGCACCTGCATGGAGTTCGGTCAGGCGGTCTTCGAGGACCACAGGGGCCGCACGTTCGTCACGCTGGACACGTTGCAGGACACCGACCCCGATCCGATCGCGACGAGCGAGGCCGGGATGCTGACCCACCTCGTGGACGATCACGGGGAACTCGTCCCCCTCCTCCTGCGCCTGGTGCAGCCGCAGCCGGTGAAGGGCGCGACGCGCGTCCTCCCGCTGGCGATGGACCGCTACGGCGTGACCCTGCGTCTGGAGTACACGGGCACCCACCGCGATGTGCGCCTGCCGTTCGCGAAGCCCGTGGCCCGGCTCGACCAGGCCGGTCCTCAGATCCACGCCCTGCTGGCGGCCGCGCGTCGCGCGTCCCACCGGAACCAGCTGCTGACCTGACCTCGGGCGGATGGTCGGTGGACTCCTCGTGCCCCGCGCACCCCGCCCAGCAGCGGTGCCGCACCTCCCATGGCTCCGTGTCACCACGCTGTACAGGCAACCGCTCTCCGGGTCGGCGCTCCAGGTGCGGGGCGTCATCGGCTCCGGAGAAGGCCGGAGGGGCGGCGATCGCGCTCACGAGTCGGGCAAGCTGCGGCACGAGGACTCCGGGAGACGGGAAATTCCTGCCGGGACCTTATGGCGAGCCTCTGACACCATGGTCCGGCGGACGGTCTCCAGCCTGCGGCACGAGCTACTTCCCCCCAAATCAAGGCCCTGAGTTGGGCCGCCCCGGAGCCTCGGACCGAGGTACCGCGTCGCCGTCGCTGTGTCGAAGTCGAAGTCGAAGTCGAAGTCGCCCAAGGATCCGTCAGGAACGCGTCCGGGGGGTGGCATGCGCCACCCCCCGGCCATGTCGGCGCGTCCTCAGGTCTGCGGACGGCTGCCGTGGTTCGCGCCGTTCTTGCGGCGGGCCTTCTTCTTGCGACGTCGCTTCGAGGACATCGAACCTCCTGGATCAATAGTTTTCGCACACTATCCACCGGATTGTCGGATCCGGCGGCCAATGAGCCCCTTACCCACCGACGCGTCGGCAAACACCCGACGGTGATCCGGACAGGTGGCGTACGTCACGGCGCGCGACAACCGGTTCACCCCCCGTCGAGCCCTCTGTGCAGGGGCCCGGCCGGCGCTCCGGCCTCCATGGACAGCCGCCGACCCGCTGTGATGTGATCCGTGCGGCGGAACGGCCCCGTCTGGCGCTGCTCACCGGGCGATCCTCAGGTGCGCCGCGCGAAGGCGGCCCGGGCCCCTCGTCCATATCCGCCGACGCTCGATCACCCGTGGGTCCCCGCATCGCCACGGCGAGCGCCCGGGTCCGTCCCCCCAGGCTCGAAAGTTCCGTACACATGCAGAAGACCAAAGCCGCACTCTGGGAATTCCTCCAGGGGCTCGGCAAGACGTTCATGCTCCCCGTGGCCCTGCTCGCGTTCTGCGGCATCATGCTGGGCATCGGCTCCTCGCTCTCCAGCGAGGCCGTCACCGACAATCTGCCCTTCCTGAAGGCCGAGGGCTTCCACCTCGTCTTCACCTGGATGGCCAACACGGGTCTGGTGGCCTTCACCTTCCTGCCCGTCCTCTTCGCGATGGCGATTCCCCTCGGCCTCGCCCGTGAGGACAAGGGCGTGGCGGCGTTCTCGGGTTTCGTCGGCTTCGCCGCCATGAATCTCGCGGTGAACTTCTACCTCACCGCCAAGGGTGTCGACTTCGAGGACGACGCCGCCGTCGAGCACTACGGCATAGCCGATGTGCTCGGTGTGCAGTCCATCGATACGGGACTCCTCGGAGCCGTGGCCGTTGGCATCGTTGTCAGCCTCCTCCACCAGCGCTTTCGTACGCAGCGGATGCCTGACGCTCTGGCCTTCTTCGGCGGCCTGCGCTTCGTCCCGATCATCTCCGCTCTCGTCCTGAGCGTGCTCGGTCTCCTCATCCCCCTGGTGTGGCCGACCTTCAACGGCTGGATCACCGCGGTGGGTCGCGGCATCGGGCACACCGGTGTGTTCGGACCGTTCTTCTTCGGCATGGGAGAGGTGCTGCTGCGCCCCATCGGCCTGCACCACATCCTGGTGGCCATGTTCCGGTTCACCGACGTCGGCGGTTCGGGCGCCGTGTGCGGGGACAACGTCTCCGGGGCCCTGAACATGTTCTACGCGCACCTGGACTGCGCGGGAGCGCCGAGCGCGGCCGTCACCGACGCGACGCACTTCCTCTCCCAGGGCAAGATGGCGTCCTACCTCGGCGGTCTGCCGGGCGCCGCGCTCGCGATGTACCACTGCGCGAACAGGAAGATGCGGCCGGAGATCAAGGCACTGCTCGTGTCCGGCGTGGTGGCCTGCGCGGTCGGCGGCATCACGGAGCCGCTGGAGTTCCTGTTCCTCTTCGTCGCGCCGTGGCTGTACGCCATCCACGCGGTCCTGGTGGGGCTCGGCTTCCTGACGGCCGCCCTGCTCGGCGTCTTCATCGGGAACACGGACGGCAACGTCATCGACTGGCTGGTCTTCGGCGTCCTCCAGGGATCGACCACCAAGTGGTACCTGGTGCCGGTGATCGCGGCGGTGTGGTTCGCCGTGTACTACTTCCTGTTCCGCTGGGCGATCAACCGCTTCGACCTCAAGACCCCCGGGCGCGAGGAGGAAAAGGACGAGGAGGAAAAGGACGACGCGGACGGTGAGCCCGTCGCTCCGGACGCGTCGGAGAAGCCCGCGCGCGAGCTGGTCGCGGGCAAGTACGACGCCGTCGCCATCCTCGACGCGATCGGCGGCGCCGACAACATCCGGTCCCTGGACAACTGCATCACCCGCCTGCGCATGACGGTGGGGGACGCGGCGCAGGTGGACGAGGCGCGGCTGAAGAAGCTCGGCGCCGTGGGCGTGATCAAGCTCGACGGCCACAACGTGCAGGTCATCATCGGGCCGCAGGTCCAGTCGGTGAAGGACGCCATCGCCACCATGATCCCGGTGGGCTGACCATGGCTTCCCCCTCCCCCGCCCCGCAGGATCCGTACGGCTTCGGCACCGTCGTGGACCGGCACGGCACCTGGTGCACACAGTGGGACTACGTCGAGGACCGCTTCGGCGTGCCGGACCTGCTGCCGTTCACGATTTCCGACATGGACTTCGAGACCGCCCCGGAGGTCATGGCCGCACTCCACGGCCGGCTGGACCACGCCGTGCTGGGTTACTCGCGGTGGCGGCAGGACGACTTCCTCTCCGCGATCGTCCACTGGTACGCGACGCGGCACGCGACAGCCGTCGACCCCGAGTCGATCGTCTACGCGCCGTCCGTCGTCTACCAGCTGTCACAGCTGCTCCGGCTGTGGTCACGCCCCGGGGACGGCGTGGTCGCCCACACCCCCATGTACGACGCGTTCCCCAAGACCGTGGCGGCCCACGGGCGGCAGCTCCGGGAGTGTCCGCTCGACGACCGGGCGGAGCTGGAGCGGCTCCTGGCGTTGCCCGACACCTCCGTGCTGTTGCTGTGCTCGCCGCACAACCCGACGGGCAAGGTCTGGTCCGCCGACGAACTGGACCGGATGGCGCGGCTGTGCGCCGAGCACGGAGTGGCCGTCATCAGCGACGAGATCCACGCCGACCTGGCCCATCCCCCGCACGTCCACCGGCCCTGGTCCGGACTCGGCGGAGAGGGCCGCTGGGCCGTGATCACCTCGGCGTCGAAATCGTTCAACATCCCTGCTTTGACAGGGAGTTACGGGATCATCGGCGACCCCGTGTCGCGCGACGCCTATCTGCGGCAGCTCAAGGAGGCCGACGGCCTCTCCTCCCCCGCCGTGCTGTCACTGGTCGGGCACATCGCCGCGTACAGGGAGGGGGCACCCTGGCTGGACGCCTTGCGTACGTACCTCGCTGGAAACCTCGCGATGGTCGCCGACCGCCTCCGCGAGGAGTTCCCGCAGCTCGGCTGGGAGCCCCCGGAGGCGGGGTACCTCGCCTGGATCGACCTGCGGCCGCTCGGCGTCGACGACGACGCGCTGCAACGCGAGCTCGTCGAGGTGGAGAAGGTGGCCATCATGCCGGGAGCGGCTTACGGCTCCCCGGGGTGGCTCCGGCTCAACGTCGGATGCCCCCGGTCCAAGGCAGTCACGGGCGTCGAGGCGCTGGTGCGCGCGTTGCGCCGGCTCACGCAGGCGGCCGGGTGACCGGCCCCGCCCCGGTGGGTCCGACCCACCGGGGCGGGGCGGCACACCGGGGCGGGACGGCGCACCTCTGGACGAGGCCGGGCATTTTGCCCGCACATGGTTCCGCGCCCACTCTTGACATCTATATAATTGCTATATGCATCAATCGTCGTCCCTGGCAGACCCCACCGACGAGCAGCGCATCGAAAGCGCTGCCCGGGGCCTCCTCAGAGGCATCGGACGGCTCTCGCAGACGCTCTTCCGCACCGGGGACTTCGGGCTCAGCCGCAGTCAGGTGGCCGTCCTCGACGCACTGGAGGACGGCCACCGGCGGGTGACCGCTCTCGCCGCGTACACGGGCATGTCCCAGCCCCGCGTGACCGTGGTCCTGCAGAGCGTCGAGGAGCGCGGCCTGGCCACGCGCGCACGCCGCGCCGCCGACCGACGTGTCGTGGAGGCCTCCCTGACTCCCGCCGGACGGGACCTGCTCGACCGGGGGCGCCGGCGGATGGCCGCAGCGCTCCTGCGAGGCCTCGACGCGGGCGTCGACGACTCCGAGCGCGCCGTGGGCGCCGCACGGAACGCCCTCACCACCCTGCTCGACGCGATGGATTCGGAGCCCAGTTGATCAGCCCAGGTACCGCGCCGTCGGACACGGCGCCGGAAGTCGCACCCCCCGCACCTGCCACCCGCGCCCCCGCGCCCGCCGTCGCACCGCACCGCGTGGGCGGGCCACGGCGGGGATGGGACTGGATTCTCGCGGCGGACCCCGGCCTCGGGCAGCTCCAGGCGGGCTGGCGCACCCTCGTCGCGATGGTGACCTCGCTCGCGGTCGGCTACGGGATGGCCCGGGCCCTGGACGTCCCGGCCATGATCGGCATGATCGTCGGCGGGATGATGGGCCTGATGAGCGCCTTCGCCGTCGCCGAGAACACCTGGCAGCGGCTCACCCGCGCCATCCTGTGGATGCCGTTCCCGTACGCCGCCGTCCTGTGGGCGGCCACCGAGCTGCACGACGACCGCGGCCTGGAGATCAGCCTGATGGTCGTGGCGCTCGCCCTGACCTTCTTCCTCGCCCGCTTCGGGCAGCTGTCGCTGCTCACGGGCATGATGCTGTTCAACGGCCTGATGGTCGGCATGATGGCGGACATCCCCTCCGCGATGTGGGGCAAGGCGTTCGCCGTCGCCCTGGTCTCCGCCGGAGCGGTGCTCCTGACACGGCTGCTGTTCTGCTACCCGATGCCGCGCGAGGACCTGCTGCGCACCCAGCGCGCCTTCGTCGTGGAGGCACGCCGGGTGGCCGACGCGGCCGTCGAGACGCTGGACCCCGACGCCGACCAGGAGCGGGCCGTGCGCCGTATGGCCCGCGCCCTGCACCACCTCAACGTCACCACCGTCACCATCGACGGCCGACTCGCCCAGCCGGAGGTCGCCGCGGACCCCGGCACGGCCGAGCTGCTGCACCGTCACCTCTTCGACGCCGAACTGGCCCTGCGCGGTATCGGCCGGGCCGTGCAGGACCTGGCCCGCCTCGACGTACCGCCGCATCTGCGCGAGGCGATGGCCGTCGGCCTCGTCATCGCACGGGACACGCCCCTCGGCAGCGCGCAGGGCCTGCGTCCGGCCGCCGAACGCATCCGCCGCCAGGCGGACCACGTGCGCGAGCACCCCGAGGCGGGCGACAGCCGGGCGGAGACCGTCGAGCTCGCCCGTCGCGTGGCCCATCTCCTCGACTCGCTGGCCGGGTCGCTCTCCCACTGGCTCGCGCTGGGCTGGAGCTCCCCGGAGTCCCCCGCGCAGGTCCCCTTCCAGCCGACCGTGGCCCTGGAGCGCAACCGTCCCGCCGGGTCGGCCGGCGCGACACAGCGCGTGCTCGCCGCGCGCACGGAGAAGAGCTGGCGGCGCGCCGTCCCCTTCGTGCGCGCACCGCTGCACGCCGGGGTCGCCGCCGCCATCGTCTGCCCGATCACCGACGCGATCGACCCGCAGCGCTTCTACTGGGGTCTCGTCGGCGTGATGATCACCCTCTTCGGCACGAACACGACGCACGAGCGGCTGCGCAAGTTCGGCCACCGCATGGCGGGCACGGTGATCGGCGCCGTGCTCGGCATCGCCCTGCTCCATCTCCTGGGCCACGGCCACGTCTACGGGACGCTCACCGTCATCGTGGCGGGCCTCACCCTCGGGGCCTGGGGGATGCAGCGCGCCTACGCCCTCTGGGTCGTCGGACTCGTCGTCGCGCTGGTGCAGTTGTACGGACTGACGACGCCCTACGGCGGCATGGACCACCTGCTCGGCGAGCGACTGCTGGACAACGGCCTCGGGATACTCGTCGCGACCGCGTGTGCCGCACTGATCTTCCCGCTGTCGAGCCGCAGGGTCACACGGGAGGCGGAGCGCGGCTACGTGTCCGCCGTCGACACGCTCGTCTCCCAGCTCGCCCTGCGCTGGGAGGACCCCGACGCCCCCGTACGGCTCCGTGGAGCCGCCCGTGGGGTGGACTCCGCCCTGTTCGAGGTCCTCAGCCTGGCCCGTCCGCTGGTACGGATGCCCCGCGGTCTGCGGGGGCGTGACGCGGACAACCGCACCGCGCTGCTCACCACGGCGACAGGCCACGCCCGCGCCCTCGCGGCGGCGGCTGACATCGACATCGACCTGGCCCCCGGGCCGGCCGCACGGTTCGCCCGCATCACCACGACGCTGAGCTGTTCACTGCGTGCTCTCGACCGGTCGCTGACGACCGGTGAGCCCGAGGGGGGCTGGCAGCGGGTGGGCCCGCTGGTACGGCAGTTGAGGGCGGACCTGGACAAGGCGCCGCCCGGGCCACGGGCGTCGCGCGTCCGCACGACACTGCGCGAGCTCTCCGCACTCGACGAGACGCTCGCCGGCTACGCGGAGCGGTGCGGACTCGCCGTGCACGACAACGCTCCCGAGTCCACGGCGAGTTCACCGATGGAACGCCGCACTCGGGCGCTCGTGGCGGAGTGGTCCCTGCGGCCGACGGCCCGGGCGGCGGGCGCTCCGGGGAACGCCACTCGCACCGCCACGGCCACGGCCGCACCACGGACGGACCCGGGGCCGGGCCCGTCGGCCGGCGCCGAGACGTCCGGAGTGACCGTCGCGGGCACCGTCCGGTGCGCGGCGCATCCCACGGGGTGTGAGGGATGGATCACCGTGATCGACGCGCGGGGGAAGCGGGTCGCGGCAGGGCCGGTGCGGTCGGGCCGGTACCGCGTCGACGGGCTCCGGTCGGGGAGCCACACGCTCATCGTCGCGGCGACGTCCCACGCCCCGCACGCGGAGTTCCTGTACGTGCCGGAGTCGCGGGAGGCCGGCCGTATCGGCCACGACATGCGGCTCTAGCGAGCGCGAGGGCGCGTCAGCGCCGTCACCGGCCCTGTCAGTGCCCGGCGGCCGCCTTCACCAGCGCGACCGCGACACCGATCGCCGCGTCGGCCAGACCCGCCAGCACCGCCGGCAGAACGCCGCCTCCCATGCGCAGCCCTCCCGCGCAGCCCCAGGCGAAGAGTGAGGCGATGCCCACTCCGGCGGCCGTCGTCAGGGCGGTGGACAGGGACAGGACGTCCAGCGCCGCGAGGGTGATCATCACAGCCGGGCCGACCGCGCAGGACAGCAGCGGGCTGCTGACGTACAGCATGCGCCGCAGGTCGTGGCCGGTCGCGAGGTGGCGGTGGACCGTGCGGTGCGCCTGCTGGTCGGCGACGAACGCCGCGAGCCACAGCCCCAGAGCGGTCGTCAGCACCGTGGCCAGGGCACCTGTGGTGCCGATTTCGCCCAGGGACAGGCCGACCACCACGGCGATCATCGTGATCGTCGCGTAGATGCGCTCCTTGAGCCGGTCCGCCGTCGTACCCGCGGCCTGCTCGGGCGGCAGTCCTGACAGCCGTTCGTCCGCCATGTGGTTTCCCTCGTACGTCACGGGACGGCGGACGTCGCGCGTCCCTGGTCCGGCACCGCGGCAGGCCCACGGGAAACGCCGCGGCCACGGCCACCAGCATGCCCTGCCGGCAGCCCGAAACCCGGAACCACGAGGCCGCCGCGGCGGGTGGCACGCCTCGGGCCGCCTGCTGCCCGTCGGCCGTGAGGTGAAGGAGGGTGGGCGGCCGGACGGTCAGCCGAGGACGAACGGGAGTCGTGCGGCGAGTTCGCCCAGGCCGGCCTTCTCCGCGTCGGTCGGAGGACGCCGTCCCGTACCGACCAGCAACGCGTCCTTGTCGGAGAGTGAGGCGGGAAACGCGGTACCGGCGATCTCCTCCAGCAACTGGCGGGAGCGGGCGAGCCCTTCCTCGGGTGCTTCCGGGACATCGGGCAGGTGCGCGGCGAGATCGAGGTGGTGCAGCGTCCACTCCAGGACGTACGTGGTGAGGTAGTCGCCCACGCTCATGACCTCCCCGCGGGTGCCGACCCGGAGGCCGGGGGCGGCGAGTCCGGCGGCACGGCCGGCTGCGGCTCCCACGTCGTCCAGGTGGAACTTCAGCAGCGAGGGCTGCTCGTACGCGGCGGCCAGCCGTACGGTCAGCGCGTCGAGCGGGTCCTCGCCGCTCGGCGGAGTCCCGGTGACCTCCCAGTAGGTGACCGCGTCCCGGGTCGGCTCCGTCGCGGCAGGGGTCGCGAGCGTGATCAGGACGTCCTGGGCGTCGATGACCAGATGGCAGACCAGGTCCCGCACGAGCCACCCCGCGCAGCCGGACGGCTGTGAGAAATCCTCGTCCGGGAGTTCGGCGACCGCCGTGCGCAATGCCGTCCACGAGCGTGAGAAGAGATCCACACCGGCAACGCTAGTGCAGTGCCGCGAGGGACTACAAGGACGTTCGCCGTCCGGGCGCGGGTGCCCACCGGCCTCACTGTGGCTCTCGCGGGCCCTCCCGAGCCGGGCTCGGAGGGCCCGGGCCACGTCGTCGGCCTGGTCAGCCGTTACCCGCTCGGGCTCCGGCCGGCCGAGCAGCCGGAAGACGCCCGGCCCCCGTTGCCCGGGAGGCAGGTCCGTCATGCGCGGCACGATGTGGAAGTGCGCGTGCGCGAAACCTTCGGCTTCGGCGAACTGGACGACATAGGTCTTGGCGCAGCCGGTCACGCTCCGGAGAGCCCGGGACAGCCTGACCTGCCATGTCCCCAGGGCGGCCGCCTCGGCGTCGGTGAGGTCGTGGACGGCGGTGACATGGCGGCGGGGCAGGAGCACCAGCCAGCCGGGCACCGCCGTGTCGAAGGCGTGGGCCACCCGCCAGTGCTCGTCGGACGCGACGTGCTCGCGTGGTGGGAGTTCGCCGAACTGTGCTTCTCTGCCGCACGCGTAGCAGTCGGGAGCCGTCATGGACCCCGATCGTAGAACCACCCGGTGCGGCCGAGGGGGTGTTCGGGCACATGGGGACGAGGTTGATGTGTACTTACGTGATGCGAGGGCGAGTTCACCGCGACGCGAGCAGAGAGGGCACCGCCCATGGGACGGCCGACGACGCCAGCACCCCTGCCGAGGAGCACGAAGGTGCTGTCCATCGGGCTGCATCCGAGTGCGCTCGACTACACCCGGATGCCCGACGGTCTCGACGAGGCGGCGCTCACCGCCCGGATCGCGGCCGGGAACGCGGCGCTGCGTGAGGCGGGGTTCGATGCCGTCCCGTGCCTGATCGACACCTCTCCGGACCGCGCCGAGGCGACCGTCCGGGAGCGTCTGCGGGAAGATGCGTTCGGCTTGGCGATGATCGGCGGCGGTGTACGCATGGCGCCGGAGAACACCCTGCTGTTCGAGCGGCTGGTCAACGTCCTGGCCGAGGCGGCACCCGGGATCCGGCTGTGCTTCAACACCTCGCCGGAGACCACGGTCGATGCGCTGAGGCGGTGGATCCGGGAGTGAGGGGGAAGAGCCTGCGGTCCGGCCCCCGTCCCGCCGCCCGGCTCGGTCGTACCGTTCCGGGCGGCAGGCTTCCGGAGGTCAGAGCGACGTCATGACGTGCTTGATCCGGGTGTAGTCCTCGAAGCCGTACGCGGAGAGGTCCTTGCCGTAGCCGGACTTCTTGAACCCGCCGTGCGGCATCTCGGCGACGAGTGCCATGTGGGTGTTGATCCACACACAGCCGAAGTCGAGGTTCTTCGACATGCGCATCGCCCGCGCGTGGTCCTTGGTCCACACCGAGGAGGCCAGGGCGTAATCCACACCGTTGGCGTACGCGACGGCCTGGGCCTCGTCCGTGAACGACTGGACGGTCATGACCGGTCCGAAGACCTCCTGCTGGACGATCTCGTCGTCCTGCCGGAGGCCCGAGACGACGGTCGGGGCGTAGAAGTAGCCCTTGTCGCCGACCCGGTGACCGCCCGCCTCGATCCTGGCGTGCTCGGGCAGGCGCTCGACGAAGCCGCTGACCTGGGCGAGCTGACCCGCGTTGTTGAGGGGTCCGTACAGCACGTCCTCGTCGTCCGGGAGACCGGTCCTCGTGCCGGCCGCGGCCTTGGCGAGGGCGGTGACGAACTCGTCGTGGACGGACTCGTGGACGAGGACGCGGGTCGCGGCCGTGCAGTCCTGACCGGCGTTGAAGAAGCCGCCGACCACCAGGTCCTCGACCGCCTTCGCCAGGTCGGCGTCCTCGAAGACCACGGCGGGAGCCTTGCCGCCGAGCTCCAGGTGGACGCGCTTGACGTCCTTGGACGCGCTCTGGGCGACCTGGATGCCGGCCCGCACCGATCCGGTGATGGAGGCCATCGCCGGGGTCGGGTGCTCCACCATCAGCCGGCCGGTGTCACGGTCGCCGCAGACCACGTTGAAGATCCCGGCGGGGAGCTCCAGCTCCGTCAGGACACCGCCGATGATCTCGGCCAGCAGCACCGTGGACGCCGGGGTGGTGTCCGAGGGCTTGAGGACCACCGCGTTGCCCGCGGCGAGCGCGGGCGCGAACTTCCACACCGCCATCAGCAGGGGGTAGTTCCAGGGCGCGACCTGGGCGCAGACGCCCACCGGCTCACGGCGGATGATGGAGGTGAGGCCCTCCATGTACTCGCCGGCCGAACGGCCTTCGAGCATCCGCGCCGCGCCGGCGAAGAAGCGCACCTGGTCGATGGCGGGGGCGACCTCCTCGCTGCCGGTGAGGTGGAGCGGCTTGCCGGTGTCCCGGCTCTCCGCGGCGACCAGGTCGTCCGCCCGTGCCTCCATCGCGTCGGCGATCTTCAGCAGCGCGCGCTGGCGCACGGACGGGGTGGTGTCGCGCCAGACGGGGAACGCGGCGGCCGCGGCCGCCATCGCCGCGTCGACGTCGGCCGTCCCCGAGAGCGGGGAGGTCGCGTAGACGTCACCCGTGGTGGGGTCCACCACATCGAGCGTGCGGCCGTCCGAGGCGTCGGCGAACGCACCGTCGATGTAGTTGCGGAACGTGGTGCTCATGGAGGTCTCTCCCGGTCAGGCGGTGGTGCGGGCGGAAAGGTGTGCGTGGACGGCGGTCCGGCGACCGTCCTCGGCGCGGGCGAGGACGGGGGCGCGTCCGGGCGGAGGACTCAGTGGGCCGTCACGGGTTCGGTGACGGGGCCCTCCGAGCCGCCGGTGATCGGAGGCACCGGGGAGTCCGAGGCCCGGACGAAGCGCGGTCCGTCCGGTCCGTACACGGCGCGCGGTTCGGGGAACAGGGCGAGCAGTGCGAGGTAAAGGACGGCGGCGAGGGCGAGGCCCACCGGCAGGGAGATGTCCGTGCCGTTGGCGAGGTCACCGAGCGGGCCGACGAACTGGCCGGGCAGGTTGGTGAAGAGCAGCGCCACGACGGCCGAGACGAGCCAGGTGGACAGGCCACGCCAGTTCCAGCCGTGCGTGAACCAGTAACGGCCACCGCGCCGGCGGCGGTTGAAGACCTGGAGCGCTTCGGCGTCGTACCAGCCACGGCGGGTGACGTAGCCCAGCGCCATCACGATCATCCACGGTGCGGTGCAGGTGATGATCAGCGTCGCGAAGGTGGAGATGGACTGCGCGAGATTGAGCGCGAAGCGGCCGACGAAGATGAACGCGATGGACAGGGCGCCGATGAAGAAGGTGGCCTGGACCCGGCTGAAGCGCGTGAAGACGCTGGAGAAGTCGAGGCCCGTGCCGTAGAGGGCCGTCGTACCGGTGGAGAGGCCGCCGATCAGCGCGATCAGGCAGAGCGGCAGGAAGTACCAGCCGGGCGAGATCGCGAGCAGCCCGCCCACGTAGTTGGGGGCCGCCGGGTCGATGTACTTGGCGGCCTTCGACGCGATGATCGACGCGGTGGCCAGGCCGAAGAGGAACGGCAGCAGGGTGGCGATCTGGGCGAGGAAGGCGGCCCCCATCACCCGGCGACGAGGAGCCCCGGCCGGGATGTAGCGGGACCAGTCGCCGAGGAACGCGCCGAAGGAGACCGGGTTGGAGAGCACGATCAGCGCGGCGCCGATGAACGACGGCCAGAACAGCGGGTCGGCGGTCGAGGCGAAGGCTCCCGCGTAACCGGGGTCGAAGTCGCCCGCGAAGGCGAACGCGCCGAGGACGAAGAGGGACGACGCGGCCAGCACCGCGATCTTGTTGACCAGCAGCATGAAACGGAAGCCGTAGACACAGACGACCAGCACGAGTCCGGCGAAGACCGCGTACGCGACGCCGTACGTGAGATCCGATTCGGGGAGGCCGACGAGACGGTGCGCGCCTCCGACGAGCGCGTCCCCCGAGGACCACACCGAGATCGAGAAGAAGGCGATCGCCGTGAGCAGGGAGAGGAACGAGCCGACGACCCGGCCGTGCACGCCCAGGTGCGCGGAGGAGGACACGGCGTTGTTGGTGCCGTTGGCCGGTCCGAACAGCGCCATCGGGGCGAGCAGCAGCGCACCCGCGACGAGGCCGAGGACGGTCGCGGCGAGGCCCTGCCAGAAGGAGAGGCCGAAGAGGATCGGGAAGGCGCCCAGCACACAGGTCGCGAAGGTGTTGGCGCCGCCGAAGGCGAGCCGGAACAGATCGACCGGGCGGGCCGTGCGGTCCGCGTCCGGGATCCGCTCGACACCATAGGTCTCGATTTCGGTGATCGAGGTCGTCACGGACGCTCCACCTTCCCTTGATGCGTCGGGGCGTCCCCGCAGTCTGTGGCCCGCGGATGATCAGCGACAACTGTGCTGACCACAAAGATGTAGGCTCCCAGCTGTGGTCGGCAACAAACTCACCGTCGAGGATCTGCTCTCCTTCCCGGCGCTCCAGCTCTCGGTGAAGGCCGGCAGCGGCGGCCTGGGCCGGTCCGTGTCATGGGCGCACGCGAGCGAGCTCGCCGATCCGACACCCTGGCTGCTGGGCGCCGAGGTGATCATGACGGCCGGTCTGGCGGTCCCCCGCGGTGCGGCCGGGCAGCGTGCCTATCTGGAGCGGCTGGACGACGCGGGCGTGTCCGCTCTCGCGCTCTCGGCCCAGCTGCACATGCCGCCCCTCCACGACGCGCTCTTCGAGGCGGCCGAGGAGCGCGGCTTCCCGGTCCTCGAAGTCCCGCTCGCCGTCCCCTTCATCGCTGTCGCGCAGGAGATCGCGGCCTCGGTCCAGGAGGACGCCCGGCACCGGCTGGGGGCGCAGCTCCAGGTCTTCGGCTCCCTGCGCTGGCTGGTCGCCGAGGACCTCGACACCCCGGCGCTCCTGCGCCGTCTCGAAGGCCTGTCGGGCTACGACATCTTCCTCTGCACGCCGCAGGGCCGCCCGCTCCTGCCGGGCGTTCCCACCCCGGACCCCGGTGTCCTGCCCGCCTCCGTCGACGCCCCGCCCACGATGCCCGGCGGCTTCGTCATCCCGGTGCCCGCGCCCGGCGGGCCGGCGGGCTTCCTCGTCGCGTACGAGCGCCAGGGCGCCCAGCCGGCGGGCCTCGCCGTGGTCCAGCACATCGCCACGGTGGCGGCGCTGCGGCTGGCCATGGTGCGCAACGAGCGCGAGGTGCTGCGCCGCGAGGGGGCGGAGACGCTGGCCGAGCTGTTGCAGGAGGTCCTGGACCCGGAGGCGGCCCGCCGTCGGCTCGCCCGGCATGCGATCGAGGGCGACGCCGTGCTGCTCGTGGTCCGCCGCGCCACGGACGAGGCGCTGCTGAACTGCCTGGAGGGTCACCCCCATCTGCTGCTCACCTGGGGCGAGGACCGCTACGTCCTGGGGGCACCGGACCTGGCGGAGGCCGTCGGCGGGCTGCCGGCCGTGGCGGCCGGGATGAGCCGTCCCTTCGCGCCGGGCGTCGCACTGAAGGTCGCCGAGCGTGAGGCGCTCTGGGCCGTCTCGAAGGCCGTGGAGTCGGGCCGCCCGGTCGTCCGGTACGGCGACGACTCGACGGGCCGGTGGCTGCCCGACGACCCCGCTGTCCTGACCGCCCTGGTCGAGCATGTGCTCGGCGAGGTCCTGCGCTACGACGAGGTCCACGACTCGCATCTGCTGGTCTCGGCCCGCACCTGGATGGAGCGTGACCGCCGTACGGAGACGGCCGCGGCGGCGCTGCACATCCACCCGAACACCCTTGCGTACCGGCTGCGCCGCTTCGGCGCTCTCTCACGACGAGATCTGACGTCGACGGGCGCCCTGGCCGAGGTCTGGCTGGCGATCCAGGCGGCGGGCGCGCTGGGACTCACCGACTGACACCGGTTCCGGCTCCCGTAATTTCTCCGGGCCTGAAATCCGTGACGGGGGGTAGACGGGCGGTGTACTGAGCTGCGTGGTGCAGCTGACGAACGGGGGAACTGGCATGGAACGGCTGGCGACGAGGTGCGGGACCGAGCAGGACAGGCCGCAGGGCGACGCGGGCGTCGTGGCGGGTAGCGCAGCGTACGACATGGAGTCCGGGGACATTTCCCGTGCTCGCGGTTTCGTTCGGGAGTTCCTGTCCGACGCGCGGTCCCTGCGAGGTGTGGACGTCCCCGCGCGGGCCATGGAGGTCTCGCAGCTGGTGGTGAGCGAGCTCGCCACGAATGTCTGCAAGTACGCGCCGGGCCCGTGCCTGCTGGATCTCGAGGTGGACGGCAGCATGCTGACCATCACGATGTGGGACTCGGGCTCCGTGCTCCCCAGCGCGGTGCAGGGCGACCCCTCACGTGCGGGGCAGCACGGTCTGGAGATCGTGCTCGCGGTCTGCCAGAGCTTCGAGGTGCGCCGCGAGCCCGTGGGCAAGCGGGTGCGCGTACAGATCTCGCTGCTCGACGGCCTGGACGGCGATCTTTCGGGCCAGTCACCCTGGTGACGCCCGGCAGATGACGAGCGGCGCGGCCACGCCCCCGGGTGGGGCGTGGCCGCGCCGTGTGTGGCCGGTGCCTCAGTAGGCGGAGTCGACGTTGTCGATGGAGCCGTACTTGTCGGCCGCGTAGTTGGCGGCCGCGGTGATGTTGGCGACCGGGTCGGTCAGGTCCTTCGGGGTGCCCGAGACGTGATAGGCGTCGAAGGTCGGCTGGATGACCTGCAGCAGGCCCTTGGAGGGCGTGCCGTTCTGCGCGTTGACGTCCCAGTCGTTGGATGCTTCGGGGTCGCCGCCGGACTCACGCATGATGTTGCTGTGCAGGCCCTCGTAGCTGCCCGGGATCCCCTTGGCGTCCATGATCTTGAGGGACTCCCGGATCCAGCTGTCCAGATTGTCCGTGTCGGCGGCCTTGCCGGCCTTCTCACCGAGAGCGTCCGCCTGCGCGGCGACTCCGGCGGCCGAGACCCCGGCCGACACGGCCGCACTGTGCGAGGCCGGCTCGGAGGCGTGCGCGGGGGACGGGGCGAGGGTCAGAGCGGCTGCTGCGGCTCCTGCCGCGCACAGTCCGGAGACCGCGAACCTGCGGGTCCGGGCGGTACGGGCGGTGGGGGCCAGGGACTGAGCGGACGTACGGATAAAACACTCTCCTTGCGCTGATGTCAGGGACGTCCCGGGGGCCGGAGCCGGAGCGGCAGGGCGCGGCGGAATGCCGCTCCCCACCGGTCCGGAGCGTCAGCTCCCGGGGCTCGAACCATGGTTAGCGGCATGTCGCGGCGGCGGCAACGACCCGCCCTACTAGGCCCCTACGTAGACGAGCCCCCAGTGGCCTGGGCGCTCGAACCCCGCGACCTGGGAACGGGCTCCTACTACGGCGCCTCGTATGTGACCTGGAACCTATGGGCCGACTCACAGCCCGGCCCCGTACCGGCCGGCCGTCGGAGCCGCGACGCCCTTCACGGCTCCGCCCTGACCACGTCGGGGGGAAGGCGCTTCAGCCTTCTTGCGGAGCGGCGGCGGTGGAGCGGACGTCCACCACGGTGGCGGCGAATGCCAGCGGGCCGGGCAGCAGTGGGATCAGCAGGGGCATCGACCACGCGAGGAGCGCGGCGAGCAGCACGGCTGCGGCCAGCAGGAGGGCGCCGCCCGGGTCGGCGGCTGAGCGGACTAGTCCCTCGCGTACGGACAGCCGGTGCGGGGCCTGGAGCGCGGTGGCGCGCAGCCCGACGACGGCGGCCGCGAGGGCGAGCAGGGCCAGGGCGGGCGCCATGACGGGCGCCCCGGGCAGCTCGCCGCGGAGCAGGGCGGCGTCGACCAGCAGGAGCAGGACGAGTACGGGCACCAGCAGTCCGGCGGCCAGCGTGCGGAGGGACAGGTGCGCCCGGAGCCGTCCGGCGTACGCCCCGAAACCGACCGGAAGGCCGTCGTGCGCGGTCCGGCGGAGGCTTCCCGACGCCGCGGCGAACGCGGCCGGGGCGGTGACGACCGGCAGGCAGGCGAGGCTCGTGAGCAGTCCGGTGAGCAGCATGTCGGCGAAGAGGCTGAAGCCGGATCCGAAGACCTCACCGGGCTCCCGGCGGTCACGGTGCGGCACGATGCGTGCATGGGGCACGGGGGTTCAGCCCTTCAGCCCGGAGGTGGCCATGCCCTGCACCAGGTAGCGCTGGAACACGAAGAAGAACAGCACGATCGGGAGCACGGAGATCACCGACATGGCGAACATCGGCCCGTACGCGGACGTGCTGGACTGGTCGACGAAGCTGCGCAGGGCCAGGGTGATGGTGAATTTCTCCGGCGCGAACAGGTAGATCATCTGGGTGAAGAAGTCGTTCCACGTCCAGATGAACGTGAAGATGGCCGTGGTGATCAGCGCGGGCCGGCTCAGCGGCAGAGTGATCGACCAGAAGGTGCGGAAGGGCCCGCACCCGTCGATGCGGGCGGACTCCTCCAGCTCGCGGGGAAGCCCGCGCATGAACTGCACGATGAGGAAGACGAAGAACGCCTCGGTGGCCAGGAACTTGGGCAGGATCAGCGGCCAGTAGGTGTCCACCAGGCCGAGCTGGTTGAAGACGATGTACTGCGGGATCAGCACGACGTGGTGCGGCAGCATCAGCGTCGCCACCATGAAGGCGAACATCCCCTTGCGCATACGGAAGCGCATCCGGGCGAAGGCGTAGGCGGCCAGCGAGCAGGACAGGACGTTGCCGAGGACGGCGCCGCCCGCGATCATCAGGGTGTTGCCGAGCAGCCTGGTGACGGAGACGCCCGCCACACCTTCGAGGGCGGTCGTGTAGTTGGACCACTCGAGATGGCTCGGCCACAGGTCGAGGCTGGTGACCACCTCGTCGACCGGCTTGAGCGACGTGGCGAGCAGCCAGGCCAGGGGATACAGCAGGACGAGAAGGCTCACTGCCGCGGCCGTGTGCGGCAGCCACCGCTTCGTGGCGATGTTCATCGTCCCTCCTCGTCCGCGTAGAAGACCCAGGACCGGGAGGTCCGGAACAGGATCAGGGTGACCAGGCCGATGGCGATGAGCAGCAGCCAGGCCATGGCCGATGCGTAGCCCATGTGGGAGGCGGTGAAGCCGCGCTCGTACAGGTAGAGCGTGTAGAACATGGTCGAGTCCGCCGGTCCGCCGTCGCCGCCGCTGATGGCGAAGGCGGGCGTGAAGACCTGGAAGGACTGGATGGTCTCCAGGACCAGGTTGAAGAAGACGACCGGGGAGAGCATCGGCACGGTGATGGAGACGAACTGCCGCCACCGGCCTGCGCCGTCGAGCGCCGCCGCCTCGTAGAGGTCGGGTGAGATCTGCTGCAGACCGGCCAGGAAGATCACCATGGGTGCGCCGAACTGCCACACGGTGAGCAGCACGACGGCGAACACCGCCAGGTCGGGGTTGCCGACCCAGCCGCCGAGGTCGATGCCGATCGCGCCCAGCACGCCGTCGACCGAGCCGCCGTCGTTGAACAGCGCCTTCCACACCAGGGCGATGGACATGCTCGCCCCGAGCAGGGACGGCGCGTAGAACGCGGAGCGGTAGAAGGCACGGCCCCGGCCGAGGTTCTTCAGCAGCATGGCCACCCCGAGGGCCAGGGCCAGTTTCAGCGGGACGGCGACCACGACGTACAGCAGGGTGGTTCCCACCGAACGCCAGTACCGCGGGTCTTCGGTGAGCATCTCGGTGTAGTTGCGCAGGCCGACCCATCGCGGCGCGTCGAAGAGGTTGTAGTCGGTGAAGGAGAGGTACAGGGAAACGGCCATCGGCACGAGGGTCAGGATGCCCGCGCCGATCATCCACGGCGAGAGGAACACATAGGCGGGCCACTGCTTCTCGCGTACCTGGCGGCGCCGCTTCTCCGGCGGTTCCGGGGGCGTCGTCCGGTCGGTGGACGCGGGCGTGTCGGTCGAGACGGCGCTCATGACCTCAGCTCCCTGTTCGCCTCGTCGATGAGTTCACGCGCGGCCTCCCGGGGTGTGGCGAGCCCGTATGCCACGCGCTGGTACTGGCGCTTGAAGGCGTTCTGGATCGCGATGTCGCCCCGCGGCGGTGCGGCCGGCGGGGCGTCCAGGCCGTACTTCTCCATCTCCTGCGCGTACCGGTAGATCTCCAGCTCCGCGCCCTTGAGGGTCTTGGCGACACGGCCCGCGACCACCCTGTTGGGCGGAGTGGACCGGGTGAAGCCGAGGATGTCCCCCGCCCGCCGGTCGTTGAGCAGGAAGTCGACCAACTGGGCTGCTTCCTTGGGGTGTTCGGTGCCCGATCCGACGCCGAAGAGCATGGAGGGCTTGAAGTACGAGCCCTGGCGGCCGTCGGTCGACGGGGTCGGCCCGAAGCGGATCCGGTCACCGAGGAGGGCCGGGTAGCCGGGGAACGGCGCGTCCCAGGTGAAGTCGGAGGCCGCGAGACCGCGGCCGATGGGGCTGGTCTCGGTGGTGTTGGCCTGCACGGTGTCCTTGGCCTGGGCGGCGGCGCCCTCCCGGCGCAGTTCGTCGCAGAGGGTCCAGAAGTCGGTGAGCTCGTCCTCGGTGAAGCCGAGCTCGGTCCGGCCGGCGTACAGCTTCCCGCCGCGGCTGCGCAGCCACGTCTCGAACACGTCCTCGTTGACCCCGCCGTCGTTGGTGCCCACGAAGGGGCGGCCGTCGGGGGACTTCAGGCCGAGGGCGGCGATGCGCCTGTTCGTCTCGGCCCACTCCTCCCAGGTCCGGTCCGGCCGGGGGGCGGGGACGCCGGCCTTCTCGAAGACGGCGGAGTCGTAGGCGTATCCGGTGATGCCGCGGCCCGCGGGCAGGGCGTACTGCTCGCCCTCGTAGGTGCCCGTACGCACGAACTCCGGGTCCATCTCGGCGATGCGGATCGTGCTGCCCCGGATGGCGTCGCCCAGCGGGAGGAGTGCGCCGCCGCCCGCGTACTGGGAGATCTGGCGGTAGTCGAGCTGGGCGACGTCGGGGATCCCGCCCCCGGCCGCCTGCGTGGCCAGCTTCTGCATGTACGAGCCGAAGTCGCCGTTGGAGGTCCGCACGGTGACGCCGGGATGTTCCTTCTCGAAGAGCCGCACGGCCCGCACGGTGCGGGAGGCACGGTCGTCGTTGCCCCACCAGGAGAACGTGAGGGTGATTCCTTCCGAGCTGCCGCCGCTCCCGGCGGAACACGCGGTGAGCGAGGCCATCAGTGCGGTGCCGAGACCGGCGCCGGCCGCGGCCAGGACGGCCCGGCGGCTCGGGTGCCGGCCGCTTCGGGGCTCGGGCATGGGGGCCTTCCAGGGGTGGGACACGGGTGGAGGAGGGGCCCGGGCGTGCTGCCGGGCCCCGGTCCGGGCGACGGGGTTCCGTCAGATGCCCGGGTAGACGTCCAGGCGGCCGCACATGCCGAAGCGTCCGCGTGCGGTGGGGCCGGTCGAGGTGACCCGTGCGTCTGCCAGGTACCGCCCGTCCCCGCCGCGCAGGGCGCCGAACTGGGCCCCGGTGGCCGCCGCGGCGGCGTGCGCCCCGTCCCGCCAGCGCTGTTCCCAGCCGTCGAGGCGGGGCCGCACCAGCTCGGCGGCCGCCCGCTGGAAGGCCGCGAGCGGTTCCGGGTCGCCGCCCTCGGTGGCCTCGCGCAGCTCCAGGAAGCGGCGGGTGGCCAGATCCCGGCGGGCACGGGCGGCGTCCGCCTGCTCGGCCTCGGAGACGTCGGCCGGGATACGGACCGCGTCGGCGTAGGTGCCGGGGTCGGTGAGGCGGTCCTGCGGCAGCGTGAGGACGGCGTCCCCCGCTTCCGGCAGACCGCTGTTCTGCATCACCACGACGATCTCCAGACCGCCCTCGTTGACCAGGCGGTGGATCGTGCCGGGCGTGAACCAGGCGACGGAGCCCGCCTCCAGGGGCGTCTCCTGGAAGCCGGTGGTGGTGAGCGTCTGCACGGCGCCCCGGCCGGCGGTGACCACGTAACCCTCGCTGCAGGTGAGGTGCAGATGGGGGGTGCCGCCGCCGGGCAGGCCCTCGACGGTGGGCCAGTCGTAGACGGTCAGCCGTGACACCCCGACCGCCGCCGGGAACCCGTCGTACGTCGCGCTCACCACGTCTGCGCCTCCAGGTGTGCGGCGATCTGTTCGCGGTCCCATGCGCCGTCGGCCACGAGCACGCGGTAGCTCCGGTCGAGCGTGTCGCCGGGGGCGAGGACCAGCTCCTCGTGGAACGCCCAGGACGGCGCGACCGCTGCGAACGGGGCGCTGCGCACGAACCAGTGAGCCGGGTGGGTCCCCTTGTCGCCCGCGTGGTCGTTGGCGGGCGCGTGCTCGAAGACGACGGTGGCGTGGCCGTCACGGCCGTCGTGCTCACCGACGTAGGCCAGCCAGGGCGCCTGACTCCCCATCAGGTCTTCGCCGTCCCGCTCGGCGGTGAAGACCTTGCCGTCGCGGAAGGCGCGGGGGCCGCGCCAGAAGAGTCCGGTGTATCCGGCGGCGGGCCGGCCGTGGGTGGTGGGGCTGCCGAAACGCAGCGGCTCCTCGCGCCGGTTGGTGACCGACGAGGTCCAGCCGAGCGTCCAGCTGCCGGCCTCCGCGTCGACGTCGCACACCTCGATGCGGCGCTCCTCCTCGGCCCACAGCTCGCCGTCGTGCGGGTGCCAGGTCAGCCGCTCGGCGATGACGGCCCGGTCACCCGCCGCGGAGACCTCGCCGAAGGCCACGTGGGCCATCGAGCCGATCCTCTCCGGCAGTGCGAGGTATCCCTCGCCGTGCACATAGGTGTTGCCGCCCCAGAGGTTCTGCCCCGACAGGTGGGAGGCCGTCAGCTGCAGCCCCTTGTGCCACCGGTGGTCGTTGGGCCGGTAGTCCGTGACGAGTCCGCCGGAGAGGGTCCTGACCGGGTGCAGGTAGGGCTTGGGCGCCTCCCATGGGGCCTCGGGGCGGTACACGTAGGCGAACAGCTCGGTGCCGGTCGCCTCGTGCGCGACGGTGATCCGGTCCCCGTGGGCGTGGGTCAGCGAGAGCGTCATACGTGGTCCTCTTCCTTACGGGCGGTGGCCGGCGCCCAGCCGGGGGCACCGCCGTGCAGCTCGGTGTAGTAGGGGTCGCCGGGGCCGATGTCCCCCGCGCGCACGGGTGTGCCGGTGAACGCGGACTTGTACAGGGCGGTGATGAATTCGAGCGTCTGACGGCCGCCTGCGCCGCTCGTGGGGTGACGCCGTCCGCCCCTGATGTCGGCGACCAGGGCACGCAGCTGGGCGACGTGCGAACTGGGCTCGTCGGCGCCGAAGTCCTGCCAGGCCGCAGCGGTCTCCTCGGGGACTCCGGGCGCCGGGGTGATGCGCCAGTCCGCGTTGCGGTAGCCGTACAGGTGGGTGAGCTCGATCGTGGCCTTCTCGCAGTCGATGCGGATCCGGCTGACCTCGTCGGGGCTGAGCACGCTGTTGACGACGGTGGCGACGGCTCCGCCCTCGAAGCGGATCTGCGCGGTGGACACGTCCTCGGTCTCCACGTCGTGCACGAGTCGTGCCGCCATGCCGCGCACCTCGGCCCAGGGCCCCATCAGATCGAGCAGCAGGTCGGTCTGGTGGATGCCGTGCCCCATGGCGGGGCCGCCGCCCTCGGTGGCCCAGCGGCCGCGCCACGGAACCGCGTAGTACGCCGCGTCCCGGTACCAGGTGGTCTGGCAGTGCGCCACGAGCGGCCGGCCGAACGCACCGCCGCGCAGCAGCCGCCGGACGTGACGCGCACCGGAACCGAAGCGGTGCTGGAAGACGATGGCCGCGTACGGGTCCGCGTCACCGCCCTTCTCCGCCGCCTCGATCGCGTCGAAGTCGGCGAGGGAGGGGCACGGCGGCTTCTCGCACCACACCCAGGCGCCGGCCTTCAGCGCCGCGACGGACTGCTCCCGGTGTACGGCCGGCGGCGTGCACAGCACCACGAGATCCGGACGCACTTCGGCGAGCATGGCGCCGAGGTCCGTGCCGGCGTACGGGATTCCGGCCTCGTCCGCGAGCAGCCGGACGGTGTTCCCGTCGACGTCGACCGCGGCGACGACCTCCACCTCGCCCTCTGCGGCCAGGGCCCGAAGGGCGGGCAGATGAGTGGAGCGCGCGATCCCTCCCGTGCCGACCACGGCTGTGCGCAGCGGGGCGCTCGAACGGTGCGGGGACATACAGACCCTCTCGTGAGGCGGGTGGGCGGAGCACTACGGGCCTTGGGCCGTAGTGACGAGCCGGCCCGGGCAGCGGCCCTGGTGAGGGCGGCCGACCGCGCGCCGCAGCCGTACGGCGGACCGATAGAAAGCGTTTGCTGTCATGGCCGTCGCCGACGTGTTCCAACGTTGTAACCGCTGTGAGTCTCCGAGGTCAACCCATCGGACACAACGGGCTCGAGATCCGCTCCGAGCCCTGACACCGCGCGACAGCCCCTGCATAATCCGGTGAATGACGACGAGGGAGGCCGGTCGGTGGCAGCGGTGACGCTCAAGGACGTGGCGGAGCGCGCGGGGGTGTCGATCAAGACCGTGTCCAACGTTGTACGTGGCGCCCCCCGGGTGTCCGGAGCCACCCGGGAACGGGTGATGCGCGCCGTGGGCGACCTCGGCTACCGCCCGAACCCGACGGCGCGCCGCCTCCGGACGGGACGCAGCGGCCTGATCGGGCTCGCCGTCCCGGATCTCGCGACGCCCTATTTCGCGGAGCTGGCCCACCACGTCAGGGCGGAGGCCGCGGCGTCGGAGCTCACGGTCCTGATCGAGGAGACCCTGGGGGACGCGACGGAGGAGCTGCGCCTGGCGACGGGGGTCGGTGCCTCGCTCCTGGACGGGATGATCCTGTCACCGCTGCATGTGTCGCTCGGTGAGCTGGCCCCGGTCGCCAGCGAGTTCCCCCTGGTACTGCTGGGCGAGCGAAACTACGGGGGCGACCGGATCGTGGCGGACCACGTCCTGATCGACAACGTCGCGGCGGCCCGTGAGGCGACCGCGCACCTCGCCGGCCTGGGACGGACCCGGATCGCCGCCGTGGGCGTGGACGCCCAGGGGTCAGCGACCAGTCGGCAGCGCCTCGAAGGGTTCCAACAGGCATTGCACGACTCGGGATTGACCTTCGATCCCCGGTTGGCACCCCCGGTGAGGGAGTTCGACCGGCGCAACGGCCTGCTGGCCACGCGCGCGCTCACCTCCCTGCCGGCCGGCGTGCGGCCCGACGCCGTGTTCTGCTTCAGCGATCCGCTGGCGGTCGGAGCACAGCGGGCCTTGTACGAAGCGGGGATGAGCGTCCCCGGGGACGTCGCGGTGGCGAGCATCGACGGCTCGGAGGAGGCGCTCTACAGCACGCCGTCCCTCACCTCGGTGGTACCGGACAAGGCCGCGATCGCAGCCTTGGCGGTGAAGTGCCTGGCGACACGCATCCGTTCGGAGGCCCCGCTGCCGTTCGAGGTGCACATGGCCCCGCACCGGCTGGAAGCACGGGAGTCCACCGACGGCGTACGAAGACAGCTGACACCGTGAGCGGGGCAGCCGAAGGCCGGGGGCACACACCCCCCTCACGGACCACCCGTCGGCACACGGCGGGCCGTGGACACCACGAGGCCGACGGGTGGCCGTCCGGACGTCAGAGGATGAAGACGTCAGAGGATGAAGACGCTTCCCGCGGTTTCGGAGTGGTACGTCACGCCCGGGTGGACGAGCTCCTCCACCAGTCCGGTGCAGTCGGGACCTGAGTGCACCTCGGCGATCGCGTCGGTGTGGTTGGTCACCGACGACGGATACCACTTGACCGAGTAGCAGCCGGACGGGTCCTTGTACTCACCACCGTTGATGACCAGTACACCTTCGGCCGCGTATGCGGAACCCTGGAGCGTGAAGGCCAGCGCCGCGGCGGCCGCGAACACCCCCAGGCTTGTCGCCCTGTGTCTCTTCATGCGCGTCGTTCCTTCCGATACCGCGGGCCGTGTCTGCAACGACCCACTGTCATCACGCAAAGTATCGACGATCGCACGAATAGTGAATGCGGTGGACCGGAAAGCCCGGGCCGGCGACCTGGCGTCCGGCGTCGCCGTGAATCTGTCCGAACTCCTTCGCCCGATGGCACACTTGGTGTGCACGCGGCATTTACGACGCCGGCCGCACCGGCTCAGGGAAGGTGGCTTCACGTGATCGCCGTTCGTCGTGCGCTCGCCCCTCTCCGTAAACTCTTCACCGCCCACCCGCCCGTCCCCGTCCCGCCACGGGACCCGGCCCGGCCGCGGCACAACGTCTTCGAAGCCGCCGCGACGTACGTGACCGCGAGCGCCGAGGAGGACACGGACCGCCTCGACGACGCGGCGGGCTGGGTCGCGCCCGACGCCTTGGCCTTCGGGATCAACGAGCTCGCCTGCCGGGCCGTGATCGCTCTGGCCAGGGAGCGCGACGAGCCCGTGGAGGTCGTGGCACGGGGTCTCCTCGGCCTGCCAGGAGCACAGCCGGCGGGAGCGGCGCCAGGGCGCCGGGAACCACCCCTGTGACCATTGGTGGACCGCTGACATGGCGCTCCGATGTCGCCGAGTTGCTGGCGGGGGCCGGCGTCATCGACGTGGACGTCGATGACGCCGTCGCGGACGAGCACGTCCGATCGCCCGCGTACCGACGCGTCGTCTCGGTGACCGCTGCCTCACGGAGCCGCGACCGGGACCGCGAGGTGGTGGCCACGATCCTGCGCGATCCCGTCGAGATGGTGTCCAAGACCGCGGTGGTCGAGCTCGTGGACCGGATCGCGATGAAGGTGACCGGCCCCGCGGAGTTCCGGCGGTGGTCGGCCGGACTGCTACCGGAGATCGGCCGGCTCAGGGCTGAGGGGTATCGCGACTTCATCCGCCGCCGCATGGACGACTGGCTGTTCTACCTGTCCGTCAAGGACGGTCACGTGTCGACGCCGGCCGAGTTGGCGAAGGTCACGGACTGGATGCAGCGCGTCCTCGCCACGGAGTCGACGTCACCGGCGGTACTGGCCCTGCTCGCCGAGTCGGGCAGCACCAAGAAGATACAAAACATCGCGAAGGACCGAGCCGGAAGCCGCGGGCCGGGAATGCGATGAGTCGGCAGGGCAGTCGGCGGACGCGCCGACTGCCCCCCGGAGCCGGCCCCGTGCCCCGCGGCGATCACGCGGGGAGATCACGTCCAGGACGGAAGCGACGTCAGCCCGGCCACGCCGGCTCCTGACCTGAGCGGTGTGAGCGGGCCGGTCACACCGCCGGCAGTCGCGGCACGCTCTCGATCAGCCGGCGGGTGTAGGAGTGCGCGGGTTCACCGAGCACCTGGGAGGTGGCTCCCTGCTCGACGACACGGCCACGTTCCAGCACGGCGGTGCGCTCGCACAAGGAGGCCACGACCGACAGGTCGTGGGAGACCATCACCAGCGTCAGCCCCCGCTCCTCCTTCAGCTCGGCCAGCAGGTCGACGACCTTCACCCGGGTGGTGACGTCCAGCGCGCTGACCGGTTCGTCGGCCAGCAGGACGCGCGGATCGCAGACCGTGGCGCGGGCGATGGCGATGCGCTGGCGCTGGCCGCCTGAGAACTCGTGCGGGTAGCGGTCGACGGCGTCCGCCTCGAGGCCTACGCGCTCCAGCGCCGTGGCCACCTGGGGCGCCGCAGCGGAGCGGGTGGCGAGCCCGAGGGAGCGCAGCGGTTCCGCGACGATCGCGCCGACCTTCCGGCTGGGGTCGAGCGAGGAGTAGGGGTCCTGGAAGACGCACTGCACGCTGCGCCGGAAACGGCGCATCTGCTCGCGGTCGCGCGGGTTCAGGTCGGCGCCGTCGAATCGGACCGTACCGGCCGTGGGGCGGGCCAGCCCCAGCAACAGGCGCAGCAGCGTGGTCTTGCCCGCGCCGGACTCGCCGACCAGTGCGAGGCTCTCGCCCGCCTCGACGGCGAGGGACACGTCCCGCACCACGTCGGAGGCGGCCCCCCGGTAGCGCACCGCGGCGTCCTTCAGCTCCAGCACCGGTGTCATCGCGGGCTCCTCAGGTCCAGGGCGGACTCCAGCTTCCGGGCACTGGCGACCAGAGCCCTGGTGTACTCCTCGCGTGGCGCGCGCACGATGTCGTGGACCGCGCCCTGCTCGACGGCCCGGCCGTCCTTCATGACCAGCACCCGGTCGGTGACCCTGGCCACGACGGCGAGGTCGTGGCTGACGAACAGCACGGCCATCTCCCGTTCCCGCACCAGGCCGTCGATCAGCTCCAGCATCTCCGCCTGCACGGACACGTCCAGGGCGGTGGTGGGCTCGTCGGCTATGAGCAGCCTCGGCTCGCAGGCCAGCGCCATCGCGAGAGCGACGCGCTGACGCTGGCCGCCGGAGATCTCGTGCGCGAAGGCGCGGGCGATGCGGTCGGGTTCGGGCAGCCGTACCTGTTCGAGGGCGGCGTGCACGGCCCCGCGGAGCTGCTTTCCCTTGAGGCCCGTGCGGCGGGCGAGCGGTTCGGCGATCTGGCGGCCCAGCCGCATCAGCGGGTCCAGTGCGGTCAGCGGCTCCTGGAAGACCACGGCCGCGTCCCGCCCGCGTACGGCGGTGAGCCGCTTCTCGGCGGCGCCCACGGTCTGCGTCCCGGCCAGTTCCACGCTGCCGGCCGAGGTCATGCCGTCGGGCAGCAGCCCGAGCACGGCGAGCGTGGTCAGAGACTTGCCGGAGCCGGATTCGCCGATGAGACCGAGCCGTTCACCCCCGGCCACCGCGAAGGACAGGTCGTCGACCAGGGTCCGCCCGTCGGGGGCGTGGACGGTCAGTCCGCGTACGTCGAGGAGAGTCACGTGCGCCTCCGCCGGGTGGCCGGGTCGAGGGTGTCACGCAGGCCGTCGGCGACGAGGTTCACACCGATGACGAGCAGTACGAGCAGGATGCCGGGCGCGAGCGCGCCGGCCGGCGCCGTCGTGAAGGTGGCCTGGGCCTCCTGGAGCATGCGGCCCCAGGACGCGTTGGGCGGCGGCGCTCCGAGTCCCAGGTAGGAGAGCCCGGCCTCGGCGAGCACGGCGAGGCCGAACTGCAGGGCGAGGTTGACCACCAGTGTGGGCCAGATGTTGGGCAGGACGTGGGAGAGGACCGTGCGCGGCCAGGAGGTGCCGGAGGTACG
The DNA here is from genome assembly GCF_044751065.1 of Streptomyces sp. NPDC088746. Classification (NCBI taxonomy): domain Bacteria; kingdom Bacillati; phylum Actinomycetota; class Actinomycetes; order Kitasatosporales; family Streptomycetaceae; genus Streptomyces; species Streptomyces sp. NPDC088746. The sequence continues at coordinate 696,582 of NZ_JBIVLA010000003.1, forward strand.
GGCGGCGGTGATGTAGTCCTGGGCCAGGACCCGCTTGACCAGGATGCGCACCAGCCGCGCCACGACCGCGCTCTGCGCCAGGCCGATCGCAAGGACCGCCGAGCCGAGCGTCGCCGACCGTGCGGCGACGATGAGCATCGCCAGCAGCAGCGTCGGGAAGGCGATGAGGATGTCGAGGAACGCCGAGAGCGTGTCGTCGATCCAGCCCTGTGCGAACGCCGCGAGCACTCCCAGGGTGACCCCGATGGCGGCGGCGACCGTCACCGAACCGAGCCCCGCCTCGACGGCGATGCGGGAGCCGGTCATCACCTGGGTGAACAGGTCGCGCCCGAGCTTGTCGGTGCCCAGCAGGTGACCGCCGCCGGGCCCGGCGAGCCGTCCGCCGGAGGTGTCCTCGGCGTCGTAGGGCAGCCAGAAGAACGACACCACGGCCAGCAGGACGATCAGACCGGCCAGTACGCACCCGACGGTGAGGGTGGCGGAGCGCCGTGAGCGCGGCTTCGCGGAGGGCCTCATGGGCGGCTTCGTGGGGGTGAGCAGGTCCGTGCCGGTCATCGGGCACCTCCCGAGAGTCGGCCGCGCAGCCGCGGATCGATGATCCGCTGGACCAGGTCGGCCACGAAGCCGATCACCAGCACCGCGAGGGTGGAGACGAACAGCACGCCCTGGATGACCGGGTAGTCGTGCTGCGCGATGCCGGTGGCGAGCAGCGAGCCGAGGCCCGGCAGCGCGTACACCGACTCCACGACGACGGCGCCGAGCAGCGTCGAGGCGAGTTCGATGCCGAGGACGGAGATCACCGGCACGGCGCCGTTGCGCAGACCGTGCCGCCACATGGCGCGCCCGAAGGACGAGCCGAGGGCGCGGGCGGTCCGCAGGTAGTCGCTGCCGAGGACGTCGAGGGTGGCGGAGCGGACGTAGCGGATCAGGGACGCGCTCATCACGAGGGCGATGGTCACGACCGGCAGGACGAGGGCGCGGAACGCCTCTGCGGGGTCGGACCAGCCGTCCTGAGGGAACCCGCCGGACGGCAGCCAGCCCGCGTTCAGCGCGAACACCGCGATCAGGATCATGCCGAGCCAGAACACGGGTATCGCGATGCCCAGTTGGGACACGCCGCTGAGCAGCGCGCCGTACCAGGTGTGCCGCTTGTACGCGGCGACGAACCCCGCGGGTACGGCGACCAGGACGGCGAGGACGAACGCGGCCAGGGTGAGCGGCACGGTGACGTCCAGCCGGGTGGTGACCTCGGGTCCCACGGGCAGCGAGCTGACGAACGAGGTACCGAGGTCGCCGCTCGCCAACTGCCCGAGCCAGTGGGTGAACTGTTCGGGCAGCGGGCGGTCGGAACCGATGGAGTGCCGGGCCGCGGCTATCTGCTCGGGGCCGGCGCCCACCGCGGTGAGCGCGTTGGCCGGGTCGCCGGGCAGCATGCGCAGCAGCACGAACAGCACCACGCTCGCCAGGGCCAGCGATACGGCGAGGAAGGCGAGCCGGCGCAGCAGATAGCGAGCCATCAGCCCGTCTTCTTGATGTCGTAGGCGAAGAACTGGGAGTTCAGACCGTTGAGCGGGTAGCCGGAGAGCGTGTTGTTCGCGACGACGATCTGCGGGTAGAGGTACAGCCAGTCGCTGGCGGCGTCCTCGGCGGTCTGCCGGTTGACCTTCTTGAGCAGCTCGGTCTGCTCGGCGGTGGTGGAGGCTTCCTCAGCCTGCTCAACCCACTTGCTGACCTGCGGGTTGTCGTAGCCCCAGTAGAAGTCGGGGTTGCCGTACCAGACCAGGTCGCGGTCGTTGACGTGTTCCTGGAGCGTGGCCGTGAAGTCGTGGTTCTTGTAGACCTTCGTGTACCACTCGTCCGGCGTGATCGTGTTGATCTCGACCGTGATGCCGACCTTGGCGAGCTGGGACTTGATGAAGGTCGCCGCCGTCGGGTGGGGGTCGTAGTTGGGGGTGTCGAGGGTGAAGCTGAAGCCCTTGGCGTAACCGGCCTCGGCGAGCAGCTTCCTGGCCTTCGTCACGTCGTGGGCGTCGACGTCGGTGAGGTCCTCGTACCAGGGGTCGGTGGGCGGCACCATCGAGCCGATCTGCTTGCCGTAGCCGCCCCAGACGGACTCCAGGAGCTTCTTGTCGTCGATGGCGGCGGACACGGCCCGGCGCACCTTGACGTCGGTGAAGGGCTTGGCCTTGTCGTTGAACGCCAGCAGCAGCTTGGTGGTGGAGTCGCCGTCGTTCACCTTGTAGTCGCCGTTGCTCTTGAACTGCTCCAGGGCGTCGGGCGACTGCTCGCTCGTGACCACGTCGACGGCGTTCGTCAGCAGCGCGTTGTTCAGCGCCGTCGCGTCCTTGTAGTAGTGGAAGACGACCTGCTTGTTGGCGGCGGCGTCGCCCCAGTAACCGGCGAAGCGGTTCAGGCTCAGCGCGGAGCCACGGGTCCACTTGTTCAGGGTGTACGGGCCGGTGCCGTCCTCGGTCGTCTTCAGGTTCTTCGCCTGGGAGTTGATGATCCAGACGTAGGAGAGGTTGTAGACGAAGGAGATCGACTTCTTGGACAGCGTGATCTTCACGGTCCGCGCGTCCGGGGTGGCGATGTCCTTGACGACCTCGAGATTGCTCTTGCGGGCGGACTGCGAGTCGTCCGCGAGCACCTTCTCCAGGCTGTACTTGACGTCCTGGCTGGTGAGTTCCTTGCCGCTGTGGAACTTCACACCGTCGCGGAGGGTGAAGGTGTAGGTGAGGCCGTCGGCGCTGGTCTCGTGGTCCTGGGCGAGGAGCTCGTCGACCTTGCCGTCGTCGGTCAGCCTGAACAGACCCTCGTAGACGTTGCCGTTGAGCGCCTCGGTGACTCCCTGGCCGCCACCCGCGGTGTTGTCGAGGTTCTGCGGCTCGTAGAGGGAGCCGATGTTGACGACCGCGTCCTTGTCCCAGGTGCCGCCCGAGGCGCTGGACCCGCCGGAGCCGCCGCAGGCGGTCAGGGTCAGGGCGAGGGCGGCGGCGGAGGCGGTGCCGTAGAGGGCGTTCTTCTTGGTGCTCATGGGGTGAGGGCTCTTTCGGTGCGGGGAGCTGCGGGGTGATCAGTGCTGGGCGTCGAAGCCGTCACGGAAGACAGGGAGCTTCTCGCCGGCCTCGACGGGCAGGTGGAAGCGGTTCTGCCGCGGCGGCATCGGACAGTTGTACTGATCGGAGAATCCGCAGGGCGGCACGAAGGCCCGGTTGAAGTCGAGGACGACCCGGGTCTCGTCGTCCGTACGCCGTACGAAGAGGAAGCGGCCGGCCCCGTAGGTGATGTCACCGTTGGTCGGGTCGCCGAAGACGAGCAGCAGCGTGCCGTCGTCGTCGAAGGCGCTGAGCGTGTACGCGCGTCCGTCGACGGTGAGCGTGATGTCTCCGGGGACGACCAGGTCGCGGCTGCCGCCGTTGTCCCGGATGTGCTCGAAAGCGATGCGCCGGGCGCCGGGGACGGGCGTGTACGAGGCTTCCAGGACCCAGGCGGGGTCGTAGGGGAAGGCGTCCACCCGGTCGAAGTGGCGGATGGCGGGCGCGTCGGCGTCCCAGAACCGCAGACCGTGCTCGTCCTCGCCGCTGACCCGGTCGGTGCGCCGGAGTGTGGTGACGGTCACGGTGTCCGGCAGACCCGCGCGCGCGTCCGCCACGTCCGGGACCTCGCCCGCCGGAGCCCAGCGGGTCTCGACCAGGGCGAGATTGCCGGTCGGGGACGTGAGCGCGCGGTGGCGCTCGGCACGCCAGGCGTCCCATTCCTCCGCGGGGTCGATGGATGCGCGGTCGGGGGCGGCATGGGACACGGCGTTACTCATTCGTCTAGGTGGAGCAGCCCTCACAGCCTCTGGACAGCAGGACGTGAATATATGGCCAAAGCATCACCTTTATTGTCCATAAGCTCATCTAATGTCAAACGTCTGTGCCACATGGTGAGACGCATCTCCGAGATACGGAGGCTGGCACGCGTTCCGGAGCGGGAAGGATCACCGGATGCGCTTCTCCATCTCCCCACCGGCAGCGGCGGATCGGACGCCGCGGCCTCGACCACTTGCTGGTCGTCGTCGGCGAGAAGCCCTGCGCCTCGGTGAGGCCGGAGTGCGAGGCGACGGCCTTGACCACCTCGGCGTCATGATCGGCGGCCAGTGCGTCGCGCAGGTCGGGCGGGAGGTCACGGCGCGCCGCCACGAGTGACCGGATCACCGGATCCGGGGACGCGGCGAGCCGTGCGACGTCGGAAGGGGACGCGTCGGCGATGCGCGGCAGCAGCGTCGGCCGATCTTGACGCGCCCCGTCATTCCGCCGAGCAGGTGGAGAGGCAGGCACGGGTGGTGCGCGAGTGCCCGGCGCACGGCGGGATCGTGGTCCGCCGCGAGCGTGCGCATGATGTCCTCACCGATGTCGCGCGAAGGCCGGACATCTCCGTCGCGAGCGTCAAGGCGCGCACCGGCGCCCTGTTCGCCGAGCCGGCGGCCGGGAACCGGGTGCGGATCGCCCTCCTGGTCCGTGACGCGGAGGAGGACCGTGTCAGTCCCGGGTGATCACGATGACATCGTCGCTCTCGTTCCAGCGCCGGACCTCGGTCTTGCGGGGGTTGACCCGCACCCCGTAGCCGGGCCCCGTCGTCGCGCGGTCACTGCACCGGTATCCGATGGCGCACTCCCCCCGGCGCGAAGCCGACTCGACCACGGTGGCGAAGGAGGCGCGGCACCCCGCCCTCACATAGTGGCCGGCCGGCTTGAGCTGGATCGTGTTGCCGCCGGCAGCGAGGAGTTCCTCGAACAGGTCGGCGAGATGCCAGTTCTGCGAGATCTGCGAGACCAGAAGGCCGACCAGTTTGCCGCTGACGACGAAGTCGGCTCCGGGGCCGACCGGCGCGATGGCCCTGTTGCGGTCGTCGGTCATCTCGGTGACCACCGCGACCGGGCTCCCCGATGTGCGTTCCAGATCGCGCAGGAGCAGCAGGGTGACCAGCGTGCGGTCGTCCGGCGCACCGTTACAGGTCCCGCGGTCGGGGCCGAGGACGATGACGCCGTCGTACGCGGCGAGGTCCAGGCCGTTCACCGTCCCGGGCAAGGTGGGATCTCCGGGGCGCAGGACGACCGTGAGGCGGCCGGTGACCTCCGCCTCCGCGGCGCGCACCTCCGCGGCGGTGGGCTCCCCGCCGTCTGCCACCACGTGGAGGACCGCGCCGGGGCCGACGTGGTCGGACAGATGGCGGACGATGCGGCGTGCGCGGCGGTTCCACCCCAGCAGGAGCAGCCGTTCGGACCGCGCCGCTGCCGGTGGCCGGGACACGATCACCGACACGTCGACGGGCGCGGGCTCAGGGGCCTCCGTCGTGGTGTCGTCGTCCTCCGCGATCACGACGATCCGGTCGCCGGTACGAAGGAGCGAGTCGGGTGACGGGTTGAGCCGCAGTTCCCCGCCCGCCCGCACGATGCCGACCACCGTCGAGGCCGAATGGGCCGTCAGGATTTCGGCGAACGTGCGGCCGGCCTGTGCCGGCGCCTCGACCACGTAGAACTCGTCGCCGGCGAAGTCGAGCAACTCCTGGTACACGGTCGACAGTCCGGGCTGCCGGGCGCACTGCGCCACGAGCCGTGCGGTGATGTCGTCGATCTCCAGCACGACCGCGCCCGGCCCGGCGGCGAGAGTGGCGGCCAGCCGGTAGCGGCCGTCCCGGACCACAGCCAGGATCCGGGCGCGGCAGTCGTCGTCGATCGCCGCCCGGAGGGACAGCAGGTTCTTGACGATCTCGGCGTCCTCGTCGGGTTCGTCGCGCGGCAGCACCAGGACGACGTCCGCCGTGGCCGGGCTGACCCGTTCGAGCGCGGCCGGGTCGGTCGGGCGCCCGTTGCGGCAGATGATCCGGGTGCCCCCTGTGTCACCCACTTCGGTACGCAACTCCTCCTCCATGTCCGTCTTGTCCCGGTCGGCCAGGACGGCGATGGCTCTCCGCCCCTGGTTGGCGTTGGCCTCCACGATCTCGGCCACGACCGTGACGATCTGGTCGGACCACCCGAGTACGACGGTGTGGCCGTCCTCCAGGACGGTGGAGTGGCCTCGCCGGAGGTCCAGGAGCTTCTCGGTGATCGCGGCGGTGATCAGGCTGACGAGGGTGGACACGTAGAAGAGGGCGACCAGGGCGAGGAAGACCGACAGGACGACACGCAGGGGCGATCCGGGCTCTCCGCCCAGCCGCAGGGTCTGTCCGACGCTCCGCCACACCGCAGCGGCCTTCGCCCACCGGTCGTCGGGCGCCTGGTCGTCCGTCCACACCAGGATCGCGCTGGCCGGGACGACGATGACCAGACACGCGACGGCGAGCCAACCGATGAGGGCCGCCGCACCACCTGCGAGCGTGTTGTCGAACCAGTACCGCGCCTGCTCCCTCAGCGCTGCCCGGCGGGGCACGCCCGCGGCGGGGCCCGCCGGGGCCGTGGGGGCGGCCTGACCTTGCCGTTGCTTTCCCACCCTGGCGGTCCCGGGCCGGCGGCGCCTGTCCTGATCATTGCTCGTCTTGTGCACAGCAGCAGCGTGAAGAGTCGTTGACCACGGCATACGGGTATCCGTTCGTGGTTCATCCTTTAGAGGACGAAGTGGACATCGGCGCGGCTTCATCCCCATGCCGGCTCGGCCGGCTGTCCACCGCGCGTGTCCGCTTCGCTCGGACCGTGGCGCCGGCCCCTCAGGCCAGCCGGAACACCGGGCCGCGCGGAGTGAACGGCAGAGTGGCACCCTGCGGGATCAGAAAGGCGTGATCGCGCCGGATCCGCAGTGTGTCGCACCAGCCGTCGGTGATGACGAGTACCGGGGCCGTCGGCGGGAAGTCGCCGGCCCTCCGCAACAGGTCGATGCCCGGCTGCAGTTCGGTGCCGCCGCGACCGCGCACCCGCACCCGGCCCGCGATCTCGGCCGGGGGCAGGTACCCCGCGTCGTACGCCGCCGCGTCGCAGAACACCACACGCGCCGCCGGCACGTCGCGCGCCTCCGCGTACGAGGCGATCGCCCCGAGCGCCTTGCCGAGCAGTGTGCTGTTCATCGAGCCGGATGTGTCGAGTACGACTCCGAAGGTGCAGCGGGCCGTCTCCTCGGGAGGGAAGGACCGGCCGGCGCGGGGGATGTCCGGGGTCGACGCCTGCCGCCGGGCGGGGCGGGCGTAGGAGCGTACGGGCTCCGGCCGGGGCACGTACTCGTCGAACCAGCGGGCGAGTTGCGCGTCCCACGGCACGGGCGGGTGGGCCAGCGCCCGGATCTCCTGGATCAGTCCGGCGGGCAACAGCCCTCGCTCGCCGTACTGGTGCAGGTCGAAGCCCTGGACGAGACCCCGCCGGTAGAAGTCGTCCAGGTCGGTGTACGGGCGGGCGCCGGCGTGCGGCAGCGGCTCGCCGAGGATGTCGCCGGCGCCCCTCCCCCGCAGGGTCGCGAGCCGGCGACGGCGGCGCAGGTCGCCCACGATCCGGTCGTACACCTCCTCCGACGACAGGCCTCGCAGCTCCGGGTCGTACAGCAGTCCTTCGGGCATCTCGCCCACGCGCATCTGGACGAGCCAGTCGTTGACGACGTAGTCGGCCGCGACGTTGAAGAGGAACGGGTCGCGGCCACCTCGGCGTTCACCGTGGCGCAGGGCGGCGTGCAGCATCTCGTGGGCGAGGACGAAGCGCCATTCGTCGTCGGTGAGCTTCCGCAGCGGGTTGACGTAGATCTCGCCGGCTGCCGGGCTCACCGCGGCGATCGCGATGTCCTGCGCACGGGCGAGTTCGGCGTCGGCCACGACGGAGAGCCCGGCGGCGAGCCCGCCGAGCAGCGGATACGAGGAAACGAACCAGTTCAGGGCTCTGTCCCAGGGCTGCTGCGGTGTGCGCGCTCCGGTCTCCCGGTCGAGACGGCCGCCCGCCGCGTCCATGGCGGTGGAGACGCTGCGGGTGAGCGCGCGGGCGAAGGCGGTCTCCCAGTCGGGGACAGCGGTGTTCCACGCGTTCCAGGTCGTGAGGACCTGGTCGGGGTGCCCGCCGGCTGTGCCGCACTCCTCGTAGGCGGCGGGGATGCCGTCGCGTCGCCAGCGGGCCGCGAGCTGCTCCTCGTCGCCCCCCGGGTAGGCAGCCGGCAGGTGGTCGGGCGGACGGCCCACGGGGACGGTGAGCAGGAAGCGGTTGACGACCGTACAGCGGGCCGCGAGCTCGTACCGGTCGGGCTGCACGCGCGGATCGTCCTTGGAGGCGGGCACATGGCCGAAGCCCAGATGCAGCGCGCAGTGGGCGAGGACCCAGGCCCATTCCGCCGGCTCCGCCCGCTTCCTGGGATGTGCGTGGACGACGCCGCCGGAGGTGACGGCGGCCAGTCCCCCGGCCGGTGTCAGCTCACACGTGGCCTTCCGGCAGACGGAGAAGCCGACCGCCCGGAAGGCCGGGTTCCGGTTGAGGAGCACGAGGCCCGCCGCGAACGCCTCGGCGGCCGGGTCGGGCTTGTCGCCCTTGCTTTTCTTCCCGTTCCGGCCCGTGCTCCCGCCCGCCGGGGCGTTCATCGCCGGGCCTCGACCAGCCGGGGCATGTCGCGTGCCGCCTCGACGAGGAACCAGGCGGGCAGCACCGGCTGTCCGTCGGCGTCGTCCGCGATGACGGTCTGCGCGACCTCGACCGAGATCTCGGCGAGCCGCACGAGCAGCGACTTGGCCCGGTAGGAGGTCTGCCGCATCGACTCGGAGACGTGCTCCTTCTGCCGCGGGAGTTCCTTCACCAGCCGTCCGCGGAACGCCTCGGCCAGGTAGTAGAGGAGGTCGCGGTCCTCGATCCGGGCCGGCCAGGACGCGTCGCCCTTGAGGATCGCCTCGATGCCGAAGGTGTGGCGCACGATCTTCGCGTAGCCGCAGAAGGAGACGGCGTGTGCGGGCGTCAGCGTGCCGTGCACGATCACCTTCAGCGTGTCCTCGCCGATACCCGGGCCGAAGGAGTGCAGGGCGTCGGAGAGCATGTGCCAGGAACGAGGTGTGGAGAAGGGTTCCTCGGTCTTGGGCGGCTGCGACCACAGGTGGTCGGGGCGGTCGGTGACGTAGTCCGTCACCCAGGGGTGGATGCCGTTCTCCCCCGCCCACACCAGCCAGTCACCGGCCGAGGCCCGCAGATGGACGTGGGTGAGCCGGTTGACCAGGGCGGACGCGATCGGTCTGGCCAGCGCGTTGTCCGTGGCGCGGTTGCCGGCTCCGATGACGATCGAGCCGGCGGGGAGCTCGTACGATCCGATCCGCCGGTCCAGGATCAGCGAGTAGAACGCCTTCTGGACATCGGGGGTGGCGGCGTTCAGCTCGTCGAGGAAGAGGCAGTACGGTTCGTCGCGCGCGATGCTCTCCGGCGGGCAGAACACGGACCGCCCGTCGCGGATCTGCGGCACGCCGATCAGGTCCTCGGGTGCGAGCTGCGTCCCGAGGAGGCTGACGCACTCCAGTCCCAGCGACTCGGCGAAGCCGCGTACGAGCGACGACTTGCCGATGCCCGGCGCTCCCCAGAGGAACACGGGCCGCACGGTGGCGAGCCCGAGCAGCAGGTCGGGGATCTGGGCGGGGGTGACCGTGACGGCAGCCTGCACGCGGAGGTTTTCCTTCGGGACGCGGGAGAGTGAGCCCGCTCAGTATGGGAGCGCCCACGGACCTGCCGCAGCTGATTATCGGGCGGCCGGCTCAGCCCACCAGGTCCGGCGCGCGCAGCATCTCCGGCGGGATGCCCCAGGCGTCGACGAAGCCGGTCGCCAGGGGGCGGACCTTGCGGCAGAGGTCGTTCACCTCACGGCTGATCGCCTTGGAGCGCTGGACGGTCAGCCGGCCGTGCTCCATGAACCAGGCCCGGTCCGCCTCGATCGTGGACAGGGCGAACAGGTCGCACAGCAGGCCCAGCGCGACCTTGTTGCCGCCCTCCGGCAGGGTGCGCACCTTGTCGACGAACGCCTCCAGCACCAGGCGTTCGACGTGTGCGTGGGCGACCGCGATGACGTGGTCCTGCACCTGCGAGAAGACGACGCCGGGGTGGCGCTTCTGGTCGACCCCGCGCTTGAGCCGGCGGGCCACGCCGGCGAGCATGTGCTCCTCGCGGTAGCGGAGCATCGCGAGGTGGTACTCCGAGTCGAGCAGGCCGGCTTCCTGGTCCCACTCGTCGCCGCCGGGCAGCAGGTCACGGACCCGCTCGAGCAGCTTGTGGGCCGAGGTCTTCTCGATGACCGTCTCGACGGCGAGGCCGGTGACGTAGCGGACCATGCCGAGCTGGTCCAGGTCCTCGAACTCGGCAGCGTAATGGGTGAGCAGGCCCTGGGCCACGAGCTGCAGCAGGACGTGGTTGTCGCCCTCGAAGGTGGTGAAGATGTCGCTGTCGGCCTTGAGTGCGGCGAACCGGTTGACGGTGAGATAGCCGGCGCCGCCGCACGCCTCGCGGCACTCCTGGACGACCCGGGTGGCGTGCCAGGTGCCGAGCGCCTTGGTGCCGGCGGCCCGTGCCTCCAGTCGGCGCCGCGCCTGCGCGTCGTCCTTGATGCCGGAGAAGACCTCGTGCAGTTGCGTGCGCACGACGTCCTGCGCGAAGTGCAGCGCGTACGTACGCGCGATGAGCGGCAGCAGACGGCGCTGATGCAGACCGTAGTCGAGGAGCAGTTGCTCCTCCGCGTCCGAGGCCGCTTCGAACTGCCGGCGCCGCACGGCGTACTTCGTGGCGATCGCGAGGGCGACCTTGGACGCGTTGACCCCGGCGCCGCCCACGCTGACGCGGCCCTGCACCAGCGTGCCGAGCATGGTGAAGAAGCGGCGGTCGGGGTTCTCGATCGGGCTCTCGTAGACACCCTCGGCGGTGACATCCGCGAACCGGTTGAGCAGCGCCTCACGCGGCACCCGTACGCCGTCGAACCAGATGCGTCCGTTGTCCACGCCGTTGAGGCCCATCTTGCGGCCGTCGTCCTCGATCCGGACGCCGGGCGCCACCTCGCCGCCGGACCGGACCGGCACGACGAACGCGTGCACCCCCCGGGACTCCCCGCCGACCTCCAGCTGGGCGAAGACGACCGCCAGCTCGGCGTGGCGCGCCGCGTTGCCGATGTAGTCCTTGCGGGCATGGTCGCCGCCGGTGGTGATGACGAACTCCTGGCGGGCGGCGTCGTACGTCGCGCGGGTGCCCAGCGCCTGGACGTTGGAGCCGTGCCCGGTCTCGGTCATCGCGAAGCATCCCATCAGCTTCCCGGTGATCAGGTCCGGCAGATAGGCGTCGTGGTGGCGTTCGGTGCCCAGCTGCAGGATCGCTCCGCCGAAGAGGCCGAACTGCACGCCGACCTTCACCAGCACCGAGAGGTCACCGAAGGCAAGCGTCTCGAACGCGGCGATCGAGGCGCCGATGTCGCCGCCCCCGCCGTACTTGCCCGGGAAGCCCATGCCGGTCTGGCCCGTCGCGGCCATCTCGACCACGAGCTCACGCACCCGCTCGCGAAACGCGTCGAAGCCGAGCTCGTCGGCCTCCTCGAGGACGGAGGCGTACGTCACCAGGTTGGTGCGGACGAGGTCGCGGATCTCGGCGTACTCGCCGTCGAGCACCTCGGTCAGCGCTTGGACGTCGATCTCGGGCTGCACGTAACCGCTCGGGTCGGTGGGTGTGGTGTCAGTGGCCATGCCATTTCGCTACCCCGCCCCGGCGCGATCAAGCGGTCGGCCCGGGCTCCCGGAGCCATACGAGGGAAGCACGGCACGGCTGCCGCGCGCGGTGACGCCCACCGGCGGCGGACGGCGAGGCGGTCCTCTGAGACCGAAGATCGGGCCGCGCCGCCGTAGGACTGCCGCGCGACCGGTCGGCTTCCACCGCTGACAAGGCAGCAGGACACCCGTGAGCTCCACGCTGATCCGCCTGATCGAGCCCTCCGACGGCGCCGTGCTCGCCGGGCTGCTCGCCCGGGACCGGCAGGCTTACGCGCGCTGGCTGCCCGCGAGGCCCGTGGGGTTCTACACGCCCGAGGGGCAGGCCCAGGTCATCGAATCCCTTCTGGCCTTCCATGACCAGGGGCTCGCATGGCCCGGCGTCGTGGTCTCCGACGGCGCCGTCGTCGGACAGGTGACCATCAGCTCGATCCTGCGCGGCCCGTTCCAGAAGGGCTCCTCGGCTACTGGGTCTCTTCGCTCCACCATGGCCTCGGTCACACGAGCCGTGCCGTCGGCCTCGCACTGCGGATCGCCGCGGACGAGCTGAGTCTGCATCGGCTGGAGGCACACACCCAGATGGAGAACCTCGCGTCCCAGGCGATTCTCCGCAAGCACGGATTCAGCCCCTGGGGCATCGCCCACGAGCATTTCCACGCCGACGGCGCATGGCGTGACGAAGTGTTCTGGGAGAGGAGACTGACCGGCGGGCCCGCCCCTCAGCCGTAACGACCGGGGGCACGACCGGCGCCGGCTCGACGGACCTGTCACCCCTGGCTGTGAGACGACCGTAGGCGGAATCGGCCCAGGCCCGGGCGTCCGCGCCTGAACACGGTGCCCGGCGCGCACCCTCGCCTCCGATCTCCGGCCGCCCCGCCCTCCCTTTTCACCGGTGGTCCACATCTTTTGATGAATCATCAGAAAGTTCAGGAGATTCGTACCGAACCTCTGGACAGTCCCCCGGGCCGCGCCCTAATCTCTCGGCGCATCGAGACATACGTTTCGCCCAGGTAACACCACAGCCGATCGGCATTCCCCCGAGCGCTCCTCACCTCACGAATCTCTCCACGTCTCTCCCCCCACGGCCGGGCCCCGCCCGTCACGAGGCACCGCGCGATCGCAGGCAAGCGGTCGTCGCGCACGCACCGTCTCAGCACCCCCGTCGGAACGGGGAAACCGGCCGGGTCTCCGACCCCGCCGTGAACGCAGTGGAAGGGAAGCGACATGAAGATTCGCACGTTCATCGCGACGGCCTCACTGGTGGCATCCGGGACCCTGGTGGCCTTCTCCGGCTCGGCCCAGGCCGCGCTCTACACCACCTGTGTGGGTGACGGCGGGGCCGTGACCGTCAGCAACGACCTCGTCGTGCCGGCCGGGAAGTCCTGCACCCTGACCGGCACGAAGGTCAAGGGCTCGGTGACGGTCGAGGCCGGAGCCGACCTCGTGGCGGCGGGTGCCACCTTCAACGGCGCGGTGACCGTCGAGGAGAACGCCTACCTCGATCTCACCGACACCACCGTGAAGGGCGCGCTGACCACCGAGTCCGCCTTCGGCGCGCACCTGGAGAAGAGCAACCTCAAGGCGGTCGACGCCACCGAGGGATTCGTCTACGTGGTCGATTCGACGCTCGGCGGGAACGTCAGAACCGGTGCCGGCGAGCTGTACGTCTCCGGGAGCACGCTCAGCGGCTCACTGACGGGCGACGGCAACCAGTACAGCGATGTGTACGACTCCACCGTCAAGGGCGCGCTCACCGTCGACGGAAACACCCTCGGCGGCGTGTTCTGCGCCAGCGAGGTGTACGGCGCCGCGAAGTACGCGGGCAACGCGGACAACCTCCAGCTCGGTGGCGAGGGCCTCCTCGGCTCCTGTGCGGGCGCCTCGTACTTCGGCGGCAACCTCGCGGTCACCGACAACACCGCGAAGGCCGTGCTCGACAACGCGATCGTGCGCGGCGGGCTCACCGCGACCGGAAACGACCCCGTCCTGGTCGTGGGCGAACTGGCACGTGTCCGGGGCACTGTCACCGGCGAGACCGCCTCCGCCACCGCCTCGTCCTCCCGCTCGGCGAAGGAGGCGGCGCCGGAAGACCGGGGTGCCGAGCTCGCCGAGAAGGCCGCCGCCCGCGCCGCCGAGGCACGGGCCGAAGCCCACGGGGCAGGCAGGTCCAGCCTCTGACGCCGAGCGGTACAGCCGGCGCCCCGCGTGATGGTCCGCCCGGCGGCACCGGCTGGTGACGGGCGGCCCGCCCCCGTCGCCGTACCTCCGCACAGCGCCTCGGCTCCCCTCCCGCCGTCGCACACGCCCGGTCCCCAGTCGCCCCCGGGAACCACGTCGCCGGGCGCGAACCGCCGAGCGGCCCATGCGCCCCGCCCCCGTACGTCCTTCTCCTCAGTACCCAGGAGTGACCGTGAGTCATATCCGCAAGTCCTTCGACCGCAGGGACTTCCTGCGCGCCACCGTCGGCACCACCGTGGCCCTCGCCGCGGCCTCCGTCACCGGGGCCGCAGCGACCTCGGCCGCCGCAGCACCGAGCGGTCTGACCATCCCCAAGGACCGGATCGGCATCCAGCTCTACAGCATCCGCGACAAGGTCAGTGCGCTCGGCTTCGCCGTCGTCCTCCCCGAACTGGCCCGGATCGGCTACAAGGAGATCGAGTTCGCCGGATACACCCAGTCCACCTCGATCCTGGGCCGGCAGATCACTCTCCCGGAGATCCGCACGCTGCTCGACGACCACGGACTGCGCGCGGTCGGCAGCCACGTCGGCATCGGCAGTCTGCGGACCAACCTGCAGGCCGAACTGGACGCCGCGCAGATACTCGGGATGCCGCACGTGGGCACCGCCAACGCGCCCTCGAACATCAACACCGTCGCGGGTTACCGCGCCGCCGCCGACGAGTTCAACGTCTGGGGCGCGGCGGCGACCGCGCGCGGTCTGAAGCTCTACCAGCACAACCACGCGGGCGAGTTCGCGTTCGCCACCGACCAGCCGTCGGTCCGGCTGTACGACGTGTTCCTCAAGAACACCGACCCGCGCCACGTCTACCTGGAGCTGGACATCTACTGGGCCTACGTGGGCCAGTACCGCTGGCCCGGATTCGACCCCGCCGCGTACGTGCGCAACCAGCCCTACCGCTACCCGCTGTTCCACATGAAGGACGGCGACGCCAACGCGGCGAACGCCAACGGCTTCGACATCGTCGAGTTCGGCGCCGGCGACCTCCCGTACGAGAGGTTCATCCGCGACATCGGACCCCGCGCCTCGCACGTCGGCATCTGGGAGCAGGACACCGCGCCCAGCACCCAGCCCAATCCGCCCGGTTCGCTCGGTGCGGCGGAGCGCAGCTTCACCGCGCTCGAAGGGCTCCTCGCCTGAACAGCGCCCACGGCAGGGGAGGCGCCTCCACGTGAGGCGCCTCCGTGCCCGCTCCCTACCGCCAGCGATCAAGGAGACGCATCACCGTGCACCGCACTCTGAGACGCCTGATCACAGGGGTCCTGCTCATGGCACTCCCCGCGCTGGGCGGTGTGGCGCTCGCGCCCGCCGCCCAGGCGCACCCGGGCCATGAACACGCCCTGGACTGGTCGAACTACGAGAAGGTCACCCTGACGAAGGACACCGGCGAGCCGATCGACCTCGCCGTGCTGCCCGACAACCGCGTGCTGCACACGGCCCGCAACGGCGACGTACGGCTCACCGACCCCGGCACCGGCGTCACGAAGGTCGTCAACCACGTCGACGTGTACCAGAACTCCGAGATGGGGCTTCAGACCGTCACGCTCGACCCGGACTTCGCCGCCAACAAGTGGGTCTATCTCTACTACTCACCGCCGCTGAACACCCCGGCCGGCTCCGCGCCGCTCCAACTGCCCGCCGGGCAGGACGACTCGTACTGGAAGCAGTGGGAGGGGTACGACACCCTGACCCGCTTCAAGTGGACCGGGGACAAGCTCGACCTCTCCACCGCGCAGGAGATCATCCGGGTCGACAGCAACCGCGGCCAGTGCTGTCACGTGGCCGGTGACGTGGACTTCGACGGGGAGGGAAACCTCTACCTCGCGACCGGTGGCAACACCCCGGCGTCGGGTCCGAACGTCAACGGCTACACGCCGATCAACGACGCGGCCGGCTACAACCCCGGGCTCGACGAGCGCCGCGGGTCGGGCAACACCAACGACCTGCGGGGCAAGATCCTGCGCATCCACGTGCAGGAGGACGGCAGTTACACCGTCCCTGAAGGGAACCTCTTCGAGCCCGGCACGGACAGGACCCGTCCCGAGATCTTCGTGATGGGCCTGCGCAATCCCTTCCGGCTGGCGGTGGACCCCGAGACCGACGCCGTGATGTGGGGCGACTACGGCCCGGACGCCGGGACCGCCGACCCGAATCGCGGGCCGATGGGATACGTCGAGTGGCAGACCACGACCAAGGCCATGAACAGCGGCTGGCCGTACTGCACGGGTGACAACAGCAAGCCCTACCGGGACTTCGACTTCGCCACCCTCACACCCGGCCCCGCCTTCGACTGCGCGGCGCCGGTCAACGACTCCCGCTGGAACACCGGCCTGACCGAGCTGCCCGCGTCCGCGCCGGCCACGCTCTGGTACGGCGACCGGGACAGCGACCAGCCCTGGCCCGAGCTGACCGCCTTCCGCGGTCCCGGCGGCCCTGGTGGGCAGGCCCCGATGGGCGGCCCGGTCTACCACTACGACGCGGACAACCCCTCCCCCGGCAAGTTCCCGGAGTACTGGGACGGCAAGGCGTTCTTCGCGGAGTTCTCCCAGGACTACGTCGCCGCGCTCACGCTCGACGGGCCGGACGGCCCGGTGAGCAAGCTGGAGAACCTCCTGCCCAACAGTGAGCGTTCGCAGAACGGCATCCCGCAGTGGGACAACCCGATGGACCTGGAGTTCGGCCCGGACGGCGCGCTCTACGTCCTCGACTACGGCGACGGATTCTTCCGGCAGAACCCCGACGCCGGCCTCTACCGGATCGACTACGCCGAGGGCAACAAGGCACCCACCGCCGTGATCAGGGCCGACAGGACGTCCGGCCAGGCCCCGCTGGAGGTCTCGTTCGACGCCACGGGCTCCAGTGACCCGGAGAACGGCGACCTCACCTACCAGTGGGACCTCGACGGCGACGGCACGTTCGACGCCACCGGGCCCAAGGCCACCCGTACGTATCCGGAGAACGGGCAGTTCCAGGCGCGGCTGAAGGTCTCCGACCCTCAGGGCAAGTCCGGCCTGTCGAGCCGTCAGATCACCGTGGGCAACACGGCGCCGACGGTACGGATCACCTCGCCGCCCGACGGCGGGTTCTTCAACTGGGGCGACGCCGTGCCGTACGGCATCGCCGTCGAGGACCCGGAGGACGGCACCACGCCGGACTGCGCCAAGGCGGCCTGGACCTTCGGTCTCGGGCACAACCAGCACGGGCACCCGGTCAACAGCGGCACCGGTTGCGCGGGCGGCGTCGTCACCCCGACCGACGCGGGGCACGGCGACACCGAGAACGTCTTCGGCGTTCTCGGAATCACCTACACCGACAAGGGCGCGGGCGGCGTTCCGCCGGCCACCGGCGACGCCCAGGTGGTGCTCAACCCGGCCCTCATGCAGGCCGAGCACTACGACTCGGCGGAGGGAGTCACGGTCACGGACGACACCACGGCGTCGGGGCAGCGCAAGCTGACCTCCTTCGACGCGGGTGACTGGATCGCGTACGACCCGGTGTCGTTCGCCGGGATCACCGGGGTGCAGACACGTGCCGGTGGCGCCGGCACTCTGGCGCTGCGCTGGGGCGCGGCCGACGCGGAGCCGTTCGCCACGGTGCCGGTTCCGGCCGGTGAGGGCTGGAAGACCGTCACCACCGCCCTGTCCGGAGCGCCTTCGGGGAGCGGCGAGGTCTTCGTCACCAGCTCGGGCGGTGTCGAGCTGGACTCGCTGACCTTCCAGGGCGCGGGTGTCGCGGACCGGACCGCGCCCAAGGTCACCGCCACCCTCAACCCGCCCCGGCCCAACGGTGACGACGGCTGGTACACCGGCAACGTGTCGCTCGCCGTCTCGGCGACCGACAACGGGACGGTCGCGAGCCGCCAGTACTCGGTCGACGGGGGGACGACGTGGCAGTCGGCCAACGCGGCCGTCACCCTGTCCACCGAGGGCGCCACGACCGTCCGCTACCGGGCGACGGACAACGGCGGCAACGTCTCCGAGGTGGGTTCGCTCACCGTACGGATCGACCGCACCGGCCCGACGGTGGCGGTGACCGGTCTCGACGCGGGCGGCGTGTACGGGGATTCCGGAAGGCCCACGCCGGTCTTCTCGCTACAGGACACGGTGTCCGGCGGGGCCACCGCGACGGGCACACTGGACGGCAGACCCGTCACCTCGGGCCAGGTGCTGGAGCTGTGGCGGCTGCCACTGGGGAGCCATGACCTCACGGTCAGGGCCCGGGACAAGGCCGGTAACACGGCCACGAAGACCGTGACCTTCACGACCCGTACGTCCTACGCGGACATCCGCGGGCTGGTCACCAGGATGCGGGCCGACGGCCTGATCACGGCGCAGGGACAGCAGCGGCTCACCGTACGGCTCGCCCAGGCGGAGGCGCACGCCGACGCGGGCCGCACCGGTCAGGCCGCGGCCGTACTGGAGTCGTTCGCCGGCTACGCGTCCGACACCGCCCTGGTGCCGGACAGCGAGGCCGGCGCGGCACTGGCCCGGAGCGCGCGAGCGCTGAAGGGAGGCGCCACCGGCTGACGCCGGGAGGGACGGAGCTGCCCCGCTGTCACCGGCGGGGCAGTTCTGTGCCCGGACCCCGCGGGAGACGGGTGCTCGCAGGTGGCGGGGCCGGGAGTTCCGTCAACAGTGCGGCAACTTTCCGCGTCCTGTGAAAAAGTTGCCGGAAGTCGCCCGCGCCTCGCCCTGCGGCGCGCGAGCGCGGGCCCCGCCGGGCGTCACGTTGCCGGGGCTCCGTGCCACCTCCGCGACAACTCCCCACGCTCTCCGAGGGCGTTCAGAGGAAGTGAGTCCGTGAACCTTCAGTACCGCGTGTTGAGTCTGTTGCGTGACAACGGACCGCTGTCCCGCGCCCAACTCGCGGACCGGCTGGAGGTCCCGCGCCCGCGGCTGCTCGGCGAACTCGACCGCATGGTCGCGGCCGGGCGCGTCTGCGAGGCCGGCCCCGCCGCGTCGCGCGGCGGGCGGCGCTCCACCCTCGTCCAGCTCGATCCCGGGGTGCGCTTCGCCGCCGTCGATCTGGGCGCCAGCTCCATCGACATCGAGATCACCGACGGCGCGCTGGCGCCGGTGGCCTCCTGCTCCGAGCCGGCGGACATCCGCTCCGGGCCGGTCGCCGTGCTCGGGCGGGTCAGCGAACTCCTGCGTGCGCTGGCCGACGAAGGGCACTACACGCGACTCGACGCGATCGGCATCGGACTGCCGGGGCCGGTCAGCTTCCGCGAGGGCATACCCGTCTCGCCGCCGATCATGGTGGGCTGGAACCGCTTCCCGGTACGCGACACCCTCGCCCGCGCGCACGGCTGTCCCGTGGTGGTCGACAACGACGTCAACGTGATGTCCCTCGGAGAGCAGCACAGCGGGGTCGCGAGGACCGTCGACCACCTGCTCTTCGTGAAGATCGGCAGTGGTATCGGCTCCGGCATGCAGCACCACGGCCGCATCTACCGGGGCGCGGAGGGGTGTGCCGGCGACATCGGGCACGTCCAGGTCGAGGCCGAGGCCGACGGGCCTGTCTGCTCCTGCGGGAACACCGGTTGTCTTGAGGCGTACTTCGGCGGGGTGGCCCTGTCCAGGGACGCGACGGAGGCCGCGAGGTCCGGGCAGTCACCCGCCCTTGCCGAACGGCTGGCCGAGCGGGGGGTCCTGACCGCCCTGGACGTCGGGGAGTGCGCGGACGGCGGCGACAGCACGAGCGTCGGCCTGGTCCGGGCCGGGGGCCACCGGGTAGGACAGGTCCTCGCCACGCTGGTCAGCTTCATGAACCCGTCGATGATCGTGATCGGCGGAGGTCTGAGCGGGCTGGGCTACCCTCTGCTCGCCGAGATCCGAAGCGTCGTGTACAAACGCTCGCTCCCCCTGGCCACCGGGAACCTGCCGATCGTCATGTCCGAACTCGGCCCTCGCGCGGGGGTGGTGGGAGCCGCGCTCCTGGCGAGCGAACTCGCCTACGGCGAAACGTCGGTGGCCGGGGACACCCCGGGGGCGAAGCCCGCCGGATAGGCGCCCCGGCCGCTCCTCCTGCCCGACCAGGGCCGCACTGCTCCGCCTTGTACGTAAACGCAGGCGACTGGCGTTCATGTACATGGACATCCACTCCTGACCTGGGCGGATTCCCCGATCGATCGCGCCCCTCTCGCCCCTTCGTACCAGGCCGGCAACCCCGGCGACCCGGGGCTGTCGAAGGGTTACGAGGTGAGGTTGGCGAATCCCGGGGAACAAGGGGGCGACAGACGATGGGAGGTTGCCATGGATGGCAGAGATCTGGAACTTGGCGAGCTTCTGGCTGCCGCGGAGTCCGCGCCGCCCGGGGCGTCCGTCGGCGTGGTCGCGCACGATCTGCGCAAGCGCTTCGGGGCGGAGAGTGTGTCGTTCCTGTTCGTCGACCTCATGGGGGAACGGCTGCTACGCCTGACCGCGCCCGCCGAGGGTGCCATGACGGATGTTCCCGAGCGGATCGGTCTGCAGGGCAGCATCTACGACACGGTGCTCCGCAGCCAGCGCCAGCACGTGGGGACGGACGGCCAGGGCGGACGGCGCGTGATCTCGCCGGTGACCAACAGGGGCGACTGCATCGGTGTGCTGGAGGTGACACTGCAGTACGCCGACGAGGCGGTGCTCGGGCAGATCAGCGACGCAGCCCACGCACTGGCGTACATCATCGTCACGGACCGCCGTTTCACCGACCTGTACCACGCCGGCCGGCGCACCACCCGGACCAGTCTGGCCGCCGAGATCCAACATCAGCTGCTTCCTTCGGCCTCCTGCTGCGAGGCTCCCCAGTTCACTCTCGCCGCAGGTCTTGTCCCGGCCGACGACATCGGCGGCGACACCTACGACTACACCCTCGATCAGGACACGCTCCACCTGTCCATCACCGACGCCATGGGCCACGACACCGACTCCGCGCTGCTGGCCACATTGGTCACGGGCGCGCTGCGCGGCGCCCGCCGTACGGGCTGCGACGCGCTGCACCAGGCCCATCGCGCTCACGAGGCCCTGCTGAGCCACAGTCGTGGGCTGGCGACCGGACAACTGCTGTGCGTCCGACTCGAGACGGGCACCTGCGAACTGGTCAACGCGGGCCACCCCTGGCCCCTTCGCCTGCGGGAGGGCGCCACGGAGGCCGAGGAGGTCCAGCTCGCCGTCAACCTGCCGTTCGGCGTCGCGGCGCCCACCTCCTACCAGCTCCAGACGCTGCAGCTGAACCCCGGCGACCGCCTCGTCCTGCTCACCGACGGCATGCAGGAACGAGGGGCCGCGGCGGTCGATCTGGCTGCTCTCGTGGGCGAGACCCGCGCCTCGCATCCCAGGGAGGCCGTGCGCACCCTGACCACAGCGGTGCTGGGGGCCTGCCGGGGCAATCTCAAGGACGACGCGACCGTCCTCATACTGGACTGGCACGGAACCGAGGAGACCGCTCGGCGAGGCGCGCTCGCGGCGCACTGAGCCGTTCAGACCGTGATCGTCTTGTACTCGGTGTACTGCGAGAGGCCGGCAGCCCCGTACTCGCGACCGATGCCACTGGCCTTGAAGCCTCCGAACGGACCGTCGAAGCCGACGGAAGCGCCGTTGACGGTCACGGTCCCGGTGCGGATCCGGCGCGCCACAGCGAGGGCGCGGGCCTCGTCGGAGGACCACACGCCGCCGGAGAGGCCGTACTCGGAGTCGTTGGCGATGCGTACGGCGTCGTCCTCGTCGTCGTAGGCGATGACGACCAGGACGGGGCCGAAGATCTCCTCCTGCGCGATCCTCATGGAGTTGTCGACGTCGGCGAACAGGGTCGGGGTGACGTAGTTGCCCCCTTCCAGGCCCTCGGGGACCTGCGGGCCTCCGGTCACCAGGCGGGCACCTTCCTCGATGCCCAGCGCGATGTAGTCGCGCACCCGCTGCTGCTGGTCCCGGCGGATCATCGGGCCGATGAAGGTGTCCGGCTCCTCGGGGTCCCCCACCTTCAGGGACTCCACGAGCTCCTTCAGGGCGGCCACGATCTCCTCCTGACGGGAGCGCGGTACGAGGATGCGGGTCTGGGCGATGCAGGACTCGCCGTTGTTGAGCAGCGAGCTGAACTTCAGCCCTTGAACGGCCTCGGCCACGTCGGCGTCCGGAAGGATCACTGCCGCCGACTTGCCGCCCAGCTCCAGGCTGACCCGCTTCAGCTGTTCACCCGCGATCGAGGCGATCCGGCGTCCCGCCCGCGTCGATCCGGTGAACGCGATCTTGTCGACTCCCGGGTGCGACACCAGGTACTCACTGGTCTCCCTGTCCGCGGGCAGGACGCTGATCACGCCCTCCGGCAGACCTGCCTGCTCCAGCAGTTCTGCCAGCAGTCCCATGCTCAGCGAGTTCTCCGGCGAGACCTTCAGCACCACCGAGTTTCCCGCCAGCAGGGCCGGAATGATCTTCGCCGTCGCCGACGAGAACGGTGAGTTCCACGGAATCACCGCGGCCACCACGCCCACCGCCTCCCGGCGCACCACGCTGCGCACCGGCGAAGCCGGGTCGGAGGGCTCCACGGTCTCCTCCCATCCGAACTCCTCCGCCGCCTTCAGGTACGCGTTCGCCTGACGCGTGAGGCCCGGCTGACCGGCCAGCGTGAACCACGTCGCGGACCCGTTCTCCGCGGAGATCAGCGCGGCGATCCTCTCGGCGTTCGCTTCGCGCAGGGCGTTGAACTCGCGGAGTACGGCGATCCGTTCAGCAGGCGCCACCCCCTGCCACACCCCCGCGTCGAACGCTGCGCGCGCCGCTGCCACCGCCCGGTCCACATCGGCGGGCAGTGCCTGCGCCGCACGGCCGATCACGGTCCGGTCGTGCGGGGAGCGGATCTCCCGCAGCTCCGCGCCGCTCGGGTCCGTCCAGGAACCCGCGATGAAGAGCCGGTCGTAGGTGATCATTCGCTCCCGCCTCCACGGCATCGTTTAAGTGTCTCATCAATGTAGCACTTCACTCGATTGATGGCACGCTCCTGCGCTGCCTGGGGCATCGGTCGCGGCCTCTCACCTCCGCACGCGGGCACATGACAGCGTGCGTACCCATGTCACAGAGCACTCGTATGCGATGGGGCGCGGCCCTCCCGACGTTCGGTCCGGACGCGAAGCCGGAAGGCGTCATCAGAGCCGGCCGCACCGCGCAGGACATGGGCTACGGCCCCCTGTGGACGGGTGACCGCGTACTCGCCCCGGCCGGAGGCGCGACGGGAGGGTCGCGGCCGAGCACGGCGTGCACGAACTGTTCGTGGATTTCGGCCGGACGCCCGTCACGTCCGACGAACGGATCGACCTGGCCGGCCGCTTCCTCACCGGAGTGCGTGCGGGATGAGGGGACGTACGCGGGTGCGTTCGCGTACGTCAGGTCCTTCCGAGCCCCCGCAGCAGCGTGTCGACGACGAGGTCGGCCGCCCGGGCGGCCGACAGGTCCGGCATCTGCCGCGACGCGAGGTGCATGAGCTGGGGCAGCAGAGCGCCGACCCACCCCGCCGGTGCGTCGGAGCGGAGCACGCCCTCGTCGGTGGCGCGCCGGAGGAAGGCGTCGACTTCGCGGACCGAAGCGTCCCTCCGGGCGC
Organism: Streptomyces sp. NPDC088746; assembly: GCF_044751065.1. Classification (NCBI taxonomy): domain Bacteria; kingdom Bacillati; phylum Actinomycetota; class Actinomycetes; order Kitasatosporales; family Streptomycetaceae; genus Streptomyces; species Streptomyces sp. NPDC088746. Next base: position 720,046 of record NZ_JBIVLA010000003.1, read on the forward strand.
GGACCTCGTCGTCGGCGAGCATGCGGGCCAGGTCCACGGGCCAGGTCCGGTTCACGCCGATGATGTTCTCGACGTACCGGTGCAGTGCCACGGCTACCGGGGCCTCACGCAGTCGCGCGTCCTCGATGGCCCGCTCGATGGCCTCCAGCCGGGCCGCGTAGACGGCCGCGAGGAGTTCCTCGCGGGAGGCGAACCGCCGGTAGACCGTACGCCGGTCCACCCCGGCCTCGGCGGCGATGCTCGCGATACTGGCGCCCGGATCGGCGGCCAGCATGCGCGCCCCGGTGGTCAGGACCGCTTCCACGTTGCGTACGGCGTCGGCTCTCACGCCCGGAGTTTACCCTCGCACGAGAAAGCTGCGACGGTATGTGCCTCAGCGTGGACGGGCATCACGCCGTAGACGCCACATCCAGGTGGCGGACGTCCGGCCGCCGGGATCAGCCCGACTCCGGCGGCTTCTGCGCGTCGAAGGCGAAGAGGGTGTTGTCCGACGCGGCCACGATCACCACGCGCCCCGCGACGGTCACGCGCGGGCTCGCGCCCTCCCCGCCCGACGGGCCCTCGGCCTGCGGATCCGTCGTCCACAGGAGTGTGCCGTCGTCCGGCGAGAGCGCGACGACCCGGCCGGTGGCCGAGCTGAAATACAACGCGCCGGCGCCCGCCACCGGGCCCGAAGCCCCCTCCACGGGCGTCTGCCGCGACCACTTCTTCCGTCCGGTCGCGGGGTCGAACGCCGTGACGAGGCCCGTCTGTCCGCTCACGTAGACGGTGCCGTCCGCCATGCCGGGCGTCCCCCCGTACGTCTTGGACAGTCGGGAGTACGTGACCTTCCGCGAGGCCGGGTCGACCCGCGCCACGCCGTCGTACCCGGTCAGCGCCGTGCCCTCCATGTGTTCCTGGAGGAGTACGAGACTGCCCTTGTCGACGCCCACCGGCCTGGCCGGCCCGTCGACCGCGAGGGGACCGCCCAGTGCCCCCGAGGCGCGGTCGAGCGTCTGCAGGGTGGGGTGGCGCACCTCCAGGGCGTCCACCTCGGCGTCCGTCGCGCACATCGCGAGGAGCAGCGGTCCCGCGGGGACGGGAGCACACTGCGCACCCGCGGGGAACGGCGTCTTCCAGATCACCTCACCGCTGTGCGCGTCCCGGGCCTCGAAGCGGGAGTTGGAGGCGTCCACCGTCACGACGGCGGAGCCGGCCACGACGGCGTCCTGGGTCCGGCCCGTGACCGCCGTCGACTGGGCGCCCGACGGGACGGACCACAACTCCCGGCCGCTGTCCGCGTCGACGGCCACCACCTCGCTGGGAGGGCCCTGCGGGGCGTCCTGGGAGGCGAAGCGATAGCCGAGCACCGTGTCGTCGGTGGCGCCCACCATGTACATGCCCTGGACGGGGACGCCCGGGCTCTTCGCCGTCCACGCCCTCGAGCCGTCCACCGCACTGATACGGGTCGCGACGACACCACCGCCCCCGCAGAACAGCGCGTCGCCGCGCGCGACGCAACGCAGTTCGTCGGGTATGCCCTCGTCACCGCCCCGCACGGTCTCACGCCACGGCGCGAAGCCGTCCGGAAGGGCGGCGGCGGGCGCCGCGACGCTGTCGCCCTTGTCGTCGCCGGCGCTCCCTCCGAAGCTGCCCGTCTTCATCGCGGCGACTCCCCCGCCGATCGCTGCCACCGCGACCGCGGCCGCGAGCACGGGCCGCCATCCGCGACGCAGGCGGCGGCCGGCCGGGGCGCCGCTGCCGTCCGTACCGGAACCGGCCGGGGCGGCCGGAGGCGGCGTGGCCTCCGCCCCGGAGTGATGCTGGGTGATCATGTCGCGGGTCCTGCTCGCGCCGGCCGCGGGCGCCTCGGTCCCACCGAGATCGGACGGCAGGTCACGCAGCAGCACGAGGAGTTCGTCCGCCGAGGGGCGCCCCTCCGGCTCCTTGTCCAGGCAGGACTCGACGACCGCGCGCAGAGCCGCCGGCACGGCGCCCAGCGACGGCTCCTCGTGCACCACCTGATACGCCGTCATGTAGGGACTGTCGGCGTCGAAGGGCCCGTGGCCCGTCGCCGAGTACACCAGCAGGGTCCCCAGCGAGAAGACGTCGGACCGCGGACCCACTCCGCGCGGCGCCTGAAGCTGCTCCGGCGACATGAAGGGCGGTGTACCAATGACGCGTCCTGTCATCGTCAGCGTCTGCTGGTCCGCGGCGCGTGAGATGCCGAAGTCGATGACGCGCGGGCCCTCGGGCGAGAGCACGACGTTCGAGGGCTTCAGGTCACGGTGGACGACCCCCACCCGGTGGATGTCGCGCAGCGCCTCCGCCAGCCCGATGGCGAGCCTCCTCAGCTCCGCACCGTTCAGCGGGCCCTTCGCGGCGATGTGCTGAGCGAGCGTGTTCCCCTCGATGTAGGTGGTCGCCATCCACGGCTGCTCGGCCTCAGGGGCGGCGTCGACCACGGCGGCGGTGAACGCGCCGCTCACCCGTCTCGCGGCCGCCACCTCCTGCCGGAACCGGATGCGGAACTCCTCGTCCCCCGCGAACTGCTGGTGGATCAGCTTGATCGCGACGGGCCGCCCCGAACTCGTACGGGCCAGGAAGACCGTGCCCATACCGCCGGAGCCGAGCCGTGCCTCGAGCGGATAGCCGCCGATCTCCGCTGGATCACCTCCGCGCAGCGACACTCTTCCCGACCTCCTGTCCCCCGTGCACCTCGCCGCCACGGGCCTGCCTGTCCTGCACCCAAACTAACCGCAGGGCAGTACGGCAGAGCAAAGCGGGTGACGAAGAGGGGCCCCCGGGTTGCTCCCGCGCCTCGCGCGGCGAAGCCCCGCCAGGTTCCTGGCGGGGCTTCGCCGTGTCCGGGACACCGCACTACCAGCCGGCCTTCACCCCCGTGTAGGCGGTGCGGCAGTCGGCGTTCGTGGCCTCCGCGGCCAGCTTCTCCATGGAGTTCGTCCAGACCTTCTTGGCCAGCTTCTCCAGCTCCCGCGTCGCGGCGGGCACGTTCGGGGCGTACTTCTTGATCGTGGCCATGGAGGACTTGGCGAACTTGTTGCACACGGGCCCGGCCGCGTTCCGGTAGCGGGTGTCCAGGTCCGCGGCGACCGCCTGGCCGTTCTGGGTCGCCCAGGTGTTCCAGGCGGCGCACGCCGTCTCGGTGAGAACCGCCTGGTCGGCCTCGCTCAGGCCCAGAACCTCGGCCAGCATCGTGTTCTGCACCTTGTCGGGGACCGTGAAGTCGACCACGGGGAACTTGTCGAGAGTTTCGAGCAGCGCCTCCTGACACGCGGGCGGCAGCGGGGCGGCCTGTGCGGGGGCGGGGACGGCCAGGGCGGAGGCCGACAGGAGAGCGGCGGTGAGGACGGTGCGCTGGACGGTGCGCGAAAGGGTCATGAGGGTGGTGCTCCTTACACGTGGAACGTGTCGGTCCGGGCACCGCGTCAGCGCCCGCGGCTACAGAACGATCAAGGGCTTCCCTTGGTCACGGCCGTTGCGGGCGGGGCCCCTTGGGTGCCCTCGGCCGCAGCGGGCCCGGCGGGGGACGGAACGCCGGCCTTCCGTTCCGGTGGCAGGGCGTTGCGGGTGCGCCGGCGGAAGACCAGGAATCCGGCGAACGCGGCGCCGGCGAGCCAGAGGACCTGGATCGCGAGGCCCTCGCGCACCGACGCATCGGAGAAGGCCGCGGACATGCTCGCCTGGACGGCTCCGTACGTCGGCAGGAAGCGCACGACGGCGCTGTCCGATCCGGAGCTGGACAGGGGGTTCTGCAGGGCGACGTCGAGGATGCTGATCATCAGGATGGCGAACATGCCCTCCACCTCGCGACGGAGCACCGATCCGAAGACCACGCCGAACGCGCCGTAGGTGAGGGCGGCACAGAACAGCGCGGCGGCGAGCATGAGGGGCTGCCGGGGGGCCCAGGCGAAGCCGGCGGCGGCCGTCGCGTACGCGGCGACGGCGGCGCAGACCAGCGTGAGCGCGGAGAGCTTGGCGAGGACGAGGTGATACCTCGGGTATCCCGCCATGGCCAGGCGGCGGTCGAACGCCCCGCCCGTGAAGGTGGCGGCGAACATCATGAACCCGGCGATCAGGGTGACCGCGTTCAGCGCACCGGTGATCTGGGTGAGGTGGTTCCCCGGCGGGGACAGGATCTCTCCCGTGGCCCGCAGCCGGAACGGTGCGGGCCCGTCGGGGATGGTCACATAGGCGAGGCCGATCCACACGGGGATGTACGCGACCACCAGCAGCATCGCGAACCGGTTGCGGGCATGCCCGATCAGCGCGTACCGGGACGCCGTGGTGAAGAGGGACCAGTGCCGCCTCATGCCGTCGCCCCCGCACGCGGTTCCTGAAGGGTGAGGCGCCCGCCGTCCAGTCGCCACAGCACGTCCAGCCGGTCGATGTCGTACGCGAGATGCGAGACGACGAGCACCGAGCGTCCGGCGTCGCGCAGCCTCGTCGCCAGCTCCCAGAAGCGCAGATACGTCTCCCAGTCGAAGCCCTGGTAGGGCTCGTCCAGCAGCAGCACGTCCGGATCGTGCATGAGCGCCAGGGTCAGGTTCAGCTTCTGCCGTGAGCCCCCGCTGAGCTGGCCTGCCCGCCGGTCGAGGTACTCGGTGAAGGCCAGGGTCTCCATCACCTCTCCGGCCCGCCGCAGGTCCGGGAGCCCGAACGCGCTCCGGAAGAAGTCGAGATGCTGGCGGACGGTGAAGGAGTCGTCCAGCACCACGGACTGCGGGCAGTAGCCGAACCTGCCGGCATGGTGCACCGATCCCCGGTCCGGCCTGAGTTCACCGGCGAGGGCCTTCAGCAGAGTCGTCTTGCCGGCGCCGTTCTCCCCGACGATCCCGGCGAGGGTTCCGGGCCGCAGCGAGAGGTCGACGCCCCGGAGAACGGCGTGCTGCCGGTAGGAGTGGTGCACATCTCTGACGTCCATCGCGCTGCTCCGTCGTGCCAGGTCTTCCCGATGGCCGCGGAACCGGTCCGCGTCTTCCAGTCGGCGAGTTCGTCCGGCCGGCCACTCGGCGGCTCGACCGGTCCGCTCGTGGTCAACGAGCGGGCCACGCGGCGGAAACGGCGCCGGAGGCACGTCGGCGTCAACGCGGTGCACGCCGCGTCACGCGTGCGGCGGGTTCACCGCCGTCAACCGGCTCCGGGGGAGCGCGGGTGACTAGCGTGACCGGGGCCGGAGCGCCGCGGCCGGGCGCCGTCGTACGGTCCTCCCCCTCACGCGCGCTCGGGCGCGGTCACGTCCACACGAGGGAAGGTCGGACAGTCATGCGGAGAACGTGCGTGATCGGTGCGGGGCCGTCCGGCCTGGCAGCGAGCAAGGTCCTCGCCTCCCGGAACGTCCCGTTCGACTGCTTCGAGGCCGGTTCGGAGATCGGCGGCCTCTGGCGGTACGGCAACGACAACGGCATGTCGGGGGTGTACGCGTCGCTGCACGCGAACATCTCGAAGGAGAGCATGTCCTTCTCCTCGCTGGCCATGCCGGAGACCTATCCTGTCTTTCCGCACCACAGCAAGGTCCTCGCCTACCTGGAGGACTACGCCACCTCCTTCGGCCTGCACCGCCACATCACGCCCGGCACCGAGGTCACCTCGGTGCGGCCCCTGGACGACGGCGGCTGGGAGGTCGCCCTCCGGCCCCGCGGAGACACGGACGCGGAGACGGAGACACGGCGTTACACCGAGGTGGTGGTGGCCAACGGTCACCACTGGGACCCCCGTCTGCCCGACCCGGCCGTCCCCGGAGCCGAGCAGTTCGAGGGGCCCGCCGTCCACTCGCACGACTACCGCTCCCCCGAGCCGTATGCCGGGCTGCGGGTGCTGGTGGTCGGCATGGGCAACTCCGCGTGCGAGATCGCGGCGGAGATCTCCCGTACGGCCGCGCGGACGTACCTCTCCGCACGCGACGCGGCGCATGTGTTCCCCAAGATGCTGCTCGGCCGGCCGGCGGACCATCTGGTGTGGAGCCCGCTGTCCCGCCTTCCGCAGCCCCTCAAGGGGCCGGCGATGGCGCTCCTCCTGCGGCTCACCCGTGGCGCCCCGTCCCACTACGGGCTCCCCGAACCGGTCCGGGGCCCCCTCGCCGCCCACCCCTCCACCTCGGACGAACTCCTCGTCCAACTGGCCCGTGGCGCGGTCACCCCCAAGCCCGGGGTGAGCTCCTTCGGCCGGGACACGGCGGCCTTCACGGACGGCAGCCGCGAACCCGTGGACGCCGTGGTGTACGCCACCGGTTACTCCATCACCTTCCCCTTCCTGGACCCCTCCGTCTTCGCCGCCCCGGGCGGCCGCACCGAGCTCTACCTGCGCACGGTCCCGCCGCGGCTCCCCGGGCTCTACTTCATGGGGCTCGCCCAACCCGCCGGTGCGGCCTTCCCGTTGCTCGAACCGCAGGCGGAGTGGATCACCGACCTGCTGGAGGGCACGGTCGCCCTTCCCTCACCGGAGGACATGGAGCAGGCGATCGCCCGTGAACGGCGCCGCCATGAGAAGACGTACGTGTCCACCTACCGTCACGGCATCGAGATCGACATCCGCTCCTACCGGAGAGCCCTCCGCAGGGAACTCCGGGCGGGCAGGCGCCGGGCACGCGGTGCGCTCCTGTCGCTGCCCGGCGTGGCCGGGCCCGCTCCGGCGGCCGACGCCGCCTGATCCTCGCCGTCCGCGGGCCCGACAGGGCAAGGGCCGAGCTCACGCCGGCGCCGAGCTCTCCTCCAGCTCCCCCACGGCCTGCTCCCAGAGCTCCGGCAGCAGTTCCCCCATCGGGAGGGCGCGGTCGGCGACGAAGGACACCTCGGCCCAGTCACCGAAGAACGACAGCCCCACCCCGAAGAGGTGCCCGGGTACGAGCAGGGGCAGCAGAGCGGTGCCGGTCACCTGCGTCTCCCCCAGGCTCCCCTTGTCGGCGAGCGGCATGGAGGTGGCCATGACGTTGGTGACGCGTGGGGAGAGCACCCTTCGCATGTACCAGTCGGTGGGGCGGCCCGGCATGAAGCGCACCAGGTCCTGAATGGCCTGCCGCCACGCCTCGCCCCGCAGCTTCCGGGTCGCCGTCATGACGTGGTCCAGTCGCCGCAGGGGCGCCGCCCCGTCCTGGGACCCGTCCGTGCGCCGTGAGGCGATCCGCACGGGCAGCTCAAGCGGCAGGGCGAAGCATCGGTTCCCCCATGTCTGGTCCTCTTCGGTGCGGCGCGCGTCGACGGGCAGCACGGCCGTCACCCGTGGGAGCGGTACGCCGGAGCGGTCCGACCAGACCGACAACGCCCCGGCGAGAGCCGCGAGATGCACGTCGTGGGCCGAGCCGCCGCGCGGCGCACCGATCCGGCGGAGGGTGTCCACCGGTACGCGCCCCCGCCACAGCCGTTGCTCCCCCGAGGGCACGAACGCGGCTCCGGGTCGGTGCCGGCGGACGACGAGGGAGCCGGCGACGAATTTCGTGGCCAGTCCGACGGCCGCGCCCACGCGCCGTGGCACCCCGGCCCCACGGCCCCCGCCCGGCACCGGGCGGGCGGAGGGTTCCCCCTCGCCCAGCATCGTCCGGAAGGTCATGGCGGCGGCCGAACCGTCCTGGCAGGCGTGGCGGAAGCGGTAGCACACGGCGTACGCGTCGGGCGCGTGGCCGTGGACCAGCCACACACCCCAGTACGCGCCGGGCGCGAACGGGGCGTTGAGCGCGGTGTGCAGGGCGGCGTCCCACCCGTCGGGGCCGTCGGCGACCACCTCGTGCACGTGCCGGTCGACGGCGAAGTCCGCGTCCGGCTGCCACCGGAGCCGCCGGCCGCCCTCGACCCGGCTGGTGAGCAGGGGCAGTTCGCCCAGGCGGAAGCCCACATACGCGCGGAGGTCCGCCAGGGCCGGGGCCGGGCCGCTGAGGTACGCGACGCCGCCGGCGTCCCAACGGACGTCGGGCCGGCGGCGTTCCAGGTTGAGGAAGGCGCGGTCGACGGAGTGGGCCGGATGGCGGGGCGAGGGAACGGACCGACCGGGCCGGCCGGACGTGTCCGGCGGGACGGACCGGGCGGACCGGGCGGACTGATCGGAGACGGGCATGGGGCAGGGCTCCTATTCGTGCCAACAGCGAGCGGGCCGACGGGAAGAGGACGGGCGGAGCGCGGCGGGCCGACCGGCGGGCCGAGCACCGGACCGGGCAGCCCGGCCACCCGCCCGACCATTCAGGATGACCACCGACGACGGCGGAGCCGTCCGGCACCGGAATGCCGCTCCCGCTCCCCGCAGCCCTGTCCCCGCCCGTCGCGGTGGACCGCCGGAGGCGCCGTCAGGCTCCCGGGGCACCCGAACGCCGTGCGGTGACTGGCCTGCTGCCGCCCGCAGCCCGCCGCCGGAGGCGGGTGCGCGCTCGGGAGGAACGTCCCGGAACCCCGCCCACAAGATCCCTCGAAGGGGGGACACGCCTCCGCACCGCCGCCTCACTCCCGTACGTCCGGGCGCCCTGGCCTGCGGCGGGATTCCTCCGATCGGTGCAGGTCGCGGCCGTCACGGCGTGGCGTACTTCGTTCGGGTGAGCGGATCGAATCGGGGGTCCCGCCCTGCTCACCGTCTGACATCGTGTGCCGTGCGCCGGAGATCATCGGGCCCCGAGAGGGCCCGAGAAGCCCCCGGCGAGGCTGGGGGCGTCGGGGGGGCCGGCGAGCACTCGCCGCACCGGAACGGCCGGACGGGTCGAGCCGCTCGCACCACGACCGCCGGGTGACACTCCGCGCCGTGGAACGGCCGGTGGCGCCCCGTTCCGCCGCTCCCGGTCGCCGCAGCAGCGGCACCACGTCCCCGCCCCTCCGCACCCGGTCGCGGGCCCGTCCCTTTCGAAGCCTTGGAGCCATGGTCGTGCATGTCGCCCTCACCGGCGCCACCGGATTTCTCGGACTGCGCCTGTTGCGTCGCCTGCTCGACACGCACAGTTCGCTCACGGTCCTGGCCCACGCGGGGTCGGGAGACGCTCTGCGCCGCATCATCCGGTTCTTCGAACTGACGGGCGCCACCGAGGCGTTCGTCGCCGGGCTCCCCGGCCGGTTGCGGGTGGTGGAGACCGATCTCGCACAGCCCCGGTTGGGACTGTCCGCGCGGGCGTTCCAGGAGCTCGCCGACGGCATCGGCACGCTCTGGCACAGCGCGGGCTCCATCAACCTGGAGGGGGACCTCCCCGAGCTGCGCCGGACCAATGTCGAAGGGACCCGGCACCTGCTGGAGCTGGCCACCGCCGGCCGCGGTCGTCCCCTGGTCCACCACGTGAGCACCGCCTTCGTGGCCGGAGCACGACGTGAAGGGGTGGCGTACGAGGACGAGCTGGACGATGCCTGGGGTTTCGAGAACGCCTACGAACGCTCCAAGTACGAGGCGGAGCTGCTCGTCCACGCGTGGTCCAGGGAGCACGGCCGCCCGGCCCTGGTCATGCGGCCGAGCATCCTGGTCTCCGACGTGCCGCCCCACCCGGAACTGCCCGCGCATCCGCTGCTGGTCATCGAGCGGATCCTGCGTGACGCGCGAGGTGCCGCGGGCCCCCAGGCCCCCGGCCGGCCCCGCGTGCGCACGGTGGGGCATCCGCACGGCCACCTGAACCTGTTGCAGGTGGAGCACGCGGCCGAGGTCATGGTGCGGCTGGCCGGCCGGACGCCCTCGGGCGGGGTCGACACGTACCACGTCGTCCACGACCGCGACGTGCCCGTACCCACCGTCGTGACCTTGCTCGAACAGCTGGTCCCGCTCACGGTCGAACTGGTCGCCACCAAGCCGGACGCCCCGTCGGCGCTGGAGGCGCTGCTGGACTTCTACCCGGGCATGACCGCCTATCTGGCCCACCGGCGGCGGTTCGACGACACCCGGGTCAGGTCGCTGCTGGGGCCCTCGGCCGCGTCCGCCCCCGTGGGCCTCGACTACCTCTGGTCCGGTCTGGCCCCGCCCGGCCGGGCACGCACCGGGTCGCCGGACGCACCCACGACCGCCTTCTCGTCCTCCCGTCACGCCTGACCAGCAGACGTCCTCTCCCGTTGGAGCCTCTCCGTGTCCGTCCTCGCAGCTCCCGGCTCCCCCGCCGCGTCCCCGCCGGTGTTCTCCCCCGAAGGGATCACGGCCTGTGTCCGGCGGATCCGGGCACCCGTCCACGTGGTCAGCGGGCCGGACGGCCGTGAGCTGGGGCTCGCGACCGGTCCCGTACCGGGCGGACCGGTGCTCGGTACGCTGCCGCCGCTGTATCCGGAGTGGCTCGGCGGCCGCACCTTCTGCGAGGCGCACGGCGTCCGCTTCCCCTATGTCGCGGGCGAGATGGCGAACGGCATCGCGACCACGGGGATGGTGACGGCGATGGCCCGGGCGGACATGCTCGGCTTCTTCGGCGCGGGAGGTCTGGCGTACCCCGACGTGGAGCGGGCCGTGCACACGCTGGTCCAGGAGTTGGGACCGCGCCCGAACTGGGGCGTGAACCTCATCCACTCACCGGCCGAACCGGAGCTGGAGTGGCGCGTCGCCGAGCTGCTGCTGCGCCGCGGCGTCCCCCGGATCTCCGCGTCGGCGTTCATGGACCTGACCCCGGCCGTCGTGTTGTGCGCCGCCCGGGGGCTGCGCCGGGGCGCGGACGGCGGCATCGTCCGGCGTACGACGGTGCTCGCGAAGGTCTCCCGGCCCGAGGTGGCCGAGAAGTTCCTCTCCCCCGCCCCGGCCGCCCTGCTGAGCTCCCTCGTCGCCCAGGGCGAACTGACCCGGGAGGAGGCGGAGCTGGCGGCCCGGGTGCCGGTGGCCGAGGACATCACCGTGGAGGCGGACAGCGGCGGCCACACCGACAACCGGCCGCTGTCGGCCCTGCTGCCCAGGATCGCCCTGCTGCGCGACGTGCTGTGCCGGCGCTTCGGCTACAGCCGGCCGGTCCGCATCGGGGCGGCCGGCGGCCTCGGCACACCGGATGCGGTGGCCGCCGCCTTCGCCCTCGGCGCGTCGTACGTGGTCGTCGGATCGGTGAACCAGACGGCCGTGGAGGCGGGCCTGTCCGACGAGGCCAAGGCCATGCTCTGCGACGCGGACATCGCCGATGTGGCCATGGCACCGGCGGCCGACATGTTCGAGCTAGGTGTGAAACTGCAGGTTCTCTCCCGGGGAACGATGTTCGCCCAGCGGGCCGCGCGGCTCCACGCGGCGTACCGGGCGCACGGCTCGCTCGAGGAGATCCCGTCCGCACTGCGCGTCCCGATCGAACGTGACGTGCTGCGCGCCCCGTTCGACGAGATCTGGCAGCGGACCCGCACGTTCTGGGAGCAGCGCGATCCCGCGGAGATCACCCGTGCGGAGGCCGACCCGAAGCACCGCATGGCCCTGGTCTTCCGCTGGTACCTGGGCAGTTCGAGCCGGTGGGCGATCACCGGGGACGGGTCACGGCGGGCCGACTACCAGATCTGGTGCGGGCCGGCGATGGGCGCGTTCAACCGGTGGGCCGAGGGCACCGTGCTGGCCGAACCGGCGAACCGGTCGGTGGTGCAGATCGCGCTCAACCTGCTCGAAGGGGCCGCCGTGCTGACCAGAGCCCATCAACTGCGCACCTACGGAGTCCCGTTGACGCCGGAGGCTTTCACGTACACGCCGTGCGAGCTGGCGTGAGCGCGCCCGGCGCCCCGGAGGCGCGCACGACGACAGCCCCACTCCCAGGAGAGACCGTGCACGCTTCCCCCTCCCCCCGGATTCCCGTCGCCGTGGTCGGCGTGGGCGCTGTGGTGCCCGGCGCGACGGACGCGGCCGGCTACTGGCGGATCGTGACCGGCGGCCGGGACCTGATGACCGAGGTGCCCCCGTCCCGCTGGCGGGTGGAGGACCACTACGACCCGGACCCGGCCGCCTCCGACAAGACGTACGCCCGTCGGGGCGCCTTCCTGCCGGAGGTGGACTTCGACCCGATGGCTTACGGGGTGCCGCCCGCCAACCTGCCGGCGACGGACACCTCCCAGCTGCTCGCCCTGATGGTCGCCGACCAGGTACTGGCCGACGCCGGCGGACCGGCCGGGGTGGACCGGGAGCGGACCGGCGTCGTCCTCGGCGCGGCCGCCCTGGAACTCCTGCCGCACATGTACGGGCGCACCCAGCGCCCGCTGTGGCTCGCGGGGCTTCGGGAGAGCGGACTCGGGGAGGCCGAGGCGCAGGCCGTGTGCGACCGCATCTCGGCCCGTTTCGAACCGTGGCGGGAATCCACCTTCCCCGGGCTGCTCGGGAACGTCGTCGCGGGCCGCATCGCCAACCGGTTCGATCTGCACGGCGTCAACCACACCACCGACGCCGCCTGCGCCAGTTCACTGGCCGCCCTGTCCACGGCCGTCGGTGAGCTGGCGCTCGGCCGGGCCGACCTGGTGATCAGCGGAGGGGTGGACACCGGGAACGACATCGGCATGTTCCTGTGTTTCTCCAAGACCCCCGCGCTGTCCCCCAGCGGCGACTGCCGACCGTTCTCTGCCTCGGCCGACGGCACCATGCTCGGCGAAGCGGTCGTCATGTACGCGCTGAAGCGGTTGTCCGACGCGGAGCGCGACGGCGACCGGATCCACGCGGTGATCCGGGGCATCGGCACCTCGTCCGACGGCAGGAGCACGGCGATCTACGCCCCGCTGCCCGACGGCCAGGCGCGCGCCCTGCGTCGCGCCTACGAGGAGGCGGGTTACGGACCGGAGACCGTGGAGCTGGTCGAGGCGCACGGAACGGGCACGAAGGCCGGGGACACCGCCGAACTGGCCGCCCTCGGCGAGGTGTTCGGAGCGGCGGGCCGTCCGGACGGGCAGTGGTGCGCGATCGGCTCGGTCAAGTCGCAGATCGGCCACACCAAGTGCGCGGCGGGTGCGGCGGGGCTGCTCAAGGCGGTCATGGCCCTGCACCACAAGGTGCTGCCGCCGACCGTCAAGGTCGACCGGCCGAATCCGGCGGCCGCCACCCCGGACGGCCCGTTCTACGTCAACACGGAGACCCGCCCGTGGGTACGCCCCGCCGGGCATCCGCGCCGGGCCTCGGTGTCGAGCTTCGGCTTCGGCGGCAGCAACTTCCACGTCACGCTGGAGGAGTACGTGCCCTCGGCGCGCGGCCGCGCGGCCCTGCGCCACCGGTCGGCGCCGAGCGAACTCGTCCTCTTCAGCGGCGCCTCCGTGTCGGAGCTGGTGCCGCCGGGGACGGACGACGGCCGCTCGCTGGCCTCCCTGGCACAAGAGAGCCACACCTCCTTCTCACCCACCGACCGGGTGCGGCTGGCCGTCGTCGCCACCGACGGTGAGGACCTGCGGGAGAAATACGCGCAGGCGGTCGCGTCGATCCGGCAGCGGCCCGGCACGGCGTTCTCCACACCCGCCGGCGTCCGGTACGCGTCCGGGGAGCCCGCTCCGGGCCGTATCGGCTTCCTGTTCCCGGGGCAGGGGTCCCAGTACGTCGGGATGGGAGCGGGCCTCGCCATGCTGGCGCCCGCCGCCCAGGCCGTGTGGGACCGGCTCGGCTCCACCCGCTTCGACGGACGGCCGCTGCACCGGGTGGTCTTCCCGCCGCCCGCCTTCACCGATGAGGAGCGCGCGGACCGGCGGGCCCTCCTGGACGCCACCGAGTGGGCGCAGCCCGCCCTCGCCGTGCACGCGCTCGCACTGCTGGAGGTGGTGCGGGAGCTGGGCGTGCGGCCGGACTGCGTGGCGGGCCACAGCTTCGGTGAGCTGGTGGCTCTGCACTGTGCGGGTGTGCTGGACGCGGAGGCGCTGGTGGGGCTGGCCCGCCGCCGCGGTGAGCTGATGCGGGACGCGGTCACGCCGGGCGCGATGCTGGCCGTGGCGGCGGACCGCGCGCACGTGGCGGAGGTGCTGGCCGGCGGCGGATTCGGCGAGATCTGGTCGGCCAACCACAACTCCCCGCGCCAGGTGGTGCTTTCGGGTTCTCAGGAGGCCGTACTGCGCGCGGAGAGGGCCTTCGCGGCCGAGGGGACGGGCACGCGTCGGCTGGCCACGTCGACCGCCTTCCACAGCCCGCTGGTCGCCCCGGCCGCCGAGCCGCTCGCCTCGTACCTGCGCACGGTGCCGCTCACGGAGCCCGGGATCGAGGTCTACGGCAACGCCGACGCGGAACCGTATCCGTCGCACCCCGACGAGGTGCGCCGCCGGATCGCCGGTCATCTCGCCTCACCGGTGCTCTTCCAGGACCAGATCGAGGCGATGTACGCGGCGGGGGTCCGGACCTTCGTCGAGGTCGGCGCGGGCGCCGCGCTGACCGGTCTGGTCGGACAGATCCTCGGCGACCGCGAACACGCGGCCGTCCCCCTGGACCGGCCGGGCCGGTCCGGGGTCAGCACCCTGCACGCCGCGCTCGGCGAACTCGCCGTGCGCGGCGTCCCCCTCGACCTCGACAGCCTCTGGGCGCCGTACGGCACGCCCGGAGCCTCAGCGAAGAAACGCGAGCCCCGAATGACCGTGAAGATCAGCGGAGCCAACTACGGTCAGCTCCACCAGCCCCGCGCCGCATCCGCCGAGCCGTCGCACGCACCGGAGCGTGGGCCGGAAGGCCGACCGCGGACCGCCCCTGTGCACGCGTCCACCTCCGGCACCCCGGCGGTCCCCCTGCCCGCACCGGAGCCCACACCCGATCCGGCGAGCGCCCACGACGTCGTACCGTCACCGGGGCCGGGGCCCGTGCACGAGGCCGTCTCCCCTTACGCCGCCGAGGCCGTCGGCGCCGACTGGTACGCGGCGGTCGAGAGCGTCCAGCGGCACACCGCGGAGGCCCACGCGGCCTGCCAACGCATGCTGACGGACAGCCATGTGGCCTTTCTGCGGATGACCGAGACGACTCTGGCCGCGATGCTCGGAATGCCCCGCACGGGTGAGGTGCTCGACGCGGCGGCTCCCCCCGTGCCGCTGCCGCTGCCCCGGCCTTCGTCACCTGGGCGCGCGCCGGTGTCCGTGGCACCGGCTCCGGTCGCGGCCGGTGTCACGGCGGCCGTGCCCGTCCCTGCCGCCGCTCCCGTGGCCCCCGCGTACGCCGGGGCGGGAGCAGCGCCTCCGCCCGCGACGGCTCCGGCTCCGGCTCCGGCTCCGGCTGATGATGTCGTGCCCCTTTCGCCGTCGGAGCTGGAGGAGTTGCTGCTCTCCGTGGTGGCCCGGCTCACCGGCTACCCCAGCGACATGCTCGACATGGACATGGAGCTGGAGGCGGACCTGGGGGTCGACTCCATCAAGCGCGTCGAGATCTTGTCGGCCGTACGCCGTCAGGTGGGCGACCTGGGGGCGGGAGACGTCGGCCACCTCGGCAAGCTCCGCACCCTGCGCGAGATCGTCGAGGCGCTCACCGCCGGCGCCCGCCCCTCGGGGGATCCGGCGCCGGGCCCCCAGGACGCGGCCGGCTTCCCCGGGGACGCGCTCGCCCCCGTACCGGAGCCCCGCGGTGTGCCCGGGCCCCCCTCCGGCACCCCGGAGGTCGCCGGGCGCACCGCCACGCGCGCCGGGGCCGGTGGGACGGCGGCGCTGACGAGGCTGGTGCCGCGCGTGGTGGAGTCGCCGGCCTCCGGCCTGGCGACGGCCGGACTGCTGGACGGCCCCGTCGTGGTGACAGGCGAGGGCACGGACGGATGCGGGCTGACCGGTCTCGTCGCCCGGAAGCTGACGGAGCGCGGCGTGGACGCCACCGCGGAGGCGGAGGTGCCCGCAGGCACACGCGGTGTCGTCCATCTCGGCGGGCTGACCGCGGGCGACGGGCCGAAGGAGGCGACGGAGGTCCACCGGTCGGCGTTCCGCGCGGCGCGTACGGTGGCGGCGCGAACCGCCGCCGGGGGTGCGCTGTTCGTGACCGTGCAGGACACCGGGGGCGACTTCGGGGTCGGTGGCCGTGCGCCAGGCCGCGCGTGGCTGGGCGGTGTCGCGGGGCTGGCCAGGACCGCGGCGAAGGAGTGGCCGGACGCCTCGGTCAGGATCGTCGACTGCGAGCGGGGCGGCCGGGGCGACGAGGAGCTCGCCGGGGCGATCGTGCGGGAACTGCTCGAAGGCGGAGCCGACATGGAGGTCGGTCTCCGCGCGGACGGCACCCGCACGCTCCTGCGGACGGTGCCCGAGCCGGTGACGCCCGGCGACACGCGGCGGATCACCTCCGAGTCCGTGATCGTGGCCACCGGCGGGGCGCGTGGGGTGACCGCCGCCGCCCTCCTGGACCTCGCCAGGACCCACGGTCCACGGATCGTCCTGGTGGGCAGGACCGACCCCGCCGCCGAACCCGCGGAACTGGCCTCGGCGTCCGACGAGCCGACGCTCACCCGGCTGCTGGCGGAGCGCTCCGGCAGGGACGCGGCGGACTCCTCGCCCGCCCGGATCGCGGCGCGGGCCAGGGAGATCCTGGCCGCACGGGAGGTGCGCGCGACACTGGCGGCGCTGGAGTCCGCCGGGTCCCCCGTCCGGTACGTCCAGGCCGACGCCCGCGACGCCGACGCCCTGGCCGCCGCCCTCCGCGACGTACGCGACACGTGGGGGCCGGTCACCGGCATCGTGCACGGTGCGGGAGTCCTGGCCGACAAGCTGATCGCCGACAAGAGCGACGAGCAGGCCGAGCTGGTGATGTCCACCAAGGTGGACGGTCTGCGGGCGCTGCTGGCCGCGACGGCGGACGATCCGCTGGACTTGATCTGCCTGTTCTCCTCGGTGGCCGCCGTGTTCGGCAACACCGGGCAGAGCGACTACGCCATGGCCAACGAGGTCCTCCATCAGGTCGCGTCGGCCGAACAGGCCCGCCGCCCCGGCTGCCTGGTGCGGTGCATCGCCTGGGGCCCCTGGCAGGGCGGCATGGTCACGCCTGCCCTGGCCGCGCATTTCGGCCGGTCCGGGGTCCCGCTCATCCCCCTGGAGCAGGGCGCGGCCGCCTTCACCGCCGAGCTGGACGGCACCGCCGGTGAGGCCCGCGTCGTCCTTGCGGCCGGCGACGACCCTGCGGCCCTCTCCCCGGTCGGCGGCCCGCTCCGGGCGCAGGTGCTGGTCCGCTCGGACACCCTGCCGCAGCTGGCCGACCACGCTCCCGCCGAGGCCCCGGTGCTGCCCGTGGCCCTGGTCCTGAACTGGTTCGCGAGCGCCGCTACGGCCTGGCTGCCGGCCCCCGGACCGCTCGTCCTGCGCGATCTGCGTGTGTACAAGAAGTGCGCCCTGCCGGACCTGGCAGGTGCGGGCCACCGGCTCACCCTGTCGGGCAGCCGGGGCGCACCCGGTTCACCGTCGGCTCTGGAGGCGGAACTGCGGGGCGGGGACGGCCTGGCGCACTTCCGGGCCGTGCTGGACGCCGGGAGCGGGGAGCCGGACCCGGCGGCGTGGGGCGCCCCGGCCGGCCTGAGGCCGCTCGGCCGACCCGATGTGTACGACGGGAAGGTCCTCTTCCACGGTCCGCGTTTCCACGCCCTGCACGCGGTGCACGGCGTCTCCGAGCAGGGTGCCGATGCGACCGTCGCGGGCGTGCGCGCCCTGGACTGGCAGGGCGCGCACTGGACGGTCGACCCGGCCGCCGTGGACGGCGCGCTCCAGCTCGCCCTGCTCTGGGGCGAGGCCGTACTCGGGGCGGCCACGCTGCCCATGGCCGTCGCCGAGTGCAGGGTGCACAGGCGTGGCCCGTCGGACGGCACCGTGCGGTGTGTCGTACGGGGACGCAAGGCGCACGACACGGGGGCGCGCTGTGACGCGGCGCTGATCGACGCCGACGGGTCCGTACGGCTGGAACTGATCGGTGTCGAGCTCGTCCGCCGCCCCTCCTGACCGCGTCCCCGGACTCCGCCCCGCCGTGAAGTGAGTGCCCGCATGGATTTTGAACCGATCGCCGTCGTCGGCCGGGGCTGTGTGCTGCCCGGCGCGCTCGACCCGGACACCTTCTGGGAGAACATCTCCGCCGGCCGCAGCACGGTGACGGCTGCCCCGGCGGGTCGTTGGCGGTTGCCGCGCCGCTGGGCCATGGGCCCGGTGGACGACCACCTCGACCGCACGTGGACCGATGTCGGCGGTTACGTCGAGGGGTTCGAGTCCGTCTTCGATCCGGGCGGATTCCGGATCCCCCCGGAGCGGCTCTCCTCCCTGGACCCGCTCTTCCACTGGGTCCTGTACGGGGTGCGCCAGGCGCTGACGGAGGCGGGCCGCGTGGGGCCGGTGCCGCGCGGGGGCCTGGTGATGGGGAACCTGTCGTACCCCACGCAGGCCGGGGCGGCCTTCTCCGAACACGTCTGGCTGTCCGCGCAGCGGCCCCCGCTCCGTGACGCCCTGCTGAGGGGTGGACACCGGGCGCGCCCCGATGCGCGCAACCGCTTCTCCTCCGGGCTGCCCGCCCGGCTCGCGGCCCGTGCGCTCGGCCTCGGCGCAGGGGCGTGGGCCCTCGACGCGGCCTGCGCGTCCTCGTTGTACGCGATCAAGCTGGCGTGCGACCGGCTGCATGACGGCACCGCCGATCTGATGGTGGCCGGTGGGGTCAGCCGGCCCGATCCCCTCTATCTGCACGTGGGGTTCTGCGGCCTGTCCGCGACGAGCCGCTCGGGGCGCAGCCGCCCCTTCCACCGGGACGCGGACGGGCTGGTGCACGGTGAGGGCGCCGGTTTCGTCGCCCTGATGCGGCTGTCCGAGGCCCGCGCCTCCGGCGTGCCCGTGTTCGGTGTGATCCGCGGTGTGGGGCTGTCGAACGACGGGCGCGGTTCCGGGCTGATCAGCCCGTCGGAGGAGGGTCAGGTACGGGCCATGCGCCTGGCCTACGGCATGGCGGGCGTCGCTCCCGACTCGGTGTCGCTCGTCGAGTGTCATGCGACGGGGACGCCGGTCGGTGACGCGGTGGAGGTGCGGGGCATGGCCCGGGTCTTCGGGGCCGGTGACGACGTGCCCATCGGTTCGGCGAAGTCGAACGTCGGGCACCTG
This sequence comes from Streptomyces sp. NPDC088746, assembly GCF_044751065.1. Classification (NCBI taxonomy): domain Bacteria; kingdom Bacillati; phylum Actinomycetota; class Actinomycetes; order Kitasatosporales; family Streptomycetaceae; genus Streptomyces; species Streptomyces sp. NPDC088746. The sequence continues at coordinate 738,906 of NZ_JBIVLA010000003.1, forward strand.
CTGGCTTCGGCGGGCGTGGCCGGGCTGCTCAAGGTGCTCGGTGCGCTGCGGGCGGGAGTCCGTCCGGCGACACTCGGCGCGGACCGGCCGCTGGACGCGCTGGCGGGCACGCCGTTGCGGGTGCTCACCGCTCCGGAGGAGTGGGCGGGGCCGCGCAGGGCGGCGGTGAGCGCCTTCGGGTTCGGCGGGACCAACGCCCACCTGGTCGTGGACCACGCGGAGGACGCTCCTCCGGCCGCGGTGCCGCGGCCTCCGCGCCGTGGGACGAGTGCAGTACGGCGGCCCGACGGGTCTTCCGGCGGCCGGGCGGTGGCGATCGTCGCTCTCGGCGCCCGGGTCGGCGACGGGACCTGTGTCGAGGACTTCCGCCGGGCGGTGCTGGGCGGTGAACGGCGCGGCCCCGCCACGGAGATCGCGGTGGAGCTCACCGGCCTGTGCTTCCCGCCGTCGGGGCTGGAGCGGACCGTACGCCACCAGCTTCTGGTGCTGGAGGCCGCTCGGGAGGCCGCACGGGCGGTGGTCCTGCCTCGCGAGCGGACCATGGTGGTCATCGGCATGGGGGTGGACCCCGAGGTGGCCCGGGCGGGCGCCCGCTGGCGGGTTCCGCACTGGCTGGAGCAGGCCGCCGGGCAGGGCGTGCCGGTGCCGCCGGCCGGCCCGTCCCGGGACGCGTTCGTGCCGCCCATGACCGCGGAGGGGGTGGTGGGCAGCATGCCGAACCTCGTGGCGAGCCGGATCAGTACCCAACTGGACCTGGCCGGACCGTCGTTCGCGGTGTCCGCGGAGGAGGCGTCCGGGCTGGTGGCGCTTGAGGTCGCGACGCGGGCCGTCCGGTCGGGGGAGGCGGATGCGGCGCTCGTCGGTGCCACCGACCTGTCCTGCGAGGCGGTTCACCGGGCGGCCCTGCGGGAGCTCGGGAGTGAGGGCGATCCGGGGGACGCGGCGGTCGTCCTGGTCCTCAAGCCCCTGGACGCCGCGCGCAGGGACGGCGACACCGTCGTCGCCCTGCTGGACGAGGGGGCCTGTGACGAGCCCGACATGGTCATCGGCGACGCCCCCGGAGCGGCGTTCGACCCGGCGTCGGCCTTCGGGCGGGCTCACGCCGCGTCCGGGCTGGTCTCCGTCGCGGTCGCGGCGGTCGCGCTCCAGCACCGCGCGGTGCCGCGTCCGGGCGGGCCCGCGGACACCGCGGCCGTCGCCCACACCGCGCGGGCCGTGGTGACGCCGATGGAGGGGCCGGCCGCGAGCGTGCGCCTGCGCACGGGTGACCCCCGGCCGTGGCTGCGGGGACCGGCTCCGCGTCTGCACGTCTTCTCCGGGGCCGACCGCCGGGAGGTGCTGGCCGCGCTGGACTCGGGTACGGAGTCCGGCGCCGGCCCGGCCCGGCTGGCCCTCGTGGTCGGCGGCGACACCGCCCTCCCGGACCGTAGGGCGGCCGCCCGCCGCTGGCTGACGGAGGGCGGGCCCCGCCCCGCCGATGTGCTGTACAGGGACGGGCCGGTCGACGGGCGGACCGCGTTCGTGTACACCAACGGCTCGGCCGCGTATCCGGGTATGGGCCATGAGCTGGCGCTCGCCCTGCCGTCGCTCGGCGAGGCCGTCCGGGACGGCCACCGGGCGCTGGGCACGCGGTTGCGGTCCGGGCCGGAGCCGGAGCGGGGGGTGCTCGGCCAGATCTGGGCCGCCGCCGAACTCTCCGTCCTGCACACCGTGTTCACCCGCGAGGTGCTCGGCCTGCGGCCGGACGCCGCGCTCGGGTACTCCTCCGGCGAGTCGGCCGCCCTGGTCGCGCTGGGGGCCTGGCCGGACGCCTCGGGGCTGTACGAGGCCACCCGGGACAGCGGTCTGTTCACGACCGAACTGACCGGTGAGCTCCGGGCGGTCCGGCGCCACTGGCAGCGACGGGGTATCACGGGCTCCCGGTGGTCGAGCTACCTGGTCAGCGTCCCCCTGGACGTAGTCCGTGCGGAGCTCGCCACGGAGGCCGCGGTCCATCTGATGGCGGTGAACGCGCCCGGGGTCTGCGTCATCGGTGGCGAGTCCCGGGCGTGCGCGGCTGTCGTGGCCAGGCTCGGCGCCAACCGTGCGATCGAGCTGGACTACGACATGGCGGCCCACGCACCGGAGTTGGCCGAGGTCCGGGAGGTGTGGCGCGAAGCCCACCGCCGGCCCACGGTCGAGGTCCCCGGGGTGCGGTTCTACAGCGGGGCCACCGGGCAGGCGTACCGGCCGACGGCCGAGCGTGCCGCCGAGGCGATCACCGCTCAGGGGCTGGGCACGATCGACTTCGCGGCCACGGTCGAGCAGGCGTGGGCCGACGGTGTCCGGCTGTTCGTGGAGCACGGGCCGAGGAGGCTGTGCACCGGCTGGATCAAGCGGGTGCTCGGCGACCGGGAGCACGTGGCCGTCGCGCTGGACTCCCCGGAGGACACCGGACTGCGCCAGCTGTGCCTGGCGGTGGCCGAACTCGTCGTCGCCGGAGTGCCCGTGCGGGCCGACGAGGTGTTCGCCCGGCTCGCCGAGGCCGCCACCGATCTCCCGCGGCCCGGGCCCACCGTCACCGTTCCCGTGATCCCGTCTCCGTGCCTGCCGCCGCCCGTGGAGCCTGTTGTGACGATCCTGCCCCGGGCCCCCGAACTGGCCCCGGTACCGGACGGGGGCCCCGGGCGTCCCTCCGCCGCCCCGCAGGACCGTGTTCCCCGGCCCTCCGCCGCACCGGCCGTCCCGCCTGCGCGGGACTCCGGCGGCCTCACCGCCCCGGCCGCTCTCGCCGTCCCCTCCCCCGGCACCGTGGAACAGCGGCTCCGGCCGCCTGCCGAAAGCGCGGAGGAGCGGGGGGCGGTGGGAGTGCGGGCCGCGGTCGCCCGGCAGAGTCTGCGGGTCGCCGCGCTGCACCAGGAGGTCTTGGCCGGGCACACGGAGGCTCATCAGCGGTTCCTGCAGGTGTCGGCGCTCGCCGTGACCGCGCTGACGGCCGCGGTGCCGCCGAACCCCGTTCCCGTACGGCGTCACGCCCCCGTCGGGCCTTCCCCGGCCGTCCAGCCGCCACCCGTGCCCGCCCCGAGGCCGGGTCCGGCGTTCGACCGCGCCCAGTTGGAGCACCTCGCCTCCCGTGAGATCTCCGCCCTGTTCGGCCCGCGCTTCGCCGAGCAGGACGGATACGCGGTGCAGACCCGGATGCCAGGGCCGCCGATGCTGTTCGCGGACCGGGTCACCGGCATCGACGCGGTGCCCGCGGCGCTCACCCTGCCGGATCCGGTGCGCACGGACGGAAGGATCTGGACGGAGACCGACGTGCTGGCCGACAGCTGGTACCTGGACTCCACGGGGCGCATGCCGGCCGGTCTGCTGATCGAGGCGGGCCAGGCCGATCTGCTCCTGCTCAGCTGGCTGGGTGTCGACCTCATCAACCGGGGCGAGCGCGCCTACCGGCTGCTGGGCTGCGAGGTGACGTTCCACGGCGAGCCGCCGCGAGCCGGGGACACGCTGTGCTTCGAGATCCATGTCGACGGTCATGCGGAGGAGGAGGGCGTCCGGCTGGCCTTCTTCCATTACGACTGTTACGTGGACGGCGAGCTCCGGCTCAGCGTCCGTGAGGGCCAGGCCGGGTTCTTCACCCCCGCGGAGCTCGCCGGCAGCGGCGGTGTCCGGTGGGATCCCTCCGAGCACGCGCCCGGCGACGACCTGCCGCTCGACCCGCCTGCCGTGCGCTGCGGACAGACCCGTTTCGGCACGGACCGGGTGCGGGCCCTCGGGGAGGGGCGGCCGGTGGACTGCTTCGGGCCGGGCTGGGAGGCGACGGCGGCCCATGTCCGCTCGCCGAGGCTCGACGAGGGCCGGCTGCGGCTGCTGGACGAGGTGACCGGCTTCGACCCGGCCGGCGGCCCGTGGGGCCGGGGCTATCTGCGTGCCGAGACCGCGTTGTCGCCGGACGACTGGTTCTTCGCCGGACACTTCAAGAACGACCCCTGCATGCCGGGCACTCTGATGCTCCAGGGCGGCCTCCAGGCGATGGCGTTCTATCTGACGGCCATGGGCTTCACCGTCGACCGGGACGGCTGGCGCTTCGAACCGGTCAGCGGGATCCCCTACACGGCGATGTGCAGGGGCCAGGCGACCCCGGAGGGCCGGCGGGTCGTCTACGAGGTGTTCGTACGCGGCGTCTCGGCAGGGCCGGAACCGACGCTCCACGCCGACGTGCTGGGCTCGGTGGACGGGACGAAGGCGTTCCTGGGCCGCGGCATGGCACTGCGGCTGGTACCCGACTGGCCGCTGGATCGGTGGCGGCACTCGGGCCCGCCCCTCGTCCAGGCCGGCGGAGACCCGGTGCCGCTGCCGCGGCTCGGCGGGCTGGCCGGGCACCGCGAGGAGAAGCCGGTGGCTGTGGCAGCCGACGGATTCCCCTTCGGCTACGCCTCGCTGCTGGCGTGCGCCTGGGGCAGGCCGAGCGAGGCGTTCGGCGCCATGTACGAGCCCTTCGACGGCACCCGCAGGGTGGCCCGGCTCCCCGGACCGCCGTACCACTTCATGAGCCGGATCGCCTCCGTGGACGGGCCGCAGGCCGGGATGCGGGAGGGCAGCACCGTCGTCGCGGAGTACGACGTACCGGCGGAGGCCTGGTACTTCGAGCAGAGCGGTGGCCACACCGTGCCGTTCGCCGTGCTCATGGAGATCGCGCTGCAACCCTGCGGGTGGCTCGCCTCGTACGTGGGCAGCGCGCTGACCACCGGCATGGACCTGCTCTTCCGCAACCTCGACGGGTCGGGGACGGTCACCGGCGAGGTGACCCCGGTGACGCGTACGGTCCGTACCCGTGCCGAACTGACGCGTGTCTCGCGCAGCGGGGACATGATCATCGAGTCGTTCCGGGTGTCGTGCACGGCTGACGGCGTGCCCGTGCTCGAACTCTCCACGGCCTTCGGTTACTTCCCTCCGTCGGCCTTCGAGGACCAGCAGGGTCTCGCGGCGTCGGCGGACGACCGGGCACGCCTCGACGAGCCCTGCGGCCGTACGGTCGATCTGACCGCCCGGCCCGCCCGGTACTGCGCCGGGAAGCCGTGCCTCCCGGGTCCCATGCTGCTGATGCTGGACCGGATCACGGGCTACTGGCCGGACGGGGGGAGCGCGGGACTCGGCCGGTTGCGGTCGGAGAAGGACGTCCGCCCGGACGCCTGGTTCTTCCAGGCCCACTTCTTCCAGGATCCGGTGCAGCCCGGCTCCCTGGGCCTCGAGGCCATGTGCCAGCTGCTCCAGTACCACCTCATCGAACGGGGAGCGGGCGACGGCATCCCGTACCCCAGGTTCGAGCCGGTGCTGCCCGGCCGTGACACGGCCTGGACGTACCGGGGCCAGATCACGCCTGCCCACCAACTGATCCGGGTGGACATGGACATCGTGGAGAGCGGCACGGACGAGCGGGGCCCCTATGCGGTGGCGGACGCGTCGCTCTGGGGCGATGACACATGCATCTACCGGGTACGTGGGCTCGGTATGCGCGTGGTGTCCGGGGCGGACCGTCCACCGCACACGTCACCCGGTGTTCCGCCCCGCGCGGACGGCCCACGGCATTGACGGTGCGCGCAGCCCGTACCCGCTCCTTCCGCGCAGCGCCGCACGCGCGGCGTTGGCGCCGGGGGCTCCGTGCACGCCGCCGCCGGGGTGGGCCGAGGCCGACGCGAGGTACAGGCCCTTCACCGGTGTCTCGGGCCGCCCGGTGCCGGCCGTCGGGCGGAACACCAGTTGCTGGTGCGCGGCTGCGGTCCCGCCGTTGATCGCGCCGCCGTGCAGGTTGACGTCCATGGACTCGATGGTGGGCGGCGCGAGGAGACGCCGGGACGTGATGCGGGAGCGGAATCCGGGTGCCCAGCGTTCGACCTCGTTCTCCATGCGGTCGGCCATGGCTTCCTGCTCGCGCCGGTCCCATCGCCCCGTAAGGCCGTCCTCGCCCGCGTCCCCCTTGATCCTGTGCGGGACGTGGGTGTACGCCCAAGCCGACTCCGTGCCGGCGGGCGAGCGCGTGGGGTCGGCGGTGGTCATCTGCCCGAAGAGGAGGAAGGGGCGGTCGGGCACCTGGCCTGTCGCGATCTGGGCGGCGAAGCGGGTGAGGCCGTCGACCCCGTCGGCCAGGTGGACGGTTCCCGCCGTGGACGCGTCCCCGGCGGTCCAGGGCACGGGACCGTTCAGCGCCCAGTCGACCTTGAACGTTGCGAAGTCCCACTGGAACCGGCGCAGGTCGCTCAGCATCCGGCCGGGCAGGTGCCGTGCGCCGACCAGTTCGCCGTACAGCGCCGGCGCGGACACGTCGGCGAGGACGGCACGGGAGGCCGGTACGGCTTCGCCCCCCGCGGTGCGTACGCCGACGGCGCGTCCGCCGCGTACGACGACCTCGGTCACGCGCTCTCCGCAGCGGACCACGCCGCCGTGCCGTTCCAGCCGGCGCACCAGGGCCGCTGTGAGCGCCCCGGCTCCCCCTACCGGCACCGGGAAGCCGTAGGTCTGGCCGAGCATGGACATGAGCCATCCGTAGCCTCCGCTTCCCGCGGCCTCCGGGCCGAGGTCCGCGTGCAGCGCGTTGCCCGCGAGGAGGAGCCTGCCCCCCTCGCCGCGGAACTCCTCCTCCCCGAGGCGGCGCACGGGCAGCACCATCGTCCGTGCCATCCGCAGACCGCCGGACGCCCGGAGCCTGGCGGCGAGACGGAGGGCGGAGCGTACCGGCGGGAAGGGGGTGAACAGGGCCCGCAGGATGTCGGGACCCAGGCGGCTCCACGTGCCGTACAGATCGAGCCAGGCTGCCCCGTCGCCCGCCGCGAACGTGTCCAGCCCCGCCGCTGTGTCCTCCGCCCCGCGTTCGAGGACCGCGCACCGGCCGTCCGGCAGCGGATGCGCCAGCACGCGCGGGGCGCGGCTCCATCTGAGCCCTTCCTCGTGGAGCTCCAGGCCGCCGAGGACCGGGGAGGCGGCGGCCAGCGGGTAGAAGGCGCTGAAGAGGTCGCTCACGTAGTCGGGATGGACGCCGCGGTCGCTGCGGACCGCGCCGCCCGGCTCCTGCTGCGCCTCCAGCACCTCCACGCTCCATCCCGCAGCGGCGAGGAGATTCGCGGCGACGAGGCCGTTCGGCCCCGCCCCGATGACCACCGCGTCCGGCATCGATACCTCCATGTGTTCCCGACGTTCCTGGTCCGCCCGGCCCCGCCGCCGTGTCCTGCCGACAGCTGCGGTGGTCCGACGGACCCCGTCGGATGCGCCGGCTCCCGTACCGGACCGTTCGGACCTCCTCACTCTCGCAAGCATCCGGGGGTTCCGCCGCCTGCCGGGCACCCGGCCGGGTATACGGGATCATGTGAAACCACCTCCTGCGACGCCCTCGGCGCCGGACTCCCCGGCCACGCTCAAGAAGTCCCTGACCACCCCGCTGCTCTACTTCTTCATCCTCGGGGACGTCCTCGGGGCGGGGGTGTATGTCCTGGTGGGCCAGGTCGCCGCCGAATCGGGCGGCGCCGTGTGGGCTCCCCTGCTCGCGGCGTTGTGCCTGGCCCTGCTGACAGCGGCCTCCTACGCGGAGCTGGTCACCAAATATCCACGTGCGGGCGGTGCCTCGCATTACGCCACCTTGGCCTACGGACCGTTCGTCGGGTTCTTCGCCGGTTTCTGCATGCTCGCCGCCGGAGTCGTGTCGGTGGCCGCACTGGCCCGTGGGTTCGGCGGCGACTACCTGTCCGAGTTCGTCTCCCTCCCCGTGGCGCTGGTGACGATCGTCTTCCTGGTCGCGCTGGCGCTGCTGAACGCCCGGGGGATCAGCGAGTCCACCCGGGCCAACGTCGTCGCCACGGTGGTCGAGGTCGGCGGGCTGCTGCTCGTGATCGGGCTCGGTGCCTGGATCGTGCTGCGCGGCGACGGGGACCTGGGAAGGCTGACCGCGTTGGGCACCTCGAGCGAGGGGCCCGCGGCCGCCCTGCTGAGCGGAGCGGTGCTGGCCTACTACTCCTTCGTGGGGTTCGAGACCTCCGTCAACGTGGCTGAGGAGACCCGTGACCCCCGCCGCTCGTATCCGAGGGCGCTGTTCGGCGCACTGGTCACGGCGGGCGCGGTGTACGCCCTGGTCGGAGCAGCCGCCGCGGCGGCCGTGCCGACCGGGACGCTCGCCGGGTCGAGCGGGCCGCTCCTCGAAGTCGTCCGGGCCGCCGGCGGGGTCCCCACGGAGTTTTTCAGCGCCATCGCCCTGGTGGCCGTCGCGAACGGGGCCCTGCTCACGGGCATCATGTCCTCACGACTGGCCTACGGCATGGCGCGGGACGGTCTCCTGCCCCGTTTCCTGACGAAGGTGCTGCCCGGCCGCCGAACGCCCTGGGCCGCCATCGCCGTGACCACCGGCCTCGCGCTGCTCCTGGCGCTGACCGGCGATGTCTCCACCCTCGCCTCCACCCTGGTCCTGCTCCTCCTCGTGGTCTTCTTCCTCGTCAACACCGCGCTCCTGGTGCTGCGCCGCGATGCCGCCCCTCGCGACCACTTCCGGGCGCCGACGGCCGTACCCGTTCTCGGGGCTGTGTCCTGCGTCGTGCTCGCGACCCGGATCGAGCAGGAGGTCTGGCTGAGGGGGCTCCTCGTCCTGGCTGTCGGCGCGGTGCTCGGCGCCGTCGCCGCGGCGCGGTCACGCTCAGCGACCCGCGGCGGGCTGTCCCGTCGGTGAGCCCGCGGAACCCACGGCGATCCGGTCGAGGCACGTTCCCGGACGGCGTACAGCACAGCCTGACGGCTGGGCACGGGACCGTCCGCTTCGGCGTGTACGTGGACGAACCGGTCTCGCTCACGCAGACGTGGTTCGAGCCGTCGCCTGACGCCCCCTGGGCGTCGTGGGCCGTCCCCCTTCTCTCCGGGGCACGGCCCACACCGGTGCTCTCGCCGGTCGCCCGGTTCTCGGGGCCAGGGCCGGCGCCGCCACCGCGGCGTCACGGCTCCACAGCCGCGTGCGGTGGTCGACGTCCAGGGAAACCGTCCAGCCGCGCTCGGCGGCGTACGCGGCAGCGGACCGCACCGCTGCCGGAGGACCGTCGCCGAGCGCGCAGGTGATGCCGGTCAGATGCAGGACGCGGGCCCCCGCTTCCAGGGCCGGGGCCAGGTCCTCGGGCCGCTGGCGGGAGGCGGCGGAGCCTGAGCGCCGGGCGCTCACCACTCGGCGAAGGAACCATCCGGGTGGCGCCAGACCCGGCCAGGCCAGTCCGGTGTGTGTCCATCGGCCGCCGTACGACTCTCTCATCGACCTCGGTCCCCGGTCCCGGCCGGGTGAGCGGGGAGACCGCGGCGCGGCTGTGGGCCGGAGCGCCGGCGGACGACGAACGCCTCACCGCCGAAGACCGGGCCGACCCGCCCGAGGGCGACGCCCGCCAGGCCAAGGAGAAGGACGCTTTCAGGCACTGACCCCCGCGCGAGCGCGACGCGCTCACTCCGCGATGCCGTGTGCCGGCCGTGCCGGGTCGGCCCAGGACGCCGTTCCTCACGTTCCGGGGCGCTGCCGCCCGGAGTTCAGCTCACGTCCCCGCCGTGCCGGGGTTTCGGAGCGCCCGGCGGCACGAAGCAGGCGGTGACCGTCTTGCCCGATGCCTGCGGATGCGTGGCCCAGCCGTCGGCGAGCGCGTCGATGATGGCCATTCCGCGCCCCCCGGTCGTCGTGAGGTCTTCGGGCTGCTTGGCGGGAGGCACGGAATCGGAGTCGTGGACACTCACGTGCAGGCAGTGGCTGTCCCAGGTGAGAACCAGCTGGGCGTCACTGTGCGCGTGAACGTGTGCGTTGGTGATCAGCTCGGAGACGCTGAGCAGGATCGCGTCCACCGTCTCGGGGGCGTCCTCGGTCCACTCCAGGGACGCCAGGTGCTCCCGCGTCCACCGGCGGCCGGCCCGCACCCCTTGCGTCACCGGAAACGACTGCGCCCACCCCATCGCACGCAGCGACGTGTCCTTCGCCATCGTCTCTCCCTCGCTCGGCTCTCCTCACCACCTACCCCCGCCCTCGGTGTACACCCCCCGACGACGCATGCGGTCCGGCCGGCGTCCCGACGCCGAAGCAGGGTCCGTCCGTGGAATGTCCGGGCACACGCACCTCACCCCCCTTGGGAGGAGCGCCCCCACCGTCCACCCCGTGCTCGGACTGGACTGTGCACCCGCCGTCAACCACCAGCCACCCGAAGCCCCGGGTTCGGCAGGCGCCTGACCACGGCGGTCCGGCTCCCGCGAAGTGCCCGTCCCTACGATCGCCCGGCGCGGGTTGTCCGCGAGTCCGGGCGCCGTAACTGGTTCACGTCACGGCCGTGGTCCCATCCCGGCGAAGAGGGCGTCGAGAGTTCGGTCGACGTATGCGTGGGTCACGGGTTCCTGGGTGATCAGCAGGCGGAAGTACAAGGGGCCGGAGAGGACCGCCATCGCCAGGTCCAGGTCGAAGTCCGGCGCCAGTTGGCCCTGTTCGCGTGCTGCCTCGAGGCGCGCGACGGTCTTGTCCGCCTGTGGGGCGATGAACCGCTCATTGAGCGCCCTGGCTACGCCGGGATCGAATTGGGCCTCGCCGACCAGAGCCTGGAAGAGGGGGCGGAGCGGTGCCGTGGCCAGGAGGTCGACGGTCTCGTAGATCTGCTTGCGCAGGTCTGCGACGACATCAGCCGTGTCGGGGTAGTCCAGGGCTGACTCGCCGAGCGACAGCAGCGAGTCGAGCAGCAGGGCGCCCTTGGAGGGCCATCGGCGATAGATGGTGTGCTTGCCGACGCCGGCCCGGGCAGCGATCGCTTCGATGCTGAGTTTGGCGTAGCCGAGTTCCTGCCCCAGATCGAGCGTGGTTCGCATGATGGCTCTGGTCAGGTCGGGGCCGCTACGACGGGCGTTGGTCATGTTCCCACAGTAACGGCACGGCACGTGCCGTGCTTGACAGGGCTGCATCGTCCCGGCACGCTTCAGGCGGAACGGCACGGCACGTGCCGTGCCTTCGGGAGGGTGGGTGAGTGTGTGGACGCTGACGTGATCATGGTTGGTGCGGAGCCCTCGGCCTGCCCTGCCGGCCACCGCCCCAGCCCCCCAAATGACCGGTACACGAGGCCACTTGGACGAGAAAAACGCAACTTCGACACGGCGCGAAGAGGCAGCTACCTTCACCTGGTCCTCGGCGACCGCCCACGGTCGCGCAGGATTCCTTCGGGCTGGGCCACCCGCGACGGGATGAGTGGGCCAGGCCCACGAATCCTCGCCCCATGTGCGAGCCACCGAACCGGACCCACACCAGGCATCCCCGATCAAGGAGAGACGCATGCCCCACCTGGCGCTGTACACGTTCGGCGTCCTGAAGTCACCTCTCACCGATCCCGCACCTCTCACGCGCGAGTTCTACGACACAGGTGAGGCCGTCTACGGGAAGATCAGTCAGCACCCCGGGTACCTCGCTCGTGCCGAAGCGGCAGACGGTGACCAGGGCATGCTCTTCGAGGCGGACTGGGGCGCATGGGGAGAGTTCGCCGTCCCGACCTGGTACGGCAAGGGCCGTACGGTGAAAACCACCGCCCTGGCCGCGACACTCTCACTCTGGACCGGCCTGCGCCCCGCCTTCGACGCCGTCTACACCGGTCTGCACCGTGACGCACTGAACAGGCGCCACGACTGGTTCGAGAGGGCAGAGCACCCGGGCCACGTCTGCTGGTGGGTCTCCGACGGCGTGACGCCCATCTGGCGGGACGGGGTTTCGAGGCTGGAGCACCTCCACGACCACGGCGCCGCCCCGGACGCCTTCACCTTCCACCAGGCGTTCGCACCGGAGGGGACTCCGGCCAGGGTCAAAGACCTCGGGCCGAAGAGCGATCAGGTTCGCTGACAAGGAAGCCCGAACGACTGGATTCGCTTCTCCTGCGTGCCCGCCACAACTCCCTCCCGTACCCGTGATCCACCGCCCCCGCGCTCGCCATCACCTCTCGGAAATGAGCCGCCACCATGCCCGCCTCCACCGATGGGACCTCCTTCACCGACTGGCTCCGCAGCCATGCCACCCCGCTGAGCCACCTCGACCCCTCAGCGCCCCTGGACGACCTGGAACCGCTGCGCGACATCCTCGACGGCGCCCGTGTGGTCGCCCTCGGCGAACACTCCCATTTCATCGACGAGTTCGCAGCGATGCGCCAACGCCTCCTGCGGTTCCTCGTCGAACGCTGCGGCTTCACCGTCCTGGCCTTCGAGTACGGCTTCTGCGAAGCCATACCCCTCGACACCTGGGCCCACGGCACGGGAGCGGACGACGACCTCTCCGCGCTCCTGGCAACCGCGGTCCCCATCGGGCTCCAGGATCCGCTGCGCTTCATCCGCCGCCACAACCGCACCACCGCGGAACCGGTCCGCTTCGCAGGGATCGACATCCCGGCGGCCGGCGGCTCGCTGCTCCCCGCCCTGGACCCGGTCGCCGACTACCTCCGCCGCATCGACCCGGAAACCCTGCCGACGGTCCGGAGCGCGACCACGATCGCCGCGTCGTTCGCCGGTGACTCGGCAGCCGTGGCCGCACCGGCGTGGGCGCGTCTGGCCACCACCGACCAGGACACCCTCAGCGCGCTCCTGGCGCGGCTGCTCATCCGGTTCCGTTCCCTGGAACCGCTGTACGTCTCCCGCGGAGACCGTCCCAGTTACGACACCGCCCTGCGGTGCCTGGAGGCCGCCTGTCACGGCGACTACACCTTCCGCGCCATGGCCGCCCTCTTCGCCGGAGAGGGTCTCACAGCCGACACCTCCGCCCGCGACCTCTACATGGCGGAGTCACTCCTGTGGCACCTGGACCGGCTGGAACCCACCGCCCGCGTCGTACTGATGGCGCACAACGCCCACATCCAGAGGGAGCCGATCGCCTTCGACGGCCACCTCACGGGGCTCCCCATGGGGCAGCACCTGCACCACGCCCTGGGTGACGCGTACTTCGCCCTCGGCCTGACCGGCGTCACCGGCCACACCGCCGACATGCGTCGTGACGAGAGCGCTCCCTTCGGCTTCACCGTCCACGACACCCCGCTGGAGCCACCCGTGCCGGGAAGCATCGAAGCGGCCTTCGCCGGGGCCGGCCTCGGACTCGCCGTCGCTGATCTTCGTCAGGCCCGGGCCGAGGATCTCGGCGCCCCTGACCGCATCCGTATCCAGGGGACCTACCAGCACACCCCGGTCATCGACGCCTTCGACGGCATACTCAGCACACCCGCCTCCACCACCAGCGACCTGGAGAAGCCACCACCGCCTCGGTCTGCCGAAGTACCCGTCCCGCCGGTGCGCCACCGCAACAACCGTGGTCAGACACCTCGGCCATGACTCCCGCACGACCTCATCGGCTGTGGACGCTGACGGCATAGCCGCCGCCGTCGTAAGGGTCGGCATCCCAGGTGGCGAACCGGTCGACGAGGGTGAGCCCGGCAGCGGCACAGCAGTCGTCGTAGTCCGACAGCGTGAGGCTGGGCGGCACCGGCAGGTGAGCTCGATCGAGGCCGAAGCCGGCGACCAGCAGGCCGCCCGGACGCAGCGCCGCGGACAGGTGCTCGACCACCGTGGACTCGGTGCCGGGGGCGAGCAAAGGGAAGATGTTGCCCGCGGCAACGACAAGGTCGAAGTCTCCTGCGATGCCGAGCCGGGCCGGCTCGAACTCCGCCAGGTCGCTCTGGAACCAGGGCAGTCCAGGCGCCTGCTTCCGCGCCACCGCCAGCATCGACGCGTCCAGATCCACCCCGACACAGTCGTACCCGGCTTCCGCGAGCCGGATCATGACGCGCCCGGTTCCGCAACCTGCGTCCAGCACCCTCGCTCCGACAGGCACGAGAGCCGCACAGAACTGCGCCTCGCCGTGTACGTTCTCGCCGCTGCGGGCCAGAGTGGCGAATCGTGCGGCGTAGTCCTCTCCGGATGCCTTCCCGGCCAAATCCGTCCAGCGACTCATGAGGCCAACTATAGGGCGCCCGTGCGGCCGCGCGAAGAATCGGCTGGTCACACAGCCCCGAAGGACGTCATTCCGGTCGGAGGCCGTGGAGTTCGTCGACGAGGGCGAATCCGTCCGCTATCCAGGCCAGCTCGGTTCGGGCGCGGGCGATGAGCCCGTCGTAGGCGTACACCTTGTAGCGCACCGCTAGCTCGGCCTCCCGCTCGGTCAGCTTGGCCAGACGGGCGGCCAGGGTGGGGTGAGTGCGGTCGACGAGCGCGGCCCGGGTGCCTTCGAGCATGCTCAATTGCTCCTGCCAGTACGCCTGTTGCTGAGCGAGCTGCTCACGCACCGACGCGGGGTCGGCGAAGTCGAAGTAGGCCGCCTTCAGGAACGCCGGGTCGCGCTGCCGCTGAGGCGTCAACGGGGAGCTCATCCACGCCCGGAAGTCGGCGAGGCCGGCGGCGGTGACGTGGTACTCCTTCTTCGTTCCCTTCTTGCCCCAGGGCACCTCGACCGAGGTGAGCAGCCCGTCGCGCTCCATCCGGTTGAGCTCGGGATAGATCTGCGAGTCCGGGGCGTGCCAGACGTGGGCCACCGAGCGGCTGAAGCTCTTCGAGATGTCGTACCCAGTCATCGGACGACCGGTGAGCAGCGCGGTCAGCGCGTAACGCAGGGACAAGGCACTACCTCCCCTTCCGGACCGATCAAGGTACACACCCTTGCCACTCACTATATCCATAGCTAGTTTGTGACCCGCGCAACACATACCTCTCTCCATAGGGAGTTCCTATGTCCCTCTCCGTCTCTCCCCCGCTGGATACCGCGCCACCGGCCACCGCAGCGGCGAAGATCTTCAACTACCCCCGCAACGCCTGGTACGTCGCCGCCTGGGACTACGAGGTCACCGGCCGGCAGCCGCTGGCCCGCACGGTCGCGGGCGTACCGCTGGCGTTGTGGCGCAACTCGGAGGGCCGCGCCGTGGCCCTCGCGGACGCCTGCTGGCACCGGCTCGCTCCGCTGTCGAAGGGCAGGATCCTCGGCGACGAGCTGCAGTGTCCGTACCACGGTCTGCGCTACAACTCGACCGGCCGCTGCACAGGAATGCCGGCGCAGGAGACGATCAACCCCAGCGCGGTGGTCCCCTCCTACCCCCTCGTCGAACGCTACCGGTACCTCTGGGTCTGGGTCGGCGATCCGGACCTGGCCGATCCGGCCGCCGTGCCCGACATGCGTCAGATGGACGACCCGGCGTGGGCCGGCGACGGCAGGACGATCCACGCCGAATGCAACTACCAGCTCGTCCTCGACAACCTCATGGACCTCACCCACGAGGAGTTCGTGCACTCGTCGAGCATCGGCCAGGAGGAGCTGTCGGAGGCCGAGTTCGACGTGACGCACGAGGGCGACACGGTGACCGTCGCCCGATGGATGCGCGACATCGACGCCCCTCCGTTCTGGTTGAAGAACATGCGCGACAAGTTCCCGGGCTTCTCGGGCAAGGTCGACCGCTGGCAGATCATCGAGTTCGAGGCACCGGCCACGATCCGCATAGACGTCGGTGTGGCGAAGGCCGGCACCGGTGCGCCCGAGGGCGATCGCAGCCAGGGCGTCAACGGATACGTGATGAACACGATCAGTCCCGAGACCGACCGCACCTCCCATTACTTCTGGGCGTTCATGCGCAACTACCGCCTGGACAGCCAGACCATCACCACCCAGCTGCGCCAGGCGGTGCACGGGGTCTTCGGCGAGGACGAAGACATGCTGTGCGCCCAGCAGCGCGCCATCGACGCCAACCCGGACCACGAGTTCTACAGCCTCAACATCGACGCCGGAGGGATGTGGGTACGCCGGATACTCGAGCGCATGATCGCGGCCGAGGGGCGTTCCACCTCTGTGCCGGCCGCCGGTCAGGGGGC
This sequence comes from Streptomyces sp. NPDC088746, assembly GCF_044751065.1. Taxonomy (NCBI): domain Bacteria; kingdom Bacillati; phylum Actinomycetota; class Actinomycetes; order Kitasatosporales; family Streptomycetaceae; genus Streptomyces; species Streptomyces sp. NPDC088746. The sequence continues at coordinate 754,737 of NZ_JBIVLA010000003.1, forward strand.
CTGAAGTGGTGGTGCGGACCCGGCTTCGTCGGCAGCGGGCCCGGGTCGTCGAGGTGTCCGACGCCGCTGTCGGCGTCCGCCGTATCGTCCTGGCCCCCGAGCAGCCCGAGCACGCCGCGCCAGGCACGCACATCGACGTCGAGACCGGGGACGGCGCCCGCCGGGTGCGTTCCTACTCCGTAGTGCGATCCGAGGACGGCGGCCGCCGGCTGACCCTCAGTGTGCAGCTCTCCCCCACCTCGTCCGGTGGCTCGGCGGCGATGCACCGGCTGGAGGCCGGGGACGAGCTGACCGTCACCGGTCCGCTGCAGAACTTCCCGCTCGCCGTGGGGGCCACCCGCTACGTACTCGTCGCCGGTGGCATCGGCGTCACCGCTTTGGTGGCGATGGCCTCCGCCCTACGGCGACGCGGTGCCGACTACACGCTGGTGTTCGCCGGTCGCAGCCGCGGCGTGATGGCGTACCTCGATGAACTGGTCGCGGAGCACGGCGAAAGGCTCCGTGTCCACGTCGTGGACGAGGGCACCCCGCTGGTGGTGGACGACCTCGTCGCCGAGATCCCCCGGACGCCCGCCGCGGCGGGCACCGAGCTCTACATGTGCGGCCCGATCGGGCTCATGAACGCCGTCTCTCAGAGCTGGGCCGTACACGGCCTGCCGGCCACCAACCTGCGCTTCGAGACCTTCGGTTCCAGCGGCCGGCACCCGGCCGAGGAGTTCGTGGTGCGTCTCCCTCAGCTCGGCCGGGAGATCACCGTCGCACGCGACGCGTCCATCCTCGATGCCCTCGAAGCGGCCGGTGTCGGGACTCTCTCGGACTGCCGCAAGGGCGAGTGCGGGCTGTGCCTGGCGAAGGTGGTCGACTCCACCGGCACCATCGACCACCGCGACGTCTTCCTGAGCGAGCCCCAGAAGGAACGTTCGGGCCACCTGTGCCTCTGCGTCTCCCGAGCAGTGACAGCCGGCAGCGGCCCGGACGACCCCGCCGTCCTCACCCTCCACCTCACCTGACCCGGTGCAGCAACGCGTACGCCCGGATCCCTCACCACCTGGACACCCATGAGCATCGCTGCACGCATAGCGCAGACACCGATGAGCGGCTACCAATGGCTGATCGTCGCGCTCTGCACCTTCATGAACTGCCTGGACGGCTTCGATGTCATGGCGGTCGCCTTCACCGGGCCGTCGGTCACCGAGGAGTTCGGGCTCAACGGCTCGGAGTTCGGGCTGCTGGTCTCGGTCGGCCTCATCGGAATGGCGATCGGCTCGATGCTGCTCGCGCCCTTCGCCGATGTCATCGGCCGGCGTCCACTGATACTGATCAGCCTCGCCCTCTGCACGATCGGCATGTTCGGCGCGGCGATGGCGCCGTCGGCCACGGTGATGGGCGTCTTCCGTCTCGTCACCGGCCTCGGCGTCGGCGGGATCCTGGCGAGCACCAACGTGATCGCCAGCGAGTTCTCCAACGCCAGGAACCGTGGTCTCGCCATCGGTATCTACACCGCCGGATACGGGCTCGGTGCCACCGCGGCGAGCCTGGTGGCGAAGGCCACCCTGGGCGGCGACTGGCGGATCGTCTTCCACGCCGGCGGCATCGGGACCCTGCTGGCCCTGATAGTGATCGCCGTCGTCCTCCCCGAGTCGGTCGCATTTCTCGAACAGCGCCGTCCGCGCGGTGCGCTGGAACGGATCAACCGGACGCTGGCCCGCATGCGGATGGAGGCCGTCACCGACACCGACCTCGACCAGGCGGCCGCCACCCGGACGGACACCGAGCGGGCCGGCTCGGGCTGGCTCAAGCAGCTGATGACCCCGACCATCCTGCTCTGGCTCACCTTCATCACGATCATGTTCGGCTTCTACTTCGTCAACAGCTGGACCCCCACGCTCCTGGTCGAGGAGGGCCTCTCGGAGAGCGCGGCGGTGACCGCCGGAATGGCGATCTCCATCGGCGGCACGGTCGGCTCGGTCCTCTACGGCGTCGCCGCCCGGGTGCGTACGCCGAGGGTGGTGCTGATCGGGTTCTCCCTGCTCTCGGCCGCGATGATGATCGTGTTCATCCTGAGCACCTCGACCCTGTGGCTCGGTTTCGGCATCGGTGTCGTCGTCGGCGCCCTGATCAACGGCTGCATCGCCGGTGCGTACACCGTCGGTCCGCCGCTCTACCCGGCCCACGTCCGCAGCGTCGGCATGGGCTGGGCGCTCGGGATGGGGCGCATCGGCGCCATCCTGTCCCCGACCGTCGCCGGCCTGCTCAAGGACACAGGCGCCTCCGCGACGCAGCTCTACGTCGGTGCCGCCTTGGTGGTCGCCGCCTGCGCACTCGTCCTGGTCGGCCTGCGCCGGTACGACCCCGAGTCCCGCCCCGAAGCCAAGGAGGCACGCGCCGTCTGACCTCTGCCCGGCCCCCTCGCGACGCGGTGCCTGGGCGTTCCGTCGCGACGCTCTCGTCACAGCCGCACGCCCCTCCTCCCCGACCCGGAAGCCGACCAGGGAGAACACCGGTTCCGCTATGGTCCGGTACTCGGCGCGGACATCGGCGACGCCGTCCGCGAGGGCTACCGGGGGGGGCTTCGTTCACGTCTCCATCCGTCGGCAACAGATCTGCCCACGCGCCGCGGTGTCGGGGCCGCCCCGCCAACTCAAGGCATGCTTCGGCTTCGTGTCGTCCACGACGTGTCGGGTTAGTGGACCGCCGCGTCGGGGGAGTAGCGGATCATGACGAGTACCGATCATGTCGCGAACGGTCACAGCAAGCCCCCGGGGACGCCACCAGGCTCATCGGCCCGTCAGCTGGCCGCCGCCTCCGTCGGCAACGCGGCCGAATGGTACGACTGGTACGCCTACTCGTTCCTCGCCGTCTACATCGCTGACCAGGTCTTTCCACGAAGCGCGAGCAACTCTCTGGTCCCTCTGCTCGCCACCTTCGCGGTCTTCGCAGTCGGCTTCTTCATGCGGCCCATCGGCGGCCTGCTCATGGGAGCAGTGGCCGACCGCCATGGCCGGCGCGCTGCTCTCACCGCGACCATTCTGCTGATGGGGGCCGGCAGCCTTCTCGTTGCCCTCACCCCCACCTACCACGCCGTCGGCGTCCTCGCTCCCGTCGTTCTCGTCATCGCGCGGCTGGTCCAAGGGCTTTCGGTGGGCGGCGAGTTCGCCGCCTCGACGACCTTTCTCGTCGAGTCGGCCGGTCCTGGCAGGCGCGGGCTCTTCTCCAGCTTCCAGTACGTCTCCACCACCATCGGCCAGCTCATCGCATCCGGCGTCGCCGCTCTTCTCGTGCTTCTCCTCACCAACGACCGGATGAACGACTGGGGCTGGCGCGTTCCCTTCCTGATCGGCGCGCTCTTCAGCCTCGTCGGCCTCTGGATCCGCCGAGGAGCCCACGAGACCCGCCCCGCGGAACAGCGGGGCGGTGCACGCCCCGGTCTCTTCGACGCCCTGCGACTCCACCCCCGCGAGTCTCTCCTGATCTGCGGCATCACTGCGGGCGGCACCATCGCCTACTACACGTGGACGACTTACCTGCCCACCTTCGCCCAGGTGAACGCGGACTTCGACAAGGGGGACGCGCTTGTCGTCAGCACCATCTCCCTCGCCTTCTTCGCGCTGCTCCAGCCCCTGGGCGGCATGCTGTCCGACCGGATCGGCCGCAGGCCGCTCCTGCTCTTCTTCGCGATCGGCTTCGCGGCGCTCGTCGTTCCCCTCCTCGGCTCGGTCACCGACACGTTCGTCTCCCTGCTCCTGGTGCAGTGCGCGGGCATGGTCCTGCTCACCGGCTACACCTCTGTGGCAGCGGCCGTGAACGCCGAGATCTTTCCCGCACGCGTACGGGCCGCGGGGATCGGCTTTCCCTACTCGCTGACTGTGGCCCTCTTCGGCGGCACAGCTCCCTATGTCGGCACCTGGTTCAAGGAAGCCGGTCACGCCGGAGGGTTTCCCTGGTACGTGGCGGGACTGTGCCTCGTATCCGCTTGCTTCTACCTGGTCCTGCCCGAGACCGCGAAGGGACCGCTGAAGGGCTGACAGGGCATGTTCGTAGAACTTCGCCGACATGCGGCGCCTCGACTCTTCCTGCCGCCTGCTCCACCGAACATCTGGAGCGCCGGTGCCCGCCGCCCCGGGCGGCATGTCGGGCAGCCGCCTTCGGCCGGGGCCCCTGTCCTGTGGTGGGCGCCACCAGTTCTTAAGGTGCAGGCATGCACAGAACCACTTCACCGGGCAGCATGACTCTCGTCCAGCTGAGGGCCTTCGTCGAGGCAGAGCGGCTCGGCTCGTTCACCGCCGCGGCGCAGGCCATGGACATCGCCCAGGCGTCCGCCTCGGAACTGGTCCGCCGTCTGGAGGCGGAACTGGACGCGGAGCTGTTCGTCCGTGGCAGCCGCACCCTCACCCTGACCTCGGCCGGCCAGGAGTTGCTTCCGTACGCCCAGGAGGCGGTGGCGGCGGCGGACAGCGGTGCCCGCGCCGTGCACTCACTGGGTTCGCTGGGCGGCGGCACCGCCACGTTCGGGGTGCTGCGCAACGCCGACTACTACCTGCTCGCCAACCTCGTGCAGATGTTCCACGCCCGGTACCCGGCTGTCCGTGTACGGCTGGTGGGGCAGAACTCCGCCGAGACCGCAACGGCCGTCTCGGCGGGGCGGATCGAGGCCGGCCTGGTCGTCCTGCCGATCGACGACGAGGGGCTCGCCGTCACTCCCCTCATGCGTGACGAGGTGCACTACGTCAGCGCGAACGCCGAGCGCACCCGTACCCCGGTCACCATCGAGGCCTTCGCGCGGGCACCTCTCGTGCTGTACGACGCCCATTACGGCTGGAAGGACCCGACCCGGCGGCAGATCGCCGAACGCGCCCAGCTCGCCGGAGTCCGCGTCGATCCCCTCATCGAGCTCGAACGCGTGGAGGCGGCACTGGAGTTGGTGGCGGCCGGCGCCGGGGACACGATCGCCAGCCGAGCCGTGATCGCCAGCCCCGCCTTCCCCGCAGGACTGCACACCGCCCCCTTCGCCGAGCCGCTGTACGACACCATCGCGCTCGTCCGGCGCGTCGGGCACCCCCTCTCCCGCGCCACCCGGGAACTCGCCCGCCTCGCCGAGGACACCATCCGCGAGATGGGGCACGGCCTGATGACCTGACGGCACCGCCCGTGGGCACCGCGGTCGGCCCACAGGGAAACCCTGTGGGAGATGCAGGAACTGCCCCTCTAGCCCTGTGGCAGCGGCGCGTCTACCGTCCCGGGTATGCAGATCACGCACGACGAACAGAAGTCCCTCGCACCCTTCCAGTGGCTGAAGAAGCCGGCGGTCGACGGCCCTCCCGCCCAGCGCGACCCCAAGGTGGTCGAGCGCGTCTCCCAGATGCTCAAGGAGATCGAGAGCAAGGGCCTGGACGCCGTCCGCGGCTACGGTCAGGAGCTCGACGGCTGGTCCGGCGAGCTGGAGATCGGGGCCGCCGAGCTGAAGAAGTCGGGGGACGCCCTGCCCGCCGACGTCCGCACCGCCCTGGAAATGGGTTACGAACGCACACACCGCTTCGCGTCCGCCCAGCGCGAGCACCTGACCGGCTTCGAGATCGAGGTGGCCCCCGGAGTGGCGGCCGGGCAGCGCTACGTCCCGGTCTCCCGGGTAGGCGCCTACCTCCCGGCCGGCCGCTTTCCCCTGCTGGCCAGCGCCTTCATGACCGTGGGCGTGGCCAAGACGGCCGGTGTCCCCACCGTGGTGGCGTGCACTCCCCCGTCGGGCGAGCACGGCGCCCACCCGGCCGTGCTCTACGGCGCCTACCTGTCCCGGGCCGACCGGGTCTTCGCCGTCGGCGGCGTACAGGCTCTCGGCGCGATGGCCTTCGGCCTGCTGGGCGAGGCCCCGGTCGACATGCTGGTCGGTGCCGGCAACGCCTTCGTCACCGAGGCGAAGCGGCAGCTCTTCGGCCAGGTCGGCATCGACCTGCTGGCCGGCCCGTCCGAGGTGGCCGTCATCGCCGACGACACCGCAGACCCGGCCTGGGTCGCCGCCGACCTGCTCGGCCAGGCCGAGCACGGTCCCAGCTCGCCCGCCGCCCTCATCACCACCTCCGAGAAGACGGGGCGCGCCGTCGCCGCCGAGATCGACCGTCAGCTCGAGACGCTCGCCACCCGGGACATCGCCGGACCCGCCTGGCGGGACTTCGGCTCCGTCATCGTCGTACGCGACCGGGACGAGGCCGTCGCCGTGGCGGACATCCTCGGGCCCGAGCATCTGGAGATCCAGACCGGGGACGACGACTACTACCTGCAGAACCTCACCAACTACGGGTCGCTCTTCCTCGGACCCTGGTCCACCGTCGCGTACTCCGACAAGGGCATCGCCGGGCCGAACCACGTGCTGCCGACGGGCAAGACCGCTCGCTACAACGCGGGGCTGTCGGTCTCCCGCTTCCTCAAGCCCCTGACGTACCAGCGGGTGACCGAGGCGGGTACGGCCGCGCTGGCGCCCGCCGTCGAGCGGATCTCGGCCTTCGAGGGCCTGGCCGCCCACGGTGCGACCGCCTCGGTCCGTATCGACCGGATCGGCCGTACGTCCGGTGCGTTCGACTCCGTCCCCGACGCGTTGCGCGAACAGCTCTGATCCCGTCCTCCCCCGCCTCCGGCTCCGCGTCGGCCGGGGCGGGGGCCCCGGGCCACCATGAACGGCCGCGGCCTGCGTCCCGGGCCGCCGGTATCGTCGCCCGCCCGAGACGGGTGAGTACCGTCCCGCAGCAGGAGCACCTGCGCTCCCCCTCCCGCGAGGATCGTCCCCATGCACCATTCCCCGCCCGCCCCCGCCCCGTCGGGCGGGGCAGGTCCCGCGCTCACCCAGGGCCTCAAGGGACGCCAGATCACCATGATCTCCATCGGAGGTGTGATCGGAGCCGGCCTCTTCGTCGGCTCCTCCACCGCCGTGGCGGCCGCCGGACCGGCCGTTCTCATCTCCTTCCTGCTGGCCGCCACCCTGGTGGTGCTCGTCATGCAGATGCTCGGGGAGATGGCCGTCGCCAACCCCGACACGGGCTCCTTCTCCACCTACGCGGACCGCGCCCTGGGCCGCTGGGCCGGCTTCTCCATCGGGTGGCTCTACTGGTGGTTCTACATCCTCGTCATACCCATCGAGGCGATCGCCGCGGGCGAGGTCATCGCGGGGCTCACCTCGGTTCCCAGCTGGATCCCGGCCCTCGCCATGATCGCTCTGCTGGCCGGCAGCAATCTCCTCGCCGTCCGCAACTACGGTGAGTTCGAGTACTGGTTCGCGCTGCTGAAGGTCATCGCGATCGTCGCCTTCCTCGTACTCGGCGGGCTCGCCGTCTTCGGCCTCCTGCCCGGTTCCGACGCCCATGGGGTGTCGAACCTGTGGAGCAACGGAGGGTTCGCGCCCAAGGGCGGGGTCGCCGTCCTGGCCGGTCTGCTCACGGCCATGTTCAGCTTCCAGGGCAGCGAGATCGTGACGATCGCCGCCGCCGAGTCGGAGGAGCCGAAGAAGAACATCAAGAAGGCCGTCCGCGCCGTCGTATGGCGCCTCGGGCTGTTCTACGTCGGCTCGATCTTCGTCGTGGTCAGCCTCGTGCCGTGGAACTCCGACGGACTGGCGGCCGGCTCCTACCAGGCGGTCCTCGACCGGATGAACATCCCGGGCGCCGGACGGATCATGGACGTGGTCCTCGTCGTGGCGGTGAGCAGCTGTCTCAACTCGGCCATCTACACCGCCTCCCGGATGGCGTTCTCCCTCGCCCGCCGCAAGGACGCGCCGGCCGCCCTCGCCGTCACCTCCGCGGCCGGTGTGCCCCGCAACGCCGTCATCGCCTCGACGGTCATCGGCGTCGCCGCGGTGATCGCCAACTATCTGCTGCCAAGCGTCTTCACGTACCTCATCGCGTCCAGCGGCGCGATCGCCCTGATGATGTACATGGTCATCGCGATCACGCAGTACGCCACCCGCCGCAAGGAGGCGGAGCCGAGCGAGGTGCGCATGTGGGCCTTCCCCTACCTCACCCTCGCCACGATCGCCTTCATCGCCGGGGTGCTCGTCCTCATGGCGGTGCTGCCGGGCCACCGTCTCGAACTGTGGCTGTCCCTCGCCCTGGCCGCGGTCCTCGTGGGCGTCGGCGTCCTTCGGCAACGGCGGCACGGTGACGGGCCCGGCACCGGACCGACCGCTTCCGGCACCGGAGCCGGCGCCGCCGGCCGGCCCCCTCGCGTCGGCTCGTCACCGCGGTGACCGGTCAGAGGAGGCGGGCGTGCGTGGAACGCGGTACGAATTCGGTCGGCAGGACGAGGCGTTCGCCGGCGGGGTCGGCGGCGCCGTCGATGCGCCGCACCAGCAGGCGTGCGGCCTGACGCGACAGTTCCCGCAGGTCGTGGCGGACGGTGGTCAGCCGGAACACCTCCCAGGCGGCCATGGGGAGGTCGTCGAAGCCGATCACCGTCAGGTCGTCGGGGACCCTGAGCCCTGCGGCGAGAGCGGCGTTCAGGACGCCGATGGCGACCACGTCGTTGCCGCAGAAGACGGCTGTGGGCGCTTCGGCCGCCTCGAGCAGGGCGGGCAGCGCCTGGTATCCCGTGTCGTACTCGAAGGCGCCGCGCACCACACGGTCCGCGGGGAGTCCCACACCCGCGTCGGCCAGGGCCAGCCGGAAGCCCAGCTCCCGCTCGCGCCCGGTCGTGGTGTTGGCCGCGCCGAAGATGCCCGCGATCCGCCGGTGTCCGAGCTCGACCAGTACGTCGGCGACGAGGCGCCCGCCCCCCTCGTTGTCGACCACGGAGGCGTAGTCGCCGCTGCCGCCGGTGTCGCGGTTGAGGAAGACGTACGGCATGCCACGGCGGTCGAGCTGGGCCGGCAGCCGGGAGTCGGTGGTCGCTGTCGCGAGCACCACGCCGTCCAGGGACTGGTCCAGGAGCTTCTCCTCGGCCACCGCCTCGTCGGAGCGTTCGGTGAGGAGCATCATGCGGTAGCCCAGGCGTTGGAGCTCGTCGTGCAGGGGCGCGATGACGTGGGGGTAGAAGGGGTTCGTGAGATCGGTGACGATCACCCCGATACGCCGGGTGGACCGGGTCGACAGGGTCCGGCCCGCCTCACTGGGCACGTAGTTCAGCGCCTCCGCGGCCCGCCTGACCTTCTCGCGGGTGGCTGCGGACACCCGTGGGTCGTCACGCAGGGCGCGGGAGACCGTGGGCTGCGAGACGCCTGCCAGCCTCGCCACGTCGTGACTCGTGATCGCCATCGGCCCTCTTCCCGTCGCCCGGTGCGCCACCCCTTGGCGCGGCACATATCACTATACGTATGTAGCTGCACTGCGACGGAGCCGGTAGCCCCGGCACCCGGCACGAGACGGAGCGGGCCCGCACCCCTGGGAGCGGCGCACACCCCCCCCGGCCGCAGAGCCGAACTCCTACCGCTCCCGATACCGCACGACGCAGAGCCCTGCGCACCATACGCCTGAAGTGGGCGCCCACGACCCCTTGACATTGCCCGCAAGAGAGCCTGTCATGGGAATGCATACGTATTCCAAGCGAGGGAGCAGTCATGCCCGATGTCGTCGTGTCCACCGTCGAGCTGGGGCGCCGCACGATCCGCCGCAGTGACTTCGTCTCCTGCAACCAGGCCTTCATCGACTGCCGTACGCCGGGCTCCGACCGCAAGGAGAACTACGCCATGATCGGGCCCGGCGTCTCACAGGCCGCCGGGCAGCACGTCAATCTCCGGCTGCCGCACGGCTACAACATCGGTGCGGCCGCCATGCCCCACGGCATCACCAACAACCTCCACCTCCACTACACGGCCGAGGTGTTCGTCTGCACCGAGGGCGAGTACCTGCTGCGCTGGGGCGCCGACGGAACCCAGGGGGAACTCCTGCTCAGGGCCGGGGACATCGCCTCGATCCCCACCTGGATCTTCCGCGGCTTCACCAACACCGGTCCCGACGACGGCTGGATGTTCACCGTGCTCGGCATGGACCACACGGGCGGCATCATCTGGGGCCCCTCGGTCCTGCGCGAGGCGGAGGGCCACGGCCTGTACCTCACCGCCGACAACGAACTGATCGACACGGTCGCCGGCGACGGGGTGCCGCCCGGGACCGAGCTGACCGAACCGATGGCGCAGGAGCACATCGACCGGCTGCGTCACTACAGCGCCGACGAGATGAAGCGCCGCGTCGCGGCGTCGGACGAACTGGTGTGGTCCGAGCGGCCCTTCCTCGACAGCACCCTGCCCGGCGGAGGAGCGCGGCTGAGCTGCGTCATCGGCTACGGCATGACCGGGGACCTGCATCAGGAGCCCCGGATCTTCAATCCGCACGGACACAACGTCGCCTGGCTGCGGGCCGACCCGGGCCAGGGGGTCTCGTACCACCGGCAGCAGGAGACGCAGACACTGATCGTCAAGGACGGCCTGTGGGAGGTCACGCTCAACCGCACCGACCCCGTCTCGGTCCGTCTGGGACCTCGCGACATGCTCTCCGTACCGCAGGACGCCTGGCGCACCCTGCGCAACGTCGGGGACGAGCAGGGCGACCTCATGGTCGTCAACTCGAGTGACGGCCGCGTCCGCCTGGAATGGGACGAGGAGGTCGCCAAGAGCGCCGCCGACGCGGGGCTCGGCATCGATCACAACGGCTATGTCGCGCCGTACGCACTGCTGCCCCGCTCCGCGCGCCGCTGGTGACCGCCGTGACCGGCGGCGGCCCGCCGAGCCCGCCGCCCCTGGTGGTGGTGCCCGGGATGCTGTGCGACGCGGACCTCTGGTCCGATGTGGTCTTTCCCGAAGGCCACCCGGTCCGTCACCTGGAGCTGACGGAGCCGGACATCGGGGCCATGGCCGAAGACCTGTTGTCCTCCGTGTCCGGGCCGTTCGTCGCGGTCGGCCTCAGCCTCGGGGCCGTCGTCGCCTTCGAGGCGCTGCGCAGGGCCCCGGAGCGGTTCCTCGGCCTGTGCGTCATGTCGGCGAACGCGGGGGCACCACGCCCCGACCAGTACGCCGCCTGGCGCTCCATGGCCGGGCTGATCGACGACGGCCGGTTCGCGGACGTCGTCGAACAGACACTGCCGGGCATGTTCCCCGTGCCACGGCCGGCGGCCGAACCGGCCGAACGCTACCGGCGCATGGCCTTTTCCGTAGGCCCCGGGGCCGCCCGCGCCCAGCTCGCCGCGCAGACGACCCGCCGGGACACGATCGGCGTGCTGCGCACCGCCCGGTGCCCGGCCGTGGTCCTGTCCGGGTCCCGGGACGCCCTCTGCCCGCCCGACTTCCACCGGGCGATCGCGCGGGCCGTGCCGGGCGCGGAACTGCGGGAGGTGGCCGGGGCCGGCCACCTGCTCCCGTGGCACAGCCCGTCCGCCGTCTCCGCCGCGCTGCGGGACCTGCTGGCGCGGGTGCGCGAGACGCCACCGCCGGCGTCCCGGACGTCCGCACGCACCGCGCCCCCCACTCCCTGAACGCGCCGGGCTCCCACCCCACGCCTCACACGCGCGGGGCTCGCACTCCACACCCGCCTCAGCCCGTGCCCACACCCAAGTCCCCTCTCCCCGTCCGACACGCATCCTCGAAAGAAAGCCGTCATGCCTCGCTTCCTCAAGTCCCCCGTGCCCGCCGGTCAGGTACGTGCCGCCCGCGCGGATGTCGCCGAGCGCGTCCGCACCATCCTCGACGACATCCGCGAACGCGGTGACGAAGCCGTTCGCCAGTACTCCGAGAAGTTCGACAACTGGAGCCCCGAGTCCTTCCGCCTGGGCCCGGAGCAGATCGAGAAGATCATCGCCGGCGTACCGGAGACGGTCCTGGACGACATCCGTTTCGTCCAGCGGCAGGTGCGTACCTTCGCCCAGGCGCAGCGCGACTCGATGCACGATGTCGAGATCGAGACCCTGCCCGGGGTCCTCCTCGGGCACCGGCACGTCCCCGTGGCCGGCGCCGGAGCCTACGTACCCGGTGGGCGTTACCCGCTGACCGCGTCGGCCCACATGACGATCGTGACCGCGAAGGTGGCCGGGGTGCCCAGGGTCGCCGCCTGCACGCCGCCGATCCGGGGTGAGATCCCCGCTGCGACGGTCGCCGCGATGCACCTGGCGGGCGCCGACGAGATCTACCTGCTGGGCGGGGTCCAGGCGGTGGCGGCGCTCGCCGTCGGCACCGAGACGGTCGGCCGGGTGCCGCTCATCGCGGGTCCCGGCAACGCGTACGTGGCCGAGGCCAAGCGCCAGCTGTTCGGCGAGGTCGGCATCGACCTGTTCGCGGGCCCCACGGAGATCCTGGTGATCGCCGACGAACACGCCGACCCGTTCGTGGTCGCCGTCGACCTCCTCTCCCAGGCCGAACACGGCCCGGACTCCCCCGCCGTCCTCGTCACGACCTCCGAGGAGCTGGGCCGGGAGGTCGAACGCCACATCGAGCGGCTGCTGCCCGGCATGCCGACGAGGGACTTCGCCGGGCCCGCCTGGCGGGACCACGGTGAGATCGTCGTGGCCGGTTCGCTCGCCGAGGCCTTCGGCATCGCGGACTCCTACGCCAGTGAGCACGTGGAGGTCCTGACCGAGAACCCGCGTCAGGCGCTGGACCGGATGACCGACTACGGCGCCCTCTTCCTCGGTGAGGGCACCTGTGTCTCGTACGGGGACAAGGTCATCGGAACCAACCACGTACTGCCCACCCGGGGGGCCGCGCGGTACACCGGTGGCCTGTGGGTGGGGAAGTACCTGAAGACGGTGACCTACCAGGAGGTCACGGACACCTCCTCGTCGGCGCTGCTCGGTGAGGTGTGCGGGCGCGCGGCACGCGTCGAGCTGTTCGAGGGGCACGCCCGCTCCGGTGACGTACGGGCCGCCAAGTACGGCGACGGCACGCTGCCGTGGAACGAGGCCGGCGCATGAGCGGCGCGGGCCGGCTGGCCGGGCGCACGGCGCTCGTGAGCGGAGGGGGCAGCGGGCTCGGCGCCGCCGTCGCACACTCCCTGGTGTCGGACGGAGCGCGCGTGGTGATCACCGGCCGCAACGAGCGCACCCTGGAGGAGACCGCCTCCCGGCTGGGCCCGGGTGTCGTCCACCGGGTCTGCGACGTGTCCCGGCCGGACGAGGTCGAGAAGCTCGCGGAGAGCCTCGCGGACGAGGAGATCTCGGTACTCGTCAACAACGCCGGGATCGCGGGACCGGTGGCACCCCTGACCGAGATCTCGGCCCGTGACTGGGACGAGGTCTTCGACGTGAACGTGCGCGGCGTGTTCCTGATGTGCCGGGCCTTCCTTCCCCCCATGACGGAGCGGGGCACCGGGGACGTCGTGAACATCGCCTCGGTCTCGGGGAAGCGGCCCCTTCTGCGGCGTACGCCCTACTGCGCGTCGAAGATGGCGGTCATCGGCCTGACCACCACCCTGGCGGGCGAGGTGGGTCCGCTGGGGGTCACGGTCAACTCCCTGTCCCCGGGGCCCGTCTCGGGCCCCCGGATGGAGCGGAACTTCCGCCTCGAGGCGGAGCGCACCGGCGTCAGTTACGCGGAGGCCGAGGAGGCGTTCGTGTCGCGGTCGGCCCTGGGACGGATGGTCAGCGAGGAGGAGGTGGGCGCCGCGGTGAGCGCGATGCTCCAGATGCCCGGCCTGTGCGGTGCGGACATCGACCTCTCGGCGGGAATGGTGGCACGGTGACGGCGGCGCGTGCGGAACGCCGCTCACTCAAGACGCGGCTCGCGGACGGCGAGCGGCTGTACGGCGCTCTGCTGCGGCTCCCCTCGGAGACCCTGGTGGAGATGGCGGGGGTCGCGGGCCTCGACTACGTGGTCATCGACTGCGAGCACGGGCCGGCCGACATGACCGTCCTCCAGCACCACCTGACGGCCGCGGCGGCTCAGGGCATCGACGTCCTCGTCCGCGTGGGCACGTCCGAGCCCGCTCTCGCCCTGCGCTGTCTGGACCTGGGGGCCGCCGGCCTCATCCATCCGCATGTCGACTCCGCGCAGGACGCGCGGCGTGCGGTGGCCTCGGTCCACTATCCGCCTCTGGGGACGCGGGGATTCGCGACGTACAGCAGGGCGGGCCGCTTCGGTACGGTCCCGGCGGCCGACCACGTGACCGCCTCGCGGGACGCCCTGGTGGTGGCGATGATCGAGACGGAGCGGGCCTGTGCCGCCGCAGGGGAGATCGCCGCCACGCGGGGCGTGGACGCGGTACTGGTGGGCCCTGCCGACCTCGCGGCGGACTGCTCCTTCCCCGGCCAGGACGTGATCGACGGCCTGGTGGCCACGGCCCATCGCGCCACCCGCGAGGCGGGCCGGTCGGTCATGACCATCGTGCCGGGCGCCGAAGCCGCCGGAGCGGCCGAGCGGTCGGGGGCGCGGCTGGTCCTCTACAACATGACCCAGGTCCTGATGGACACCTTCCGGTCCCTCGCTGCGCCCGGACCTGCCGAGAGGGCCGGGGGCCCCTCGTGACGCCGCACGCCCGCGCCCGGCTCCGTCCCCGCCTCTCCCGGGAGCCGGGCGCGCGGCCGCGCCCCTGCGGACACGGCCACCGCCGGCCGGCCCGCAGCGTCACGGAACGGGTGCCGTCCACCTCTTGACGACCTTCGCCGGGCTCCTTAGTGTTCGGCGGAAGTTCATACGTATGCATAACCACGTCAACGCGCGAACGGAGAAGCCATGTCCGCTGTAGCGCCCACCGCCACCGTCGGCACCCCAGGAGCCGACTCGGAGAAGCGGAATGCGATACGCCGAGCCATCGGCGCGGGAAGCATCGGAAACTTCGTCGAACAGTTCGACTACGGCCTCTACGGGTACATGGCGCCGGTCCTGGCCCCCGCCTTCTTCCCTGAGAGCAACCAGGCGGTGGCAGTACTGAGCACGTACGCGATCATCGCCGTCGCGTGCCTCTTCCGCCCGCTGGGCGGGACACTCGTCGGCCGCTGGGGCGACCGGGTGGGCCGCAAGAAGACGCTGCTGTGGACCATCGTGCTCATGGGCGTGGCGACCGCCCTGATCGGCGCCCTGCCGACGTACCAGCAGATCGGGGTACTCGCACCCCTGCTCCTCCTGCTCCTGCGCGTCGTCCAGGGCATGGTGTCCGGCGGGGAGTACGTCGGGGCGGTGGCCTTCATCGTGGAGTGGGCGGAGCCGAACAGGCGTGGCTACTACGCCTCGTACGCCTCCAACAGCTGTTTCGTCGGCATCCTCGCCGGGGCCGGCACCGCCGCCCTCACCAGCTGGCTGTTCCAGGGCCCCTCCCTCACCTCGTGGGGCTGGCGCATCCCGTTCCTGCTCGCGCTTCCGCTGAGCGCTGTGGGGATCTGGCTGCGCAGGCGCATCGAGGAGTCACCCGAGTTCGTACGGGCCACGGAGAACGGCACCGAGGTCGTCAAAGCCCCGATCCGGGAGGCGCTGCGCACGCAGTGGCGTCCGATGCTCGTGTTCTGCGGTGTCTCCGTGATGCTCGCGATCCTGTCCTACAGCTGGGTCACGTTCTATCCCGAGTACCTGACCGGCACGCTGGGCCTGCCACGCTGGATGGCACTGACGTCCAACGCGATCTCGGTCGCCGTACTCATCCCGCTGCTGCCCCTGGCCGGCATCCTCTCGGACCGGATCGGCCGCAAACCGATGCTGGTCACCGGCGCCGTCGCGTGCATCGTCCTGGTCCCGCTGGCCTTTCGGGTCGGCGAGGGCGGCACCTTCGGCACGGCGGTGGCGAGCCAGCTGATCTACATCGTCCCCGAGTTCTTCCTGACCGGCATCGTCACGGTCTGCACGGCCGAACTCTTCGCGACGCGCACCCGGTTCAGCGCGAGCGCCATCGCGTACAACAGTTCGTTCTCCATCTTCATGGGCATCACGCCGTTCGTCGCCGCGCTGCTCGTCAGCAGCTTCGACACGATCTACGCCGTGTGGGTCTACCTCGCCGCGGCCGCGGTCCTGGCGCTGGTCGTCGTGAGCGCCTTCATGACGGAGACGTACCGGAGTCACCTGGGGGCGGACAAGTTCGCCGGGTGACCGGCACGCGACACACACCCCACCACAGATCCTTGCACCTGCATACGCATACATAAGCTTTTCGAGAAAGGTGAGAACCATGACGCTGGACCCCGCCGCCTACCTCCCCTACAAGGACCCGGACGACTTCATCCGTGAAGTCACCGACCGCATCTGGGTCGGCCGCGACATCGCCTACATCGTCGACAACTACGAACCGGACTCGATCGTCCACACGAGCCTGGGCACCGTGGTTGGCCGCGACGGCGTGATCGAGGGCAGCACGATGCGTATGGGCAGCACGCCCGGTCACATCGGCCAGGCGGAGGACGTGGTGTGGGAAGCGCGCGGGAACGACGCCTTCCTCAGCTCACACCTCGTCTTCTCCGCCGACGAGCATCTGGTCGACGGCAGGAACATCCGCATCCGGAAACGCACGGTCGCCAACTGCCTCTACCGTCGCGGCCGGATGGTCGAGGAGTGGGTGGTCCGTGACGAGCTGGCGGACTGTCTGCAGCGCGGAGTGGACCCGGACGAAGCGGCCCGCGCCCTGCGGTTCCAGGGCTACAGCGGGTCGATGACCGAGGAGCCGCCGAAGGACGTGCTGCTGGCGGGCGTCAGCGGACCGCGCCCCGACGATTTCCGGCCGGAGTGCGAGATGGTGCTGGAGTTCATCGAGGAGGTGTGGACGCGGCGCCGGCTGCACAGGGTCGACGAGTTCATGGTCCGGGACCTCTTCCTGCACACGGTCGGCGACCGGACCGTCATCCGCCCGGAGCGTTACCAGAGTGATCTGCTGGCCATGGTCGGGGCCTTCCCCGACGCCCGGTTCGCGGTACGGGACATACAGACCAACTACGCGGAGCGGTACGCCGGCCTGCGGGTGGCCGTCACCTGGACCATGCACGGCACCTACCGGGGCACTCCGGTCTTCGGCCCGCTGACCGACAAGCCGGTGACCGTTCTCGGGGTGTCCCAGTTCCTGATCCAGGAGGGCCGGATCGTGCGGGAGTTCCGCGTCTACGACGAGATCTCGATGCGGGCCCAGATCAACAGCACTCGGGGAGACGGCCCGGCCGTGGAGGCCAACATCTACTGAGCCCGCGTCCGGGCCCGGAAGATGCGGCCCGCCCCCGCCCCCGCCGACGACGCCAGGTGACCATGACGGCGTACCTCGTGCCGACGACGCGTCCCCGCCCGAGGCGCCCGACCGCGCGGGGCGGGGAGGGGAGGGGGCGGGCCGCCACCTGTGGGGCTGGGCGGGGCGCCCCTTCTCGGGCTCAGCTCAGGTGAGGTCGGTCATACCTTGCCGAGGTCACGGTCCGTGGTCTCGGGGAGGAAACTGGGCAACAACTGTCTGAGCCATTGCTGAACCGGACGCTGCGCACACCGGGCCGGCGACACACGCGAAAGCCGACTATGGCTGGTCCGCGCGCAGAACCACAGCGTCCTGCCGACGGCCCGATCAGGAGTCGTAGCGGCTACGGCCTCGAAGTGTTGGGCGCGCGCCGCCCGCCGGGCGCGATGGCCGTGCCACCGAGGCGCTGGAGCTGACCGGGCACTCGGTGCCGCCGGAAGATCACAGCTGATCATCGAGCTCCTGTCGAACTGGCGTGGTCCCCGTACTCTGCGCCCTGCACCCCGCAAGCGCCCGACCGTACGAACTGGTTGTCGGCACACTCACTCCTTCTGGTAGCTGAGGTCTCCTCACCGCCACGTTTCTCCCCCTACGCGGTTACATAGGAGCACTCATCGAACCGAGTTCCGGGATCGAAGGACCGTAGGAGAGAAGTGATGGACATGCGAACTGAGGCCATCGAGAGGGCCGAGCTGGTCTTCTCCCTCTTCGACGCCAACGGCAACGGGGTCCTCGACTCCGAGGACTTCGACCTCATGACGGGACGTGTTCTGGAGGTGGCGGTCGCATCGGACGACGGCGCCAGGGAGGCCATCCGAGCCGCGTTCCGCCGCTACTGGACCACTCTGGCCGCGGAGCTGGACGCCAACGGCGATGGTGTGATCTCCGTCGACGAGTTCCGTCCGTTCGTGCTCGACCCCGAGCGCTTCGGTCCCACGATCACCGAGTTCGCCGAGGCGCTCGCCGTACTCGGCGATCCCGACGGCGACGGTCTGATCGAGCGCCCGCTCTTCGTATCGCTGATGAGGGCGATCGGCTTCGCGGAGGCGAACATCCATGCGCTTTTCGACGCCTTCGGCCCGGACGCCGAGGACCGCATCACCGTGACCACGTGGGCCAGGGGCATCGAGGACTACTACGCGCCGGACATGGGTGGAATTCCGGCTGACCAACTGGTGGCTGTCCGGGCCGTCTGACACGGCCCGGACGTGAGCGTTCCGTGGCGGCGCGGGCCGGGCCCCGGATCGCCCCCACGCGCGCGGGCGCCGGCCCTGTGAGGTCAAGGCGGTGCCGGGCCCGTGCGGACGTCTTCGTGAGCGGACGTCAGGATCGGGTCTTGTGCGCGAAGACCCACCGGTTCCCCTCCAGCGCGTCGTTCGGTTCGGGGAGGGGACCACGTCCCCTCTGACGGGTGAATTCGAAGGGCGTGTGCACCGAGGCGGACCAGCCCTTGGCCGCCAGGTCACCCGCGGAGTCGGGGCGGGGCCCCCTGTCGAAGAGGTCGAGCAGATCGATGCCGATCTGCTCTCGCGTCGCCGTGTAGATCGGGCTGTCGCGGTACGCGAGCAGGTCCTTCTCCAGCTTGGCCTCGAAGGCCAGGGCGCTGCCCCGGGTGGTGAGCCGGTCCACCGTGTCGATGAGGTACGTCTCGGCGGGGCCCGGTAGGTAGAAGAGCAGTCCTTCGGCCAGCCAGACGCTTGGAGCGGCCGGGTCGAAGCCGACAGAGGTCAGGGCGGTGACCCAGTCGGCGCGCAGGTCGACCGGTACCGGGATCCGCTTCGCCGTCGGGGCGGCCGACAGGTCGTCAAGCACCTGTTCCTTGAAGGCCAGCACGCCCGCCCTGTCGATCTCGAAGACGACGCAGTCGGACGGCAGGTCCAGCCGGAAGGCGCGGGTGTCCAATCCCGCCCCCAGCAGGACCACTTGGCGTACGCCCGTACCGACGGACCGGTGGAGGAAGTCGTCGAGGACCCTGGTCCGCAGACCGAAGTAGCGGGCGAACCTCCCCCACAACGGGTTGTCGTCCCCTTCCGGGACCTGTTGGATGCTCACCGGCCAGTCCGCGCTGGCGGGGGCTGCACGGACGAAGTGCTCCGCGTAGACGTCCCGGGCCAGGCTGTCGTGGCGGTGGGTCTCGATCGCCCGTGCGGCGGCGACCAGGAGGGCGGTCAGTCCCACGCCTGCGTCCACGCCTTCCGTGCCGGTCCGCCGCGTCGCCGTGGTGGTCGTGTCCCCTTCGGTGGGAGCGAAGTACACGGAAGGGTCGCTGGTGGGACGGCGAGGGTCTCCGGTGGTGGAGGTTTCACTCATCGGTCTCTTCTTTCCGGCAGCAGGACGGGCTTGATCACGCGTCCGGCGTCACAGTCGCGTTCGGCCTCGTTGACGTCGGCCAGGGGATAGGTGCGGATCAGTTGGTCGAAGGGGAAGCGGCCGGCCTGCCACAGACCGATCAGCCGGGGGATCAGCAGTCCGGGTACGGCGTCCCCCTCGCAGATGTGCCGGATGCTGCGGCCCCCGTCGAGCGTGCCCGGTTCGAGCGGCAGTGCGGTGTGGAGGCGGGCCACGAGACCGAGGGTGCCGGTGGGGCGCAGCGCGCGGAGCGCGTCGTTGATCAGCGGGGCGGAGGCCGTTGTGTCCAGGGCGTACTGCGCGCCGCCGTCGGTGTGCCGGCGGATGCGCTCGGCCAGTCCGGCCGTCACGGCGGGCAGCGGGACCGCGCCGAACCGTTCGGCCAGGTCCAGGCGCCCCGGATGCCGGTCGACGGCCACGGTCCGTACGCCGGCGGCGGTGGCCGCCATGACTGCGGCCAGGCCCACCGCTCCCGCGCCGAGTACGACGAGGGTGTCACCGGGGCCGGCACGGAAGGTGTTCAGCACGGCTCCGGCCCCGGTGAGGGTGCCGCAGCCGAGCGGACCGAGCAGTTCGAGCGGCAGGGCGGCGTCGACCCTGACGGCGTTGCGCGACGGGACGAGGGCGTATTCGGCGAAGGAGGACTGGCCGAACCACCGGGGGGCCAGCGCTCCCCCGGCGGCGTCGGTGAGCCGTGACGCGTCCTGCTCGCGTCCCCCGAAGAGGTTGAGTGAGGCGAAGGAGTCGCAGTAGGCGGGGGCAGCGCTGCGGCAGTTCAGGCAGTCTCCGCAGGAGTCGAAGCTCAGCACGACATGGTCACCGACGCCGATCGCGCTGTCCGGGCCGTCGCCGGACGCCACCACGACTCCGCTCCCCTCGTGGCCGAGGACCGCCGGCAGCGGGGTGCGGCCGGCTGATCGCCGGACCGCGAGATCGGTCCGGCACATTCCGCATCCCGCGATCTCGACGAGGATCTCACCGGCGGCCGGGCCGGTGCTCAGGACGATGTCCTCGACCGCGAACGGGGTCTCGTAAGAGCGCAGCACGGCGGCTCGGAACCTCATCGCCCTTCCTCCGTCGGCCGGTGTACGACGAAAGGACGGAGGTTGCCGTAGAGGCCCCACGGCCCGCCCGCGACGCCGACGCCGCTGTCCTTGACGCCCGCGAAGGGCTGAGCAAGGGAGAGTTCGGCGTGGTGGTTGATCCAGGCCGTGCCGCATTCGAGCCGCTCGGCTGTCGCCGCCGCCCGGTCGAGGTCGGTGCCCCACACCGAACCGCCCAGCCCGAAGCCGGTGTCGTTGGCCGCTTCGACGGCTTCGTCGAGGTTTCGGTACGGCAGCACCGGCAGAACCGGCCCGAACTGTTCCATGGTCACCACCGGGTCGTCGGGAGGGACGTCGGTGAGGATCGTGGGAGCGAAGAAGTAGCCCGGTCCGTCGAGCCGGTGACCACCGGCCGCCGCCCGGGCGCCGGCCGCCAGGGCCCGTTGTGTGACCCGCTCGACGCGGGCCAGCTGGGGGGCGTTGTTGACCGGCCCGAGCCGGATCTCCGGGTCCAGGCCGGATCCGACGACGACGGTCTTCGCGCGGTGTGCGAGGGCCTCGACGACCTCGGCGTGGAGCCGGGCCGGTGCGTAGACGCGTTTGACCGCCATGCAGACCTGCCCGCAGTTGCGGAAGGCGGCCCAGAACAGCCGGTCCGCGACCCGGTCCACGTCGACGTCGTCCAGGAGGACGGCCGCGTCGTTGCCGCCCAGTTCCAGGGTGACGCGGGCGAGGGAGGCCGCCGCAGCCGCGGCGACGGCCCGCCCGGTCGGCACCGAGCCGGTGAAGGTGACGTGGCGGATACCCGGGTGGGCGGCGAGGTGGGCACCGAGGGGTTCCCGGCCGGTGATGACGGTCAGGACATCCTCGGGCAGGGCTGTGGCGAGGACGGCACCGAGCAGTCGGGTGGCAAGGGGGGTGTACGGGGACGGTTTGAGGACCACGGTGTTGCCGGCGGCCAGTGCGGGAGCGAACTTCGCCGACGCGAGCTGGAGGGGAAAGTTCCACGGCACGATCGCGGCCACGGGCCCGAGAGACTGCCAGCGGATCTCGCTGTGTACGGGTCGGCCGTCGTCGATCCGGCGGGTGCGGGGAACCAGAGCGGCGAAGTACCGCAGCCGGGCCGCCGTACGGGCGACCTCGGCGTACGACTCGGCCAGAGGCTTGCCCTGTTCCCGGGTGAGCAACGGAGCGAGGTCGTCTCCGGCAGCATCCACGGCGTCGGCGGCGGCGTTCAGCAGGGTGGTGCGAGCGGCCGGGTCGGCGCGCCATCCGGCCCAGGCGCGCCGGGCCCGGTCGATCACGTCGTCCAGCTCGTGCGGCTTCTGGTCGGGGGCTTCGTCGAAGGTCTCCCCGGAAGCCGGGTCGATGACAGCGAGGCCTGGAGCGCGGTGTCCGGGGGCGCGGCCGGCTTCCGGTGTCGGCATCCCGGTGGTCAGTTGAGGGCCGGGACGTCGGCGGCGTGCTCCCGGGCCTGCCGGTCCATCTCGGCCCGGAAGGCGGCGACCAGGTGTGGCTGGATCCTTCCGGCATTCCGGTCACCGCCCGAGCAGACCGCTCCTCGCACGCCCACGATGTCCGTGCCGATACGGGTCAGCGGACCGAGGTCGGTCTGCTTGACGCTGCCTGCGAGGGCGGCGAGCAGACCGGACGCGTGGGCGCGGCGGACGAACTCGGCGCAGACGTCCGGCGGAACGTGGTCGAACAACCGCGTCCCGTCCTTGATCGCGGTGTCCAGCATGGCCGCGTCGGCACCGGCGCGGGCTGCGATGTCGGGCAGGGCGAGCGGGTTCACACAGCCGACGCGATGGGCGTCGGCGTAGCCCGAGGCGACGACCAGCGCGTCCGGGCGGTGGTCCTTCACCGCCCGGACAACCGCCCGCATGACCTCGACGCCCTGCTCGGGAGTCGTGCATCCGTACAGGCCCACCTTGATGTACGAGGCGCCGGAGACGGCCGCCCCGAGCGCGGCCTGCGCCACGGTGCCGGGCTTGTACGGGACGTCGCCCACGGTGGCGGACACCGGTTTGTCCGCCGGTACCGCGTCGCGGATCTCCCGGATGACCCAAGGGAAGTTGGCGCCGAGCGAGCCCTCATCGGGCTTCTTGACGTCGACGATGTCGAGGTGCTCCGCCGCTTTCGCGCAGGCGAGCGCTTCCTCGACGCCGTCCGGGGAGATGAGAAGCAACACCGTGAACTCCTTCCGCCGCGAGTCCGCCCGGCCGGAGGACGGGGAACTGCGGATCACCTGGTTCATGTGCGGTGTGCTCATCCTTTCCATTGCCCGCGGGCACCGGTAGGGCGTGCGGGGTTCCCCGGGCGGCGTGTGTACGCACACGTACGGCTCCGTGTGCACCGGCGCGAACCAGAGCCTGTTGAGCCGCGCCGAAACGCCGAGGCGCACCCGCCGTGCGTCACGCGCACCGCACAGCACCGTTTCGGTGTGGCCGTCATACGCGTGGGCAACGACCGCATGTACGGAGACGTCCTCACAGGCGGCTCCAGATGCTGTGGCAGAGGCCGGACAACGACCCCGAGATCGTCCTCATCACACCGATGGTCTGAACGAGCCGGCTCGCGCCCACCTGACCGGCAGCCGCAAAGCATGGCGGCCCGCCGGGTCACTCATCGCGCGAGCGCTGGTGGAACTCCACCGCGAACAGAGTGAAGAGGCCGGCACGCTCACGCCGTACGGTCCAGGCCGAGGCCACCCCGGAAGCGCTGCGCGACGACGAAGGCGCGGGGTGCCCACTCGCGGAGGCCGACACGGCCCACCGGTCCCAGGGCCGGGAGTTGACGTCGTCGTCTTCGACACGGTGGACGGCAGCGGCGGCAGCCTGGGGCCAACGCCTGGCACCACAATGGCCTCCGCCCGTTCAATGTGGCAGTGACCCGGACGAAGGCCCGGCCGTACGTCGTTGCCGGCGGAGCCCGCCTCAGGATCGCCAAGCCCGGAACGGCCCTGGCCCGGCTTGCCGCACTCCTCATCGCGGGAATCGAGCGGTAACTCGGTCCGCATCAGCGGCCGCCGCTCCTGCGACCGGCCCCGTGCTCGACGCGCAGGACGTCCACCGCGGCGGCCGGTGGCCCTGCCCGCATCTTGTATCCGGTGTTCACGCAGTCGCCGACGTTGCGCCCCAGCGACGCGGCGGCTGTGAGCACGTTCTCCCACCGGCGCCCAGGGGACGATGTCGCCACCTGCACGCGCGGCAGCGGCCGCACTCCGAGCAGGCATTTACCGCATCCGTCGTAGGGGCGTCCGATGCACACGTGGGGTCGTACCTTGCAAGGTTCTCTCCGTTCGAGCACGCAAGGCACGAGGACTCGACGGCACGGCCCCGAGGCGATCTTGGTCAGCCCAGGAAGCTCAACCGCGACAGCCTGACCGGGCAACGTACCTTCTCGTTGGACTCCGCCAGTCGAGTCGAAGAAGTCCAGGCGGACGGGTGGAGCGAGCAATACGCCTACAACGCCGCCGGCGACCAATCCCGGACCGCCCTGGCCGCCCGGGCTCCAGGCCAGGCGGCCGCTGGAGATCGGGCTCTATGAGGGGACCCGTATCACCCGAGCCGGCCGTACCCGTTACACGTACGACGAGCAGGGCCGAGTCACGCAGCGCAGGACAAAAACGTTGAGCGGCAGAGTCCTCGTATGGCACTTCCAGTGGGACGCAGAAGATCGCCTCACGGATGTGCGTACCCCTCAAGGATCGGACTGGCGCTACCTCTACGATCCGCTGGGCCGACGGCTGGCCAAACAACGCCTGGCCCCGGCCCCGGACCACCACATGGTCGAAACCACGACCTACCGGTGGGACGGCGCGCTGCTGGCCGAGGAACGTACCAACGGGACCGCCGTGGTCTGGGACTACGCCGGGCTCCAGCCGCTGTGCCAGCGTGAGTTCAAGTTCGACCGCGAACAGAACGAGCTCGATCGGCGATTCTTCGCGATCGTCACCGACCTGGTGGGCGCTCCTACCGAACTCGTGTACACCGACGGCTCTCTGGCCTGGCGGGCCCGAAGCACGGTGTGGGGAGCCACGCAGTGGAACAAGGACAGCGTTGCCTACACACCATTGCGGTACCCCGGCCAGTACTTCGATCCGGAGACCGGACTGCACTACAACTTCAACCGCTATTACGACCCGGATCTGGGCCGGTATCTGTCGCCTGATCCCCTGGGCCTCGCACCGGCGATCAATCACTACGCATACGTCCCCAACCCCCTGGTGCTTTCCTTGATCCGCTGGGATTGGCCGGCTGCACGGCGGATCCCACATGGGGCGGACAGGTCCGGTGGACCCTTGATGAACACAGCCGGCCGTACGAGATGAACGCCATCGTGACCCGAAACATGCTCGATGAGGGCACCGACGCACGGAACACCATCTTCCCGCCGGGCTACCAGTCGGGTGTGGGACAGGCCCGCGGGCACATGCTGGCCAATCAACTCGGCGGTTCCGGGGATGAATGGAAGAATCTGTTCACCATCTCGCAGAACCCGACGAACACGCCGTGGATGAGTATGTTCGAACAAAGAGTCTATGACGCTGTCGCGGATGGTGACGTTGTCACATACAACGTCTACCTGGAATACGTGAACGACGACCCCGACTCACCGCCGGAGAGCATTCACCTCGAGGCCTTCGGCCACCGGAAGGGACCAGATGGAAAGCTCCGGTTCGACCAGGAAGACATCCGCCAACCCAGCTCACGACGAACCTGGCCCCTGATACTCCCCGGAGTCACCATGACCACCCTGACCGCGCTGACCACTATCTGCCCGCCCCCCGCGTCACCTCCCTCAGCCCTCGATTGGAGCCCGGTCGAGACAGAACTCGGCATGCGGCTTCCCGAGGACTACAAGCAGCTCATGGCCACATATGGTCCTGGGGAGTTCTGCAATTTCCTCTCTCTGTACTATCCGCACGCCCCCCGCGAAGCGGCAGCTCTCACCGGGCCTATGCCCGCCCGACTTCGGCAGCAGATCGAAGAAGTCAGGCACAACGCCCGGCTGCCGTGGCCACTGCCCCACCCCCCGGAGCAACTCTTCGCCACAGGAGTCACCGGGAACGGTGACTACCTCTTCTGGGTCACACAGCCCTCGGACAAGCCAGACGCGTGGGATGTCGCGGTCAACCAGGCTCTGCGCGCCCCCTGGTACACCTTCACCGGAACCCTCACCCAGTTCCTCCTCGCGGTCATCGGCGGCACGACGCGGGTCCCCTCTTTTCCGGAAGACCTCCTCGACAACGGGACCACGTTCACCCCCGCCCGCCCGATCGTGGAGCCGACCACCCCAACCGACCAGCAGGACTCCATGAACCCGACCGAAATCCGCGCATGGGCCCGCGCCAACGGCCATCCCCTCCCCGACCGCGGCCGCATCCCCATCGAGATTATCGAGGCTTGGAAACGGGGCAACACCGTCTGAGCCACAACTGGTCGCCTATAGCTGTCGCATGGAGCATTCCCGCTGATACAGCTCAGCTCGGACGCGACTACCCGACTGAATCGGCCTACCCGAGGAACGACAGCCGCACCTGGCGGTTGTAATTAGAGATGTTGGTATCCACCAGACACACAGACTGCCACGTCCCCAGTTCCAGCCTCCCCCCGATCACCGGCAAGGTGGCATGCGGCGGCACCAGTGCCGGGAGCACGTGGTCGCGGCCGTGGCCCGGGCTTCCGTGGCGGTGGCGCCAGCGGTCGTCGGCGGGGAGCAGGGTCTGCAGCGCGCCGAGGAGGTCGTCGTCGCTGCCTGCGCCCGTTTCCAGGATCGCGATCCCGGCGGTGGCGTGGGGGACGAAGACGTTGAGCAGGCCGTCCCGTCCGTGCGCGGCGCGGTCCAGGAACTGCGTGCAGTCTTCCGTCAGGTCCATGACCGTTTCGGTCCGTCCCGTGGTGACGCTCAGCAGGTGTGTGGCAAAGGTGTCGGACATGGCCCCATTCTCTCGTCGTCGGGGCGGGCCGCGCCCACCGGGAAGATCCGGGTCCGGGTCTGGGTTGGTAGAAACGTGAACAACTTCGGGACACGTGAGCTGGACGTGGTCGTCATCGGCGCCGGGCAGGCGGGGCTGTCCGCCGCCTATCATCTGCGCCGTGCCGGACTCCGCCCCGACCAGGACTTCGTCGTGCTGGATCACGCGCCCCGGCCCGGCGGCGCCTGGCAGTTCCGCTGGCCCTCGCTCACGTACGGCAAGGTGCACGGCATGCACTCCCTGCCCGGCATGGAGCTGACGGGCGCCGACGGCAGCCGTCCCTCGTCCGAGGTGATCGGAGCGTACTTCGACGCGTACGAGAGCCGCTTCGGCCTGCGGGTGCACCGGCCTGTCGAGGTGAGCGCCGTGCGCGACGGTGAAGCCGGGCGGCTGCTGGTCGAGACCTCCGAGGGTACGTACGCCACGCGGGCCCTGATCAACGCCACCGGCACCTGGGACCGCCCGTTCTGGCCGCGCTATCCCGGTCAGGAGACGTTCCGGGGGCGGCAGCTGCACACCGCGAGCTATCCGGGCCCGGAGGAGTTCGCCGGCCTCCGGGTCGTCGTGGTCGGCGGCGGCGCGTCGGGCACCCAGCACCTGATGGAGATAGCCGAGGTCGCGGCGGAGACGTACTGGGTGACGCGGCGCCCCCCGGTGTTCCGCGACGGGCCGTTCGGGGAGGAGGAGGGGCGGGCCGCGGTGGCACTGGTGGAGGAACGCGTACGCCGGGGGCTTCCGCCTCAGAGCGTGGTCAGCGTGACCGGACTGCCGCTCAACGACGCGGTCCGGCGCGCTCGCGAGCAGGGTGTGCTCGACCGGCTCCCCATGTTCGAGCGGATCACGCCGGACGGGGTGGCCTGGCCCGACGGCCGGACCGTCGACGCCGATGTGATCCTCTGGGCGACCGGCTTCCGGGCGGCCGTCGATCACCTGGCACCCCTGAAGCTCCGCGAACCGGGCGGTGGCATCCGCGTCGAGGACACCCGGGCCGTACGGGACCCACGCGTCCACCTCGTCGGTTACGGCCCGTCCGCCAGCACCGTCGGCGCCAACCGGGCCGGCCGGCAGGCCGTCCGTTCGGTCACCCGGCTCCTGGACAGCGTGCCGGTCTGATCCCGCTCGGGTGCCACGCCAGGAGCAGAACACGCGAACACGGGATCGGATGTTCGCTCGAACGCGTGGTCGTTCCGGATCTGGTTGCTCAACTACTGCGCGACACCGGACGATTACTACATGCACACAGCGGGCTGCAGACCGCTACCGCGCATGTCCCACAGATGCACCACGCACAAGGAGAATCACCAGATGAACTTCCTGACCAACCTGCTTGCCGGCGTCGTCCACTTCGTGGGTTGGCTCGTCTGATCGTTCCTGCACCACGGCGCCGCCGCTCCCCGTCCCACGGGAGCGGCGGCGCTTCCGTGTGTCCGCTCCGTCAGGACCGGGGGTCCCTGACGGTGGGTCCGGTGAACGGGGGCAGGCCCGCGAAACGCGGATCCACCGTGACCGCCTCGGTGAGCGCGTCGAGCGTACGGCGTACCCGGCTGAGCGGGTGGTCGGGGAACTTCGAGTCCCAGCGGAGATGGTCCGCCACATGGAAGGGAAGGCCGCCCCGCACATCCGGTGCGTAGGGGTGCGGGCGGAAGTACGCGTCGGGGCCGACTTCGGCCATCACGACGGCTTCCCGCATCCCTGTCATCCCGCGCTCGGGTGCCTGGATCTTCACCACGGTGCTGCACTGCCGGCGGGGCACCGTGAAGCTGCCGATGAACACCTGCCCGCTGGGCTGCCGGGGCAGTGGCACTTTGAGTATCTGCCGGAGTGCGGGCAGGCCCCCGAGCTGTTTCACCGACGCTTCGATGAGTCCGCCGCCCGCCTGAGCGGTCCAGTGGGTGAGGGTGGTCCGCAGCGCGGGGCCGTCGTCCAGGCCGGCCGGGAGGTCGGGCGGCAGTGCGAAGTTGTGCAGGGACAGCACATCGCCGTCGTCGTTGATCCAGGCCTCGCCCTGGGCGCCGCCGTCGCTGTCCAGGGGCCGGTATCCGGGGAGTTCCACCCCGAGCAGTGCTCTCATGCGTGGGGATCATGCCGCACCCGCCGACGGCTTCGCAGCCGGATCCCGTCCCTCAGGTGGCGGCCGGGACCGGATGGCTGTCGCGGCGGATCAGGGCGGCATAGCGTCCGTCCTGCGCGAGCAGTTCTTCGTGGGTGCCGCGCTCGACCGTACGGCCGTCGTCCAGCACGACGATCTGGTCGGCGTCCCTGATGGTCGAGAGCCGGTGCGCGATGGTGAGCGTGGTGCGGCCCTTCGAAAGGGAGTCGATGGCTTGCTGCACTGCGTGTTCCGTACGGGTGTCGAGGGCGCTCGTCGCCTCGTCGAGGATCAGCACGGGCGGGTTCCGGAGAATCGTGCGGGCGATCGCCAGCCGCTGCTTCTCGCCGCCGGAGAATCGGTATCCACGTTCGCCTACGAGGGTGTCGTAGCCGTCGGGCAGGCCGGCGATGTGCTCGTGGATCTGGGCGGCGCGGGCGGCGGCCTCGATCTCCTCGTCGGTGGCGTCCGGTTTGGCGAAGCGGAGGTTCTCGGCGACCGAGGCGTGGAAGAGGTAGGTCTCCTGCGAGACCACACCGACGGCCCGGGCGAGGGTGTCGAAGTCCAGGTCGCGGACGTCCACGCCGTCGATGGTGACCCGACCCCCCGTGACGTCGTACAGCCGCGGCACCAGGTAGCTGAGCGTGGACTTGCCCGATCCGGTGGGGCCGACGACTGCCAGGCCGGTCCCGGCGGGCACGGTCACATCGATGCCGCTCAGGGTCGGGCCGCTCTTCTCGTCGTAGCTGAAGGTGACGTCCTCGAAGGCGATCTCGCCGCGGATCTCCTCCAGCCGGACGGGCTTCTCGGGCTCGGTGATGTCCACCCGGAGATCGAGGTACTCGAAGATGCGCGCGAACAGGGCGAGGGACGTCTGCATCTGGACACCGGTGGCGAGCAGGCTCACCGCCGGCCGGAAGAGGCCCTGCTGGAGCGAGACGAAGGCGACCAGGGTGCCGATGGAGACCGCCGTCGCACCCGACTGGAGGGTGAGGCCCGCTGCCCAGTAGATGACGGCGGGCATGGCGGCCATCACGATCCCGATGGTCGACATCCGCCAGCGCCCCGCCATGTTGGAGCGCACTTCGAGGTCGACGAGGCGCTCCGATTCCTCGGAGAAGGCCTTGGTGAGCGAGTCCGAGCGGCCCATGGTCCGGCCGAGCAGGATTCCGCTGACCGAGAGCGATTCGGTGACCGTGGCGGCCATGGCGGCCATCTGCTTCTGACGCTGGGTGGTGATCTTCTTGCGCTCCCGGCCGACTCGCCGGCTGATCCAGACGAACACGGGCAGCAGGAGCAGCGAGACGACCGTGAGCCGCCAGTCCAGCGCGAGCATGGCCACCACGGTGGCGATGACGGAGGTGAGGTTGGAGACCAGGGAGGTGGCGGTGGAGGTGACCGTCGCCTGCATGCCGCCGATGTCGTTGGCGATGCGGGACTGGACCTCGCCCGTGCGGGTCCGGGTGAAGAAGGCGAGCGGCATCCGCTGCAACTGCGTGTAGACGGCGGTGCGCAGGTCGTGCATGACGCGCTGGCCGACCGTCGTGGAGATCAGGGTCTGCAGGACGCCGAAGACGCTGTTCATCACGGCGGTGAGGATCATGCCGAGCGCGAGCAGCGTGAGCAGCCCCGTGCGCCCCTGGGGGATCGCGGTGTCCAGGATCTCGCGGAGCAGGAACGGGGAGGCGACCGACACCAGGGAGGAGGCGCCGACCAGCAGCCCGACCACGGCGAGTCTGCCGCGGTAGGGCCGGAAGAGCCGGAAGATGCGGCGCAGCTCGGCGGGCGGCTGCCCCGCGCCTGCGGCTGGAGGTGTCCAGACGGGTTCGTCGGGTTTCATGGGCTCCTTCGAGAGCGTGCGAATGAGGGGACGCCCGTGCGTCCGTCAGCCCGCACGGAGGCCGGCCGAGCTGACGGGAAGGGCGAACTTTCAAGAGCCTAGCTCATTGTTACCTCTATTCACAATGAACAAGGTCCTGATAATGTTCCCTCATGGACTCCCCCGACTCCGACGGCATGCTCGCCGAGCAGCTGCTGCGGCTCACCCGCCGCCTCCAGCGCATCCAGAGCCGGCAGCTGGAGCCGATCGGCATCACCCCGGCCCAGTTCCGCCTGCTGCGCACGACCGCGCACTACGACGGCGCGCCACGGATGGCCGATCTCGCAGAGCGTCTGGACGTCGTCCCACGGGCCGTGACCACTCTGGTCGACGGCCTGGAGGCGAGCGGCCGGGTGCGGCGCGCCCCTGATCCGGCCAACCGCCGGGTGGTCCGTATCGAGATCACCGAGGAGGGCCGCGCCGTGCTCCGTTCGATGCGCGACGCGCGCAAGGCCGCCGCGGAGGAGATCCTGGCTCCATTGACCGCCGAACAGCGTGAGGTGCTCGGCGGACTGCTCACCGCTCTGGTCGACGGGATGCCGGAGCGCCGCCGCTGCTGAGGCACGCGGTGCGACCACCGCACCGCGCCGTCGAGGGGATCTGACATGCCGCTGCTGGAGCCGGAGCCGGAAGCCCTGCGCCCTGGGACGGCACGCACGCCGTCCCCCGATCGGGTGCCCGGCTGGAAGGCGTCGGGGACTCCGGCGGAGCTGCGGGACGGTCTGACCGCCCTGCTCGGCGCGGAGAAGGTCCTGTGGAAGATCTCCGACCTGGTGCGCTACGCCTCGGACGCCAGCCCCTACCGCTTCCTTCCGCAGGTCGTCGTGGTCCCCGAGGACATCGACGACATCTCCGCGATCCTCTCCTACGCGCACGGCAAGGGCCGTGACGTCGTCTTCCGGGCGGCGGGCACGAGCCTCAACGGTCAGGCGCAGGGCGAGGACATCCTCGTGGACGTACGCCGGCACTGGACGGGGATCGAGGTCCTGGACGACGGGGCACGGGCCCGGATCCGCCCGGGTACCACCGTCATGCGGGCGAACATCACGCTCGCCCGGCACGGCAGGCTACTCGGCCCCGATCCCGCCAGCGCGATCGCCTGCACCGTCGGCGGGGTCGTCGCGAACAACGCCTCCGGGATGACCGCGGGGACGACGCGCAATTCGTACCGCACGGTCTCCTCCCTCACCTTCGTCCTGCCGAGCGGCACGGTGGTCGACACGGCCGAGCCCGATGCCGACGAGCTGCTCCGCCACGCGGAGCCGCGCCTGTGCGACGGGCTGATGGCTCTCAAGGCGGAGATCGAGGCGGACGCCCCGCTCACGGCCCGGATCCGCGCCAAGTACGAGATCAAGAACACCAACGGCTACCGCCTCGACGCGTTCCTCGACGGAGCGACCCCGGTGGAGATCCTGCGAGGGCTGATGGTCGGTTCCGAGGGCACCTTCGGCTTCATCTCCGAGGTCGTCTTCGACACCCTGCCCCTGGACCGGCACGTCTCCTCCGCGCTGCTGTTCTTCCCCTCCCTGGCCTCGGCGGCGGCAGCGGTGCCCCGGTTCAACGAGGCGGGCGCGATCGCCGTGGAGCTGATGGACGGCAACACGCTGCGCGCCTCGGTGAGGGTCCAGGGCGTTCCCGCGGACTGGGCGGGTCTCCCGCGGGCGACGGCGGCGCTCCTGGTGGAGTTCCGCGCCCCGGACGAGACCGCGCTGGAGGCGTGCGAGCAGGCGGCGGCCTCGGTCGTCAGCGGTCTCGACCTCGTCGTGCCGGCCGTCTCCGTCACCAACGAGTTCACCCGGGACGCCGGGACCATCGCGAGGTACTGGACGGCCCGGAAGGCGTTCGTCACGGCCGTCGGCGGCTCCCGTCCGTCGGGCACGACGCTGATCACGGAGGACTTCGCCGTGCCGCCGTCCCGGCTCGCGGAGGCCTGCGAGTCGCTGCTCGAGCTCCAGGCGGTGCACGGCTTCGACGCCGCCGTCGCCGGCCACGCGGCACACGGGAATCTCCACTTCCTGCTCGCCTTCGACGCCGCGAAGCCCTCCGACGTCGAGCGGTACGCGGCGTTCATGGACGACTTCTGCGCGCTGGTCGTCGACCGTTTCGACGGGTCGCTGAAGGCGGAGCACGCCACCGGCCGCAACATCGCCCCGTTCCTCGAGCTGGAGTGGGGCCCGAAGGCGACCGAGCTGATGTGGCGCACGAAGCAGGTCATCGACCCCGAGGGGGTGCTGGCGCCGCGGATCGTCCTGGACCGCGACCCGAAGGCACATCTGCGCGGGCTCAAGACGATCCCCTCGGTCGAGCCGGTCGCCGACCCGTGCATCGAGTGCGGCTTCTGCGAACCGACGTGCCCCAGCGAGGACCTGACGACCACTCCGCGTCAACGGATCGTGCTGCGCCGGGAGATGATGCGCCAGCCGGACCGTTCCCCCGTGGAGGCAGGCCTGCTGGACGCCTACGGTTACGACGCCGTGGACACCTGCGCGGGCGACTCCACGTGCAAGCTGGCCTGCCCGGTCGGCATCGACACCGGCGCGATGATGAAGGACTTCCGCCACCAGCGGCACTCCGCCCGCGAGGAGCGGGTCGCGGTGCTCACCGCGAAGTACTTCACGGCGGTGGAGACCACGGCACGGCTCGCGGTCGCCGCTGCCCACGCCGTGCCCGGAGCGGCCCGTGACCGGGCGCTCGGGGCCGTGACCAGGCTCGCCCGCCGGGCGGTCCGGCCGGATCTCGTGCCGGAGTGGTTGCCGGAGATCCCCGGCGCCGCCTCGCGCAGGCTCCCCCCGACCTCGCGGGCGGGGGCGAGTGCCGTCTACTACCCGGCCTGCGTGAACCGCATCTTCGCCGGACCCGAGGACCAGGGCGCGCTGTCGCTCGCCGACGCCGTGGTCTCCGTGTCGGCGCGGGCAGGGAAGCCCGTGTGGATCCCCCGGGACGTCGCGGGGACCTGCTGCGCGACGATCTGGCACTCCAAGGGTTACGACGCGGCCGACGCGGTCATGGCCAACCGCATCGTGGAGGCCGCCTGGGGCTGGACCGCCGGGGGCAGGCTGCCGCTGGTGGTCGACGCCTCCTCCTGCACCCTGGGCCTGGCGCACGAGGTGGTGCACCATCTCAGTGAGGCCAACCGGGAGTTGCACAGCGAGCTGACCGTCGTCGACTCGCTCGTCTGGGCGGCCGAGGAGCTGCTTCCCGCCCTGACCGTGTTCCGCAGGACGGGCTCCGCCGTACTCCATCCGACCTGCTCCATGCAGCATCTCGGCGACGTGGCACAGCTGCGTACGGTCGCCGAGGCGTGCGCCGAGGAGGTCGTCGTCCCCGACGACGCCGGCTGCTGCGCCTTCGCGGGCGACCGCGGCATGCTGCACAAGGAGCTCACGGACTCGGCGACCGCCAAGGAGGGTGCCGAGGTGGGCGCCCGGGAGTACGACGCGTATCTCTCGGCCAACCGGATGTGCGAGATCGGCATGGACCGGGCCACCGGCCACCCCTACCGCTCGGCGCTGATCGAGCTGGAGCGGGCCACACGGCCGGTCCTCTGAAGCCGGGCGCGCGCCCGCACGCCGACGCCGGGCGCACGCCCGCACGCCGGAACCGCCCGCACGCCCGCACGTCTGAAACCCGGGCGCACGCCCGCAGTCCGCTCCCTGATCCGCGGAGCCGGCAGCCTGCCGCCGCCTCGTCGGCCACTCCCCCATGCCCGTCCACACCGACGCCTGGCTGACGGCCGCAGCAAAGTCCATGGTTTACGCGCGAGAGTCCAATCGCATCCCTTGCACAACAACAGCCCCACCGTTCAAGGTCCTTACCAAGGTCCGGGCGCCCGCCTCGTCGTGGGCCCCCGGATTCGTCTGCGCACCGTCGGATCGCCCTTTCTGGAGGCTCGATGAATGACGACGCACCACAGGACCTGGACCCTCTGAACACGGACGACGGCTCGCTGAGCCGTCGTTCCGTGCTTCGCACCACAGCCGGGGCAGCCGGAATCGCCGGCGTCGGACTCGGCTTCGGAACCCTCGGCAGCGGCACCGCCGCGGCGGCGGAGGAGAACGTGCCGGCCGCCGCCTCCCCCGCCCGCAAGGGCGCCACCATGGCCGGCGTCCCCTTCGACCGCCGCTCCACCGTGCGGGTCGGCATCGTGGGGCTCGGTAATCGCGGCGGCAGCATGATCGATCTCTTCCTCGCCGTGGCCGGGGTAAGGGTCGTCGCGGTCTGCGACCCGGTGAAGGACAAGGCCGAACGGGCCGCCGCGAAGGTCACGGCGGCGGGCCAGCCGACGCCCGCCGTGTACACGAACGGCGAGGACGACTACGAGAACCTCTGCAAGCGCGGCGACATCGACTTCGTCTACGTGGCCACGCCCTGGGACTTCCACTTCGAGATGGCGAAGACCGCCATGCTCAACGGCAAGCACGTCGGCGTCGAGTGTCCGGTCGCCCTGCGGCTCGACCAGCTCTGGCAGCTGGTCGACCTCTCCGAGCGGACCCGGCGGCACTGCATGCAGCTGGAGAACTGCTGCTACGGCCAGAACGAGATGCGGGTGCTGCGGATGGCACACGCCGGCCTCTTCGGTGATCTGCTGCACGGCGCGGGCGCGTACAACCACGATCTGCGCGGGCTGATGTTCGACCCCGACTACTACGAGGGCCCGTGGCGGCGGCTGTGGCACACCCGGCTGCGCGGTGATCTCTACCCCAACCACGGTTTCGGGCCGGTCGCCAACTACATGGACGTCAATCGCGGCGACCGCGCGGTGTCCATCACCAGCGTCGGCTCGCCGTCGCTCGGCCTCGCCGAGTACCGCGAGAAGCACATGCCGAAGGGCGACCCGAGCTGGAAGGAGACCTATATCGAGAGCGACCGGACGATCAGTCTCGTCCGGACGGCCAAGGGCCGGGTGATCCGCCTGGAGCACGACGTGTCGACGCCCCACCCCTACTCACGGATCAACAGCCTCGGAGGCACGAAGGGCGTCTTCGAGGACTACCCGGCCCGCATCTATCTGGAGCCCGATCACACCGACGACCAGTGGGCGGACTTCTCCGCGTACGCCGACTGGGACCACTGGCTGTGGAAGGAGCACGCCGACCCGCCCGGTGGTCACGGCGGGATGGACTACATGCTGGTGTTCCGGCTGATGCAGTGCATGCGCCTCGGGCTCGTACCCGACTTCGACGTGTACGACGCGGCCACCTGGACCGCGCCGGTCCCGCTGAGCCACCTCTCCATCAAGGCCGGGGGCGCCCCGCAGCAGATCCCGGACTTCACCCGCGGCGAGTGGAGGAAAGCACGCCCGGGCATGGACTCCCAACAGCCCGACGAGTAGGCCGGATCGGGCCCCGGCACCGGGGCCCGGTCCCCCGCACCGAAAATAATCGGTTGCCCCGGGCGGGGTCAGGAAGCGAACCTTGCACGGTTTGGTCCCCCACTGTTCCACGAGATCCTCCACGGATCTCCGCTTCCGATCCTTGGGACGTCATGCAGATTCGCGATCTTCCGTACTCGGATCCCGGCGATCCCGATGTAAGGTCAGGCCCCCGTTTCCTCTTCTGGCTCGGGCGAAACCAGCTCGCGGGCCAGCTCAAGTCCCTCGCCTGGGGACTGCTCCACCACTGCGCGATCGCGGGCCTCCCGCTCGCCGTCGGCCTGGCGGTGGAGGCCGTCATCGACCGTTCCGGCCGGGACCTCGCGAGGGCCGGCGTCCTCCTCACCGTCCTGGGCGTCCTCATCGCCCTCGGCGACACCATGCTCCACCGGACGGCGGTCACCAACTGGATCACCGCCGCGGCGCGGGTTCAGCAGCTCCTGGCGCGCCGAACCGCCGAGCTCGGCTCGGCGCTGACCCGGAGGGTGGCGGCCGGAGAAGTGGTCGCCGTGTCCACCGGCGACGTCGAGAAGATCGGATGGTTCGTCGAGGCGCTGTCGCGCTTCCTGGCGGCTGCGACCGCGCTCGTGCTGATCTGCGTCGGGCTGGTCCTCTACCTGCCCTCGCTCGGTGTGCTGGTCGCGATCGCCACCCCGGTCCTCGCACTGACGGTACTTCCGCTGCTCCCCCGGGCCACCCGCCGGGCGGATCTCCAGCGTGAGAAGGCGGGCCGGGCCACGGAGCTGGCCTCCGACACGGTCGCCGGGCTGCGGGTGCTGCGCGGTATCGGCGGCGAGGAGCTGTTCCTCGACCGCTACCGGCGTGCGTCCCAGGAGGTCCGCGAGGCGGCCGTCCGCAGTGCGCGGATGTGGGCGCTCATCTCGGCGATCCAGGTGTTCCTGCCGGGAGTTCTGCTGATCTCGCTCGTCTGGTACGGCGCGGCGCTGGCCCGGGACGGCCGGATCGACGTCGGCCAGCTGGTCACCGTGTACAGCGCGGCGACCCTGATGCTCTTCCCTCTGCGCAACGTGGAGGAGATCGCCATGGCGTACTCCTTCTCGCGGCCGTCCGCGCAGCGCGCTGTCCGGGTGCTGTCCCTGCGTCGCACCACCCGTCCCCCGACGGCGGACACCACTGCTCCCCAGGGCGATCTGTACGACCCGGTGACCGGACTGATGGCACCGCAGGGCCTGTTCACCGCTGTGGTCTGCGGCGATCCCGACGAGGCGGGGCGGCTGGCGGAGCGGCTCGGCGGCCACACCGAGCCGGACGACGACGCTTCCGGGCCGGTCCCCTCGGTGCTGCTCGGCGGTGTGCCGCTGGACGAGCTGCCGCTCGACACGGCACGCGCCGCGGTGCTGGTGCAGGACAAGGACCCCGTGCTGCTCTCCGGGACGCTGCGGGAGCTGCTGGACGTCCCGTCCTCGGGCGGCGTGTCGGCCGAGGACGCGCTCGACGCCGCCCGGTGCGGTGACGTGCTGGACGCGCTGGCGCAGGCGTCCGTCGACGCGGACGGAGACCCGATGAACACCCGGATCACCGAGCGCGGCAGGTCCCTGTCCGGCGGCCAGCGGCAGCGGCTGGCCCTGGCCCGGTCGCTGGTCACCGATCCCGAGGCACTCGTGCTCGACGAGCCGACGTCCGCCGTGGACTCCCATACGGAGGCCAGGGTCGCCGCCGGTGTCGAGCTGCTGCGCCGGGGCCGTACGACGGTGGCGTTCGCCTCGTCACCGCTGCTGCTGGACGTCGCCGACCGCGTCGTGCTCCTGCACGGGGGCACGGTCGTCGCGGCGGGGACGCACCGCGAACTGCTGCGGGACGACCACCGGTACCGCGCGGTCGTGACCCGTGAGACCGACGACGAGGCCGCTGCGCGGGACGGGATCGCCGCGACCGGCGGCCTCCGGCCGGCCCTGGCGGCCGAGGAAATCGAGGAGACGGCATGATCGGCCTGGCCACACCGGAGTACGACCCGGCGGCACCGCAGTCGGCGACGACCCTGCCGGTCGGTACGCCGACGACGGTACGGACGTATGTACGTGCCCTGCTGCGGCGCCACCGCAGACCGTTCGCGGTGCTGATCGGCGCCAACGCGGTCGCGGTGATCGCGTCGATCACCGGGCCCTACCTGCTCGGCGGGCTCGTCGAGGACCTGTCGAACGGTGTCACCGACCTCCATCTGGAGCGCACCGCCGCGGTGTTCGCCCTGGCGCTGGTCGTGCAGACCGTCTTCACGCGGGCGATGCGGCTGCGCGGGGCGATCCTCGGTGAGGAGATGCTGGCCGATCTGCGCGAGGACTTCCTCGTACGCTCGGTGGGTCTGCCTCCCGGTGTCCTTGAACGGGCCGGTACGGGTGATCTGCTGTCCAGGATCACCACCGACGTCGACCGGCTCGCCAACGCGATGCGGGAGGCCGTGCCGCAGCTGGCGATCGGGGTCGTCTGGGCGGGGCTGCTGCTCGGCGCGCTGACCGTCACCGCCCCGCCCCTGGCGCTCGCCGCCCTGATCGCGCTTCCGGTGCTGGTCGTCGGCTGCCGCTGGTACTTCCGGCGTGCGCCTTCGGCATACCGCTCGGAGGCGGCCGGGTACGCGGCGGTCGCGTCCGCCCTCGCCGAGACCGTGGACGCCGGGCGGACCGTCGAGTCCCACCGGCTGGGGTCGCGCAGGGTCGCGCTGTCGGACCGGCGGGTCGCGGAGTGGACAGCGTGGGAGCGGTACACCCTGTTCCTGCGTTCGGTGCTCTTCCCGGTCATCAACACCACGTACGTGACGATTCTCGGCGCGGTGCTGATGCTCGGCGGCTGGTTCGTGATCGAGGGCTGGCTCACCGTCGGTCAGCTGACGACGGGGGCGCTGCTGGCGCAGATGATGGTGGACCCGATCGGTCTGATCCTGCGCTGGTACGACGAGCTGCAGGTCGCCCAGGTGTCGCTGGCCAGGCTCGTCGGCGTACGGGAGATCGAGCCCGACGCCGGTGACGATCTCGTCGGGCCGGACGGCCGGGAGGTGAAGGCCCAGGAGGTGCACTTCGGTTACCGCGCGGGCGTGGACGTCCTGCACGAGGTGTCCCTGGACGTCGCCCCGGGTACGCGGCTGGCGCTGGTCGGTCCGTCGGGTGCGGGCAAGTCCACGCTGGGGAGGCTGCTGGCGGGGATCTACGCGCCCCGGGCGGGTTCGGTCTCGCTGGGCGGTGCCGAACTGTCCCGGATGACGGCCGAGCGGGTACGGACCCATGTGGCTCTCGTCAACCAGGAGCACCACGTGTTCGTGGGCTCGCTCCGGGACAACCTCCTGCTCGCCCGTACGGGCGCCGAGGACGCGGAGCTGTGGGCGTCGCTCGCCGCGGTGGACGCGGACGGCTGGGCGAAGGCTCTCGACGCGGGTCTGGACACGGAGGTCGGCTCGGGCGGCCTGGCCCTCACCCCGGCTCAGGCGCAGCAGATCGCTCTGGCCCGCCTCGTCCTGGCGGACCCGCACACGCTGGTGCTGGACGAGGCGACGTCGCTGCTGGACCCGCGGGCGGCCCGGCACCTGGAGCGGTCGCTGGCGCAGGTCCTGGACGGCCGTACGGTGGTGGCGATCGCGCACCGGCTGCACACCGCGCACGACGCGGATGTGATCGCGGTGGTCGAGGACGGCCGGATCAGCGAACTGGGCAGCCATGACGAGCTGGTGGCCGCGGAGGGTGCGTACGCGTCGCTGTGGCGCTCCTGGCACGGCTGAGCCACGGGCGGCCGTCGGCGTCCCGGCCGGGTCCTGCCGCGCGTCACCGTCCCGGCGGCAGGGCCCCGCCGCACAAGAGGCGAACTCGGTCCCCTCCGGTAAGGATGAGGGAGTGACTGGCCTCGGATACGGGGCAGGCGAGCGATGACCGCGTAAACCCGAGAAGGGACGCACACCGTGGCACGACCCAGGATTCTCGTTGTCGGCGCCGGCTTTGCCGGGGTCGAGTGCGTGCGCCGGCTGGAGCGCACCCTCGCGCCCGGCGAGGCGGACATCGCGCTCGTCACCCCGTTCTCGTACCAGCTCTACCTGCCGTTGCTCCCTCAGGTCGCCTCCGGGGTGCTCACCCCCCAGTCGGTCGCCGTCTCACTGCGCCGCAGCCGGCGTCACCGCACCCGGATCGTGCCGGGCGGGGCCATCGGGGTGGACACGAAGGCGAAAGTCTGTGTCGTCCGCAAGATCACGGACGAGATCGTGAACGAGCCGTACGACTACATCGTGCTGGCCGCGGGCAGCGTCACCCGGACCTTCGACATCCCGGGGCTGGTCGAGAACGCCCGGGGCATGAAGACCCTGGCCGAGGCCGCCTACATCCGGGATCACGTCATCTCCCAGCTCGATCTGGCCGATGCCAGTCACGACGAGGAGGAGAGGGCGTCCCGGCTGCAGTTCGTGGTGGTGGGCGGCGGGTACGCGGGCACGGAGACGGCCGCGTGTCTGCAGCTGCTCACCACCAACGCCGTCAAGCACTACCCCAGGCTGGACCCGAAGCTGATCAAGTGGCATCTGATCGACATCGCGCCGAAGCTCATGCCGGAGCTCGGTGACAAGCTCGGTCTCAGTGCCCTGGAGATCCTGCGCAAGCGCGGGATCGAGGTCTCGCTCGGTGTCTCCGTGGCCGAGGCCGGGCCGGACAAGGTGACGTTCACGGACGGCCGGGTGCTCCCCTGCCGCACGCTGATCTGGACCGCGGGCGTCGCGGCGAGTCCGCTCGTCGCCACGCTCGACGCCGAGACGGTGCGCGGCCGGCTCGCCGTGACGCCGGAGATGACGCTGCCCGGCAGCGACGGCGTGTTCGCGCTCGGCGACGCGGCGGCGGTGCCGGACCTGGCCAAGGGCGACGGGGCGATCTGCCCGCCCACCGCTCAGCACGCCATGCGCCAGGGCCGCAAGCTCGCGGACAACATCATCGCGTCGCTGCGTGGCCGCCCGTTGCAGCCGTACGTCCACAAGGACCTCGGGCTGGTCGTGGACCTCGGTGGCCGGGACGCGGTGTCCAAACCGCTGGGTATCGAGCTGAAGGGCCTGCCGGCCCAGGCCGCGGCGCGCGGCTACCACTGGGCGGCACTGCGGACGAATGTCGCGAAGACGCGCGTCATGACCAACTGGCTGCTCAACGCGATCGCCGGTGACGACTTCGTGCGGACGGGGTTCCAGGCCCGGAAGCAGGCCACCCTGCGCGACTTCGAGTACACGGACGCGTATCTCACGCCGGACGAGATCCGCGCGCACACGGCCGGCGCCGACGTCCGCGGCTGAACCGCCCGCCCGGCCCCCGTCCCCGCCGCGGGGCGGGGCCGGTGTCATGTCCGGCGGGAGAGCACCGTGTCGACGGTGTCCGCCTCCTCGGCCCGCTTGTCCTCGCGGTAGCGCAGGACACGGGCGAACCGCAGGGTGACGCCCGCCGGGTAGCGGGTGGAGGCCTGGAGTCCGTCGTAGGCGATCTCCACGACCAGTTCCGGGCGCACCGTCACCACGTGCCCGTCGTCGCCGGTGGCCAGCTCTTGGAGCCGTTCGGTCTGCCACGTGAGCACGGTGTCCGTGAGCCCCTTGAAGGTCTTGCCCAGCATCGCGAACGTGCCGTCCTCCCGGCGCGCCCCCAGGTGCAGGTTGGAGAGCTTCCCGGTGCGTCGCCCGTGGCCCCATTCGGCGGCGAGCACCACGAGGTCCAGGGTGTGCACGGGTTTCACCTTGAGCCAGGAAGCGCCCCTGCGGCCGGCGCTGTACGCCGCGGTGTCGCCCTTGACGACGACGCCCTCGTGGCCGCGGGCCAGTGTGGCCTCGGAGAACGCCACGGCCGCCTCGCGCTGCGTCTCGTCCGCCGGGTCCTCCACGACGACGCGGCGTACGCGCATCGGCTCGGGGACCAGCCCTGCCAGTTCCCGGTGGCGTTCGGCGAAGGGGAGGTCGAGGAGCTCGCGGCCGTCGACGGACAGCACGTCGAAGAAGACGGGGACCACAGGGACGGCGCCCGCGGCGGTGGCGACGTCACGCCGGGAGCCGACCCGGCCGGCGGTCTCCTGGAACGGCCGGGGCCTCCCGTCCTCACCGAGGGCGATCGCCTCGCCGTCGAGGATGAACCGGCCCGCGGGGAATCCGGTCACCGCCGCCGCGAGTTCGGGGAGCCGGTCGGTGATGTCGTCGAGGGTGCGGGTGTAGACGCCGACCCGCTCGCCGTCGCGGTGCACCTGCACGCGGATGCCGTCCAGCTTCTCCTCGACGGCGCAGGACCCCAGCCGGTCGATCGCTTCGGTCACCGAGCGGGCGGTGTGCGCGAGCATGGGCTGGACGGGCCGGCCGACGGTGAGCCGGAAGGACGCGAGGCCCCCGGGCCCCTCCGCGAGCAGCGTACGGGCGACGGGTCCGAGCGACCCGGCGAGCATGACGGCGCGCCGCACGTCGGCGGGCGGTGCTCCGGCGGCGTCGGCCAGGGCGTCGACGGCTACGGCGTCCAGCGCGCCCTGCCGCACCTCACCGGTGAGCAGTGCGCGCAGGAAGCGTTGTTCGTCGGCGGTGGCGGCAGCGAGGAGGCCGGTGAGGCGTTCCTTGCGGGCTGCCTGCGAGCCAGGGCCGCCGAGGGCTCCGATGGCCGTCAGCTCCGCGTCGGTCTCCGTGACGGTCAGGGTGGGCGTGTCGGCGGGCGTGACGTCGTCGCGCAGGGCGCTCCAGCCGATACCGAGCCGGCCCTGCGGGAGGCGCCCGGCGAGGTAGGGGATGACGACCGGGACGTCGTCCGGCCCCGCCTCCCGGAAGAGTCCGGCCAGCAGGGCCGTCTTCCGGGTACGGGCCGACGTCGCGGCGACCTCCAGCGACACATGGGCGAGCCTGGCGAGCAGCATGCCGCCATGGTGCTACGGCGGCGGGCTCGGCGCCCGGCGGAAAGGGCTTCAGATGACGTTGAGCGCCGCCGCGCCGCCCACTCCCCCGAGGATCATGAAGAGGGGCATCAGCACCTTGAGCTCCACCCAGCTGCCGGCCCGGAACCGCATGGCCTTCGGCGGCCCGAGCGGATACCAGCGCTTACGGTCCAGCGGTATCGGCCACAGGATCGGGCAGCCCGAGACGGTCAGGGCGTCGCCGATGTCATGGACGAGGGCACCGAGCACGATCGGGAGTCCGAGCCAGAGGTACTCCTGGCCGGGCGCGTTGAACAGCCAGTCCGAGCCGTTGCCCGGCTGGTCGAGCACTCCCGCGAGGATCCAGGCGCTGGTCGCGCCCAGCAGCCAGACGAGGACGTCGCTGGAGACCCTGGCCGCACGCCACAGCAGGCCTTCCACGGCGAGCACGAGATGGACGAAGAGGAGGCCCAGGACCGCCCACCGGCCGCCGAAGACGGCGGCGGCCGAGGCTCCGGCGCCGATCAGCACCGCCCAGAGCCAGGTGTGGGTGAGGGTGCGGTGGCCGCCGTTCCTGCGCGGGTCGCCGGGGCCCCGGGTCGCTTTGTAGACGGAGTACGAGAGTTTGTCGACTATCTCGCAGACGCCCTTGGAGATCGGTCCGAAGGCCCGGGAGATGGTGGCCGACTTGTGGTCGAGGTCCGGGGCGAGCGCGGCGCCGGCGGTGATCAGGGCCCCCACGACCAGGACGGGCCAGGGCATCGTGTGGCCCATGGCGGCGGCCGCGGCACCCACCCCCAGCCAGGCCGCTGCCCCTGACAGA
The DNA here is from genome assembly GCF_044751065.1 of Streptomyces sp. NPDC088746. Classification (NCBI taxonomy): domain Bacteria; kingdom Bacillati; phylum Actinomycetota; class Actinomycetes; order Kitasatosporales; family Streptomycetaceae; genus Streptomyces; species Streptomyces sp. NPDC088746. Next base: position 798,201 of record NZ_JBIVLA010000003.1, read on the forward strand.
GAGTGTGCCGGTCCCATCATGGCTGTTCCCGCCCCCATCGTGGTTCGGCCGTGTGCCCAGGCCGGGCCGCCATCGTCTGTGTGCGGCAGCCGAGTTGAGTGGGAAGCGTATCGTCCGTGATCTTCGCCGGATCCTCCGGTTCCCTCATCCGGGCCGGAGGCATGCAAGATGGGGGCGTGACCCTTATCGATCAGCTGCCCCCGACCGCAGACCCGGACGCCCTCTTCGAGGCCTTCTCGTCATGGACCGAATCGCAGGGCATCACCCTCTATCCGGCTCAGGAGGAGGCGCTGATCGAGGTGGTCTCCGGGGCCAACGTGATCCTCTCCACCCCCACGGGGTCCGGAAAGAGCCTGGTCGCGGCGGGTGCGCACTTCACGGCGCTGGCCCAGGACAAGGTCACCTTCTACACCGCGCCCATCAAGGCACTGGTCTCGGAGAAGTTCTTCGACCTGTGCAAGCTCTTCGGCACGGAGAACGTCGGCATGCTGACCGGGGACGCCTCGGTCAATGCCGACGCCCCGGTCATCTGCTGCACCGCCGAGGTGCTCGCGTCGATCGCGCTGCGTGACGGCAAGTACGCCGACATCGGCCAGGTCGTGATGGACGAGTTCCACTTCTACGCGGAGCAGGACCGCGGCTGGGCGTGGCAGATCCCGATCCTGGAGCTTCCGCAGGCCCAGTTCGTCCTGATGTCGGCCACCCTCGGCGACGTCAAGATGTTCGAGGAGGACCTGACCCGCCGGACCGGCCGCCCGACGTCCGTGGTGCGCTCCGCGACCCGGCCGGTTCCGCTGAGCTACGAGTACCGCCTGACGCCGATCACGGAGACGCTCACGGAGCTCCTGGACACCCGGCAGTCGCCCGTCTACATCGTGCACTTCACGCAGGCCGCCGCGGTGGAGCGGGCGCAGTCGCTGATGAGCATCAACATGTGCACGAAGGAGGAGAAGGAGAAGATCGCCGACCTGATCGGCAACTTCCGCTTCACCACCAAGTTCGGCCAGAACCTCTCCCGCTACGTGCGCCACGGCATCGGGGTGCACCACGCGGGCATGCTCCCCAAGTACCGCCGACTCGTCGAGAAGCTCGCGCAGGCGGGCCTGCTGAAGGTCATCTGCGGCACGGACACGCTCGGCGTCGGCGTCAACGTGCCCATCCGCACGGTGCTCTTCACCGCCCTCACCAAGTACGACGGCACCCGGGTGCGCACACTGCGCGCCCGTGAGTTCCACCAGATCGCGGGCCGCGCCGGCCGGGCCGGGTTCGACACGGCGGGCTTCGTCGTCGCGCAGGCCCCCGAGCACGTCATCGAGAACGAGAAGGCCGTCAAGAAGGCGGGCGACGACCCCAAGAAGAAGCGCAAGGTTGTCCGCAAGAAGGCCCCCGAGGGTTTCGTCGCCTGGTCGGAGACCACGTTCGACAAGCTGATCCAGTCCGAGCCGGAGCCGCTGACCTCCCGCTTCCGGGTCACGCACACGATGCTGCTCTCGGTGATCGCCCGCCCGGGCAACGCCTTCGAGGCGATGCGTCATCTGCTCGAGGACAACCACGAGCCGCGCAAGGCACAGCTGAGGCACATCCGCCGGGCCATCGCGATCTACCGCTCGCTGCTCGACGGCGGTGTGGTGGAGCAGCTCGGCACACCCGACGCCGAGGGCAGGATCGTACGGCTCACCGTCGATCTCCAGCAGGACTTCGCGCTCAACCAGCCGCTGTCCACCTTCGCGCTGGCCGCCTTCGACCTGCTGGACGCCGAATCGCCCTCGTACGCCCTGGACATGGTCTCCGTCGTCGAGTCGACGCTGGACGACCCGAGGCAGATCCTGGCCGCGCAGCAGAACAAGGCGCGGGGCGAGGCCATCGGGCGGATGAAGGCGGACGGTGTCGAGTACGAGGAGCGGATGGAGCTGCTCCAGGAGGTCACGTACCCCAAGCCGCTGAGCGAGCTGCTCTGGCACGCGTACGACGTCTACCGCACGAGCCACCCGTGGGTCGGCGACCACCCCGTGTCGCCGAAGTCGGTGATCCGCGACATGTACGAACGGGCCATGACCTTCACGGAGTTCACCTCGAACTACGAGCTGGCCCGTACCGAGGGCATCGTCCTGCGGTACCTGGCGAGCGCGTACAAGGCCCTTGAGCACACCATCCCCGACGACCTGAAGTCCGAGGACCTGGAGGACCTGATCGCCTGGCTGGGCGAGATGGTACGCCAGGTGGACTCCAGCCTGCTGGACGAGTGGGAGCAGCTGGCCAACCCGGAGGTGGAGACCGCCGAGCAGGCGCAGGAGCGGGCCGACGAGGCCAAGCCGGTGACGGCCAACGCCCGTGCCTTCCGTGTGCTGGTGCGCAACGCGATGTTCCGCCGGGTCGAGCTGGCCGCGCTGGACCGGGTCCGCGACCTGGGCGAGCTGGACGCCGACTCGGGCTGGGACGAGGACGCCTGGGGCGAGGCGATGGACGACTACTGGGAAGCGCACGAGGAGCTGGGGACGGGCCCGGACGCGCGCGGCCCGAAGCTGCTGAAGATCGACGAGGACCAGGAGCACGGTCTCTGGCGGGTGTGGCAGGCCTTCGCCGACCCGGCAGGGGACCACGACTGGGGAATTCGTGCGGAGGTCGATCTCGCGGCCTCCGACGAGGAGGGCCGGGCGGTCGTCCGGGTCACGGCCGTGGGCCAGCTGTGACGGCGCGCCGGCCAGGAGAGTGGAGAAGAACCGCATGACGAACCCCGCCGACAGCCTGGTCGATCTGCTCGACCTGGAGCGGATCGAGGTCAACATCTTCCGTGGCCGCAGCCCCGACGAGTCCCTGCAACGGGTCTTCGGCGGGCAGGTCGCGGGCCAGGCGCTGGTCGCGGCCGGCCGCACGACCGACGGGGACCGCCCCGTCCACTCGCTGCACGCCTACTTCCTGCGTCCGGGCCGTCCCGGCGTGCCGATCGTCTACGACGTGGAGCGGGTGCGGGACGGCCGGTCCTTCACCACGCGCCGGGTCACGGCCGTGCAGCAGGGCCGGACGATCTTCAATCTGACGGCGTCCTTCCACCGCCCGGAGGAGGCCGGTTTCGAGCACCAGCTGCCGCCGGCCCGCGTCGTGCCCGGTCCGGACGAGCTGCCGACGGTCGCCGACGAGGTGCGCGAGCACCTGGGCGGTCTGCCGGAGGCGCTGGAGCGGATGGCCCGCCGCCAGCCCTTCGACATCCGCTATGTCGACCGGCTGCGCTGGACACGGGACGAGGTCAGGGACGCGGACCCGCGCAGCGCGGTGTGGATGCGCGCGGTCGGCCCCCTGGGCGACGACCCGCTCGTGCACACGTGCGCACTGACGTACGCGAGCGACATGACGCTGCTGGACGCCGTACGGATCCCGGTCGAGCCGCTGTGGGGACCGCGCGGCTTCGACATGGCGTCGCTGGACCACGCCATGTGGTTCCACCGGCCGTTCCGGGCGGACGAGTGGTTCCTGTACGACCAGGAGTCGCCGATCGCCACGGGTGGCCGCGGACTGGCAAGGGGGCGGATCTACGACCGTCAGGGGCAGCTGCTGGTGTCCGTGGTGCAGGAGGGGCTGTTCCGCCGTCTCGACGGCGCGTAGACCCTGCGTACGGGGTCGGTCAGGTGCCGGGCAGCGGGTCCTGGTCGACCTCGTGGCGGCGGGTCCGGATGTCCGGGCCCGCCGGGTGCAGCTTGGCGTCGCAGGAGGGGCCCAGGCCGGTGCGGCGTGATTCCGCTCCGGTGAGGGGCCGCCCGCAGAGGGCGCACCTCACCGGGCGCCGGCCTTCGCGACGGCCGGCGTCCGGCTTCGGTCCGGGGAAGAGTTCGGGACAGGGCTCGGGGGGTTCCACGTACGGATCCTCTCAGGCCGGTGTGACACACCACGGAGGGGCACAGCGGTGAGCAGCGTACTGAGGATGGTGCCCGCGCCACGGGGCGAGGGGGCGGCCGGGAGCGGCGCCGCTCCGGTGGGGCACCAGGTGCTGTGCGCGGACGGCCCGGCACCGGAGAGCGTGGTGGCGTACGTGGAGCGCGAACTGCCCCCGGGCGGGATACCCGCCTACCGGGCGGCACGGGGCAGCGGTGCACGCTCCTTCGTCCTGTGGGCGGACGAGCAGCGCCGGGAGCGGCTGGCCACCCTGGTGACGGTGTCCGCCGGGAGCGGTGTCGCGGCCTACCAGGTGCTCGGGGCGCGGGGTGAGCTGGTCGGCACGGTCGTCCGTGAGAAGGCGCTGCGGGGCAGGGGGCTGCGTACCCGCTGGACGGTGACCCCGACGGGCGGCCAGCAGGCGGTGGGCTTCAAGGGCCGGATCCTCTGGTGGTGCGTGTGGTGGCTGCTCTCCCCGCTGCAGACGTTGGTCATCGTGGCGAGTCTGCTCAGCGGCGACGGTGACGCGGCGCGGGGGCCCCGCCGCATCGTCTGGCGTGCGGGCGGGCGGGCCGCGCTGGAGTTCAGGTCGAAGGGAGACACGGTGCACCTGCACGCGCCCGGGTACGACCTGCGGCTGGGTGCGGCGCTCATGGCCGTGCTGCGCACGTTCGACAGCCCGCTGCTCGGCAATGAGTGGGACGACGCGAAGGACTGACGGTCAGTCCCGCTGCCGGTCGAGCGTTTCGTCGACGCCTTCGGTGACATGAAGCGTGTGACCAGCACGGCGGTGTCCGGGTGGTAGAGGTGCTTGCGGGAGCTCTCGGGGTCCTCGGGCGACAGCCGGAAGCGGTCGGCGTGGTCGTGGTCGAGCAGCGCGGCGAAGATGCCCGGGAGTCGAAGCGCGGGCGGCGAACCAGTCGACGGCCCCCTGCGACGAGATCAGCGCGCCTGTCTGCAGGTCGCCCACCAGACCGTGCGCCGCTATGGGAGGGTATCGGTCCATGACCGTCCGATATCCGGCATACCCCCGCGTATGCCACTACCCGTCAGCCCCAGGCGGGCCGCCCTCCCGCCCGGGCGGAGGCGCCGAGTGGACATGATCCATGTCCGTGCCGTCAGCCCGCCGGACCTGACCGGGCGGGCCGAGGAGTTCCTGGGCGGCAATCCTTACGTCCTCAACCTGATCGTGCAGCGGGGCGCCGCGCGCAACCCCGACGGTGACTCCGTCGCGTGCGACGTGCTGACAGGGGCGGCGAACGACGTCCTGCGCGGCCTGCGGGACCTCCAGATCGACCTGCGGGGCTCCGTCGTCATCGAGCCGGTCGACATGGCGTTCTCCGGACGGGCCTCGGAGGGTGCGTCGCGCCGGCTCGGCGCGCTGGCGAACGCTCCGGTCTGGGACCAGGTGGAGGCGCGCATCAGGTCCGAGGGCAGGTACGCGCCGAGTTTCTACCTGTACCTGGTCGTCGCGGGGCTCATCGGCTCGGTCGGTATCGTCACCAATTCCCAGATCCTGATCGTCGGGGCGATGGTCGTCGGTCCCGAGTACGGAGCGATCGTCGCCGTGGCGCTGGGCTTCGACCGGGGGGACCGGGCCACGGTGCGCAAGGGGCTGTCCGCCCTGTGCGCGGGCCTTCTGCTGACGATCGCGGTCACTTTCCTCTTCAGCCTGCTCATCCGCGGATTCGGCCTGCAGTCGAGGGCTTTCGACCTGGGGCTGCGGCCGGTGTCCGATCTGATCAACACCCCGAACTTCTTCTCCGTCGCCGTCGCCGCCCTGGCCGGCGTCGTGGGCATCGTGTCGCTCACCGAGGCCCGTACGAGCGCCCTGCTCGGGGTGTTCATCTCCGTGACGACGATCCCGGCCGCCGCGGCCATCAGCGTCTCCACGGCCTTCGGCAGCTGGTCCGAGGCGCGGGGCTCCCTCATTCAGCTCCTGGTCAACATCACGGTGCTCATCGTGGTGGGGACGGTCGCGCTCAGGTGCCAGCGCGCGATCTGGCGAAGGGTGGGTCTGGGCCGGTCCCGGTACGGCGGGCGGACCTGAGGAGTGGCTGTTCCGAGCGGCCGGAACCCCGTCGGCCCGGGATGATGGGAAGCGGGGCCGCAGGGCCCCGCTCGCGCCAGGAGGGCCGACATGCCCCGGAAAGCCGTTTCACCACTCCGTGCCGTACCGGGAGCGACGCCTGAGGAGCGGGCCGCTCTCGGCAGGGCGGCCCGCGGGAGGGTGCCGCGTTCGAGCCATGGCACTTTCGACCCGCCGCCGGACCGGCCCGATCCGCTGACGGTGCTGGAGGCGCAGTCGGCGGCCCGCGTCCCCGAGCTCGTGCCGATCCGCTACGGGCGGATGACGGAGTCGCCGTTCCGCTTCTACCGCGGCGCCGCGGCCGTCATGGCATCCGACCTCGCGGGGTCCCCGGTCTCCGGGATCAGGGCCCAGCTGTGCGGTGACGCCCACCTGCTGAACTTCAGACTGCTGGCCTCCCCGGAGCGCCACCTGCTGTTCGACATCAACGACTTCGACGAGACGCTGCCCGGGCCCTGGGAGTGGGACGTCAAGCGCCTCGCGGCCAGCTTCGTCATCGCGGGGCGGGCCAACGGGTTCACGGACCGCGAGCGGAAGCGCATCGTACGGGCCACGGTGCGGTCGTACCGGGAGTCGATGATCCGGTTCGCGGGCATGCGGAACCTCGATGTCTGGTACACGCGGATCGACGAGGGCCGGCTCCGGGCCGTGGGCGCCGGGAAACTGGCCGCCGGAGGCCGCGAGCGCCTGGCCAGAGCGACCGCGAAGGCCCGCACCCGGGACAGCCTGCAAGCGTTCGAGAAGCTGACCGAGGTGTCCGGCGGACGGCTCCGGCTCTCGGCGGATCCGCCGCTGCTCGTACCGGTCGCGGACCTGTTGGAGGACGCCGAGCGCGATGTCACGGAGCGGCAGTTCCGGAAACTCCTGCGACGCTACGGCCGCAGCCTCCCGTCGGACCGGCGGGCCCTGCTCGCCGACTTCCGCCCGGTGGACATGGCCCGCAAGGTCGTCGGGGTGGGCAGTGTCGGAACCCGCTGCTGGGTCATCCTCCTGCTCGGCCGGGACGGCGGCGATCCGCTCCTCCTGCAGGCCAAGGAGGCCGGCACCTCGGTACTCGCGCCGTTCGCGGGGCCGAGCGCGTACCGGAACCAGGGCGAGCGCGTGGTGGCCGGCCAGCGCCTGATGCAGGCGGCCGGTGACATCTTCCTCGGCTGGGAGCGGGTGGACGGGATCGACGGGCGGCGCCGTGACTTCTACGTACGCCAGCTGCGCGACTGGAAGGGCGTCGCCGAACCGGAACTGATGGTGCCGCGCGGGATGGCCGCCTTCGGCGAGCTGTGCGGGACGACCCTGGCCCGTGCCCACGCGCGATCCGGTGACCGGATAGCCATCGCGGCCTATCTGGGGCACGGCGACGTGTTCGACCGGGCACTGGCGAGGTTCGCCGAGCTGTACGCCGACCGGAACGAGCGGGATCACCAGGCGCTGGTCGACGCGGTGGCGGCGGGCGCTCTTCCCGCCGCCGGGGCGGACGCGCGGTAGCGGAGGCCCGAATCGCCGGGCGTGGACAGCGGGTACATCACGGACAGAACGCCACATCGTGGTATCACCGTGTGGATCCCGGCGGGACAGCGTGTTCCGGCAGGGACCCGACGCTGAGGAGACCATGCCGATGTCGGCCGAACCCGGGGCAGCGCCCGGGACCGAACACCCGGATCCTCTCACCGTGGTGCGCACCCGGGGATACGCCGTACTGCTGGTCATGGTGGCGCTCCTCGGAGTCCCGATCTCCGCGGCGGCGTTCGGCTTCCTGGCGCTCGTCCACGAGCTCCAGTCCCTGACCTACAAGGATCTGCCCCACGCGCTGGGCTTCGGGAGCACGCCGTCGTGGTGGCCGGTCCCGCTGCTCGCCGTGGCGGGCCTGCTGACGGGGCTGGCCATCCGTCACCTGCCGGGAACGGGCGGCCACAAGCCGGCCGAAGGGTTCGTGAACACGGGGGCGCCGACCGCCGCGGAGCTGCCGGGGATCGCGCTCGCCGCGCTGGCGTCCCTGGGCCTGGGAGCCGTGCTCGGGCCCGAGGCCCCGCTCATCGCGCTCGGCGGAGGGCTGGCCGTCTGCGCGGCGCGCCTGCTGAAGCCGGGCATCCAGCCGAGCGCGGCCGCGATGGTGGCGGCGGCGGGGAGCTTCGCAGCGGTCAGCGCCCTCCTGGGGTCGCCGCTCCTCGGCGCGTTCCTGCTGATGGAGGCGTCCGGCCTCGCAGGAATGATGCTCGGCCTGGTGCTCGTGCCGGGGCTGCTCGCCTCCGGCATCGGGTCGCTCATCTTCATCGGTCTGGGCTCGTGGACCGGCCTGGGCACGTACTCCCTGGCCCTCCCCCACGTCCCTCACGCCCCCCAGCCCACCGTCGCCGAGTTCGGCTGGGCCCTCGCGCTCGGGGTCGCGGCCGCACTCGTGGGCACGGGCATCAGGAGACTCGCCCTGGCCTTGCAGGGCCGGGTCGAGCGGCGGCGGGTGATCGCGGCCGTGGTGATGGGCCTGACGGTCGGTGTACTCGCGCTCCTCTACGCCGAAAGCACGGGGCGGAACGCGTCCGAGGTGCTGTACTCGGGCCAGGACGCCCTCGGCGGCCTGCTCGCCGAGGACGCCACGTACACGGTGGGAACGCTTCTCGTGCTGATCATCTGCAAGGCGCTCGCGTACTCGACCTCGCTGAGCGCCTTCAGGGGCGGCCCCATCTTCCCGTCGATGTTCCTCGGCGCGGCGGGCGGGCTGGCGCTCTCGCACCTGCCGGGCCTGAACGCCACCTCGGGCTTCGCGATGGGGATCGGGGCCATGTGCGTGGCGATGCTCAGGCTGCCGATGACCTCGGTGCTGCTCGCCACGCTGCTGCTGGGGTCCGAGGGCGTCACGGTCATGCCGCTCGTGATCGTCTCCGTGGTGGTGTCGTACGTCCTCACGCTCAGGTTCGAACGCTCTTCTGAGGACCCACGCACAGCGCCCAGATGACGAAGATGTTGATGGCGATGAGCACCAGGGACCAGAACGGGTAGTAGGGGAGCCACAGGAAGTGTGCGACCACCAGGAGCCCGGCGAGCAGGACACCGACGGCGCGCGCCCACAAGGCTCCGCTGAAGAGCGCGAAGCCGGCGAGGAGGACGACGATCCCCAGGATGAGGTGCACCCAGCCCCAGCCCGTGAGGCTGAACTGGAACACGTAGTTGCGCGTCGAGACGAACAGGTCGTCCTTGGCGATGGCGGCGATCCCCTCGAGGATGGCCATGGCCCCACCGAAGATCATCATCACCGCCGCGAACACGGTCCAGCCGGACTGGGCTCCGCGCCCACCGGCGGTGTCGTGCCCCGCCTTCGTTCCGCTAGCACTTCCAGCCATGTCGGCCTCCTCGGCTCCCAGCCGATGAGCGGCTCGATCGAGTCGCTTCGCGGCTTATGTTCCGTTTATCAGCCTGACACGGCATCACTCGATCGGCACTCTTCTCAGAACAGAGATATGCTCCCGCATATGAGAGAGCCCGAGGTGCCGACCGACAGCGTCGACGACCGCCTCGCGGCACGGTTGGGCACGCTCCGCACCGAACGCGGCTGGTCGCTGGACGAGCTGTCCCGGCGAGCCGGTGTGAGCCGCTCGACCCTGTCGCGACTGGAGCGCGGGGAGCTGAGTCCCACCACCGCGGTGCTCGGACAGCTGTGCACGGTCTACGGGCGCACGATGTCCCGGCTGCTGATGGAGGTGGAGACGGAGCCGCCGCAGCTGGTCCCGGCCGCACGACAGCCGGTGTGGCGGGACCAGCCGTCCGGGTTCGTGCGCCGCTCCGTCTCGCCGCCGCACCCCGGTCTGCGCGCCGAGGTCATCGAGGGCACACTCGACGCCGGCGCGTCGCTCTCGTACGAGAACGCACCGGTGCCCGGTGTGGAGCAGCACATCTGGGTGCTGGAGGGCACGGTCGAGATCACGGTCGACGGGACCACGCACACCGTGCGCGAGGGCGACTGCCTGCGCTTCCGGCTGCACGGCCCCTCGCACTTCCGCTGTCCGGGCCCGCAACGCGTCCGCTACGCACTGATGATCGTCCTGCCGTGAATGTGAAAGGACCCGCTTCATGACCGAGATCGTCTCCGTGTCCGGCCCCGAGCTGATCACGTACGCCGATGAGCTCGCCGCCCTGCTGATCGAGGCGGTGGAGGGCGGGGCCTCCGTCGGTTTCCTCGCCCCGCTGGACCGCGCGGCGGCCGCCGTCTGGTGGCGGGAGCGGGCCGCCGCCGTCGAGGCGGGGAGCCACCAGGTCTGGATCGCCCGGGACGACGAGCGGCTGGTGGGCACGATCGGCCTGGTCAAGGCGGCCCTGCCCAACGCCCGCCACCGCGCGGAGGTCGCGAAGCTCGTGGTCAGGCCGTCGGCCCGGAACCGGGGAGTCGGCCGGGCCCTGCTCACCGCGGTCGAGCGGTCCGCCGCCGCCGAGGGGCTGACACTGCTGGTCCTGGACACCGAGACCGGAAGCGACGCCGAGAGGCTCTACCGCTCGGCGGGGTGGACGCCCTGCGGCTCCGTACCGGATTACGCGGCGGACCCGTACGGCACGCTCAGGGCGACCACGTTCTACTACCGGGCGCTGGACCCGAGGGAGGCTCCCGCACAGGGGCCGTCACAATGAGGGGGACGCCACGCCACAGAGGAGATCCCATGACGCTGCACGACATTCCGCTCCGTACGCTCAGCGGCGAGCCGACCACCCTTGGCGCCTACAAGGGTTCGGCGGTCCTGCTGGTGAACGTCGCTTCCCAGTGCGGGCTCACTCCGCAGTACGCCGGCCTGGAGAGGCTCCAGAAGGAGTACGGGGACCGCGGTTTCACCGTGCTCGGGGTGCCCTGCAACCAGTTCGCGGGCCAGGAGCCGGGCACCGCGGAGGAGATCCAGACGTTCTGCTCGACGACCTACGGGGTCAGCTTCCCGCTGCTGGAGAAGATCGACGTCAACGGCGAGAACCGGCACCCGCTGTACGCGGAGCTGACGAAGTTCGACGACGCCGAGGGCACGGCGGGGGACGTCCAGTGGAACTTCGAGAAGTTCCTGATCTCCCCGGCCGGTGAGCCGGTCGCACGGATCCGCCCCCGCACCGAGCCGGAGGCGCCCGAGGTCGTGGCAGCCGTCGAGGCGCAGCTGCCGCGGTAGCCGCAACGGACGACACGCGGGGCCGGACCGGCGCACGGTCCGGCCCCGCAGCCGCATCCATCGGTCGGGGCCGCGCTCGGTCACAGCCAGGTGACGGCCAGCCAGATGACCACGCCCGCAGTGGCGACGAGCCCGACGTTGAGTGCGATCCGGCGGTCTTCGCCGGTCAGGTGGACGGGGATGGCAGCGATCTGCAGGAGCAGAAACCCGATGGCCGCGGCCAGTGCCAGCCAGGGCGCGATGCCGGTCAGTGGCGGCAGGATCAGCCCGGTCGCGCCCAGTATCTCGACCGTCCCCAGCGCCCTCACGGCGGGCAGGGGTATGCGATCGACCCAGGCCATCATCGGGCGGAGTTGCTCTCGGCTGCGGAGAACCTTCATCGCGCCTGCGTAGACGTAGAAGAGGGCGAGCAGTCCGGCGACGATCCAGTACGCGATGTTCATGATTCCCGTCTGTGGTCACCGGTCGCAGGTGACCCGTTGTTTCGCGTGGCAGCCCGTGGAGAAGACCCGAGCCATGATCTGAGTGATCCGGAAGCCGAGCGGTGGGGACACCCCGGCGGCGCCGGTCGGGCCTGAGTTCAGGTCAGGCGGGTTCGGTCGCGTAGCGGCTCATCACCATGCCGAGGCGGTGCCCGGTATGGATGCCGTCTTCGAGGACGCGCATGCGCCTGGTGCCCAGGACGATCGTTTCGCCGTCGTCGGGACCCACCACCGACACGGCGGGGTCGGCCTGCGATGCGCTGCACTTCGCTTCTCCGGTCATGCTCCCAGTGCACCGCCAGGGCCCCGCGACTGTCCAAGACCCATTCCCCCACGCCGATACCTTGCGGGTATCGGCGCAGCGTGGAGCGGCAAACCGTGGGCGACGCGCTGCTCGGCGGACCGGCCGCCACCGGCCGCACCGCCAAGGCGTACATCGTCCATCGGGTCGGCATGCCCCCAGGCGCGTGGCGGACAACGGTGACCGTCGAGTGAGGTCGCATGCGCCGCAGAACCACGGGCAACGACGGATCGGCCGCCGGCGGGAGCCGGCGGCCGATCACGAACGATCCCGGCTAGCGGATCGGCATGCCCGACAGGGTGCGGGCGATGACCAGGCGCTGGATCTCGCTCGTGCCCTCGAAGATGGTGTAGATCGCGGCGTCCCGGTGCATGCGCTCGACCGGGTACTCACGGGTGAAGCCGTTGCCGCCGAGGATCTGCACGGCCTGGGCGGTGACCGTCTTCGCCGTCTCGCTCGCGTAGAGCTTCGACATCGAGCCCTCGGCGGCGGTGAACGGCTTGCCGGCGCTCGCCATCCAGGAGGCGCGCCAGACGAGCAGCCGGGCCGCGTCGATCTGCGTACGCATGTCCGCCAGCTGGAAGGCGATGCCCTGGTTGTCGATGATCGGGCGGCCGAACTGGGTCCGTGTCTTCGCGTAGTCGAGGGCGACCTCGTAGGCGGCGCGGGCGGTGCCGACGGCCATGGCTCCGACGGCCGGGCGGGACGCCTCGAAGGTCGCCATCGCCGCGTTCTTCACGCGCTCGCCGCCGGACCTGGCGCGCTCACGGGCCCGGGCGAGGCGCTCGTCGAGCTTCTCCTTGCCGCCGAGCAGGCAGTGGCCGGGGACGCGGACGTCCTCGAGGACGACCTCGGCCGTGTGCGAGGCGCGGATGCCGTGCTTCTTGAACTTCTGGCCCTGCGAGAGGCCGGGAGTGGCCGGCGGGACGATGAAGGAGGCGTGGCCCTTCGAGCCCAGTTCGGGGTCGACGACGGCGACGACGACATGCACGTTGGCGATGCCACCGTTGGTCGCCCAGGTCTTGGTGCCGTTGAGGACCCACTCGTCCTTGGCCTCGTCGTACACCGCGCGGGTGCGCATCGAGGCGACGTCGGAACCGGCGTCCGGCTCGGAGGAGCAGAAGGCGGCGACCTTCACGTCGTCGGCGTCCCCGTACATCTGCGGGATCCAGGTGCCGATCTGCTCCTCGGTGCCGTTGGCGAGGACGCCGACGGCCGCCAGGCCGGTGCCGACGATCGACAGGGCGATACCCGCGTCACCCCAGAAGAGCTCCTCCATGGCCATGGGGATGCCCAGGCCCGTAGGGTCGAAGAACTGCTGGGCGTAGAAGTCGAGGGAGTAGATGCCTACCTTGGCGGCCTCCTGGATGACGGGCCAGGGCGTTTCCTCACGCTCGTCCCACTCCGAAGCGGCCGGCCTGATCACCTCGGCGGCGAATCCGTGCAGCCAGTCACGGACCTGCTTCTGGTCGTCGTTGAGCTCGAGCGTGAACTCGGCCATGTTCCCTCCATGCACTTCAGGAAAACCCGTTACTAGCGGTAACAACAGTCTGTTACCAGCAAGTAGCCTCTGTCAACCAGCCAGCTGCGGATCCGCGCACGGCACACGCAGGGTGTTACGTTGCCCGAGCGTGACGAGATCGCAGGACAGTTGGGTGGGGCGGGAGAAACGACATGGAGACCACAAGAGGGGCCGAACGGCAGCGGACAGCGGCCGAACGCCGCCGCCGGGAGCTGCTCGAAGCCGCGGACCGAGTGGTGCTCAGGGACGGCCCGAAGGCGTCGATGAACGCGATCGCCGCGGAGGCCGGGATCACCAAGCCCATCCTCTACCGGCACTTCGGCGACAAGGGCGGCCTCTACCGTGCGCTCGCCAAACGCCACACCGACGCGCTGCTGAGCGCCCTGCGGGCCGCGCTCGACGCCCCCTCCGAGCGGCGTGAACGGGTCGAGGCGACCCTGGACACCTACCTCGCGGCGATCGAGGCGCGCCCCCAGGTCTACCGCTTCCTGATGCACCCGTCCGACGACGCGGCTCCCTCGCCCGAGCAGGGCTTCGACGTCGGCCGGCACTCCGCGCCTTTGCTGCGCCGCCTCGGCGAGGAGCTGGGGAAGGTGATCGCGGAGCGGGTCGATCTCGGTCCGGACAGCGAGCAGATGGCCCGCATCTGGGGTCACGGCATCGTCGGCATGATGCACGCGGCCGGCGACTGGTGGCTGGGCGACCGGCCGTGCTCGCGGGAGCAGCTGGTACGCAGCCTCGCCGACCTGCTCTGGGGCAGGCTCGCCGAAGCCGGCGACCTCCCCGGCGGCCAGGGGTTCTGAGCCGCTCCCGGGCCCCGGGAGCTCAGCCGTCGGCCGCCGTACGCGCCCAGGGCGCCCGCCGGGCCGCGCGCAGCGCCCTGGCCCGGCGCAGCCCCGTCAGCCGGTCCGTGTAGACCGAGCCTTCGAGGTGGTCGCACTCGTGCTGCAGGCAGCGGGCGAACCAGCCGGTGCCGGCGATCCGCACCGGCTCCCCCGTCACCGTCCGGCCCTCGACCACCGCGTGGTCGAAACGCGGGGTGGCGGCTTCGAGCCCCGGAAGCGAGAGGCACCCCTCCGGTCCGCGTACGGTGATGCCGTCCGCCTCGACGAGTACGGGATTGACGACGTGGCCCAGATGCCGGACCTCGTCGTCGTCCGGACAGTCGAAGACGAACACCTTGAGGGGGAAGCCGATCTGGTTCGCGGCGAGCCCCACACCGTTCGCGGCGTACATGGTGGCGAACATGTCCTCCACCAGCCGGGCGAGCGACGGGCCGAATTCGGTGACGTCGTCGCACGGACTGTGGAGCACCGGGGCGCCGAGCAGAGTCATGGCGCGAACGCGTCCGGTACTGCCGGGGATCGGGCGGTTTCGCATGGGGAGAAGCGTACGTTCCACGTGACCTCCACGTTCCCCGTGGTGCCGAGGTGCGGCCGCCGCGCCGGACATCGATAGGCTGGGCGCGGACTTACGCAAGGAGGATCTAGGACGATGGCAGGCAACACGGAGCCGTTGTCGCCGCGGGCCAAGCTCGCCGTGACGGCGGGCAAGGCCGCGGCGGCGGTGTCGCGCGCTGCGGGGCGCGGCAGCGGATCGGTGATCGGCGGCCGGGTGGCGCTCAAGCTCGACCCCGACCTGCTCGGGCGGCTGGCGCAGCACCTGGACGTGATCCTCGTGTCCGCGACGAACGGCAAGACGACCACCACCCGGCTGATCGCGGAGGCGCTCACGGCCGCCGGTCCCGTCGTGTCGAACGCGCTCGGAGCCAACATGCCCGCGGGGATCACCTCCGCGCTGGCAGGAGGCTCGGACGCGCGGTACGGCGTGATCGAGGTCGACGAGAAGTACCTCGCCGGCGTGGCACGCGACACGACGCCGAAGGTGATCGCGCTGCTCAACCTCTCGCGCGACCAGCTGGACCGCGCCGCGGAGACCCGGATGATGGCGGAGCAGTGGCGTGAGGGCCTGTCGGGCTCCAAGGCCGTGATCGTGGCCAACGCCGACGACCCGCTGATCGTCTGGGCCGCTTCCTCCTCCCCCAATGTCGTGTGGGTCGCGGCGGGGCAGGCGTGGAAGGACGACGCCTGGTCCTGCCCGTCCTGCGGCGGTGTCATGCAGCGCCCCGGTGACGACTGGTTCTGCGGCGAGTGCGGCTTCCGCCGCCCCGCCCCGAGCTGGGCGCTGAACGGCGACTACGTCCTGGACCCGCACGGTTCCGCGTGGCCGATCCACCTCCAGCTGCCGGGCCGGGCCAACAAGGCCAACGCCACGAGCTCGGCCGCCGTGGCCGCGGTCTTCGGCGTACCGCCGCAGGTCGCCCTGGAGCGCATGTACCAGGTGCAGGCCGTGGCGGGCCGCTACGACGTCGTCACCTTCCTCGGCCGTGAGCTCCGGCTCCTGCTGGCGAAGAACCCGGCGGGCTGGCTCGAGACGTTCTCCCTGATCGACCCGCCGCCCACCCCGGTGATCCTCTCGGTGAACGCCCGTGGCGCCGACGGTACGGACACCTCCTGGCTGTGGGACGTGGACTACACCCAGCTCTACGGTCACCCGATCTTCGTGCTCGGTGACCGCAAGCTGGACCTCGCGGTCCGGCTCGAGGTGGCCGGACTGGACTTCCGTGTCTGCGAGACCCTGGACGAGGCCGTCCAGATGGCTCCGCCCGGCCGCATCGAGGTCATCGCCAACTACACCGCCTTCCAGGATCTGCGCCGTCGTGTCGGCAACTGACCCCCGCGCGGGCAACCCCCGGAGAGGACGAAGCATGAGCAACAACAGCCTGCGGCTGGTGTGGGTCTACCCCGACCTCCTCAGCACCTACGGCGACCAGGGCAACGCCCTGGTGGTGGAGCGCCGGGCCCGCCAGCGCGGCCTCGACGTGGCGCGCGTGGACGTGCGCAGCGACCAGCCCATCCCGACGTCGGGCGACATCTATCTGATCGGCGGCGGTGAGGACCGGCCGCAGCGGCTCGCCTCGGAGCGGCTGCGCCGTGACGGCGGGCTGAACAGGGCCGCGGCGAACGGCGCGATCATCTTCTCGGTCTGCGCGGGCTACCAGATCCTCGGCCACGAGTTCATCAACGACCTCGGCGAGCGCGAGCCCGGCCTCGGGCTGCTCGACGTCGTCTCGACCCGTGGTGAGGGCGCCCGGTGCGTCGGTGACGTGCTCGGCGACATCGACCCGAACCTCGGGCTGCCGCCGCTGACCGGTTTCGAGAACCACCAGGGCATCACCCACCTCGGTCCCTCGGCGCGCCCGTTCGCCCGGGTGCGTCTCGGCCGGGGCAACGGCACGGGCGACGGCACGGAAGGCGCGTACAACGACACCGTCTTCGGTACGTACATGCACGGGCCGGTCCTGGCGCGGAACCCGCTGATCGCGGACCTGCTGCTGAAGCTGGCCCTGGACGTCAACGCCCTGCCGCCGAGCGACGACCGGTGGTACGAGGCGCTGCGCGCGGAGCGGATCGCCGCGGCGACCCAGCCCGCCTGACGCGGCCCGTACGGGCCGGCCCCTCCGGGGGCCGGTCCGCGGGTGCCGGGCCGGTGTACATCCGGTGGACGTCCAGCAGTCGGACAGTGGGTTCGGTCCGGCCACCCGGCGCCGGTAGGGTGGCGGGGATCCAACCGGACGACGTGGTCCGGCGTCGGCCCACGTTGCAAAGGTTTCCCGGGCAATGCGAATTGGTGTGCTCACCTCCGGTGGCGACTGCCCCGGCCTCAACGCCGTCATCCGTTCCGTCGTACACCGCGCGGTCGTCGACCACGGCGACGAGGTCATCGGCTTCCACGACGGGTGGAAGGGCCTCCTCGAGTGCGACTACCGCAAGCTCGACCTCGACGCGGTCGGCGGCATCCTCGCGCGTGGTGGCACGATCCTCGGCTCCTCCCGTGTCCAGCCCGCGCATCTGCGTGACGGCGTGGAGCGGGCGAAGGGCCATGTCGCGGATCTCGGCCTGGACGCGATCATCCCGATCGGCGGCGAGGGCACGCTGAAGGCCGCCAATCTGCTCTCCGAGGCCGGTCTGCCCATCGTCGGTGTGCCGAAGACCATCGACAACGACATCGCCTCCACCGACGTGACCTTCGGTTTCGACACGGCCGTCGGCGTCGCGACCGAGGCGCTGGACCGGCTGAAGACCACGGCGGAGTCGCACCAGCGGGTGCTGATCGTCGAGGTCATGGGCCGCCACACCGGCTGGATCGCGCTGCACTCGGGCATGGCGGCCG